>NZ_CP121861.1:4205000-4282228 GCF_029772985.1 Bacillus stercoris | reverse complement strand
TTGATCCCGGTATCGGTTTCGCGAAAACCTATCACGATAACTTGGCAGTGATGAACAAACTAGAGATTTTCAGCGGGCTGGGATATCCGGTTCTTCTGGCAACCTCCCGAAAAAGATTCATCGGACGTGTTCTGGATCTTCCGCCTGAGGAGCGGGCTGAGGGCACAGGCGCGACTGTGTGTCTCGGCATTCAAAAAGGCTGTGACATTGTCAGGGTCCATGATGTAAAACAAATTGCCAGAATGGCGAAAATGATGGACGCGATGCTGAATAAGGGAGGGGTGCACCATGGATAAAGTTTATGTAGAAGGTATGGAGTTTTACGGATATCACGGTGTGTTCAAAGAAGAAAACAAACTTGGCCAGCGGTTTAAAGTCGATTTAACCGCTGAGCTGGATTTAAGCAAAGCTGGACAAACAGACGACCTTGAGCAAACGATCAACTATGCTGAACTCTATCACGTATGTAAAGATATCGTGGAAGGGGAGCCTGTAAAATTGGTGGAAACGCTGGCAGAACGTATTGCTGGCACTGTTCTCGAAAAATTTCAGCCTGTTCAGCAATGTACGGTAAAAGTGATTAAGCCAGACCCGCCAATTCCCGGACACTATAAATCAGTAGCAATTGAAATTACGAGAAAAAAGTCATGAACAACATAGCTTATATTGCACTTGGATCTAATATTGGAGATAGAGAAACGTATTTAAGGCAAGCAGTGGCTTCACTGCATCAGCATGCTGCGGTGACAGTCACTAAAGTGTCGTCTATTTACGAAACTGACCCGGTCGGATACGAAGATCAAGCTCAATTTTTGAATATGGCTGTTGAAATCAAGACATCATTGAACCCTTTTGAACTCCTTGAACTGACGCAGCAGATAGAAAATGAATTAGGCAGAACAAGGGAAGTAAGATGGGGGCCGCGGACGGCAGACCTTGACATTTTGTTATTTAATCGTGAAAATATTGAAACAGAGCAACTAATTGTTCCGCATCCGAGAATGTATGAGCGTTTGTTTGTCCTTGCGCCGCTTGCGGAAATTTGCCAGCAGGTTGAAAAAGAGGCTACAAGCGCCGAAACAGACCAAGAAGGTGTAAGAGTATGGAAGCAGAAATCTGGGGTAGACGAATTCGTGCATTCAGAAAGCTGAAAGGTTATACTCAAGAAGGATTTGCAAAAGCATTAGGTATATCAGTTTCTATTCTCGGCGAAATTGAACGCGGAAACCGATTGCCGTCAGCTGCCATCATTCAAGATGCAGCAGATGTTTTAAATATAAGTGCGGACGAATTGGCGCCGCCAGAAAAATAGAACAAATGAAAGGAGGAGAAAAATTGTTCAAAATCGGAGATATTCAATTGAAAAACCGGGTTGTGCTCGCACCTATGGCTGGTGTCTGCAACTCTGCGTTCAGATTGACTGTAAAGGAATTCGGAGCCGGATTGGTATGCGCTGAAATGGTCAGTGACAAAGCGATCCTTTACAACAATGCAAGAACAATGGGTATGCTTTATATCGATGAACGTGAGAAACCACTCAGCCTTCAAATTTTCGGAGGAAAAAAGGAAACCCTTGTGGAAGCGGCGAAGTTTGTAGACCAAAACACAACTGCTGATATCATTGACATTAACATGGGATGTCCCGTGCCGAAGATTACAAAATGCGATGCGGGAGCCAAATGGCTTCTCGATCCTGATAAGATTTACGAAATGGTTTCTGCAGTAGTGGATGCTGTTAATAAGCCAGTTACAGTGAAAATGAGAATGGGTTGGGATGAAGACCACATTTTCGCAGTGAAAAATGCACAGGCTGTAGAACGTGCGGGCGGTAAAGCAGTTGCGCTTCACGGCCGTACGAGAGTGCAGATGTACGAAGGAACGGCAAACTGGGATATCATCAAAGAAGTAAAACAATCAGTATCGATTCCGGTTATCGGAAACGGCGATGTTAAGACACCGCAGGATGCTAAGCGTATGCTCGATGAGACAGGAGTAGACGGGGTCATGATCGGACGCGCTGCATTGGGCAATCCGTGGATGATTTACCGTACGGTTCAGTATCTTGAAACAGGTGAATTAAAAGAAGAGCCGCAAGTACGCGAAAAAATGGCCGTATGCAAACTGCATCTTGACCGCCTGATTGACTTAAAAGGTGAAAACGTAGCGGTAAGAGAAATGAGAAAGCATGCTGCATGGTATCTGAAAGGCGTGAAAGGCAATGCGAACGTTCGTAATGAAATCAATCATTGCGAGACGAGAGAAGAGTTTGTACAGCTTTTAGATGCGTTTACGGTTGAAGTTGAGGCAAAAGAGCTTCAAAATGCAAAAGTAGGATAATACTCACCTCTATTTGCTGCTCACTGCTAGTTTTACGCTGGCAGTTTTTCTGCTTTTTTCATGAAACAATATCTGTAATGGAGTGATAACAATGAGTCAAGAAGAGCATAACCATGAAGAATTGAATGATCAGCTGCAAGTCAGACGCGATAAAATGAATCAGCTGAGAGATAACGGCATCGATCCATTCGGCGCACGTTTTGAAAGAACTCATCAGTCTCAAGAAGTTATTTCGGCATATCAAGATCTAACCAAAGAAGAGTTAGAAGAAAAAGCGATTGAAGTTACAATCGCAGGCCGCATGATGACAAAACGCGGCAAAGGAAAAGCCGGCTTTGCCCATCTTCAGGATTTAGAAGGCCAAATCCAAATCTACGTAAGAAAAGACAGTGTCGGTGACGACCAATATGAAATCTTCAAGTCTTCTGACCTCGGTGATCTTATCGGCGTAACCGGAAAAGTCTTCAAAACAAATGTAGGCGAATTGTCTGTTAAAGCAACTTCCTTTGAATTGCTGACAAAAGCGCTTCGTCCGCTTCCTGACAAATACCATGGTTTAAAAGACGTTGAGCAGCGCTACCGTCAGCGCTACCTGGATCTTATCGTAAACCCAGACAGCAAACATACGTTCATTACACGAAGCAAGATCATTCAAGCTATGAGAAGATACCTTGATGATCATGGATACTTAGAAGTAGAAACACCTACAATGCACAGCATTCCTGGGGGAGCTTCTGCACGTCCGTTTATCACTCACCACAACGCGTTAGACATTCCACTCTATATGCGTATTGCTATCGAACTGCACCTAAAACGTCTAATTGTCGGCGGTTTAGAAAAAGTATATGAAATCGGCCGTGTTTTCCGTAACGAAGGAGTCTCTACACGCCATAACCCTGAATTTACAATGATTGAGTTATATGAAGCATATGCGGACTATAAAGATATCATGAGCTTAACTGAAAACCTTGTCGCTCATATCGCCCAAGAAGTGCTTGGCACAACTACGATTCAATACGGGGAAGAGCAAATCGACCTTAAACCGGAGTGGAAAAGAATCCATATGGTTGACGCAGTCAAAGAAGCGACTGGCGTTGATTTCTGGGAAGAGGTTACTGTTGAGCAGGCGCGTGAATATGCAAAAGAACATGAAGTAGAAATTAAAGACTCTATGACAGTAGGCCATATCATCAACGAATTCTTCGAACAAAAAATTGAAGAAACGCTTATTCAGCCAACGTTTATTTACGGGCATCCTGTAGAAATTTCTCCTCTTGCTAAGAAAAACCCTGAGGACCCGCGTTTTACAGACCGTTTTGAGCTGTTTATCGTTGGCCGTGAACATGCCAACGCGTTTACAGAGCTGAATGATCCTATTGATCAAAGAGAACGCTTTGAAGCGCAATTAAAAGAGCGTGAAGCCGGTAATGATGAAGCTCATCTAATGGATGAAGACTTTGTTGAAGCTCTGGAATACGGTATGCCGCCAACAGGAGGTTTAGGCATCGGTATCGACCGTCTGGTTATGCTGCTGACGAATGCCCCTTCTATTCGCGATGTGCTGTTATTCCCGCAAATGAGACAACGCTAATAAAGAAGAGCGGTATTCTCCATATAGAAAGGATGCCGCTCTTTTTAAATTCCTTAGTATTTCTTCAAAAAAACTATTGCACTATTATTTACTAGGTGGTATATTATTATTCGTTGCCGCTAAACAAGGCGATAACGAAAAAATAACTTAAAAAAAGTTATTGACTTCACTGGGTCAACGAGTTATAATAATAAAGTCGCTTGAACGAAGTGAACAAAATGATCTTTGAAAACTAAACAAGACAAAACGTACCTGTTAATTCAGTTTTTAAAAATCGCACAGCGATGTGCGTAGTCAGTCAAACTACTTTATCGGAGAGTTTGATCCTGGCTCAGGACGAACGCTGGCGGCGTGCCTAATACATGCAAGTCGAGCGGACAGATGGGAGCTTGCTCCCTGATGTTAGCGGCGGACGGGTGAGTAACACGTGGGTAACCTGCCTGTAAGACTGGGATAACTCCGGGAAACCGGGGCTAATACCGGATGGTTGTTTGAACCGCATGGTTCAAACATAAAAGGTGGCTTCGGCTACCACTTACAGATGGACCCGCGGCGCATTAGCTAGTTGGTGAGGTAATGGCTCACCAAGGCAACGATGCGTAGCCGACCTGAGAGGGTGATCGGCCACACTGGGACTGAGACACGGCCCAGACTCCTACGGGAGGCAGCAGTAGGGAATCTTCCGCAATGGACGAAAGTCTGACGGAGCAACGCCGCGTGAGTGATGAAGGTTTTCGGATCGTAAAGCTCTGTTGTTAGGGAAGAACAAGTACCGTTCGAATAGGGCGGTACCTTGACGGTACCTAACCAGAAAGCCACGGCTAACTACGTGCCAGCAGCCGCGGTAATACGTAGGTGGCAAGCGTTGTCCGGAATTATTGGGCGTAAAGGGCTCGCAGGCGGTTTCTTAAGTCTGATGTGAAAGCCCCCGGCTCAACCGGGGAGGGTCATTGGAAACTGGGGAACTTGAGTGCAGAAGAGGAGAGTGGAATTCCACGTGTAGCGGTGAAATGCGTAGAGATGTGGAGGAACACCAGTGGCGAAGGCGACTCTCTGGTCTGTAACTGACGCTGAGGAGCGAAAGCGTGGGGAGCGAACAGGATTAGATACCCTGGTAGTCCACGCCGTAAACGATGAGTGCTAAGTGTTAGGGGGTTTCCGCCCCTTAGTGCTGCAGCTAACGCATTAAGCACTCCGCCTGGGGAGTACGGTCGCAAGACTGAAACTCAAAGGAATTGACGGGGGCCCGCACAAGCGGTGGAGCATGTGGTTTAATTCGAAGCAACGCGAAGAACCTTACCAGGTCTTGACATCCTCTGACAATCCTAGAGATAGGACGTCCCCTTCGGGGGCAGAGTGACAGGTGGTGCATGGTTGTCGTCAGCTCGTGTCGTGAGATGTTGGGTTAAGTCCCGCAACGAGCGCAACCCTTGATCTTAGTTGCCAGCATTCAGTTGGGCACTCTAAGGTGACTGCTTGTGACAAACCGGAGGAAGGTGGGGATGACGTCAAATCATCATGCCCCTTATGACCTGGGCTACACACGTGCTACAATGGACAGAACAAAGGGCAGCGAAACCGCGAGGTTAAGCCAATCCCACAAATCTGTTCTCAGTTCGGATCGCAGTCTGCAACTCGACTGCGTGAAGCTGGAATCGCTAGTAATCGCGGATCAGCATGCCGCGGTGAATACGTTCCCGGGCCTTGTACACACCGCCCGTCACACCACGAGAGTTTGTAACACCCGAAGTCGGTGAGGTAACCTTTTAGGAGCCAGCCGCCGAAGGTGGGACAGATGATTGGGGTGAAGTCGTAACAAGGTAGCCGTATCGGAAGGTGCGGCTGGATCACCTCCTTTCTAAGGATATTATACGGAATATAAGACCTTGGGTCTTATAAACAGAACGTTCCCTGTCTTGTTTAGTTTTGAAGGATCATTCCTTCGAAACGTGTTCTTTGAAAACTAGATAACAGTAGACATCACATTCAATTAGTAACACAAGATATCACATAGTGATTCTTTTTAACGGTTAAGTTAGAAAGGGCGCACGGTGGATGCCTTGGCACTAGGAGCCGATGAAGGACGGGACGAACACCGATATGCTTCGGGGAGCTGTAAGCAAGCTTTGATCCGGAGATTTCCGAATGGGGAAACCCACCACTCGTAATGGAGTGGTATCCATATCTGAATTCATAGGATATGAGAAGGCAGACCCGGGGAACTGAAACATCTAAGTACCCGGAGGAAGAGAAAGCAAATGCGATTCCCTGAGTAGCGGCGAGCGAAACGGGATTAGCCCAAACCAAGAGGCTTGCCTCTTGGGGTTGTAGGACACTCTGTACGGAGTTACAAAGGAACGAGGTAGATGAAGAGGTCTGGAAAGGCCCGCCATAGGAGGTAACAGCCCTGTAGTCAAAACTTCGTTCTCTCCTGAGTGGATCCTGAGTACGGCGGAACACGTGAAATTCCGTCGGAATCCGGGAGGACCATCTCCCAAGGCTAAATACTCCCTAGTGACCGATAGTGAACCAGTACCGTGAGGGAAAGGTGAAAAGCACCCCGGAAGGGGAGTGAAAGAGATCCTGAAACCGTGTGCCTACAAGTAGTCAGAGCCCGTTAACGGGTGATGGCGTGCCTTTTGTAGAATGAACCGGCGAGTTACGATCCCGTGCAAGGTTAAGCAGAAGATGCGGAGCCGCAGCGAAAGCGAGTCTGAATAGGGCGCATGAGTACGTGGTCGTAGACCCGAAACCAGGTGATCTACCCATGTCCAGGGTGAAGTTCAGGTAACACTGAATGGAGGCCCGAACCCACGCACGTTGAAAAGTGCGGGGATGAGGTGTGGGTAGGGGTGAAATGCCAATCGAACCTGGAGATAGCTGGTTCTCTCCGAAATAGCTTTAGGGCTAGCCTCAAGGTAAGAGTCTTGGAGGTAGAGCACTGATTGGACTAGGGGCCCCTACCGGGTTACCGAATTCAGTCAAACTCCGAATGCCAATGACTTATCCTTGGGAGTCAGACTGCGAGTGATAAGATCCGTAGTCGAAAGGGAAACAGCCCAGACCGCCAGCTAAGGTCCCAAAGTATACGTTAAGTGGAAAAGGATGTGGAGTTGCTTAGACAACCAGGATGTTGGCTTAGAAGCAGCCACCATTTAAAGAGTGCGTAATAGCTCACTGGTCGAGTGACTCTGCGCCGAAAATGTACCGGGGCTAAACGTATCACCGAAGCTGCGGACTGTTCTTCGAACAGTGGTAGGAGAGCGTTCTAAGGGCTGTGAAGCCAGACCGGAAGGACTGGTGGAGCGCTTAGAAGTGAGAATGCTTAGAGTATGAGTAGCGAAAGAGGGGTGAGAATCCCCTCCACCGAATGCCTAAGGTTTCCTGAGGAAGGCTCGTCCGCTCAGGGTTAGTCGGGACCTAAGCCGAGGCCGAAAGGCGTAGGCGATGGACAACAGGTTGATATTCCTGTACCACCTCCTCACCATTTGAGCAATGGGGGGACGCAGGAGGATAGGGTAAGCGCGGTATTGGATATCCGCGTCCAAGCAGTTAGGCTGGGAAATAGGCAAATCCGTTTCCCATAAGGCTGAGCTGTGATGGCGAGCGAAATATAGTAGCGAAGTTCCTGATTCCACACTGCCAAGAAAAGCCTCTAGCGAGGTGAGAGGTGCCCGTACCGCAAACCGACACAGGTAGGCGAGGAGAGAATCCTAAGGTGATCGAGAGAACTCTCGTTAAGGAACTCGGCAAAATGACCCCGTAACTTCGGGAGAAGGGGTGCTCTGTTAGGGTGCAAGCCCGAGAGAGCCGCAGTGAATAGGCCCAGGCGACTGTTTAGCAAAAACACAGGTCTCTGCGAAGCCGTAAGGCGAAGTATAGGGGCTGACGCCTGCCCGGTGCTGGAAGGTTAAGAGGAGCGCTTAGCGTAAGCGAAGGTGCGAATTGAAGCCCCAGTAAACGGCGGCCGTAACTATAACGGTCCTAAGGTAGCGAAATTCCTTGTCGGGTAAGTTCCGACCCGCACGAAAGGCGCAACGATCTGGGCACTGTCTCAACGAGAGACTCGGTGAAATTATAGTACCTGTGAAGATGCAGGTTACCCGCGACAGGACGGAAAGACCCCGTGGAGCTTTACTGCAGCCTGATATTGAATGTTGGTACAGCTTGTACAGGATAGGTAGGAGCCTTGGAAACCGGAGCGCCAGCTTCGGTGGAGGCATCGGTGGGATACTACCCTGGCTGTATTGACCTTCTAACCCGCCGCCCTTATCGGGCGGGGAGACAGTGTCAGGTGGGCAGTTTGACTGGGGCGGTCGCCTCCTAAAAGGTAACGGAGGCGCCCAAAGGTTCCCTCAGAATGGTTGGAAATCATTCGCAGAGTGTAAAGGCACAAGGGAGCTTGACTGCGAGACCTACAAGTCGAGCAGGGACGAAAGTCGGGCTTAGTGATCCGGTGGTTCCGCATGGAAGGGCCATCGCTCAACGGATAAAAGCTACCCCGGGGATAACAGGCTTATCTCCCCCAAGAGTCCACATCGACGGGGAGGTTTGGCACCTCGATGTCGGCTCATCGCATCCTGGGGCTGTAGTCGGTCCCAAGGGTTGGGCTGTTCGCCCATTAAAGCGGTACGCGAGCTGGGTTCAGAACGTCGTGAGACAGTTCGGTCCCTATCCGTCGCGGGCGCAGGAAATTTGAGAGGAGCTGTCCTTAGTACGAGAGGACCGGGATGGACGCACCGCTGGTGTACCAGTTGTTCTGCCAAGGGCATCGCTGGGTAGCTATGTGCGGACGGGATAAGTGCTGAAAGCATCTAAGCATGAAGCCCCCCTCAAGATGAGATTTCCCATTCCGCAAGGAAGTAAGATCCCTGAAAGATGATCAGGTTGATAGGTCTGAGGTGGAAGTGTGGCGACACATGGAGCTGACAGATACTAATCGATCGAGGACTTAACCACACATTTTGAATGATGTCACACCTGTTATCTAGTTTTGAGAGAACACTCTCAATTTGTTTGGTGGCGATAGCGAAGAGGTCACACCCGTTCCCATACCGAACACGGAAGTTAAGCTCTTCAGCGCCGATGGTAGTCGGGGGTTTCCCCCTGTGAGAGTAGGACGCCGCCAAGCAATTGCACGTTAGTGCAATTATGGAGGATTAGCTCAGCTGGGAGAGCATCTGCCTTACAAGCAGAGGGTCGGCGGTTCGAGCCCGTCATCCTCCACCATTTTGCCGGTGTAGCTCAATTGGTAGAGCAACTGACTTGTAATCAGTAGGTTGGGGGTTCAAGTCCTCTTGCCGGCACCACTTTTATATGATATAATACTCAAGTCTCTTGTAAGAAGAGCCATTAGCTCAGTTGGTAGAGCATCTGACTTTTAATCAGAGGGTCGAAGGTTCGAGTCCTTCATGGCTCACCATTTTACGCGGGTGTGGCGGAATTGGCAGACGCGCTAGACTTAGGATCTAGTGTCTTTATGACGTGGGGGTTCAAGTCCCTTCACCCGCATTATATAGGATAACAGTTAGAAAAACTGGACATCCTGTCTGCGGAAGTAGTTCAGTGGTAGAACACCACCTTGCCAAGGTGGGGGTCGCGGGTTCGAATCCCGTCTTCCGCTCCAACTATACCATCCACGCCGGGGTGGTGGAATTGGCAGACACACAGGACTTAAAATCCTGCGGTAGGTGACTACCGTGCCGGTTCAAGTCCGGCCCTCGGCATTATTTATTGCGCCCGTAGCTCAATTGGATAGAGCGTTTGACTACGGATCAAAAGGTTAGGGGTTCGACTCCTCTCGGGCGCGCCATATCTTTTAATAGAATAGATAGGAAATCGGGAAGTAGCTCAGCTTGGTAGAGCACATGGTTTGGGACCATGGGGTCGCAGGTTCGAATCCTGTCTTCCCGACCATTTTCATGGGGCCTTAGCTCAGCTGGGAGAGCGCCTGCTTTGCACGCAGGAGGTCAGCGGTTCGATCCCGCTAGGCTCCACCAAAAGTTTTTGAAAAAGTTGTTGACTTTGAAGAAGCGACATTGTATACTAATAAAGTTGCTTTAACAAAGCAGACAAACAAAATGATCTTTGAAAACTAAACAAGACAAAACGTACCTGTTAATTCATTTTTATAAATCGCACAGCGATGTGCGTAGTCAGTCAAACTACTTTATCGGAGAGTTTGATCCTGGCTCAGGACGAACGCTGGCGGCGTGCCTAATACATGCAAGTCGAGCGGACAGATGGGAGCTTGCTCCCTGATGTTAGCGGCGGACGGGTGAGTAACACGTGGGTAACCTGCCTGTAAGACTGGGATAACTCCGGGAAACCGGGGCTAATACCGGATGCTTGTTTGAACCGCATGGTTCAAACATAAAAGGTGGCTTCGGCTACCACTTACAGATGGACCCGCGGCGCATTAGCTAGTTGGTGAGGTAATGGCTCACCAAGGCGACGATGCGTAGCCGACCTGAGAGGGTGATCGGCCACACTGGGACTGAGACACGGCCCAGACTCCTACGGGAGGCAGCAGTAGGGAATCTTCCGCAATGGACGAAAGTCTGACGGAGCAACGCCGCGTGAGTGATGAAGGTTTTCGGATCGTAAAGCTCTGTTGTTAGGGAAGAACAAGTACCGTTCAAATAGGGCGGTACCTTGACGGTACCTAACCAGAAAGCCACGGCTAACTACGTGCCAGCAGCCGCGGTAATACGTAGGTGGCAAGCGTTGTCCGGAATTATTGGGCGTAAAGGGCTCGCAGGCGGTTTCTTAAGTCTGATGTGAAAGCCCCCGGCTCAACCGGGGAGGGTCATTGGAAACTGGGAAACTTGAGTGCAGAAGAGGAGAGTGGAATTCCACGTGTAGCGGTGAAATGCGTAGAGATGTGGAGGAACACCAGTGGCGAAGGCGACTCTCTGGTCTGTAACTGACGCTGAGGAGCGAAAGCGTGGGGAGCGAACAGGATTAGATACCCTGGTAGTCCACGCCGTAAACGATGAGTGCTAAGTGTTAGGGGGTTTCCGCCCTTTAGTGCTGCAGCTAACGCATTAAGCACTCCGCCTGGGGAGTACGGTCGCAAGACTGAAACTCAAAGGAATTGACGGGGGCCCGCACAAGCGGTGGAGCATGTGGTTTAATTCGAAGCAACGCGAAGAACCTTACCAGGTCTTGACATCCTCTGACAATCCTAGAGATAGGACGTCCCCTTCGGGGGCAGAGTGACAGGTGGTGCATGGTTGTCGTCAGCTCGTGTCGTGAGATGTTGGGTTAAGTCCCGCAACGAGCGCAACCCTTGATCTTAGTTGCCAGCATTCAGTTGGGCACTCTAAGGTGACTGCCGGTGACAAACCGGAGGAAGGTGGGGATGACGTCAAATCATCATGCCCCTTATGACCTGGGCTACACACGTGCTACAATGGACAGAACAAAGGGCAGCGAAACCGCGAGGTTAAGCCAATCCCACAAATCTGTTCTCAGTTCGGATCGCAGTCTGCAACTCGACTGCGTGAAGCTGGAATCGCTAGTAATCGCGGATCAGCATGCCGCGGTGAATACGTTCCCGGGCCTTGTACACACCGCCCGTCACACCACGAGAGTTTGTAACACCCGAAGTCGGTGAGGTAACCTTTTAGGAGCCAGCCGCCGAAGGTGGGACAGATGATTGGGGTGAAGTCGTAACAAGGTAGCCGTATCGGAAGGTGCGGCTGGATCACCTCCTTTCTAAGGATATTTACGGAATATAAGACCTTGGGTCTTATAAACAGAACGTTCCCTGTCTTGTTTAGTTTTGAAGGATCATTCCTTCGAAACGTGTTCTTTGAAAACTAGATAACAGTAGACATCACATTCAATTAGTAATACAAGATATCACATAGTGATTCTTTTTAACGGTTAAGTTAGAAAGGGCGCACGGTGGATGCCTTGGCACTAGGAGCCGATGAAGGACGGGACGAACACCGATATGCTTCGGGGAGCTGTAAGCAAGCTTTGATCCGGAGATTTCCGAATGGGGAAACCCACCACTCGTAATGGAGTGGTATCCATATCTGAATTCATAGGATATGAGAAGGCAGACCCGGGGAACTGAAACATCTAAGTACCCGGAGGAAGAGAAAGCAAATGCGATTCCCTGAGTAGCGGCGAGCGAAACGGGATTAGCCCAAACCAAGAGGCTTGCCTCTTGGGGTTGTAGGACACTCTGTACGGAGTTACAAAGGAACGAGGTAGATGAAGAGGTCTGGAAAGGCCCGCCATAGGAGGTAACAGCCCTGTAGTCAAAACTTCGTTCTCTCCTGAGTGGATCCTGAGTACGGCGGAACACGTGAAATTCCGTCGGAATCCGGGAGGACCATCTCCCAAGGCTAAATACTCCCTAGTGACCGATAGTGAACCAGTACCGTGAGGGAAAGGTGAAAAGCACCCCGGAAGGGGAGTGAAAGAGATCCTGAAACCGTGTGCCTACAAGTAGTCAGAGCCCGTTAACGGGTGATGGCGTGCCTTTTGTAGAATGAACCGGCGAGTTACGATCCCGTGCAAGGTTAAGCAGAAGATGCGGAGCCGCAGCGAAAGCGAGTCTGAATAGGGCGCATGAGTACGTGGTCGTAGACCCGAAACCAGGTGATCTACCCATGTCCAGGGTGAAGTTCAGGTAACACTGAATGGAGGCCCGAACCCACGCACGTTGAAAAGTGCGGGGATGAGGTGTGGGTAGGGGTGAAATGCCAATCGAACCTGGAGATAGCTGGTTCTCTCCGAAATAGCTTTAGGGCTAGCCTCAAGGTAAGAGTCTTGGAGGTAGAGCACTGATTGGACTAGGGGCCCCTACCGGGTTACCGAATTCAGTCAAACTCCGAATGCCAATGACTTATCCTTGGGAGTCAGACTGCGAGTGATAAGATCCGTAGTCGAAAGGGAAACAGCCCAGACCGCCAGCTAAGGTCCCAAAGTATACGTTAAGTGGAAAAGGATGTGGAGTTGCTTAGACAACCAGGATGTTGGCTTAGAAGCAGCCACCATTTAAAGAGTGCGTAATAGCTCACTGGTCGAGTGACTCTGCGCCGAAAATGTACCGGGGCTAAACGTATCACCGAAGCTGCGGACTGTTCTTCGAACAGTGGTAGGAGAGCGTTCTAAGGGCTGTGAAGCCAGACCGGAAGGACTGGTGGAGCGCTTAGAAGTGAGAATGCTTAGTATGAGTAGCGAAAGAGGG
Source organism: Bacillus stercoris (assembly GCF_029772985.1). Lineage (NCBI taxonomy): Bacteria > Bacillati > Bacillota > Bacilli > Caryophanales > Bacillaceae > Bacillus > Bacillus stercoris. The sequence goes on along the minus strand of NZ_CP121861.1, from coordinate 4,269,092 downwards.
GTGAGAATCCCCTCCACCGAATGCCTAAGGTTTCCTGAGGAAGGCTCGTCCGCTCAGGGTTAGTCGGGACCTAAGCCGAGGCCGAAAGGCGTAGGCGATGGACAACAGGTTGATATTCCTGTACCACCTCCTCACCATTTGAGCAATGGGGGGACGCAGGAGGATAGGGTAAGCGCGGTATTGGATATCCGCGTCCAAGCAGTTAGGCTGGGAAATAGGCAAATCCGTTTCCCATAAGGCTGAGCTGTGATGGCGAGCGAAATATAGTAGCGAAGTTCCTGATTCCACACTGCCAAGAAAAGCCTCTAGCGAGGTGAGAGGTGCCCGTACCGCAAACCGACACAGGTAGGCGAGGAGAGAATCCTAAGGTGATCGAGAGAACTCTCGTTAAGGAACTCGGCAAAATGACCCCGTAACTTCGGGAGAAGGGGTGCTCTGTTAGGGTGCAAGCCCGAGAGAGCCGCAGTGAATAGGCCCAGGCGACTGTTTAGCAAAAACACAGGTCTCTGCGAAGCCGTAAGGCGAAGTATAGGGGCTGACGCCTGCCCGGTGCTGGAAGGTTAAGAGGAGCGCTTAGCGTAAGCGAAGGTGCGAATTGAAGCCCCAGTAAACGGCGGCCGTAACTATAACGGTCCTAAGGTAGCGAAATTCCTTGTCGGGTAAGTTCCGACCCGCACGAAAGGCGCAACGATCTGGGCACTGTCTCAACGAGAGACTCGGTGAAATTATAGTACCTGTGAAGATGCAGGTTACCCGCGACAGGACGGAAAGACCCCGTGGAGCTTTACTGCAGCCTGATATTGAATGTTGGTACAGCTTGTACAGGATAGGTAGGAGCCTTGGAAACCGGAGCGCCAGCTTCGGTGGAGGCATCGGTGGGATACTACCCTGGCTGTATTGACCTTCTAACCCGCCGCCCTTATCGGGCGGGGAGACAGTGTCAGGTGGGCAGTTTGACTGGGGCGGTCGCCTCCTAAAAGGTAACGGAGGCGCCCAAAGGTTCCCTCAGAATGGTTGGAAATCATTCGCAGAGTGTAAAGGCACAAGGGAGCTTGACTGCGAGACCTACAAGTCGAGCAGGGACGAAAGTCGGGCTTAGTGATCCGGTGGTTCCGCATGGAAGGGCCATCGCTCAACGGATAAAAGCTACCCCGGGGATAACAGGCTTATCTCCCCCAAGAGTCCACATCGACGGGGAGGTTTGGCACCTCGATGTCGGCTCATCGCATCCTGGGGCTGTAGTCGGTCCCAAGGGTTGGGCTGTTCGCCCATTAAAGCGGTACGCGAGCTGGGTTCAGAACGTCGTGAGACAGTTCGGTCCCTATCCGTCGCGGGCGCAGGAAATTTGAGAGGAGCTGTCCTTAGTACGAGAGGACCGGGATGGACGCACCGCTGGTGTACCAGTTGTTCTGCCAAGGGCATCGCTGGGTAGCTATGTGCGGACGGGATAAGTGCTGAAAGCATCTAAGCATGAAGCCCCCCTCAAGATGAGATTTCCCATTCCGCAAGGAAGTAAGATCCCTGAAAGATGATCAGGTTGATAGGTCTGAGGTGGAAGTGTGGCGACACATGGAGCTGACAGATACTAATCGATCGAGGACTTAACCACACATTTTGAATGATGTCACACCTGTTATCTAGTTTTGAGAGAACACCTCTCTAAAGGCGGAAAGGTAAGGAAACTCCGCTAAGGGCTCTCACATCCTGTGAGAAACGCCCAGTACCTTCATCCTGAAGGCATTTGTTTGGTGGCGATAGCGAAGAGGTCACACCCGTTCCCATACCGAACACGGAAGTTAAGCTCTTCAGCGCCGATGGTAGTCGGGGGTTTCCCCCTGTGAGAGTAGGACGCCGCCAAGCAAGTTTAAACCCAGCTCATCGAGCTGGGTTTTTTGTGTTCTGTTTTATTGGTATCATAAAATTCCACTTAACTGTATAATATAATAACTTTATACCGAATTTTAAATCAGCATTCAGGTTTTATGGGCCGGGAAAATGGAAATAATAAAGGATAGAGCGAGAAAGTTGAAAATTCCTGAGAAACGGCTTATAGTAAGATTAAAGTCAAATATAGTCAAAGTCAGTAAAGGAGGGGGTTGAGTGGGACATAATATTTCTGACATCATTGAACAATATTTAAAACGAGTGTTAGATCAAAATGGCAAGGAAATTTTAGAGATTAAACGAAGTGAAATTGCAGATAAATTTCAATGCGTTCCTTCCCAAATAAATTATGTCATCAACACCAGGTTTACAAGCGAAAGAGGATATATTGTTGAGAGCAAACGCGGGGGCGGCGGATACATCAGAATCATTAAAATTAAAATGAACAATGAAGTTGTCCTGATCAATAATATTATTTCTCAAATTAGTACCCATTTGTCTCAAGCAGCCTCTGATGACATTATTTTAAGGCTATTAGAAGACAAGGTGATTTCAGAAAGAGAAGCAAAAATGATGGTCAGCGTAATGGACCGCTCAGTTTTACACATTGACTTGCCTGAACGTGATGAATTAAGAGCAAGAATGATGAAGGCTATGCTGACTTCTTTAAAATTAAAATAAGCGGGTGAAAAGATTGATTTGTCAAGAGTGCCACGAGAGACCAGCCACTTTTCACTTTACAAAGGTTGTTAACGGAGAAAAAATAGAAGTTCATATTTGTGAACAATGTGCCAAAGAAAATAGTGATTCATATGGTATAAGTGCAAATCAAGGTTTCTCTATTCATAATTTACTTTCGGGTTTGCTGAACATGGATTCTTCATTTCAAAATGCAGGGACTCAAATGTTCAGTCACTCGGAGCAAATATCTGCTTGTCCGAAATGCGGAATGACGTTTCAGCAATTCAGAAAAATTGGCCGCTTTGGATGTTCTGAATGTTACAAAACATTCCATAACAACATTACACCTATCCTACGTAAAGTGCACAGCGGAAACACTGTGCATGCAGGGAAGATACCGAAACGAATAGGCGGCAATCTTCATGTTAGACGGCAGATTGATATGCTGAAAAAAGAATTAGAATCCTTAATCCATCAAGAAGAATTTGAAAACGCAGCTCATGTGAGAGATCAAATTCGTTCTTTAGAACAATCACTCAAAAGTACAGATAGTGAGGAGGAACAGGGGTAATGTCGCTAAAGCATTTTATTCAGGACGCACTAAGCAGTTGGATGAAGCAGAAGGGACCTGAAAGTGACATTGTACTCAGCAGCCGCATACGTTTAGCAAGGAACTTTCAACATATTCGGTTCCCTACGCGGTATTCCAATGAAGAAGCCTCATCCATCATACAGCAATTTGAAGATCAGTTTTCAGAGCAAGAAATTCCCGGAATCGGCAAATTCGTTTTGATTAGAATGAATGATGCACAGCCTTTAGAAAAGCGTGTACTTGTTGAAAAGCATCTAATCAGTCCGAATTTGACAGAGTCTCCTTTTGGCGGCTGTTTGCTTTCTGAAAATGAGGAAGTAAGCGTCATGCTAAATGAAGAGGATCATATTAGAATACAATGTCTTTTCCCTGGATTTCAGCTTCTAGAAGCAATGAAAGCCGCGAACCAGGTCGATGACTGGATTGAAGAAAAAGTTGATTATGCATTCAATGAGCAGAGAGGGTACTTAACCAGCTGTCCTACAAACGTAGGTACAGGTTTAAGGGCTTCAGTCATGATGCATCTGCCAGCGCTGGTTTTAACTAGGCAAATAAATCGAATTATACCGGCAATTAATCAATTAGGCTTAGTTGTTAGAGGAATTTATGGGGAAGGCAGCGAAGCAGTAGGGAATATCTTTCAAATTTCAAATCAGATCACGCTTGGTAAGTCCGAGCAGGATATTGTAGATGATCTTAACAGTGTTGCTGCCCAGCTGATTGAACAAGAGCGATCTGCCCGAGAAGCGATTTATCAAACTTCTAAAATTGAACTTGAGGATCGGGTATATCGGTCTTATGGGGTCTTGTCTAATTGCCGGATGATAGAATCTAAAGAAACTGCAAAGTGCCTTTCAGATGTTCGGTTAGGCATAGACCTAGGTATTATAAAAGGACTTTCAAGCAACATACTTAACGAACTAATGATTTTGACGCAGCCAGGTTTTTTACAGCAGTACTCGGGAGGCGCTTTGCGTCCGAACGAAAGGGACATTCGAAGAGCGGCTCTCATAAGAGAACGGCTTCACTTAGAAATGAATGGGAAAAGACAGGAGGATGAATCGATATGATGTTTGGAAGATTTACAGAACGGGCTCAAAAAGTACTGGCGCTAGCACAGGAAGAAGCACTTCGTTTAGGTCATAATAATATTGGCACTGAGCATATTTTATTAGGACTGGTAAGAGAAGGAGAGGGCATTGCTGCCAAAGCTCTTCAAGCGCTTGGACTCGGTTCAGATAAAATTCAGAAAGAAGTAGAAAGTTTGATCGGGCGCGGGCAGGAAATGTCTCAAACGATTCATTATACTCCTAGAGCTAAAAAAGTCATTGAACTTTCGATGGATGAAGCAAGAAAACTCGGTCATTCTTATGTCGGAACAGAACATATTCTTCTTGGCCTGATTCGTGAAGGAGAAGGTGTTGCCGCGAGAGTTCTGAATAACCTCGGTGTCAGCTTAAATAAAGCAAGACAGCAGGTGCTCCAGCTTCTTGGAAGCAATGAAACAGGATCATCAGCGGCAGGAACAAACAGCAATGCGAATACGCCTACGCTTGATAGCTTGGCAAGAGACTTGACTGCTATTGCGAAGGAAGACAGTCTTGATCCTGTAATCGGCAGAAGCAAGGAAATCCAGCGTGTCATTGAAGTGTTAAGCCGCAGAACGAAAAACAACCCTGTTCTCATTGGTGAACCAGGTGTTGGTAAAACGGCTATCGCAGAAGGTTTGGCACAGCAAATTATCAATAATGAAGTACCCGAAATCTTGCGTGATAAACGTGTGATGACATTAGACATGGGAACGGTTGTTGCCGGCACAAAATATCGCGGAGAATTTGAGGATCGCCTGAAGAAGGTCATGGATGAAATTCGCCAGGCAGGAAATATCATTCTATTCATCGATGAGCTCCATACATTAATCGGGGCAGGCGGAGCAGAAGGTGCTATTGATGCATCTAATATCTTAAAACCTTCACTTGCTCGCGGTGAGCTCCAATGTATTGGAGCAACGACTCTTGATGAGTACCGTAAATATATTGAAAAAGACGCAGCACTGGAACGCCGTTTTCAGCCGATCCAGGTAGATCAGCCATCTGTCGATGAAAGTATTCAAATTTTACAAGGTCTTCGTGACAGATACGAAGCCCACCACCGTGTTTCTATCACTGATGATGCCATTGAAGCTGCGGTTAAGCTTTCTGACAGATATATTTCTGACCGCTTCCTTCCGGATAAAGCCATTGACTTAATCGATGAAGCTGGTTCAAAGGTGAGACTGCGCTCCTTTACAACGCCTCCTAACTTAAAAGAGCTTGAGCAGAAGCTTGATGAGGTTCGTAAAGAGAAGGATGCGGCAGTGCAAAGTCAAGAGTTTGAAAAAGCTGCTTCCTTGCGTGATACTGAGCAGCGCCTGCGCGAGCAAGTTGAGGATACGAAGAAATCATGGAAAGAGAAGCAAGGGCAGGAAAATTCAGAGGTTACTGTGGATGATATTGCGATGGTTGTATCCAGCTGGACCGGTGTGCCTGTATCTAAAATCGCCCAAACTGAAACTGATAAGCTTCTCAATATGGAAAACATTCTTCACTCTCGTGTCATCGGCCAGGATGAAGCGGTTGTAGCTGTTGCAAAAGCCGTCAGACGTGCGAGAGCAGGGTTAAAAGATCCTAAACGCCCAATCGGCTCATTCATTTTCTTAGGCCCTACAGGTGTAGGTAAAACAGAGCTTGCGCGAGCACTTGCTGAATCCATTTTTGGCGATGAAGAATCCATGATCAGAATTGATATGTCTGAATACATGGAAAAACACTCAACTTCAAGACTTGTTGGTTCACCTCCGGGGTATGTGGGATATGATGAAGGCGGTCAATTGACAGAGAAAGTCAGAAGAAAACCTTACTCTGTCGTGCTTCTTGATGAGATCGAGAAAGCGCACCCTGATGTCTTCAATATCCTTCTGCAAGTTCTTGAAGACGGCCGATTGACTGATTCTAAAGGACGTACAGTCGATTTCCGCAATACCATTTTGATCATGACATCAAACGTCGGGGCAAGTGAGCTGAAACGCAATAAATATGTCGGCTTTAACGTTCAGGATGAGACTCAAAATCATAAAGACATGAAAGATAAAGTGATGGGTGAATTGAAACGGGCGTTTAGACCTGAGTTCATCAACCGTATCGATGAAATCATCGTCTTCCATTCACTTGAGAAAAAACATCTTACTGAAATCGTGTCATTAATGTCTGATCAATTGACGAAACGCCTGAAAGAACAGGATCTTTCTATCGAATTGACTGATGCTGCAAAAGCGAAAGTCGCGGAAGAGGGCGTTGATCTGGAGTACGGAGCCCGTCCGTTAAGAAGAGCGATCCAAAAACACGTAGAGGATCGTTTGTCTGAAGAACTCCTCAGAGGAAATATTCATAAAGGACAGCATATTGTTCTTGATGTAGAAGATGGCGAATTTGTCGTAAAAACGACTGCTAAAACGAATTAATATAGAAGACAGAAATGAGGCATACAGCATGTAAGTGTATGCCTCACTTTCATATCAAGAAATAGAACAAGGGAGAGGTCTTACACTATATATGGCTAAAACAAAATCGAAATTCATCTGCCAATCCTGCGGCTACGAGTCTCCAAAATGGATGGGGAAATGTCCGGGCTGCGGTGCTTGGAATACAATGGTGGAAGAAATGATTAAAAAAGCACCAGCCAATCGGAGAGCGGCTTTTTCTCATTCTGTTCAAACTGTACAGAAACCTTCACCTATTACATCAATCGAAACATCAGAAGAACCCCGCGTTAAAACCCAGCTTGGCGAGTTTAACAGAGTACTCGGCGGAGGTGTCGTTAAAGGCTCCCTCGTTTTAATCGGCGGTGATCCTGGTATCGGAAAGTCAACGTTATTACTGCAGGTTTCCGCTCAATTATCAGGCTCATCAAACAGTGTGCTGTATATTTCGGGAGAAGAATCTGTAAAGCAAACGAAGCTTCGAGCTGACCGCCTCGGCATTAATAATCCGTCACTGCATGTTTTATCTGAAACCGATATGGAGTATATTTCGTCTGCTATACAAGAGATGAATCCAGCGTTTGTCGTTGTTGACTCTATTCAAACGGTATACCAAAGCGATATCACATCAGCACCGGGCAGTGTGTCACAGGTCAGAGAATGTACCGCCGAGCTGATGAAAATTGCAAAAACAAAAGGTATCCCGATTTTTATCGTAGGGCACGTGACGAAAGAAGGGTCTATTGCAGGGCCGAGACTGTTGGAGCATATGGTTGACACTGTTTTATATTTTGAAGGAGAACGTCACCATACTTTCCGCATTTTGCGGGCTGTAAAAAACCGTTTCGGATCTACGAACGAAATGGGCATATTTGAAATGCGGGAAGAGGGGCTCACTGAGGTTTTGAATCCTTCAGAAATTTTCTTAGAGGAACGCTCTGCGGGTTCCGCGGGCTCGAGTATCACTGCTTCTATGGAGGGCACTAGACCGATTCTCGTTGAAATTCAGGCGCTCATCTCGCCAACAAGTTTTGGAAATCCAAGGCGTATGGCAACGGGAATAGACCACAACAGGGTTTCTCTGTTAATGGCTGTGTTAGAAAAAAGAGTTGGGCTGCTGCTGCAAAATCAGGATGCTTATTTGAAAGTGGCTGGCGGCGTTAAGCTTGATGAACCGGCAATTGATCTTGCCATTGCGATCAGTATCGCATCAAGCTTTAGAGACGCACCTCCAAATCCTGCAGATTGTTTTATTGGAGAAGTGGGATTAACCGGAGAAGTCCGGCGGGTTTCAAGAATTGAACAACGTGTGAAAGAAGCGGCAAAGCTTGGTTTTAAACGCATGATCATACCCGCGGCTAATCTGGATGGATGGACAAAACCAAAAGGGATTGAGGTTATCGGAGTAGCAAATGTTGCAGAGGCGCTTCGTACTTCATTAGGAGGATAATAGATGGAAAAAGAGAAAAAAGGGGCGAAACACGAGTTAGACCTGTCATCTATATTGCAGTTTGTTGCTCCGGGTACACCGCTCAGAGCGGGGATGGAGAACGTCTTGAGAGCAAATACAGGCGGTCTGATCGTTGTTGGATATAATGATAAAGTAAAAGAAGTGGTGGATGGAGGATTTCACATCAACACGGCTTTTTCTCCGGCGCATTTGTATGAGCTGGCTAAAATGGATGGCGCGATCATTTTAAGTGATTCGGGTCAAAAGATCCTATATGCGAATACACAGCTGATGCCGGATGCCACAATTGCTTCATCAGAAACAGGAATGCGGCACAGAACTGCCGAAAGAGTAGCTAAGCAAACCGGCTGTCTTGTGATTGCTATTTCTGAAAGAAGAAATGTCATAACGTTATATCAGGAAAACATGAAGTATACACTAAAGGACATAGGATTTATTTTAACAAAGGCAAACCAAGCCATTCAAACACTTGAAAAATATAAGACAATCCTCGATAAAACGATTAATGCACTGAATGCGTTAGAGTTTGAGGAGCTTGTTACCTTTAGTGATGTCTTGTCTGTCATGCATCGTTATGAAATGGTATTGAGAATTAAAAACGAAATAAATATGTATATCAAAGAGCTGGGGACAGAAGGACATCTGATCAAGCTGCAAGTCATTGAATTGATTACGGATATGGAAGAAGAGGCCGCTTTATTTATTAAGGATTATGTAAAAGAAAAGATTAAAGATCCGTTTGTTCTTTTGAAGGAGCTGCAGGATATGTCCAGTTATGATCTGCTGGATGATTCCATTGTGTATAAGCTTCTCGGTTATCCTGCTTCTACTAATCTTGATGATTATGTATTGGCTAGAGGATACAGGCTGTTAAATAAGATACCGCGTCTGCCGATGCCAATTGTTGAAAATGTTGTAGAAGCATTTGGAGTCCTTCCAAGGATTATTGAGGCGAGTGCAGAAGAATTAGATGAAGTAGAGGGAATCGGTGAAGTACGAGCCCAAAAAATCAAAAAAGGATTAAAACGCCTGCAAGAGAAGCATTATTTAGACCGGCAGCTGTGATTTCGGTTAAAACCTGGGGAATACGGGTATATTAATGTTGGTTTTTGTTTATTCTGATATTCGTAGGGTGCATAAAACTTTGTGAAATTAAAATGTTTAAAAAGGAGGTGGGGGTATGTTAAAACGAATAGTTCAGGCGTTCTTCATTATTTTTGGCGGCGTTGTTGGTATATTTCTAATACCTGAATTGTTTGTACTGTTAAATATACAGGACATACCTTTAATAACAAACGCATATACGTCTGCGGCAATTGGGGCAATTATCTTTTTTCTCATCAGTATATGGGGTACAGAATACGTTGTGAACTGGGTGAAGTGGATAGAGGATTCATTGTTAAAAGCGCCGGTTCCAGATTTGTTATTTGGAAGTCTAGGCCTGGTTTTTGGACTTATAATTGCTTATCTTATCGTAAATGTCATTCCTTTAGACAATATACCTTACCGCATATTCAGCACAATTATCCCTGTATTTTTGGCTTTCTTCCTCGGTTATCTCGGCTTCCAGGTGGGCTTTAAGAAAAAGGATGAATTGATCAGCCTGTTTTCCATTTCCGCCAGAATGCAAAAGAAAAAAGGATCAGCTGAAGAAGAACATGAGGTTCAAGACAAGAAGCTGAAAATTTTGGACACTAGTGTTATTATTGATGGGAGAATAGCAGATATTTGCCAGACTGGATTTTTAGAGGGAGTTATCGTGATTCCGCAGTTTGTCCTTGAGGAATTGCAGCATATTGCCGACTCTTCCGATGTGTTAAAACGAAACAGAGGACGCCGCGGTCTTGATATCCTGAACCGCATTCAGAAAGAATTAGACATTGAAGTTGAAATTTACGAAGGCGACTTTGAGGATATTCAGGAGGTTGACAGTAAGCTCGTCAAACTTGCGAAGCTGACATCCGGGGTCGTTGTGACGAATGATTTTAATTTAAATAAAGTATGCGAGCTTCAGAAGGTAGCAGTATTAAACATTAATGACCTTGCCAATGCGGTCAAGCCTGTTGTGCTTCCTGGCGAGGAAATGAATGTTCAGGTCATTAAGGATGGGAAAGAGCATAATCAGGGAGTTGCCTACTTGGATGATGGTACGATGATTGTCGTTGAAGAAGGACGCAATTATATCGGCAAGCATATTGATGTACTCGTCACAAGTGTGCTGCAGACAGCAGCGGGACGAATGATTTTTGCGAAGCCTAAGCTGTTGGAGAAGGCGCTGTAAAGGGAGAAAAAACAATGAGTTATGATGTGGTGATTCCTGCAGCCGGACAGGGAAAGCGGATGAAGGCAGGGAGAAATAAACTGTTCATTGAGCTGAAAGGAGACCCGGTGATCATACACACGTTAAGAGTGTTTGACAGCCACCGGCAGTGCGAAAAAATCATCTTGGTGATTAACGAGCAGGAGCGGGAGCACTTTCAACAATTGCTGACCGATTATCCGTTTCAAACTTCGATTGAGCTTGTTGCAGGCGGAGATGAGCGTCAGCACAGTGTTTATAAGGGGCTGAAAGCCGTAAAGCAAGAAAAGATCGTCCTTGTACATGACGGTGCCCGCCCATTTATAAAACATGAACAAATTGACGAACTGATCGCAGAGGCGGAACAGACAGGAGCGGCCATCCTCGCTGTTCCGGTAAAAGATACAATTAAACGCGTTCAAAATTTACAAGTCAGCGAGACGATTGAACGTTCAAGCTTGTGGGCTGTCCAAACCCCACAAGCTTTTCGTCTTTCTTTATTGTTGGAGGCTCACGCTGAGGCCGAGCGCAAGGGATTTTTAGGGACGGATGACGCCAGCCTCGTTGAACAGATGGAAGGCGGTTCGGTCCGTGTTGTAGAAGGCAGTTATACAAATATTAAGCTGACGACGCCAGACGATCTGACGTCAGCTGAAGCTATCATGGAATTAGAAAGTGGGAATAAACATGTTTAGAATTGGACAAGGATTTGATGTGCATCAATTAGTGGAGGGCCGTCCTCTAATTATTGGCGGAATTGAAATCCCGTACGAAAAAGGGCTGCTTGGCCATTCTGATGCAGACGTATTGCTGCATACTGTCGCTGACGCCTGCCTGGGAGCTGTGGGTGAAGGTGATATTGGCAAGCATTTTCCTGACACAGATCCTGAGTTCAAGGACGCAGACTCTTTCAAATTACTTCAGCATGTTTGGGGAATCGTGAAACAAAAAGGGTATGTCCTTGGGAACATTGATTGCACCATCATAGCGCAAAAGCCGAAGATGCTGCCGTACATAGAAGATATGAGAAAAAGAATCGCTGAAGGCCTTGAGGCAGAGGTTTCACAGGTAAATGTAAAAGCAACAACGACAGAAAAGCTTGGATTTACAGGCCGGGCGGAAGGAATAGCGGCTCAGGCGACTGTACTGATACAAAAAGGCTAACTTGTTTTGATGCCGGGTCTATTTGGTGGTAGAATAGATTCATACATTTTTGCCTGAGGCCATACATGACATGAAAGGAAGTATTTGAAAATGGGAAACGAAGTACGCGTCCGTTATGCACCGAGTCCAACCGGACATTTGCATATTGGAAATGCCAGAACGGCGCTTTTTAATTATTTATTTGCTCGCAATCAAGGCGGTAAGTTTATCATTCGTGTTGAGGACACTGATAAAAAGCGCAATATTGAGGGCGGAGAACAAAGCCAGCTGAATTATCTGAAGTGGCTAGGTATTGACTGGGATGAGAGTGTGGATGTCGGCGGAGAGTACGGCCCATACCGTCAGTCAGAGCGTAACGATATCTATAAAGTGTACTATGAAGAGCTCCTTGAAAAAGGGCTTGCTTATAAATGCTACTGTACGGAAGAAGAGCTTGAAAAAGAGCGTGAAGAGCAGATTGCCCGCGGAGAAATGCCACGGTATTCTGGGAAACACAGAGATCTGACTCAGGAAGAACAGGAGAAATTTATTGCTGAAGGCAGAAAGCCGAGTATTCGTTTCCGTGTGCCGGAAGGAAAAGTCATCGCCTTCAACGATATCGTAAAAGGCGAAATTTCTTTTGAATCAGATGGCATTGGCGACTTCGTTATTGTGAAAAAGGATGGAACGCCTACTTATAACTTCGCGGTAGCTATTGATGACTACTTAATGAAAATGACACACGTGCTGCGCGGTGAAGATCATATTTCTAACACACCGAAACAGATTATGATCTATCAAGCATTCGGGTGGGATATTCCTCAGTTCGGACATATGACGCTGATTGTAAACGAAAGCCGTAAAAAGCTCAGCAAACGTGATGAATCCATTATTCAATTCATCGAGCAGTACAAAGAGCTTGGCTACTTGCCAGAAGCGCTGTTCAACTTTATCGGACTGCTAGGCTGGTCACCGGTTGGAGAAGAAGAGCTTTTCACAAAAGAGCAGTTTATTGAAATTTTTGATGTAAATCGTTTATCTAAATCACCAGCTTTGTTTGATATGCATAAGCTAAAATGGGTTAACAACCAATATGTGAAGAAGCTGGATCTTGATCAGGTTGTTGAACTGACGCTTCCACATTTGCAAAAAGCCGGCAAAGTTGGCACTGAGCTTTCTGCTGAAGAACAAGAGTGGGTTCGCAAATTGATTTCCCTGTATCATGAGCAATTAAGCTACGGTGCCGAAATTGTTGAGCTGACTGATTTGTTCTTTGCGGATGAGATCGAGTATAATCAAGAAGCGAAAGCTGTTCTGGAAGAGGAGCAGGTTCCTGAAGTGCTCAGCACATTCGCTGCGAAGCTTGAAGAGCTTGAGGAGTTCACTCCAGATAATATCAAAGCATCGATCAAAGCAGTGCAGAAAGAAACTGGCCACAAAGGGAAAAAACTGTTTATGCCGATTCGTGTTGCTGTTACAGGGCAAACTCACGGTCCGGAACTGCCGCAATCAATCGAATTGATCGGTAAAGAGACTGCGATTCAGCGTTTGAAAAATATCTAAATAAATGATTGTTGACAGGGAAGAGTATAAAGCTTTAGGCCATTACAGAAAGGATCTTCATTGGCTGAGAGAGATCCATGAGCCGGGTTTTAGAAGTGCGCCCTTAAGACCTTTGAAGAACGTTTTTTAAAATCAGTATTCAAAGGCGGCCGCCGCCGTTACAGGCTGAAGTTGGGAGAGCAGGAGTCTGCTTTTCAAACAGAGTGGAACCGCGCGGTTAAAGCGTCTCTGTCATGTTTACATGCAGAGACGCTTTTTTTATTGGGCAGAGGAAATCAGATAGAGAAACGGGGGGAAGCATGTGTTTTTTAGAATGCTCAAAGAAGACATTGATACTGTTTTCGATCAAGATCCTGCAGCAAGAAGCTATTTTGAAGTGATTTTAACTTATTCCGGTTTACATGCTATATGGGCGCATCGGATTGCACATGCTTTATATAAACGAAAATTTTATTTCCTTGCACGCCTTATATCTCAAGTAAGCCGATTTTTTACCGGGATCGAAATCCACCCCGGCGCCACAATTGGGAGAAGATTTTTCATAGACCACGGCATGGGGGTTGTCATTGGGGAGACATGTGAAATCGGCAATAACGTAACCGTTTTTCAGGGGGTTACCCTTGGGGGAACGGGGAAAGAAAAGGGAAAAAGGCACCCAACGATTAAAGATGACGCATTGATAGCCACAGGTGCTAAAGTGCTCGGTTCAATTACGGTCGGTGAAGGCTCAAAGATTGGCGCTGGTTCAGTAGTGCTGCATGATGTTCCTGATTTTTCAACAGTTGTCGGTATCCCCGGACGGGTCGTTGTACAAAATGGCAAGAAGGTAAGACGCGATTTAAACCATCAGGATTTGCCCGATCCGGTTGCTGACCGCTTTAAGTCTTTGGAACAGCAGATTTTAGAGCTGAAGGCAGAACTTGAAGACAGAAAAGAAAGGATCAATCAAAAATGACAATCACACTTTATAATACATTGACTAGACAGAAGGAAACATTCGTTCCTCTTGAAGAGGGGAAAGTGAAAATGTACGTATGCGGACCGACAGTTTACAATTACATTCACATCGGGAACGCGCGTCCGGCTATCGTTTACGATACGGTTCGAAACTATTTGGAGTATAAAGGCTATGATGTGCAGTATGTCTCTAACTTCACAGACGTAGACGATAAATTAATTAAAGCGGCAAATGAACTTGGTGAGGATGTGCCTACCATTTCAGAGCGTTTTATTAAAGCATATTTTGAAGATGTAGGTGCGCTCGGATGCCGAAAAGCCGACCTTCATCCGCGAGTGATGGAAAACATGGATGCCATTATCGAATTCGTAGATCAGCTCGTGAAAAAGGGCTACGCTTATGAATCAGAAGGTGACGTTTATTTCAAAACAAGAGCGTTTGAAGGATACGGAAAGCTTTCTCAGCAATCAATCGATGAGCTAAGATCAGGTGCACGCATCCGGGTCGGAGAGAAAAAAGAAGATGCTCTTGATTTCGCACTGTGGAAAGCGGCAAAAGAAGGGGAAATCTCTTGGGATAGCCCTTGGGGAAAAGGACGTCCGGGCTGGCACATTGAATGCTCAGCAATGGTGAAAAAGTATCTGGGTGACCAGATTGATATCCATGCGGGCGGACAGGATTTAACATTCCCTCACCATGAAAACGAAATTGCGCAATCTGAGGCACTGACAGGAAAAACGTTTGCGAAGTACTGGCTCCATAATGGCTATATCAATATTGATAATGAAAAAATGTCAAAATCACTGGGCAACTTTGTGCTTGTGCATGACATCATTAAACAGCATGATCCGCAGCTTTTGAGATTCTTTATGCTATCTGTTCATTATCGCCATCCGATTAACTATTCAGAAGAGCTTCTAGAAAATACGAAAAGCGCATTTAACCGTTTAAAAACAGCGTACAGCAATCTTCAGCACCGTCTGAACAGCAGTACGAATTTAACGGAAGATGACGATCAATGGCTTGAGAAAGTTGAAGAACACCGCAAAGCATTTGAAGAAGCGATGGACGATGATTTTAATACGGCGAATGCGATTTCTGTCTTGTTCGACTTAGCGAAACACGCCAATTATTATCTTCAGAAAGATCATACGGCTGATCATGTAATTACGGCGTTTATCGAGATGTTTGACCGTATTGTTTCTGTTCTCGGTTTTTCATTGGGTGAGCAGGAACTTCTCGATCAAGAGATTGAAGACTTAATCGAAAAACGAAACGAAGCGCGCCGGAATCGCGATTTTGCGTTGTCAGACCAGATTCGCGACCAGCTGAAAAGCATGAATATCATTCTTGAAGATACGGCTCAAGGCACTCGCTGGAAACGGGGAGAATAACGGATGCTTGAATTTGATACGATAAAAGATTCAAAGCAGCTTAACGGTCTTGCGCTTGCTTATATAGGTGATGCCATTTTTGAAGTATATGTAAGGCATCACCTGCTTAAGCAGGGCTTTACCAAACCAAATGATCTTCATAAGAAATCAAGCCGGATTGTTTCGGCAAAGTCGCAGGCTGAGATCCTATTTTTTCTGCAGAATCAATCATTTTTTACGGAAGAAGAGGAAGCGGTGCTGAAAAGAGGCAGAAATGCCAAGTCAGGAACAACACCTAAAAATACAGATGTTCAGACGTACCGCTATAGTACAGCATTTGAAGCGCTTCTAGGCTACCTTTTTCTAGAGAAAAGAGAGGAACGGCTTAGTCAGCTCGTAGCCGAGGCTATACAATTCGGGACGTCAGGGAGGAAAACAAATGAGTCAGCAACATGATTACGTCATAGGGAAGAATGCAGTGATCGAGACGTTAAAATCTGATCGGAAGCTGTATAAGCTGTGGATGGCGGAAAACACCGTAAAGGGACAGGCACAGCAAGTGATTGAGCTTGCGAAAAAGCAGGGAATCACGATTCAATACGTCCCGAGAAAAAAACTCGATCAAATGGTGACAGGACAGCATCAAGGCGTTGTGGCACAGGTTGCAGCGTATGAATATGCAGAACTGGACGATTTATATAAAGCAGCCGAGGAAAGAAATGAACAGCCTTTCTTCCTCATTCTGGACGAGCTTGAAGACCCTCATAATCTTGGTTCCATTATGAGAACAGCGGATGCGGTCGGCGCTCATGGCATCGTCATTCCAAAACGGAGAGCTGTCGGGCTGACAACAACAGTGGCAAAAGCTTCAACAGGGGCAATTGAACACATTCCTGTAGCGAGAGTCACCAATTTGGCACGGACGTTAGAAGAGATGAAAGAACAGGGAATCTGGGTTGTCGGAACGGACGCGTCCGCGCGTGAGGATTACCGCAATATGGACGGCAATATGCCTTTGGCTTTAGCATCGGAAGTGAAGGAAAAGGGATGGGCCGACTCGTGAAAGAAAAGTGTGATTTTCTCATTAAACTCCCGATGGCCGGAAAGGTAACTTCACTAAATGCATCTGTCGCGGCTGGTCTTTTGATGTATGAAGTCTACCGGAAACGAAACCCTCTGGGAGAATAAAGACCCATGGATATCCTGTTAGTAGACGGGTACAACATGATTGGAGCCTGGCCGCAGCTGAAGGATTTAAAAGCAAACAGTTTCGAAGAGGCGAGAGACGTACTGATTCAGAAAATGGCGGAATATCAATCGTATACAGGAAACAGGGTTATTGTTGTTTTTGACGCGCATCTCGTAAAAGGGCTTGAGAAAAAACAGACCAACCATCGAGTTGAAGTGATTTTTACAAAAGAAAATGAGACGGCTGATGAGCGGATAGAAAAGCTCGCTCAGGCTTTGAATAATATTGCGACTCAAATTCACGTTGCGACCTCTGACTATACTGAGCAATGGGCGATTTTCGGACAGGGGGCATTGCGGAAATCGGCCCGGGAGCTTTTGAGAGAGGTAGAAGCGATTGAAAGGCGAATAGAGAGACGGGTAAGAAAAATCACTTCCGAAAAGCCGCGGGTAAAATTGCTTTATCGGAAGAGGTTTTGAAAACGTTTGAAAAGTGGAGGCGGGGAGACTTAGATTAAGTTGACGCTTTTTTGCCCAATACTGTATAATATTTCTATCTACGTGCGCCGGGGGGATCGGAGTGAATCTACAGAACAACAAGGGAAAATTCAACAAAGAGCAGTTTTGCCAGTTGGAGGACGAGCAGGTCATTGAAAAGGTTCATGTTGGGGACAGTGATGCGTTAGATTACTTGATTACGAAGTACCGAAACTTTGTTCGGGCGAAAGCAAGATCCTATTTCTTAATAGGGGCGGACAGAGAAGATATTGTTCAGGAAGGTATGATAGGCCTCTATAAGTCTATTCGTGACTTCAAAGAGGACAAGCTTACCTCTTTCAAAGCTTTCGCAGAATTATGTATTACCCGCCAAATTATTACCGCAATAAAGACAGCTACTCGCCAGAAACACATTCCTTTGAATTCCTACGTCTCATTAGATAAACCGATTTTTGATGAAGAATCAGACCGAACGCTGCTTGATGTCATTTCAGGGGCGAAAACCTTAAATCCTGAGGAAATGATCATTAATCAGGAAGAATTTGATGACATTGAAATGAAAATGGGAGAACTACTAAGTGATTTAGAGAGAAAAGTACTCGTCTTATATCTCGACGGGAGAAGTTACCAAGAGATTTCCGATGAACTGAACCGACATGTGAAATCGATCGACAATGCCCTTCAGCGTGTGAAACGCAAGCTGGAGAAGTACTTGGAAATTCGCGAAATCAGTTTGTAATAGGAATTTATGCTATATTGACAGTATTTTTCTGACTATGATATGTTACTAAAGATAAGAACTAATGTCTATTTAGAAAAAGGTGTAATGACATGAGAAAAAAGATTACGTTAGCATGCAAGACATGCGGAAACCGTAATTATACGACAATGAAGAGCTCTGCATCAGCGGCTGAGCGATTAGAAGTAAAGAAATACTGCAGTACTTGCAATTCACATACAGCTCATCTTGAAACAAAATAGTTTTTGCGCTTTTTAAATTGTGGAGGTCTTTTACATGCGTATTATGAAATTCTTTAAAGATGTTGGGAAAGAAATGAAAAAGGTAAGCTGGCCTAAAGGAAAAGAGTTAACGCGTTATACCATTACGGTAATTTCAACAGTTATCTTTTTTGTTATCTTTTTTGCCCTCCTTGACACAGGAATTTCTCAATTAATTCGTTTAATAGTTGAATAATGATCAGCAATACGTGCTATAATAGATCATAATATTACTTGCCAAAACCCGTTCAGCGGGTTTTTTATTGTGGCTTAAAATGAAAGTTATCATAGGCTTGCCGCCTATTTTTTGAAGCGTTATGGTAATTCACTAAAACCAAATGCGGGGAGGGAAGGACTGGACAGTCCTGAAGAGAATGGAAAAGAATTGGTATGTTGTTCACACGTACTCTGGTTATGAGAATAAAGTAAAAGCCAACTTGGAAAAACGTGTTGAATCAATGGGGATGCAGGATAAAATTTTCCGTGTAGTCGTACCCGAAGAAGAAGAAACGGATATCAAAAACGGCAAGAAAAAAGTCGTGAAAAAGAAAGTATTCCCTGGTTATGTGCTTGTTGAAATTGTAATGACAGACGACTCTTGGTATGTTGTCCGCAACACGCCGGGCGTTACTGGATTCGTAGGATCTGCTGGATCAGGTTCAAAACCGACGCCGCTTCTTCCAGGCGAAGCAGAAACCATTTTGAAGAGAATGGGCATGGACGAACGCAAAACTGATATTGACTTTGAACTGAAAGAGACAGTGAAAGTAATAGACGGACCTTTTGCTAACTTTACTGGATCGATTGAAGAGATTGATTATGACAAAAGCAAGGTCAAAGTTTTCGTTAATATGTTCGGCCGCGAAACGCCGGTTGAACTGGAATTTACCCAAATCGATAAATTGTAATGTGAAAAAACTTGAAATTGCTATATATAAATGATAATATAGCAAAGGTACGTCTTGGACTTATCCAAGGCAACTAGCATGATATTTCGTCATTCATATAAAGAATGAAACCTTGAGTGGGAGGGTTTACCCTATTACCACATCACGGACTTAAGGAGGTGTGTCTCGTGGCTAAAAAAGTAGTTAAAGTTGTAAAATTGCAAATTCCTGCTGGAAAAGCTAACCCAGCACCACCAGTTGGACCTGCACTTGGTCAAGCCGGTGTTAACATCATGGGATTCTGTAAGGAGTTTAACGCTCGTACAGCTGACCAAGCTGGTTTAATCATTCCTGTTGAAATTTCGGTTTACGAAGACCGTTCATTTACATTTATTACAAAAACTCCACCTGCTGCAGTATTGCTTAAAAAAGCAGCTGGAATTGAGTCTGGTTCTGGTGAACCAAACCGTAATAAAGTGGCAACCGTTAAGCGCGATAAAGTACGCGAAATCGCTGAAACGAAAATGCCTGACTTAAACGCAGCAGACGTTGAAGCGGCAATGCGCATGGTTGAAGGTACTGCCCGCAGTATGGGTATTGTAATCGAGGATTAATTTGTTTCTTGTCGGGTTGCGAGTTTTAACAAGTTCGCAACCCTTATTCGTGGGAGGTTATTCCGCTATAACCACATAAGGAGGAAATTTTAAAATGGCTAAAAAAGGTAAAAAGTACGTTGAAGCTGCTAAGCTTGTAGACCGTTCTAAAGCTTACGACGTTTCTGAAGCAGTAGCTCTCGTTAAAAAAACAAACACAGCTAAATTCGACGCTACAGTTGAAGTGGCTTTCCGTTTAGGGGTTGACCCTCGTAAAAACGACCAGCAAATCCGCGGAGCAGTTGTGCTTCCAAACGGAACTGGTAAAACTCAGCGCGTTCTCGTTTTCGCAAAAGGCGAAAAAGCGAAAGAAGCTGAAGCTGCTGGTGCAGATTACGTAGGCGATACTGACTACATCAACAAAATTCAACAAGGCTGGTTCGATTTCGATGTAATCGTAGCTACACCTGATATGATGGGTGAAGTTGGTAAAATTGGTCGTGTACTTGGACCAAAAGGTTTAATGCCAAACCCTAAAACTGGTACAGTTACTTTCGAAGTTGAAAAAGCGATCGGCGAAATCAAAGCTGGTAAAGTTGAATACCGCGTAGATAAAGCTGGAAACATTCATGTTCCTATCGGTAAAGTTTCTTTCGAGGATGAAAAACTTGTTGAGAACTTCACGACAATGTACGATACAATCCTGAAAGCTAAACCTGCCGCAGCTAAAGGCGTTTACGTGAAAAACGTTGCTGTAACTTCTACTATGGGACCTGGTGTCAAAGTAGACTCTTCAACTTTTAACGTAAAATAATATTGACATGACATCAACATTCTGATATTATTCAAAATGTTGTAAAATAGAATATCATTTATACCGTAGACAGTAGGGGCCTAACCGCTTAATCATCCTACCGAGGTGTATATTATCACAGCTATTACGTTACGTATGCTTGTATATACAGCCTCCATGTCTCATGGAGGCTTTTTATATGGAATCCGTCGTCTCAGTCGTGATCACCTAACGGTATAAGTGTTACACAAGAATCTACAGGAGGTGTAACCATGAGCAGCGCAATTGAAACTAAAAAAGTTGTTGTTGAAGAAATTGCTTCTAAACTGAAAGAAAGTAAATCAACGATCATCGTTGACTATCGCGGACTTAACGTTTCTGAAGTAACTGAACTTCGTAAACAGCTTCGCGAAGCTAACGTTGAGTTCAAAGTTTACAAAAATACGATGACTCGCCGTGCGGTTGAACAAGCTGAGCTTAATGGTTTGAATGATTTCTTAACTGGACCGAACGCGATCGCATTCAGCACTGAAGATGTTGTCGCTCCGGCTAAAGTTCTGAATGACTTCGCTAAAAATCACGAAGCTCTTGAAATCAAAGCTGGCGTAATCGAAGGTAAAGTTTCTACTGTTGAAGAAGTGAAAGCTCTTGCTGAACTTCCATCACGCGAAGGCTTGCTTTCTATGTTGCTTAGCGTACTTCAAGCTCCAGTTCGCAACTTTGCTCTTGCTGCAAAAGCTGTGGCAGAACAAAAGGAAGAACAAGGCGCTTAATCTAATCAGTTTTTCATAAATTAAAACAAAATGGAGGAATTACAAATGGCTTTAAATATCGAAGAAATCATTGCTTCCGTTAAAGAAGCAACTGTACTTGAATTGAACGACCTAGTAAAAGCAATCGAAGAAGAATTTGGCGTAACTGCTGCTGCTCCTGTAGCTGTAGCTGGCGGAGCTGCTGCAGGCGGAGCTGCTGAAGAGCAAAGCGAATTCGATCTTATCCTTGCTGGTGCTGGATCTCAAAAAATCAAAGTTATCAAAGTTGTACGTGAAATCACTGGTCTTGGCTTGAAAGAAGCTAAAGAACTTGTTGACAACACTCCAAAACCACTTAAAGAAGGTATTGCTAAAGAAGAAGCTGAAGAGCTTAAAGCTAAACTTGAAGAAGTTGGCGCTTCTGTAGAAGTTAAGTAATCTTCACTTACCTGGAGGGGAAGCTCGCTTTTATGAGGCGAGCTTTTTCTTTGCCATTCTTTAAGCCATGAAAAAAGGAGGTTCTAATAATGAGTGAGCACTATTATTCAGAAAAACCTTCAGTGAAAAGCAACAAGCAAACCTGGTCTTTTAGGCTTCGGAATAAAGATTTCACGTTTACCAGCGACAGCGGGGTTTTTTAAAAAAGAAGTTGATTTCGGCTCCCGCCTGCTGATAGATTCTTTTGAAGAGCCTGAGGTTGAGGGCAGCATTTTGGATGTAGGCTGCGGGTACGGGCCGATTGGTTTATCGCTTGCCAGCGACTTTAAAGACCGGACTATCCACATGATTGATGTTAATGAGAGAGCCGTAGAACTATCAAATGGAAATGCGGAACAGAACGGAATAACAAACGTTAAGATTTATCAAAGCGATTTGTTTTCAAACGTTGATTCTGCTCAAACATTTGCTTCTATTCTTACAAATCCCCCAATCCGAGCCGGAAAAAAAGTTGTCCATGCTATCTTTGAGAAAAGCGCTGAACACTTAAAAGCTTCAGGTGAGTTGTGGATCGTCATACAGAAAAAGCAAGGTGCGCCTTCTGCCATTGAAAAGCTCGAGGAACTGTTCGATGAAGTTTCTGTCGTTCAAAAAAAGAAAGGCTATTATATCATAAAAGCAAAAAAAGTTTGACTCGGTATTTTAACTATGTTAATATTGTAAAATGCCAATGTATATATTTTGCTTGATATGATGAATTGTCAATATCTATGTATAAATTATACAAGTATGGAAATGCTAATAAAATCGGTATTTGTTTTTGGATGTGGTTTTCTTAATTAGAAACCCTTTTTTCTTTTGTCTTGTAAAAGTATTTCTTTCTTTGGATGAAATGCTTATTACACATATAATACGCATGATTTGAGGGGTGAATCAGTTGACAGGTCAACTAGTTCAGTATGGACGACACCGCCAGCGCAGAAGCTATGCTCGCATTAGCGAAGTGTTAGAATTACCAAATCTCATTGAAATTCAAACCTCTTCTTATCAGTGGTTTCTTGATGAGGGTCTTAGAGAGATGTTTCAAGACATATCACCAATTGAGGATTTCACTGGTAACCTCTCTCTTGAGTTCATTGATTATAGTTTAGGTGAGCCTAAATATCCTGTAGAGGAATCAAAAGAACGTGATGTGACTTACTCAGCTCCGCTAAGAGTGAAGGTTCGTTTAATTAACAAAGAAACTGGAGAGGTAAAAGACCAAGATGTCTTCATGGGTGATTTCCCTATTATGACAGATACAGGTACTTTTATCATTAACGGTGCGGAACGCGTTATCGTTTCCCAGCTTGTTCGGTCTCCAAGTGTATATTTCAGTGGTAAAGTAGACAAGAACGGTAAAAAAGGTTTTACCGCAACTGTCATTCCAAACCGTGGCGCATGGTTAGAATACGAAACTGATGCGAAAGATGTTGTTTATGTCCGCATTGATCGCACACGTAAGTTGCCGGTTACGGTTCTTTTGCGTGCTCTCGGCTTCGGCTCCGATCAAGAGATTCTTGATCTCATAGGAGAAAACGAATACCTGAGAAATACGCTTGATAAAGATAACACAGAAAACAGCGACAAAGCGCTGCTTGAAATTTACGAGCGTCTCCGTCCTGGAGAGCCGCCTACAGTAGAAAATGCGAAAAGCTTGCTTGATTCTCGTTTCTTTGATCCGAAACGATACGATCTTGCCAATGTAGGACGCTATAAAATTAATAAAAAACTTCATATTAAGAATCGCCTCTTCAATCAGAGACTTGCTGAAACGCTCGTTGATCCTGAAACAGGAGAAATCCTTGCTGAAAAAGGTCAGATTCTTGATAGAAGAACACTTGATAAAGTACTGCCATACTTAGAAAACGGAATCGGTTTCAGAAAGCTGTATCCGAATGGCGGTGTTGTTGAAGATGAAGTGACTCTTCAATCCATTAAAATCTTTGCTCCGACTGATCAAGAAGGAGAACAGGTTATTAATGTAATCGGCAATGCTTACATTGAAGAAGAGATTAAAAACATCACGCCTGCTGATATTATTTCTTCAATCAGCTACTTCTTCAACCTGCTGCACGGAGTAGGCGACACAGATGATATCGATCATCTTGGAAACCGCCGTTTACGTTCTGTAGGCGAGCTTCTCCAGAACCAATTCCGTATCGGTTTAAGCCGTATGGAGCGTGTGGTTCGTGAGAGAATGTCAATTCAAGATACGAATACAATTACGCCTCAGCAGCTGATCAATATTCGTCCTGTTATTGCGTCCATTAAAGAGTTCTTTGGAAGCTCACAGCTTTCTCAATTCATGGATCAGACGAACCCGCTTGCTGAATTAACGCATAAGCGCCGTCTGTCAGCATTAGGACCGGGCGGATTGACACGTGAGCGTGCCGGAATGGAAGTGCGTGACGTTCACTACTCCCACTATGGCCGTATGTGTCCGATTGAAACGCCTGAGGGCCCGAACATCGGTTTGATCAACTCACTATCATCTTATGCAAAAGTAAACCGTTTTGGCTTTATTGAAACGCCATATCGCCGCGTTGACCCTGAAACAGGGAAGGTAACGGGCAGAATCGATTACTTAACTGCTGATGAAGAGGATAACTATGTTGTCGCTCAAGCGAACGCTCGTCTTGATGACGAAGGCGCCTTTATTGATGACAGCATCGTAGCTCGTTTCCGCGGGGAGAACACCGTTGTTTCCAGAAACCGTGTAGACTACATGGATGTATCGCCTAAGCAGGTTGTATCTGCTGCGACAGCATGTATCCCGTTCTTAGAAAACGATGACTCCAACCGTGCCCTCATGGGAGCGAACATGCAACGTCAGGCTGTGCCTTTGATGCAGCCGGAAGCGCCATTCGTTGGAACTGGTATGGAATACGTATCAGGAAAAGACTCTGGTGCCGCTGTTATTTGTAAACACCCTGGTATCGTTGAACGTGTAGAAGCGAAAAACGTTTGGGTTCGCCGTTATGAAGAAGTAGACGGTCAAAAAGTAAAAGGAAACCTGGATAAATACAGCCTGCTGAAATTTGTCCGCTCTAACCAAGGTACGTGCTACAACCAGCGTCCGATCGTAAGTGTCGGCGATGAAGTTGTAAAAGGAGAAATCCTTGCTGACGGTCCTTCTATGGAGCTTGGTGAACTTGCACTTGGCCGTAACGTAATGGTCGGCTTCATGACATGGGATGGCTACAACTATGAGGATGCCATCATCATGAGTGAACGTCTTGTGAAGGATGATGTTTATACATCTATCCACATTGAAGAATATGAATCAGAAGCACGTGATACGAAACTTGGACCTGAAGAGATCACTCGCGATATTCCAAACGTCGGTGAAGATGCGCTTCGCAATCTTGATGACCGCGGAATCATCCGTATCGGGGCAGAAGTAAAAGACGGAGATCTTCTTGTTGGTAAAGTAACGCCTAAAGGCGTAACTGAACTGACTGCAGAAGAACGCCTGCTTCACGCCATCTTTGGCGAGAAAGCCCGCGAGGTTCGTGATACTTCTCTTCGTGTGCCTCACGGCGGCGGAGGAATTATCCATGACGTTAAAGTCTTCAACCGTGAAGACGGAGACGAACTTCCTCCAGGTGTGAACCAGTTAGTACGCGTATATATCGTTCAGAAACGTAAGATTTCTGAAGGGGATAAAATGGCCGGTCGTCACGGTAACAAAGGTGTTATCTCTAAGATTCTTCCTGAAGAGGATATGCCTTACCTTCCTGACGGCACACCAATTGATATCATGCTTAACCCGCTGGGCGTACCATCACGTATGAACATCGGGCAGGTATTAGAACTTCATATGGGTATGGCCGCTCGTTACCTCGGCATTCACATTGCATCTCCTGTATTTGACGGAGCGCGAGAAGAGGATGTCTGGGAAACACTTGAAGAAGCCGGCATGTCTCGTGACGCCAAAACAGTGCTTTACGACGGACGTACTGGAGAGCCGTTTGATAACCGTGTATCTGTCGGTATCATGTATATGATCAAACTGGCTCACATGGTTGACGATAAACTTCATGCGCGTTCTACAGGCCCTTACTCACTTGTTACGCAGCAGCCTCTTGGCGGTAAAGCTCAATTTGGCGGACAGCGTTTCGGTGAGATGGAGGTTTGGGCACTTGAAGCTTACGGTGCGGCTTACACTCTTCAAGAAATTCTGACTGTTAAGTCTGATGACGTGGTTGGACGTGTGAAAACATACGAAGCCATCGTTAAAGGCGACAATGTTCCTGAACCAGGTGTTCCGGAATCATTCAAAGTATTAATCAAAGAACTTCAAAGCTTAGGTATGGATGTCAAAATCCTTTCTGGTGATGAAGAAGAAATAGAAATGAGAGATTTAGAAGACGAAGAAGATGCGAAACAAGCTGACGGCCTGGCATTATCAGGTGATGAAGAGCCGGAAGAAACAGCATCTGCAGACGTTGAACGTGATGTAGTAACAAAAGAATAATCTCTAGTTATAAAGGCAAGTGACATCGGTTAATCCGAAGATAAAAAGGGAGGTAGGCCCCTTGCTAGATGTGAACAATTTTGAGTATATGAACATCGGTCTTGCTTCACCGGATAAAATCCGTTCATGGTCTTTTGGTGAAGTGAAAAAGCCTGAAACGATAAACTATCGTACGTTAAAACCTGAAAAGGACGGTCTATTCTGCGAACGCATTTTCGGACCGACTAAGGACTGGGAATGTCATTGCGGGAAGTACAAGCGAGTTCGTTATAAAGGCGTAGTTTGTGACCGCTGCGGAGTCGAAGTAACACGGGCTAAAGTCCGTCGTGAGAGAATGGGGCACATTGAACTGGCTGCCCCAGTTTCCCACATTTGGTATTTCAAAGGTATTCCAAGCCGTATGGGTCTTGTGCTGGATATGTCACCTCGTGCTTTAGAAGAAGTGATTTACTTTGCTTCTTACGTTGTAACTGACCCGGCAAATACACCGCTTGAAAAGAAACAGCTTCTGTCTGAGAAAGAATACCGTGCTTATCTTGATAAATACGGTAATAAATTCCAAGCATCTATGGGTGCTGAAGCAATTCATAAACTTCTTCAAGATATCGATCTTGTAAAAGAAGTTGATATGTTAAAAGAAGAGCTGAAAACTTCACAAGGACAACGACGTACTCGTGCGATCAAACGTCTTGAAGTTTTAGAAGCCTTCCGTAACTCAGGAAACAAGCCTTCTTGGATGATCCTTGATGTGCTTCCTGTTATTCCTCCGGAGCTTAGACCGATGGTTCAGCTAGATGGCGGACGTTTTGCGACTTCTGATTTGAACGATCTTTATCGTCGTGTCATCAACCGTAACAATCGTTTGAAACGCCTTCTGGACCTTGGTGCGCCAAGCATCATCGTTCAAAACGAAAAGCGTATGCTTCAAGAGGCTGTCGATGCCTTAATTGACAACGGCCGCCGCGGACGCCCTGTAACAGGTCCTGGTAACAGACCGTTAAAATCTCTTTCTCACATGTTGAAAGGGAAGCAAGGCCGTTTCCGTCAAAACCTTCTTGGTAAACGTGTCGATTACTCCGGACGTTCTGTAATCGTTGTTGGTCCTCATTTGAAAATGTACCAATGCGGATTACCGAAGGAAATGGCGCTTGAACTCTTCAAGCCTTTCGTTATGAAAGAACTTGTTGAAAAGGGTCTTGCTCACAACATTAAGAGTGCGAAACGCAAAATTGAGCGCGTACAGCCTGAAGTTTGGGATGTATTAGAATCAGTTATTAAGGAGCACCCAGTACTGCTGAACCGTGCCCCTACACTTCACAGATTAGGTATTCAGGCGTTTGAACCAACGCTTGTTGAAGGACGCGCAATCCGCCTTCACCCGCTCGTATGTACAGCTTACAACGCTGACTTTGACGGTGACCAAATGGCGGTTCACGTACCATTATCTGCTGAAGCACAAGCTGAAGCACGCATCTTGATGCTTGCGGCTCAAAACATCTTGAACCCTAAAGATGGTAAACCGGTTGTAACTCCGTCTCAGGATATGGTACTTGGTAACTATTACCTGACACTTGAGCGTGCCGGTGCTGTCGGTGAAGGTATGGTCTTCAAGAATACAGACGAAGCGCTTCTTGCTTATCAAAACGGATATGTTCACCTTCATACGAGAGTAGCTGTTGCAGCTAACTCCCTTAAGAATGTGACATTTACCGAAGAACAGCGCTCAAAATTGTTAATTACAACTGTCGGTAAGCTTGTCTTCAATGAAATTCTTCCGGAATCATTCCCTTACATGAATGAACCAACGAAGAGCAACATTGAAGAGAAAACACCTGACCGTTTCTTCTTGGAAAAAGGTGCTGACGTTAAAGCTGTCATCGCACAGCAGCCAATCAATGCACCGTTCAAAAAAGGTATTCTGGGTAAAATCATCGCGGAAATCTTTAAACGATTCCATATCACGGAAACGTCTAAAATGCTTGACCGCATGAAAAACCTAGGTTTCAAATATTCAACAAAAGCTGGTATTACAGTTGGGGTTTCTGACATCGTCGTACTCGATGATAAACAAGAAATTCTTGAAGAAGCACAAAGCAAAGTTGACAACGTTATGAAGCAGTTCCGCCGCGGTCTTATCACTGAAGAAGAACGCTATGAGAGAGTCATCTCTATCTGGAGTGCTGCAAAAGACGTGATCCAAGGCAAACTGATGAAATCACTTGATGAACTCAACCCGATCTACATGATGAGTGACTCTGGTGCCCGTGGTAACGCATCTAACTTTACGCAGCTTGCCGGAATGCGCGGTCTGATGGCCAACCCGGCTGGACGTATCATTGAGTTGCCGATCAAATCAAGTTTCCGTGAAGGTCTGACAGTATTGGAGTACTTTATCTCCACACACGGTGCGCGTAAAGGTCTTGCCGATACCGCTCTTAAAACTGCTGACTCAGGTTACCTTACACGCCGTCTCGTTGACGTTGCGCAGGATGTTATCATCCGTGAAACTGATTGCGGAACTGACCGAGGCATTCTTGCTAAGCCTCTTAAAGAAGGAACTGAAACAATTGAGCGCTTAGAAGAACGCTTAATCGGCCGTTTTGCCCGAAAACAAGTGAAGCACCCTGAAACAGGTGAAGTGCTTGTGAATGAAAACGAACTAATCGATGAAGATAAGGCGCTGGAGATTGTCGAAGCTGGCATTGAAGAAGTGTGGATCCGTTCTGCCTTCACATGTAATACGCCTCATGGTGTATGTAAACGATGCTATGGCCGAAATCTTGCAACTGGCTCCGATGTTGAAGTCGGTGAAGCTGTCGGAATCATTGCTGCCCAATCAATCGGTGAGCCTGGTACACAGTTAACAATGCGTACCTTCCATACAGGCGGGGTTGCCGGAGACGATATCACACAGGGTCTTCCGCGTATCCAAGAGCTTTTCGAAGCGCGTAATCCGAAAGGTCAGGCAACAATTACAGAAATCGACGGTACAGTCGTTGAGATTAATGAAGTTCGTGATAAGCAGCAGGAAATTGTGGTTCAAGGCGCAGTGGAAACACGTTCTTATACGGCACCTTACAACTCCCGCCTGAAAGTAGCGGAAGGAGATAAAATTACTCGTGGCCAAGTACTGACAGAAGGTTCAATCGATCCGAAAGAACTTCTTAAAGTGACTGACCTGACGACTGTTCAAGAGTATCTTCTCCATGAGGTTCAAAAGGTTTACCGTATGCAGGGTGTTGAAATCGGTGATAAACACGTAGAAGTAATGGTTCGCCAGATGCTTCGTAAAGTACGCGTAATTGATGCCGGTGACACTGATGTGCTTCCAGGTACATTGCTTGACATCCACCAATTTACTGAAGCGAACAAAAAGGTGTTGCTCGAAGGCAATCGACCTGCTACAGGCCGTCCTGTCTTACTCGGTATTACAAAAGCATCTCTTGAAACTGATTCATTCTTATCTGCTGCTTCCTTCCAGGAAACAACGCGTGTCCTTACAGATGCAGCGATCAAAGGTAAGCGTGACGAGCTTCTCGGCTTGAAAGAGAATGTTATCATCGGTAAACTTGTTCCAGCTGGTACAGGAATGATGAAATACCGTAAAGTAAAACCAGTATCAAATGTTCAGCCGACTGACGATATGGTTCCGGTTGAATAACTGATTTCATTCTGCTGAAAGACTGTTTTTGCAGTCTTTCAGCAGATATATTTATTAAAAAGGCACTCTATGAGAAGATAGAAACTAAAAAATGTCATACCTTGTTGACATTCGTCTCCTAGAATGATAATATAACCAAGGTGCTCGAAATAAACCTGTTACTTTGGAGGATATGTTTATGTCTTATGATAAAGTATCACAGGCCAAATCAATTATTATTGGTACGAAGCAAACAGTGAAAGCTCTAAAGCGAGGTTCAGTAAAGGAAGTAGTCGTTGCAAAGGACGCAGATCCGATACTTACGTCAAGTGTTGTTTCACTTGCGAAAGATCAAGGTATCTCTGTCTTAATGGTTGAATCCATGAAAAAGCTCGGCAAAGCCTGCGGAATTGAGGTAGGAGCAGCCGCTGTTGCCATTATTTTATAACGTACTTTTGTTTTTGCGTAAGATTCCATCTTGTGTAAAGACATTGTTTTTTGCCTTTTGATGAACCACCTGGGTATGTGGGTTATAAAACGTAATGAAGGGAGGAAAAAATCATGCCTACAATTAATCAGCTAATTCGCAAAGGACGCGTGAGTAAAGTAGAAAACTCAAAGTCTCCTGCACTTAACAAAGGATACAACAGCTTTAAAAAAGAGCACACTAACGTATCTTCTCCACAAAAACGCGGGGTATGTACTCGTGTTGGTACAATGACACCGAAAAAACCGAACTCAGCACTTCGTAAATATGCTCGTGTTCGTTTGACTAACGGAATCGAGGTTACTGCTTACATTCCTGGTATCGGTCACAACCTGCAAGAGCACAGTGTTGTACTTATCCGCGGTGGACGTGTAAAAGACTTACCAGGGGTACGTTACCACATCGTTCGTGGTGCGCTTGATACTGCTGGAGTTGAAAACCGTGCACAAGGCCGTTCTAAATACGGTACGAAAAAACCTAAAGCAAAATAATAAACGAAAATACGCATAATTGATGAAGGGAGGATATTCAGATGCCACGTAAAGGTCCTGTAGCAAAAAGAGACGTTTTACCTGATCCGATTTACAACTCTAAGCTTGTATCTCGTCTAATCAACAAAATGATGATCGATGGTAAAAAAGGTAAGTCTCAAACAATCCTATACAAGTCATTCGATATCATTAAAGAACGTACTGGCAATGATGCAATGGAGGTTTTCGAACAAGCATTGAAAAACATCATGCCTGTACTTGAAGTAAAAGCACGCCGTGTAGGTGGTGCGAACTACCAAGTTCCTGTAGAAGTTCGTCCTGAACGTCGTACGACTCTTGGACTTCGCTGGTTAGTAAACTACGCTCGTCTTCGTGGAGAAAAAACGATGGAAGAGCGTTTAGCTAACGAAATCCTTGACGCAGCTAACAACACTGGTGCTGCTGTTAAGAAACGTGAAGATACTCATAAGATGGCTGAAGCAAACAAAGCATTTGCTCACTATCGTTGGTAGGATTTATATACTAAAAAACACAATTTCCCAATAAGGAAGGAGAAATTACCCAATGGCAAGAGAGTTCTCCTTAGACAAAACTCGTAATATCGGGATCATGGCTCACATTGATGCCGGTAAAACGACTACTACAGAACGTATCTTGTTCTATACTGGTCGTATCCATAAAATTGGTGAAACTCATGAAGGAGCTTCACAAATGGACTGGATGGAGCAGGAACAAGAACGTGGTATCACAATCACTTCCGCTGCGACAACTGCACAGTGGAAAGGATACCGCGTAAACATCATCGATACTCCAGGACACGTAGACTTCACAGTTGAAGTTGAACGTTCTCTTCGTGTACTTGATGGTGCTGTTGCTGTACTTGACGCGCAATCAGGCGTTGAGCCTCAAACAGAAACTGTTTGGCGTCAGGCAACAACTTACGGAGTACCGCGTATCGTTTTTGTTAACAAAATGGACAAAATCGGTGCAGACTTCCTTTACTCTGTAGGAACTTTAAGAGATCGTCTTCAAGCAAACGCTCATGCAATTCAATTGCCGATCGGTGCTGAAGATAATTTCGAAGGTATCATCGACCTTGTAGAAAACGTTGCGTATTTCTACGAAGATGACCTCGGAACTCGTTCTGATGCAAAAGAAATCCCTGAAGAGTATAAAGAGCAAGCTGAAGAGCTTCGCAACAGCCTTATTGAAGCTGTATGTGAGCTTGATGAAGAGCTTATGGATAAATACCTTGAGGGTGAAGAAATCACAATTGACGAGTTAAAAGCAGGTATCCGTAAAGGTACATTAAATGTTGAATTCTACCCTGTTCTTGTTGGTTCTGCCTTCAAAAACAAAGGTGTTCAACTCGTACTTGATGCTGTTCTTGACTACCTTCCTGCACCAACTGACGTTGCTGCAATCAAAGGTACACGTCCTGATACAAATGAAGAGATTGAGCGTCATTCTTCTGACGAAGAGCCATTCTCTGCATTAGCATTTAAAGTTATGACTGACCCTTACGTTGGTAAGTTGACGTTCTTCCGTGTGTACTCTGGAACACTTGATTCCGGTTCATACGTGAAAAACTCTACTAAAGGCAAACGTGAGCGTGTTGGACGTATTCTTCAAATGCACGCTAACAGCCGTGAAGAAATCTCTACTGTATACGCAGGGGATATCGCAGCTGCTGTAGGTCTAAAAGATACAACTACTGGAGATACTCTATGTGATGAGAAGGATCTTGTTATCCTTGAGTCAATGGAATTCCCAGAACCAGTTATCGACGTTGCTATTGAGCCTAAATCAAAAGCTGACCAAGATAAAATGGGTATCGCTTTAGCGAAACTTGCTGAAGAAGATCCTACATTCCGTACTCAAACAAATCCAGAAACTGGCCAAACGATCATCTCTGGTATGGGTGAACTTCACCTTGATATCATTGTTGACCGTATGAAGCGCGAATTTAAAGTAGAAGCCAATGTTGGTGCTCCTCAAGTTGCGTACCGTGAAACATTCCGTACCGGTGCAAAAGTTGAAGGTAAATTCGTACGTCAGTCTGGTGGACGCGGTCAGTTCGGACACGTTTGGATCGAATTCGAACCAAACGAAGAAGGCGCGGGCTTTGAATTTGAAAATGCGATTGTTGGTGGGGTCGTTCCTCGTGAATACATCCCAGCTGTTCAAGCAGGTCTGGAAGATGCACTTGAAAATGGTGTACTAGCAGGCTTCCCGCTTATCGACATTAAAGCTAAACTTTTCGACGGTTCTTACCATGATGTTGACTCAAACGAAATGGCATTTAAAGTAGCTGCTTCTATGGCATTGAAAAATGCAGTCAGCAAATGTAACCCAGTTCTTCTTGAACCAATCATGAAAGTAGAAGTGGTTATTCCAGAAGAATACATGGGAGATATCATGGGTGATATCACTTCACGTCGCGGACGCGTAGAAGGTATGGAAGCACGCGGTAACGCTCAAGTTGTTCGTGCTATGGTTCCTCTTGCTGAAATGTTCGGTTACGCTACTGCACTTCGTTCTAATACGCAAGGTCGCGGTACGTTCACTATGTTCATGGATCACTACGAAGAAGTGCCGAAGAGCGTTTCTGAAGAAATTATCAAAAAAAATAAAGGCGAATAATTGATTTTGCCGCTTAACTCAAGTATAACTACTATTGTAAGATGAGGAAGTGAAAGCTTTCTTTCACTTCCTATCACTCTATACATTACTAATTAAAAGCTCTTAAGGAGGATTTTAGAATGGCTAAAGAAAAATTCGACCGTTCCAAATCACATGCCAATATTGGTACAATTGGACACGTTGACCATGGTAAAACAACTTTAACTGCTGCTATCACAACAGTACTTCATAAGAAATCTGGTAAAGGTACAGCTATGGCGTACGATCAAATTGATGGTGCTCCAGAAGAACGTGAGCGCGGTATCACAATCTCTACTGCACACGTTGAGTACGAAACTGAAACTCGTCACTATGCACACGTTGACTGCCCAGGACACGCTGACTATGTTAAAAACATGATCACTGGTGCTGCGCAAATGGACGGAGCTATCCTTGTAGTATCTGCTGCTGATGGCCCAATGCCACAAACTCGTGAGCACATCCTTCTTTCTAAAAACGTTGGTGTACCATACATCGTTGTATTCTTAAACAAATGCGACATGGTAGACGACGAAGAGCTTCTTGAACTAGTTGAAATGGAAGTTCGCGATCTTCTTAGCGAATACGACTTCCCTGGTGATGATGTACCAGTAATCAAAGGTTCTGCTCTTAAAGCTCTTGAAGGTGACGCTGAGTACGAAGCTAAAATCTTCGAACTTATGGATGCGGTTGATGAGTACATCCCAACTCCAGAACGTGACACTGAAAAACCATTCATGATGCCAGTTGAGGACGTATTCTCAATCACTGGTCGTGGTACAGTAGCGACTGGCCGTGTAGAACGCGGACAAGTTAAAGTCGGTGACGAAGTTGAAATCATCGGTCTACAAGAAGAGAACAAGAAAACAACTGTTACAGGTGTTGAAATGTTCCGTAAGCTTCTTGATTATGCTGAAGCTGGTGACAACATTGGTGCCCTTCTTCGTGGTGTATCTCGTGAAGAAATCCAACGTGGTCAAGTACTTGCTAAACCAGGTACAATCACTCCACACAGCAAATTCAAAGCTGAAGTTTATGTTCTTTCTAAAGAAGAGGGTGGACGTCACACTCCATTCTTCTCTAACTACCGTCCTCAGTTCTACTTCCGTACAACTGACGTAACTGGTATCATCCATCTTCCAGAAGGCGTAGAAATGGTTATGCCTGGAGATAACACTGAAATGAACGTTGAACTTATCTCTACAATCGCTATCGAAGAAGGAACTCGTTTCTCTATTCGTGAAGGCGGACGTACTGTTGGTTCAGGCGTTGTTTCTACAATCACTGAGTAATAGTATGATTTTAAACGAGACCCCCTGTGGGTCTCGTTTTTTGTTTGCTTGTCTTTTTCTTGTATAATAGGATCTATCATATTCGAGGGGCTACTATCTATGATTCCTGAAAAGAGATCAATCGCAATCATGAAAGAACTGAGCATTGAAAATACAAAGCAAATGCTGATGATTAATGGAGCTGATATTGAAAATCCATTGCTGCTTTTTTTACATGGCGGGCCGGGTACGCCGCAAATCGGATACATTAGACATTATCAAAAAGAGCTGGAACGGTATTTCACTGTAGTTCATTGGGATCAGAGAGGATCAGGGCTTTCATATTCTAAACGAATTTCGCAACACTCCATGACAATAAATCACTTCATTAAAGATACAATCCATGTCACTCAATGGCTCTTAGATCACTTTTCAAAAACAAAACTATATCTGGCCGGTCATTCTTGGGGGTCAATGCTGGCGCTTCATGTAGTGCAGCAGCGCCCGGACTTGTTTTACGCTTATTATGGAATCAGTCAGGTTGTCAGCCCTCACGATGAAGAATCAACTGCTTATCGACATATTCGTAAAATTTCTGAAGCAAAGAAAGCCAGAATATTATCTTTGCTCACACGTTTCATTGGGGCTCCGCCTTGGAAGCAGGATATCCAGCATCTTATCTATCGATTTTGCGTTGAGGTAAGCAGAGGAGGATTCACTCGCCTGCATCGACATTCTCTTGCTGTTTTATTTCAAATGCTTACTGGTAATGAGTATGGTGTGCGAAACATTCATAGCGTCCTCAATGGACTGCGCTTCAGCAAAAAACATTTAACAGATGAGTTGTACAGGTTTAATGCATTTAGATCTGTTCCTTCTATTAAAGTACCGTGTGTTTTCATTTCAGGGAAACATGACTTAATTGTTCCAGCTGAAATATCGAAACAGTATTATCAAGAACTCGTGGCGCCCGAAAAGCGCTGGGTTCAATTTGTGAATTCAGCTCATACCCCGCATATTGAGGAGCCGTCATTATTCGCTAGTACACTAAGTCGTCATGCACGGTACCATTTATGATAGGTCCTTGATAAATAAGAAAAACCCCTGTATAATATAAAAAGTGTGCAAACCATGCATATTTTAAATAAGTCTTGCAACATACGCCTATTTTCTGTATAATGGTGTATGTTGGTCTTTGACTGCGATGAAGTGAGAGGTTGCTGACACACCCGGCCGCTTTGCCATGGCAAGGTGTTCAGGTTTTTCTCACGGAGAACTGTCTAACGTGATGTAGGCGAAAAGGAGGGAAAATAATGGCAAAACAAAAAATTCGTATTCGTTTGAAAGCATATGATCATAGAATCCTTGATCAATCTGCAGAGAAGATTGTTGAAACGGCAAAACGTTCTGGTGCCAGCGTATCTGGTCCGATTCCGTTGCCAACTGAAAAATCAGTTTACACAATCCTTCGTGCGGTGCACAAATACAAAGATTCTCGTGAGCAATTTGAAATGCGTACACATAAACGTTTAATCGACATTGTGAACCCAACACCACAAACTGTTGATGCTCTTATGCGATTAGACTTACCATCTGGTGTCGATATCGAAATTAAACTTTAATTCTAAAATATAGAATGATCTTAATAGGAGGTGTGACGAATGACCAAAGGAATCTTAGGAAGAAAAATTGGTATGACGCAAGTATTCGCTGAGAACGGTGATCTTATTCCGGTAACTGTTATCGAGGCTGCTCCAAACGTTGTTCTTCAAAAGAAAACAGCTGAAAACGACGGTTACGAAGCAATCCAGCTTGGTTTTGACGACAAGCGTGAAAAGCTTTCTAACAAACCTGAAAAAGGGCACGTTGCAAAAGCGGAAACTGCTCCTAAGCGCTTCGTTAAAGAATTACGCGGAGTGGAAATGGATGCGTATGAAGTTGGTCAGGAAGTCAAGGTTGAAATTTTCTCTGCTGGAGAAATCGTAGATGTAACAGGAGTATCTAAAGGTAAAGGTTTCCAAGGTGCGATCAAGCGCCACGGACAATCTCGCGGACCTATGTCTCACGGTTCACGCTACCACCGTCGTCCTGGTTCAATGGGACCTGTAGATCCTAACCGTGTATTCAAAGGTAAATTATTACCTGGACGTATGGGCGGAGAGCAAATCACTGTTCAAAACCTTGAAATCGTAAAAGTTGATGCAGAACGCAATCTTCTTTTGATCAAAGGTAACGTACCTGGTGCGAAGAAAACTTTAATCACTGTTAAAAGTGCTGTTAAATCTAAATAACTCTCTTAGGAAAGGAGGAAATTGATCATGCCAAAAGTAGCATTATACAACCAAAACGGTTCTACTGCTGGTGACATCGAATTAAATGCTTCTGTATTTGGTATCGAACCAAATGAGAGTGTTGTATTCGACGCTATTCTTATGCAAAGAGCTTCCTTACGTCAAGGAACTCACAAAGTAAAAAATCGTTCTGAAGTACGCGGCGGAGGTCGTAAACCATGGCGTCAAAAAGGTACTGGACGTGCCCGTCAAGGTTCAATCCGTTCACCGCAATGGCGCGGAGGTGGTGTCGTATTCGGCCCAACACCACGCAGCTATTCTTATAAATTACCTAAAAAAGTTCGCCGCTTGGCAATCAAATCAGTATTGTCTTCTAAAGTGATCGACAACAACATCATCGTTCTTGAAGATCTTACTCTTGATACGGCTAAAACAAAAGAAATGGCAGCTATCCTTAAAGGATTATCTGTTGAGAAAAAAGCTTTAATCGTAACTGCGGATGCAAACGAAGCAGTAGCATTATCTGCTCGTAACATTCCTGGAGTTACTGTTGTTGAAGCTAACGGAATCAACGTTTTAGACGTTGTCAACCACGAGAAGCTTCTGATTACAAAAGCAGCGGTTGAAAAAGTAGAGGAGGTGCTTGCATAATGAAAGATCCTCGTGATGTTCTAAAGCGCCCCGTCATTACTGAACGTTCTGCTGATTTAATGACTGAAAAGAAATATACTTTTGAAGTTGATGTAAGAGCTAACAAAACAGAAGTGAAAGACGCGGTTGAAAGCATCTTTGGAGTGAAAGTTGACAAAGTCAACATCATGAACTACAAAGGCAAATCAAAACGTGTTGGACGCTACACTGGTATGACTAGCCGTCGCAGAAAAGCGATCGTAAAACTTACTGCAGACAGCAAAGAAATCGAAATTTTTGAAGCTTAATTATCTGTAAAAAGAAGGAGGGAAATTCAAAATGGCGATTAAAAAGTATAAACCGACCTCTAATGGACGTCGTGGCATGACAACTTCAGATTTTGCTGAAATCACGACTGACAAGCCGGAAAAATCCTTGCTTGCTCCCCTTCACAAAAAAGGCGGACGTAACAACCAAGGTAAATTGACTGTACGTCACCAAGGTGGCGGACATAAACGCCAATACCGTGTTATCGACTTCAAACGCGATAAAGATGGTATACCTGGACGCGTTGCTACAGTTGAATACGATCCAAACCGTTCAGCTAACATCGCTCTAATCAACTATGCAGACGGAGAAAAACGTTACATTCTTGCTCCTAAAGGAATTCAAGTAGGTACTGAAATCATGTCAGGTCCTGAAGCTGACATTAAAGTAGGTAATGCACTTCCACTTATCAACATCCCTGTTGGTACAGTTGTGCATAACATTGAATTAAAACCTGGTAAAGGCGGACAGCTTGTACGTTCAGCTGGTACATCTGCTCAGGTTCTTGGTAAAGAAGGTAAATACGTTCTTGTACGTCTTAACTCTGGTGAAGTTCGCATGATCCTTTCTGCTTGCCGTGCTTCTATCGGTCAAGTAGGTAACGAACAGCACGAACTTATCAACATTGGTAAAGCTGGACGTTCTCGCTGGAAAGGCATCCGTCCTACAGTTCGTGGTTCTGTAATGAACCCTAACGATCACCCACACGGTGGTGGTGAAGGACGTGCGCCAATCGGACGTAAATCACCAATGTCTCCATGGGGTAAACCAACTCTTGGATTCAAGACTCGTAAGAAAAAGAACAAATCCGATAAATTTATCGTACGTCGTCGTAAAAATAAATAACGGGGTTGTCTACGGTTCTTTTCGGACCGTAGTGCAATCACGAAGGGAGGTTCCAAAATGGCTCGCAGCTTAAAAAAAGGACCATTTGTCGATGGACACTTGATGACTAAAATCGAGAAATTAAATGAAACAGACAAGAAACAAGTCGTAAAAACTTGGTCTCGTCGTTCTACTATTTTCCCACAGTTTATTGGTCACACAATCGCAGTCTATGACGGACGTAAACACGTGCCTGTATTCATCTCTGAAGATATGGTAGGGCACAAGTTGGGTGAATTCGCTCCAACTCGTACGTACAAAGGTCATGCTAGTGATGACAAAAAAACAAGACGCTAAGAGAGGAGGCTTTTAAATGCAAGCTAAAGCTGTTGCAAGAACAGTCCGTATTGCTCCTCGTAAAGCACGTCTAGTAATGGACCTGATTCGAGGCAAGCAAGTAGGTGAGGCAGTATCAATCTTGAACCTTACACCAAGAGCTGCTTCTCCAATTATCGAGAAAGTATTAAAATCCGCTATTGCAAATGCTGAGCATAACTATGAAATGGACGTTAACAACTTGGTTATTTCTCAAGCATTCGTTGACGAAGGCCCTACGTTAAAAAGATTCCGCCCACGTGCTATGGGACGTGCGAGCCAAATCAACAAACGTACGAGCCACATTACAATCGTTGTATCAGAAAAGAAGGAGGGATAAGTAGTGGGTCAAAAGGTAAATCCAGTCGGTCTTCGTATCGGAGTCATTCGTGATTGGGAATCTAAGTGGTACGCTGGTAAAGATTACGCTGACTTCCTGCACGAAGATTTAAAAATTCGTGAATACATTAGCAAACGCCTTTCTGACGCTTCTGTTTCTAAAGTAGAAATCGAGCGTGCAGCAAACCGCGTTAACATTACGATCCACACAGCTAAGCCTGGTATGGTTATCGGTAAAGGCGGTTCTGAAGTCGAAGCACTTCGCAAAGCCCTTAACAGCCTTACTGGCAAGCGTGTACACATTAACATTCTTGAAATCAAAAGAGCAGATCTTGATGCACAGCTAGTTGCTGACAACATCGCTCGTCAATTAGAAAACCGTGTTTCTTTCCGCCGTGCGCAGAAACAACAAATCCAACGTACTATGCGTGCTGGAGCACAAGGTGTGAAAACAATGGTTTCTGGTCGTCTTGGCGGTGCAGATATCGCTCGTTCTGAATACTACAGTGAAGGAACTGTTCCATTGCACACATTACGTGCGGACATTGACTATGCAACATCTGAAGCTGATACTACTTACGGTAAGCTTGGTGTGAAAGTCTGGATCTATCGTGGAGAGGTTCTTCCTACTAAGAAGAAAACTGAGGAAGGAGGAAAATAATATGTTATTACCAAAACGCGTTAAATATCGCAGAGAGCATCGCGGAAAAATGCGTGGCCGTGCGAAAGGCGGTACTGAAGTACATTTCGGTGAATTCGGTATCCAAGCTCTTGAAGCTTCTTGGATCACTAACCGTCAAATCGAAGCTGCACGTATTGCGATGACTCGTTACATGAAACGTGGCGGTAAAGTTTGGATCAAAATTTTCCCTTCTAAACCTTACACTGCTAAACCACTTGAGGTACGTATGGGATCCGGTAAAGGGGCTCCAGAAGGTTGGGTAGCTGTTGTAAAACCGGGCAAAGTTTTATTTGAGATTTCTGGTGTGTCTGAAGAGGTTGCTCGT
This sequence comes from Bacillus stercoris, assembly GCF_029772985.1. Classification (NCBI taxonomy): domain Bacteria; kingdom Bacillati; phylum Bacillota; class Bacilli; order Caryophanales; family Bacillaceae; genus Bacillus; species Bacillus stercoris. The sequence goes on along the minus strand of NZ_CP121861.1, from coordinate 4,228,600 downwards.
GAAGCGCTTCGTCTTGCATCTCACAAATTGCCAATTAAAACGAAGTTCGTAAAACGTGAAGAAATTGGTGGTGAATCAAATGAAAGCTAATGAAATTCGTGACCTTACCACTGCTGAAATTGAACAAAAAGTAAAGTCTCTTAAAGAAGAACTTTTCAATCTTCGCTTTCAATTAGCGACAGGACAACTTGAAAATACTGCTCGCATTCGTGAAGTGCGCAAAGCTATCGCGCGCATGAAAACTGTGATTCGTGAAAGAGAAATTGCTGCTAATAAATAATCACTGAGGGGAGGTCGTGAGCATGAGCGAACGTAACCAACGCAAGGTTTACCAAGGCCGTGTTGTTTCTGACAAAATGGATAAAACCATCACTGTTGTTGTTGAGACATACAAAAAACATACACTTTACGGTAAACGCGTAAAATACTCAAAAAAATTCAAAGCACATGATGAAAATAATCAAGCTAAAATCGGTGACATCGTTAAGATTATGGAAACTCGTCCATTGTCTGCAACTAAGCGTTTCCGTCTAGTTGAAGTTGTCGAAGAAGCTGTTATTATCTAATAAAGTTCGGAATTCTTTTTCCGAAGGGAGGTAACAAATAATGATTCAACAAGAGACTCGTTTAAAAGTAGCTGACAACTCTGGCGCACGTGAAGTACTTACTATTAAAGTTCTTGGTGGTTCTGGACGTAAAACAGCTAACATTGGTGATGTAATTGTTTGCACGGTTAAACAAGCAACACCAGGAGGCGTTGTCAAAAAAGGTGAAGTCGTAAAAGCTGTTATCGTTCGCACTAAAAGCGGAGCGCGCAGAAGTGATGGTTCATACATCAGCTTCGATGAGAATGCATGTGTTATCATCCGTGACGACAAGAGCCCACGCGGAACTCGTATCTTCGGACCAGTTGCTCGTGAATTGCGTGAAAACAACTTTATGAAAATTGTTTCTCTAGCTCCAGAAGTTATCTAATGAAATAAATGCCTTACTCAAGGAGGTGCGATCAGGATGCATGTAAAAAAAGGCGATAAAGTTATGGTTATCTCTGGTAAAGATAAAGGCAAACAAGGAACAATCCTTGCTGCTTTCCCTAAAAAGGACCGCGTTTTAGTTGAAGGTGTTAACATGGTAAAGAAACACTCTAAACCAACTCAAGCTAACCCTCAAGGCGGTATTTCTAATCAAGAGGCGCCAATTCATGTATCAAACGTTATGCCGCTCGATCCTAAAACAGGTGAAGTGACTCGCGTAGGATACAAAGTGGAAGATGGCAAAAAAGTTCGTGTAGCAAAAAAATCTGGGCAAGTTCTAGATAAATAGTATTAAAAGGAAGGGAGGTCTATCTCATGAACCGCCTTAAAGAAAAGTACAATAAAGAAATTGCACCTGCTTTAATGACTAAGTTCAACTATGATTCAGTCATGCAAGTGCCTAAAATCGAAAAAATCGTAATCAACATGGGTGTTGGTGACGCTGTTCAAAACGCAAAAGCAATCGACAGTGCTGTTGAAGAATTAACGTTTATCGCAGGTCAAAAACCTGTCGTTACTCGTGCGAAGAAATCAATTGCTGGATTCCGTCTTCGTGAGGGAATGCCTATCGGTGCGAAAGTAACTCTTCGCGGAGAGCGCATGTATGATTTCCTTGATAAACTTATTTCTGTATCTTTACCGCGTGTACGTGACTTCCGCGGGGTTTCTAAAAAATCTTTCGACGGTCGCGGTAACTACACACTTGGTATTAAAGAACAGTTAATCTTCCCTGAAATTGACTACGATAAAGTAACAAAGGTTCGAGGAATGGACATCGTTATCGTAACAACTGCTAATACTGACGAAGAAGCTCGTGAGCTATTAACTCAAGTAGGTATGCCGTTCCAGAAATAATCAATGAAAGGGAGGCGAAATCGTGGCTAAAAAGTCTATGATTGCGAAACAACAACGTACACCAAAGTTTAAAGTACAAGAGTACACACGCTGTGAACGCTGCGGACGTCCGCATTCAGTCATTCGTAAATTTAAACTTTGCCGTATTTGTTTCCGTGAGCTTGCATATAAAGGACAAATTCCTGGCGTGAAAAAAGCCAGCTGGTAATCCCCAAGAAAGGGAAGGAGGTAATTATATAATGGTTATGACAGATCCAATTGCAGATATGCTAACTCGTATTCGCAATGCAAACATGGTACGTCATGAGAAGCTTGAAATTCCTGCTTCTAAATTGAAAAGAGAAATTGCTGAAATTTTAAAGCGTGAAGGTTTCATTCGTGACGTTGAGTTCGTAGAAGACAGCAAACAAGGTATCATCCGCGTTTTCTTGAAATACGGACAAAACAACGAGCGCGTTATCACTGGTCTTAAAAGAATCAGCAAGCCTGGTTTGCGTGTTTATGCTAAATCTAATGAAGTACCTCGCGTACTTAACGGTCTTGGAATCGCGATTATTTCTACATCACAAGGTGTTTTAACGGACAAAGAAGCCCGTGCAAAACAAGCTGGTGGAGAAGTTCTAGCATACGTTTGGTAAGAAGTTTAACATGAATGGAGGTGTTTGGTATGTCTCGTGTAGGTAAGAAGCTACTTGAGATTCCTTCTGATGTTACAGTAACGTTAAATGATAACAACACTGTAGCTGTGAAAGGACCAAAAGGAGAATTAACTCGTACGTTTCACCCTGATATGGAGATTAAAGTAGAGGACAATGTGCTTACAGTCGTTCGTCCTTCTGATCAAAAAGAGCACCGTGCCCTGCATGGTACGACTCGTAGTCTGCTTGGCAACATGGTTGAGGGTGTATCTAAAGGATTTGAAAGAGGTTTGGAATTAGTCGGTGTCGGTTACCGTGCTTCTAAATCCGGAAATAAACTTGTTTTAAACGTTGGATACTCTCATCCTGTTGAGATCGTTCCTGAAGAAGGCATCGAAATCGAAGTTCCTTCTCAAACTAAAGTAGTTGTAAAAGGTACAGACAAAGAACGTGTAGGAGCTATTGCTGCTAACATCCGCGCTGTACGTTCTCCAGAGCCTTACAAAGGTAAAGGAATCCGCTACGAAGGTGAAGTTGTTCGCCGTAAAGAAGGTAAATCTGCTAAGTAAGATCGCTTAAAGTGAAGAAAGGAGTGACCTAGATGATTACGAAAACTAGCAAAAATGCTGCTCGTCTTAAAAGACACGCTCGTGTTCGCGCTAAACTTTCCGGTACTGCTGAAAGACCGCGTCTGAACGTTTTCCGTTCTAACAAGCACATTTACGCTCAAATCATCGATGATGTAAATGGTGTAACACTTGCTAGTGCATCTACTCTCGATAAAGACTTGAACGTTGAAAGCACTGGAGATACTTCTGCTGCTACTAAAGTTGGAGAATTAGTTGCAAAACGCGCTGCTGAAAAAGGCATTTCTGACGTAGTATTTGACCGTGGCGGATACTTATACCATGGACGTGTAAAAGCTTTGGCTGATGCCGCTCGTGAAGCTGGACTTAAATTTTAATAAAAGAAGGAGGGACACATGATTATGCGTCGTATTGACCCAAGCAAATTAGAGTTAGAAGAACGCTTAGTTACGGTTAACCGCGTAGCGAAAGTTGTTAAAGGTGGTCGTCGTTTCCGCTTCGCAGCTCTAGTCGTTGTCGGTGACAAAAACGGACACGTAGGATTCGGTACTGGTAAAGCACAAGAAGTACCAGAAGCGATCCGCAAAGCTGTTGAAGATGCGAAAAAGAATTTGATTGAAGTACCAATGGTTGGAACTACAATTCCACACGAAATCATCGGACGTTTCGGTGCAGGTAACATCTTGTTAAAACCTGCTTCTGAAGGTACTGGAGTTATCGCTGGAGGCCCTGTACGTGCGGTACTTGAGCTAGCTGGTGTAGCTGATATCCTTTCTAAGTCTTTAGGTTCTAACACACCGATCAACATGATTCGTGCAACACTTCAAGGTTTAAGTGAACTTAAACGTGCTGAAGACGTTGCGAAGCTTCGTGGAAAATCTGTAGAAGAACTGTTAGGATAAGGAGGGAACATTAATGGCTAAATTAGAAATTACCCTCAAACGAAGTGTAATCGGTCGCCCGGAAGACCAACGCGTTACTGTAAGAACACTTGGTTTAAAGAAAACAAACCAAACTGTTGTTCATGAAGACAACGCTGCGATCCGTGGCATGATTAATAAAGTATCTCATTTAGTTTCTGTTAAAGAACAATAAAAATATTTGATCGGATAAGGAGGTGTCCTAATGAAACTTCATGAATTAAAACCTTCAGAAGGTTCACGCAAAACGCGTAATCGCGTAGGTCGTGGTATTGGTTCTGGTAACGGTAAAACAGCTGGTAAAGGTCACAAAGGTCAAAACGCTCGTTCTGGCGGCGGTGTACGCCCTGGATTCGAGGGGGGACAAATGCCTTTATTCCAACGTCTTCCTAAACGCGGTTTCACTAACATCAACCGCAAGGAATACACTGTAGTCAACCTAGACAAATTGAACGGTTTTGCAGAAGGAACGGAAGTCACTCCTGAACTTCTTCTTGAGACTGGTGTTATTAGCAAACTTAATGCAGGAGTAAAGATTCTTGGCAACGGTAAATTAGAGAAAAAATTAACTGTAAAAGCCAATAAATTCTCTGCTTCTGCGAAAGAAGCTGTTGAAGCTGCTGGCGGTACAGCTGAGGTGATCTAACTTGTTTAAAACAATCTCCAACTTTATGCGTGTGAGTGATATCAGGAATAAAATCATATTCACTTTACTCATGCTTATCGTCTTTCGCATAGGTGCGTTTATTCCTGTGCCTTATGTTAACGCTGAAGCGTTACAGGCACAGTCTCAAATGGGTGTTTTTGATCTCCTTAATACATTTGGCGGCGGTGCGCTTTACCAATTTTCCATTTTTGCAATGGGAATTACTCCTTATATCACGGCTTCGATCATCATTCAGCTGCTTCAGATGGATGTTGTACCGAAGTTTACCGAGTGGTCTAAGCAAGGTGAAGTTGGCCGCCGTAAATTAGCTCAGTTCACAAGGTACTTTACGATTGTGCTTGGTTTCATCCAGGCGTTAGGTATGTCATATGGATTCAACAATCTGGCAAACGGTATGCTTATCGAAAAATCCGGTGTATCGACATATCTTATTATTGCTTTAGTGCTCACTGGCGGAACTGCCTTTTTAATGTGGCTTGGGGAACAAATTACGTCTCATGGAGTAGGCAACGGAATATCGATCATTATCTTCGCGGGGATTGTGTCTAGTATTCCAAAAACAATTGGGCAAATATATGAGACTCAATTTGTCGGCAGCAACGATCAGTTGTTTATTCATATTGTGACAATCGCACTTCTTGTGATTGCGATTTTAGCAGTTATTGTTGGAGTTATTTTCATTCAGCAAGCCGTACGGAAAATTGCGATTCAATATGCTAAAGGCACAGGTCGTTCACCTGCTGGCGGAGGTCAGTCTACACACCTTCCATTGAAAGTGAATCCTGCAGGGGTTATTCCGGTAATCTTTGCGGTTGCGTTTTTGATAACGCCGCGGACGATCGCGTCATTCTTTGGAACAAACGATGTGACAAAGTGGATTCAAAACAACTTTGATAATACGCATCCGGTGGGTATGGCGATATATGTTGCGTTGATTATTGCCTTTACGTACTTTTATGCTTTTGTGCAGGTAAACCCTGAACAAATGGCTGATAACCTTAAAAAACAGGGTGGCTATATCCCGGGGGTTCGTCCAGGGAAAATGACTCAAGATAGAATTACGAGCATTTTGTATCGACTTACGTTTGTGGGTTCTATATTCTTAGCCGTGATTTCCATTCTTCCTATCTTTTTCATTCAATTCGCTGGATTGCCTCAAAGTGCACAAATTGGCGGAACATCTTTGTTAATTGTTGTCGGGGTAGCCTTGGAGACAATGAAACAACTAGAAAGCCAGTTGGTGAAACGAAACTACCGTGGATTTATGAAAAACTAGAGGAAATGGATTTATCCATTCCCTCTTAATAAAGAGAGGACGGGGGAAATCCGAATGAACTTAGTCTTAATGGGGCTTCCTGGTGCCGGCAAAGGCACACAGGGCGAACGAATTGTTGAGGATTATGGGATTCCTCATATCTCAACAGGAGATATGTTCCGTGCTGCTATGAAAGAAGAAACACCACTCGGACTCGAAGCAAAATCTTATATTGATAAGGGAGAGCTCGTACCTGACGAAGTCACAATCGGAATTGTAAAAGAAAGACTAGGCAAAGATGATTGTGAAAGAGGTTTTCTTCTGGACGGATTTCCGCGAACAGTCGCTCAAGCCGAAGCTCTTGAAGAAATTCTTGAGGAATACGGCAAGCCGATTGATTATGTCATTAACATTGAAGTCGACAAAGACGCTCTTATGGAACGTCTGACTGGACGCAGAATTTGCAGTGTTTGCGGCACAACCTATCATTTAGTCTTTAATCCGCCGAAAAAACCGGGTGTTTGTGATAAAGACGGAGGCGAACTCTATCAACGGGCAGATGATAATGAGGAAACCGTCTCTAAACGGCTTGAGGTAAACATGAAGCAAACTCAGCCTTTACTGGATTTCTATTCAGAGAAAGGTTATCTTGCAAACGTGAATGGCCAACAGGACATTCAAGACGTTTATGCAGATGTGAAGGATCTTCTTGGAGGATTAAAAAAATGATTATCTGTAAAACCCCACGTGAACTTGGTATCATGCGGGAAGCAGGGCGAATCGTGGCTTTAACTCATGAAGAGTTAAAAAAGCACATTAAACCAGGAATCTCGACAAAAGAATTGGATCAAATTGCCGAACGTTTTATTAAGAAGCAGGGTGCAATCCCATCTTTTAAGGGGTATAATGGGTTTCGCGGGAGCATTTGCGTATCAGTTAATGAAGAACTCGTTCACGGCATTCCTGGCAGCAGGGTACTGAAGGACGGTGACATCATCAGTATTGATATCGGTGCTAAATTAAATGGTTATCATGGTGACTCTGCATGGACATATCCGGTAGGAAACATCAGCGATGATGACAAAAAACTTCTGGAAGTGACAGAGGAGTCTTTATATAAAGGCTTGCAGGAAGCAAAACCAGGTGAACGTTTGTCGAATATTTCCCACGCAATACAAACGTATGTCGAAAATGAGCAGTTTTCAGTTGTTAGGGAGTATGTCGGACATGGTGTTGGTCAAGACTTGCATGAGGACCCGCAAATTCCTCATTACGGTCCGCCCAACAAAGGACCACGGCTCAAACCTGGCATGGTTCTCGCTATTGAACCTATGGTGAACGCTGGCAGCCGCTACGTGAAAACATTGGCTGATAACTGGACGGTTGTAACGGTAGATGGGAAAAAGTGTGCTCATTTTGAACATACGATTGCGATTACGGAAACGGGTTTTGATATACTGACGAGAGTCTAGATGATGAAAATAATTCCGAAGACAGATGTTTTTTCGGCTTGATAGGGCAGAAAGCTTGGATGAACATTGGCAGGACTGAATTCATCTTGCCGCTTGTCATTGGAATTTTGACCATCATCAATGTACTAACAGCAGACGGAGAAAAGCGTACATTTCATTCTCCTAAGAAAAAGAATATCAATCATGTAACCCTTTATGATTGCGTATCTCCGGAAGTTCAGAACAGTATAAACGAAACAGGGCGTGTGACAAACTTCTTTTGAAATTTGTCAGAAAGCAAGTTACTGATTTGATGAAGGGAGAACACTTGAATGGCGAAAGACGATGTAATTGAAGTGGAAGGTACTATAGTCGAAACACTGCCAAACGCGATGTTCAAAGTTGAACTTGAAAATGGCCACACTGTTTTGGCTCATGTATCTGGTAAAATCCGCATGCACTTCATTCGCATTTTACCTGGAGACAAAGTTACGGTAGAATTATCTCCATATGACTTAACTCGTGGCAGGATTACGTACCGTTACAAATAAAGCACTCCGGAAACTGAAGGAGGTTGGAAACACATGAAAGTGAGACCATCAGTTAAACCAATCTGCGAAAAATGTAAAGTTATTCGCAGAAAAGGAAAAGTAATGGTGATCTGTGAAAATCCAAAGCATAAACAAAAACAAGGATAATTTATAAGGAGGTGCCCAGAGAATGGCTCGTATTGCTGGTGTAGATATCCCACGTGACAAACGTGTTGTTATTTCTTTAACATACATCTTCGGAATTGGCCGCACAACGGCTCAGCAAGTTTTAAAAGAAGCTGGAGTTTCAGAAGATACTCGTGTGCGCGATCTTACTGAAGAAGAACTTGGTAAAATCCGTGATATTATTGATAAACTGAAAGTAGAAGGTGACCTTCGCCGTGAAGTTTCTCTTAATATCAAACGTCTGATCGAAATCGGAAGCTACCGCGGAATCCGTCATCGCAGAGGATTACCTGTTCGCGGACAAAACTCTAAAAACAATGCGCGTACTCGTAAAGGTCCGCGTCGTACTGTAGCTAACAAGAAAAAATAAGTAAGGGAGGTTCTTAAACAATGGCTGCTGCTCGTAAATCTAACACGCGTAAACGTCGCGTGAAAAAGAATATTGAGTCTGGTATTGCTCATATTCGTTCAACTTTCAATAACACGATCGTTACGATCACTGACACCCATGGTAATGCTATTTCTTGGTCTAGTGCTGGAGCTTTAGGATTCAGAGGTTCTCGTAAATCTACTCCTTTCGCTGCGCAAATGGCTGCAGAAACAGCTGCTAAAGGTTCAATCGAACATGGTCTTAAAACTCTAGAGGTTACTGTTAAAGGACCTGGTTCAGGCCGTGAAGCTGCAATCCGTGCACTTCAAGCTGCTGGACTAGAAGTCACTGCTATCAGAGACGTAACTCCTGTTCCTCATAACGGATGCCGTCCACCAAAACGTCGCCGCGTGTAATTTGTTTGTATAGATTTTGTGTCCCTGTCAATAATGGGTTATGATACAGTTATTTATGAAACGAATGCACCGACTCGTTGCCTGAGCACATACGGGACTAAACAATGGGGAATTTCGGATGGAATCTCATATGATTCTATTCGAGGTTTCGACGTTTTGAAGGAGGGTTTTAAGTAATGATCGAGATTGAAAAACCAAAAATCGAAACGGTTGAAATCAGCGACGATGCCAAATTTGGTAAGTTTGTCGTAGAGCCACTTGAGCGTGGATATGGTACAACTCTGGGTAACTCCTTACGTCGTATCCTCTTATCCTCACTCCCTGGTGCCGCTGTAACATCAATCCAGATAGATGGTGTACTGCACGAATTCTCGACAATTGAAGGCGTTGTGGAAGATGTTACAACGATTATCTTACACATTAAAAAGCTTGCATTGAAAATCTACTCTGATGAAGAGAAGACGCTAGAAATTGATGTACAGGGTGAAGGAACTGTAACGGCAGCTGATATTACACACGATAGTGATGTAGAGATCTTAAATCCTGATCTTCATATCGCGACTCTTGGTGAGAATGCGAGTTTCCGAGTTCGCCTTACTGCTCAAAGAGGACGTGGGTATACGCCTGCTGACGCAAACAAGAGAGACGATCAGCCAATCGGCGTGATTCCGATCGATTCTATCTATACGCCAGTTTCTCGTGTATCTTATCAGGTAGAGAACACTCGTGTAGGCCAAGTTGCAAACTATGATAAACTTACACTTGATGTTTGGACTGATGGAAGCACTGGACCGAAAGAAGCAATTGCGCTTGGTTCAAAGATTTTAACTGAACACCTTAATATATTCGTTGGTTTAACTGACGAAGCTCAACATGCTGAAATCATGGTTGAAAAAGAAGAAGATCAAAAAGAGAAAGTTCTTGAAATGACAATTGAAGAATTGGATCTTTCTGTTCGTTCTTACAACTGCTTAAAGCGTGCGGGTATTAACACGGTTCAAGAGCTTGCGAACAAGACGGAAGAAGATATGATGAAAGTTCGGAATCTAGGACGCAAATCACTTGAAGAAGTGAAAGCGAAACTAGAAGAACTTGGACTCGGACTTCGCAAAGACGATTGACTAGTTTCCTTTGTGAACTAGGATTTTCGTGTGTTTATTATTCAGAAACAGCATTCCAATAAAGGAGGGGACATCACATGTCATACAGAAAACTAGGACGTACGAGTGCACAGCGTAAAGCTATGCTTCGTGATCTTACAACTGATTTGATCATCAACGAAAGAATCGAAACAACTGAAACACGTGCGAAAGAACTTCGCTCTGTAGTTGAAAAAATGATCACGCTTGGCAAACGCGGTGATCTTCACGCTCGCCGTCAAGCTGCTGCATACATCCGCAACGAGGTTGCAAACGAAGAAAATAACCAAGATGCACTTCAAAAATTATTCTCTGACATTGCAACTCGTTACGAGGAGCGCCAAGGCGGATACACACGTATTATGAAGCTTGGTCCTCGCCGTGGTGACGGAGCACCAATGGCAATTATCGAATTGGTTTAATCACATATTTTTTGTGTGTCTAAAGAAGGGCGGGACAGTTTCTAACTGGATCTATGCCCTTTTTTTAGATACTGCAACTTTTTATATAGAGACAAGCAGAGCATTAGCTGAGAGGAGGCCGGTTTTCCATGAATCAAAATCAGTTGATATCGGTAGAGGATATCGTATTTCGATATCGGAAGGACGCAGAAAGACGAGCACTAGACGGCGTCTCCCTGCAGGTGTATGAGGGTGAATGGCTTGCAATTGTAGGTCATAACGGTTCAGGGAAATCAACACTGGCACGGGCATTGAATGGTTTAATTCTTCCTGAATCAGGCGACATTGAGGTTGCCGGGATTCAATTGACAGAGGAATCAGTTTGGGAAGTGCGTAAGAAGATAGGTATGGTCTTTCAAAATCCGGATAACCAATTTGTCGGAACGACTGTTCGCGATGATGTGGCTTTTGGTTTAGAAAACAATGGTGTACCGCGGGAAGAAATGACTGAGAGAGTAGACTGGGCAGTAAATCAGGTAAATATGCAAGATTTTCTCGATCAAGAGCCGCACCATCTCTCCGGAGGCCAAAAGCAGAGAGTTGCGATTGCGGGAGTTATTGCCGCACGTCCTGATATTATTATCTTAGATGAAGCAACATCCATGCTTGATCCGATCGGGCGAGAAGAAGTGCTTGAAACGGTAAGACATTTAAAAGAACAGGGAATGGCGACTGTCATATCCATTACACATGATCTGAATGAGGCAGCAAAAGCAGACAGGATCATTGTCATGAATGGCGGTAAAAAATATGCTGAAGGGCCGCCTGAAGAGATTTTTAAATTGAATAAAGAACTTGTTCAAATCGGGCTTGATTTACCCTTCTCATTCCAGCTTAGCCAGCTTTTAAGAGAAAATGGACTGGCTTTGGAAGAAAACCATTTGACTCAGGAAGGGCTGGTGAAAGAGCTATGGACATTACAATCAAAGATGTAGAGCATCGCTATCAGATGAAGACGCCGTTCGAGCGCCTGGCACTGTATGATATCAATGCATCGATTAAAGAAGGAAGCTACGTAGCCGTTATCGGGCATACAGGCTCTGGCAAATCCACTCTTCTTCAGCACTTAAATGGTCTCCTGAAGCCGACGAAGGGACAGCTATCACTAGGCAGCACTGTCATTCAGGCAGGGAAAAAGAATAAAGAGCTGAAAAAACTTCGTAAAAAAGTCGGAATCGTTTTCCAATTTCCTGAGCATCAATTATTCGAAGAAACAGTTCTTAAAGATATATCGTTCGGACCGATGAACTTTGGGGTTAAAAAAGAGGATGCTGAACAAAAAGCGAGGGAGATGCTGAAGCTTGTAGGTTTATCAGAAGAGCTTCTGGACAGATCCCCTTTTGAATTAAGCGGCGGACAAATGCGCAGAGTTGCAATTGCAGGCGTACTTGCAATGGATCCTGAGGTGCTTGTTCTGGATGAACCGACTGCAGGATTGGACCCAAGAGGGCGAAAAGAGATTATGGACATGTTTTATGAGCTTCATCGACGTGGGAACCTGACGACGATCCTTGTGACACACAGCATGGAGGATGCAGCTGCATACGCTGATGAAATGATTGTTATGCATAAAGGAACGATACAAGCATCAGGCAGTCCGCGTGAACTGTTTTTAAAGGGTGAAGAGATGGCTGGCTGGGGGCTGGATCTTCCGGAAACGATAAAATTCCAAAGACATCTTGAAGCTGCACTGGGTGTGAAATTTAATGAGCCTATGCTCACAATAGAAGATGCCGCAGCTGAAATCCGTGCTCTTTTTCAGGGGGAGAAGACCTTATGATGGACAGCATGATTATCGGCAAGTATGTACCGGGCTCCTCACTTGTGCACCGGCTTGACCCCAGAACAAAGCTTATCACAATCTTTTTATTTGTCTGCATCGTATTCTTAGCCAATAATGTGCAGACATATGCGTTGCTTGGATTGTTTACAGTTGGCGTCGTTTCTTTAACAAGAGTTCCTTTCTCTTTTTTAATGAAAGGGCTGAAGCCTATCATTTGGATTGTCCTCTTTACGTTCCTTCTTCACATTTTTATGACACATGAAGGACCGGTTATCTTTCAAATAGGTTTTTTCAAAGTCTATGAGGGCGGTCTGGTTCAGGGGATATTCATTTCCCTTAGATTCGTCTATCTGATTTTAATCACAACCTTATTAACGCTTACGACAACACCGATTGAGATTACCGATGGAATGGAGCAGCTGCTGAATCCATTGAAAAAATTAAAGCTTCCTGTCCACGAGCTGGCCCTAATGATGTCCATTTCTTTGCGGTTTATTCCGACGCTGATGGAGGAAACAGATAAGATCATGAAGGCTCAGATGGCGCGAGGCGTTGATTTTACAAGCGGGCCTGTTAAAGATAGGGTGAAGGCTATTGTTCCGCTTCTTGTCCCCCTTTTCGTCAGTGCTTTTAAACGTGCTGAAGAGCTTGCGGTGGCAATGGAAGCAAGAGGCTATCAGGGCGGAGAAGGACGAACGAAATATAGAAAGCTTGTATGGACAGGAAAAGACACTTCTGTCATTGCCAGCTTGATGATATTAGCTGCTTTGTTATTTTTCTTAAGGGCTTAGAGGTGCTGTATGAGACTGAAATGCACGATTTCTTATGACGGACATTTGTTTAACGGTTATCAGGTTCAGCCGGGCAAAAGAACGGTTCAGGATGAACTTGAGAAGGCTTTGGCTGTCCTGCATAAGTCAAAAGAAAGAATTCCTGTCGTTTCGTCTGGAAGAACAGACAGCGGGGTTCACGCAGCCGGACAGGTGATTCATTTTGACACTCCGCTGGCTATCCCGGCGGAAAGATGGCCTTATGCCTTAAATGCACTGCTTCCGGACGATATCGCAGTCAAACAGGCAGAAATTGCGGATGATGGGTTCCATGCACGATTTAGCGCAGTCAAAAAAGAATATCGCTATTTTGTATACACGGAGAAACACCCGGACGTATTTAAACGGCATTACGCTTACCATTTTTCATATCGCCTTAGTGTGCAGGACATGAGAGAAGCGGCAAAGCATCTTATAGGGACACATGATTTTACGAGCTTTTGCGCGGCTAAAACAGAAGTGCAGGACAAGGTAAGAACGATTTACGAGCTTGATTGGACTGAGACGGATGACGGCCTGCAAATGCGGATCACAGGCAGCGGTTTCTTATATAATATGGTCAGAATTATTGTCGGTACTTTGCTTGATGCAGGTATTGGAAAAATTTCTCCTGATGATGTGAAATCCATGCTGGAAGCGAAGGATCGCGAAGCGGCAGGGCGCACAGCACCGGGGCACGGGCTATATTTATGGAACGTTTACTATGACAACTAAACCAGGTGTATAATATTTTCTTGACAGAGTCTGCATAAAGTTATAAGATATCATATGGTATGTATTTCAACCCCACGATAAGCCCCGGAACTTATTGTGTTGTGAAATAGAACGTAATCGAAGTTTATTGAAAATGACAGATCATTTAGGAGGGAAATTCAATGCGTACAACACCTATGGCTAACGCAAGTACTATTGAACGCAAGTGGTTAGTTGTTGATGCTGCTGGCAAGACTTTAGGTCGTCTTTCTTCAGAAGTTGCAGCTATCCTTCGCGGAAAACACAAACCAACTTACACACCACACGTTGATACTGGAGATCATGTGATCATCATCAACGCTGAAAAAATCGAGTTAACTGGTAAAAAGTTAACTGACAAAATCTACTACCGTCACACTCAACATCCAGGCGGATTAAAATCAAGAACTGCTCTTGAAATGCGTACAAACTACCCTGAGAAAATGCTTGAGCTTGCTATCAAAGGCATGCTTCCAAAAGGTTCTCTAGGTCGTCAAATGTTCAAAAAATTGAACGTATACCGTGGTTCTGAGCATCCACACGAAGCACAAAAACCTGAAGTTTACGAACTTCGCGGTTAATTAAAAAGGAGGTTACCAATTTGGCACAGGTTCAATATTACGGTACTGGCCGTCGTAAAAGCTCTGTAGCGCGTGTGCGTTTAGTTCCAGGAGAAGGCCGTATCGTCGTTAATAATCGTGAAATCAGCGAACACATCCCATCTGCAGCTTTAATCGAAGATATCAAACAACCATTAACTTTGACTGAAACAGCTGGCACTTATGATGTTTTAGTAAACGTACATGGAGGCGGCTTATCTGGTCAAGCTGGAGCAATCCGTCACGGTATCGCTCGTGCATTGCTTGAAGCAGATCCAGAATACCGTACAACTCTTAAACGTGCAGGTCTTCTGACTCGTGACGCTCGTATGAAAGAACGTAAAAAATACGGTCTTAAAGGCGCTCGTCGTGCACCTCAGTTCTCAAAACGTTAATTTTGCGTTTTCAAAAAAGCTCTCGACCTTGTGTTGGGAGCTTTTTTCTTTTATTAGATCCGCAACAAAAAATGGACGAATGACGTTTATAAACAAATTGCTTGCTTATAAACGGTCTCACTTGTAATAATCATAATATCTTTCATTTCATAATCATTTATTGAATTCGAAATGTGGTCATTGTTTATAATCGTTACGTCGCCAGCTCAGCCCATTCTATCCCTGTCACTCATCCGTCCTAAAGTTAACTGCAATTTCTCATCTATTTCTTAACCCAGAGGAACAATAGCTCTTTGCTAATGACATTATTTAAAGAAGTAAGTGTAAATGTAATGACGTAAATCACATATCTCCTTTGTGATTTTTTTGCGTTTTTATGAACTTTTTTCTAAATATGCAAAGGGAAAGCGTTATCAATCTAGAAATATTTGTTATACTCTATACATTAAAGTAAGGAGAAGATTCATGAATGCGTTAGTAGCTCATAATAGCAAAGCCTGGGATAAAAAAGTAGAAACAGGCAATGAATGGACTGTTGCTGTTGATCAGCAGGTTATCGAACAAGCGAAAAAAGGCAATTGGGATATAAGAGTAACACCAATGAAAGATGTACCGAAGGATTGGTTTCCGCCTGTCAAAGGTCTGAAAATACTCTGTTTAGCATCAGGCGGCGGCCAGCAAGGTCCAATTTTGGCAGCTGCGGGGGCGGATGTCACCGTATTAGATAACTCCGAAAAACAGCTGAATCAGGATAGAATGGTTGCTGAGCGAGATGGCCTCACAATACACACTGTCAAAGGAAGCATGGATGATCTCAGTGTATTTAATAATGAATCATTTGATATCATTGTACATCCTGTTGCCAATGTTTTTGTTGAGAATGTCCTCCCGGTCTGGATGGAAGCACACCGTGTATTGAAAAGAAATGGCGTACTAATCTCAGGGTTTGTCAATCCTGTCGTATTTCTGTTTGATGTAGAATTAGAACAGCAAGGTATTTTAAAAGTAAAGCACTCCATTCCATATGCTGACCCAGAAGATCTTCCGAAACATAAAGTGAAAAAACTAATCGATAATAATGAGGCTCTGGAATTCGGCCATTCCTTAGAAGACCAAATCAAAGGCCAAATAGATGCCGGTTTTATCGTCACTGGTTTTTATGAAGATAAAGGCGGGTTTGTGTTAGATCAATATATCCATACATATTCTGCAACAAGAAGCGTGAAAGTATGAAAAGCAGCGTCCTGTCAGAGGGGCTGCTTTTTTTATAACTAATTACAGAACGTTTGTTCCAATCCCCTTCGGAAAGCTGCCTTTTTATCGATTCACACCTTCATTTGGGCGAATTTCCAACCGAATTCGGGCATTGTTTCATCATCCAAACCCCAAAATAATCGGTAAAAGGAGAGTGAATTTATATGGCAGAAGTACTGTCTTTTATGGATGTGAAACGGCAAAAGGATTTTGAATTAGAAAAGAACTTGCTCAAAGAACTCTCTCTGAGACAAATTATCCAGTCTGTTAAGGAATGTTTGGAACCATTATTCCCTTTTTTACATGATGAACGAGATATAATTAGCGAAGGCTGTATTGATTTTGCGATTGAAGCCTATTTGTTAGGCGGACGTTTTGGGATATTCGGCTATTACGGAGAATCCATGCAAAGTATCAGTGCCCGCTCTGCAAGAGAAGAAGAAGAGCTTCGAATGGAGTTTTTTGATTATCTCTATAATTGGATACACGAGCAATACGCAACATTTGATAAAAACACTGTTTATGAAGCGGCACGCAAGTTCATTAAAGATTGGTGGACAGCAGGGTTTGTTCAAAGAGAAAAACAGTGTAAGCTTCGCATGCGGTAATCATATTTCCCGGCCCTGTCCCATAGTTATGTAATAACGGACAAGCGGGAGGGGAAGGGATGAGGAAAAAGCTTAAATGGCTCAGTTTTTTGCTAGGCTTCATCGTATTACTATTTCTGTTCAAGTATCAGTTCAGCAATAACGATTCTTGGAAGCCGTGGAGCCTGCCCTTGAGCGGGAAAATCATTTACCTAGATCCAGGGCATGGCGGGCCTGACGGCGGAGCAGTCGGCGGAAAGCTGTTAGAGAAGGATGTTACCCTGGAAGTCGCGTTTAGAGTCAGGGATTATCTACAAGAACAAGGAGCGCTTGTGATCATGACCAGAGAAAGTGATACTGATCTCGCTCCTGAAGGAACGAAGGGTTATAGCAGACGAAAAGCGGAAGACCTAAGACAGCGGGTCAAATTAATAAATCATTCAGAGGCAGAGCTCTATATCAGCATTCATCTCAATGCAATTCCGTCGCAAAAATGGAGCGGAGCCCAAAGCTTTTATTACGGAAAATATGCGGAAAATGAAAAAGTCGCAAAATACATTCAGGATGAGCTGAGAAGAAACCTGGAAAACACAACCCGGAAAGCAAAGCGGATTCATGGTATCTACTTAATGCAAAACGTCACTAAACCGGGGGCGCTTATAGAAGTCGGATTTTTATCCAATCCAAGTGAAGCAACGCTGCTCGGTAAACCGAAATATCAAGACAAAGTGGCATCTTCCATATATAAAGGCATTTTGCGATATTTCACAGAAAAAGGAGACCCTCCGGAGTAAGGAGGGTTTACTTGCAGTTCTAAGCATAAGACACCCGCCATTTATGTATGATATAATAATAATTGTAAACGAATACACAAAAGGGTGAGGTTCGATGATAAGAGAAGATGAAGTAAGAAAACTAGTCGGAGAAATGCGCGAACCTTTTCTTCAAAGACCTCTGGGAGAATTGGATGCCGTTAAGGAAATTAAAATAAAGCCAGAAAAACGGCATGTCAGTGTAAAAATCGCTCTTGCAAAAACAGGAACTGCAGAACAAATGCAGATTCAGCAAGAGATCGTAAACGCATTAAAAGGCGCAGGAGCTGAGACGGTCGGCCTTCGATTTGAAGAGCTGCCTGAAGAAACGGTTGCTAAATTCCGAGCGCCGTCAGCTGAGAAAAAAACATTATTAAATATGGATAACCCGCCAGTCTTTCTTGCTGTAGCAAGCGGAAAAGGCGGCGTAGGCAAGTCAACTGTGTCAGTAAACCTAGCTATTTCTTTGGCTCGCCTTGGGAAAAAGGTCGGTTTAATTGATGCGGATATTTATGGCTTCAGTGTTCCGGATATGATGGGTATCACTGTGCGTCCAACGGTTGAGGGAGAGAAACTTCTTCCTGTTGAGCGCTTCGGAGTAAAAGTCATGTCAATGGGCTTTTTCGTAGAAGAAAATGCTCCGGTCGTATGGAGAGGGCCGATGCTTGGCAAAATGCTGAATAACTTTTTCCACGAAGTAGAGTGGGGAGAAGTAGACTATATCGTTCTTGATCTTCCGCCTGGTACAGGGGACGTTGCTCTCGATGTACATACAATGCTTCCGAGCTGCAAAGAAGTCATCGTATCGACGCCGCATCCGACAGCTGCTTTTGTCGCGGCCAGAGCGGGCTCTATGGCGATTAAAACCGATCATGAGGTCGTAGGGGTCATAGAGAACATGGCCTATTATGAAAGTGCAAAGACAGGGGAAAGAGAATATGTCTTTGGTAAAGGCGGGGGAGATAAACTGGCTGAGGAACTAAATGTACCTTTGCTGGGCAGAATCCCATTGAAGCAGCCCGATTGGGATAAGGACCAATTTGCGCCGTCTGTTTATGACGAAAATCATCCCATCGGAGAAATATATCAAGACATCGCAAAAAAAATAGATGCAAAAATGTCAGTGCAAGTATAAAAAAGTGAACCGGGATTCCAGATCCCGGCTTTCCCTTTATTCACTTTCTTTGGCAGTGTCTTTTGCTGCTTTTTTCAGTTCATCTTCGAACTGTTTTTTGTAAAGCGGACTAGAAAGTGTTTCGTTAATAACCTCTTCTAAATAACTGCGGAATTCTTGGCTTTTTGCCAGCTGACTGTACTTTTTATCCATACCAGGATCCTGCATAACGTTCATCAGCATCTTTTGGTAATCTGGATCCTTCATCAGCTTTTTAATAACCTTTTCATGCTCTGTCTGAAGAGTTTTGGCAAAGCCCTCAGCAAAATCAGTGTCTTCAAAGATGTTTTTCCAAAATTCTTCGCCTTTTTTAGATGTGAGTGTTTTTTCTATTGTTCCTTTAATCGCATCTTGGTCAATCACCAGCGCTTCATTCATGGCATCATCATTTAATAATTCCTTAATGGCTTTTTTTCCATCATCAGTTTTTAATATATCAACAACCATTTTTTTGGTCTGATCATAGTCCATATCCGCTGCTTGGTCTTTTGGAGCGCAAGCTGTTACAGATAATAACAAAAAACAGCTTATCAATAGCGTTTTGGCTTTTGACATGCTTAAGCTCCTTTCACATACTTGTCTTACCTTTAATATGATTCATCTGTTAGGAATTATACATAACAAAATATCGCTGTTCGCGATTTTTGAGGGGATGAATAAAGAAATGAAAAGCCGTGGTTTAGTTCGTTTTTTCTTTTCTATTTTAGCTGTCGGAGCGCTTATCACGAGTATTGTGGGTTTTGCTTTAAAATGGGGAGAATACAGAGGGCTGTTTCTAACATTTGAAGCGGGGCAGATTTTCTCTGTTTTATTTTGGTTTATCGGTGTAGGCATGATTTTCAGTGTGATCAGCCAAATGGGGTTTTTCGTGTTTTTAACAGTTCATCGGTTCGCGCTTGAGATATTAAGATCCTCATCTTTATGGAATTTGCTTCAGTTGTTTTTCATCCTGTTTGTTGCTTTTGATTTAATGTACGTGCGTTTTTTGTTTTTTGGAGAAAGCGGAGATTCAATGGCTGGCTATGCGTGGTTACCATTGTTTTTATTGATCTTTGGAGTGATTACAGCTTATATAAAGCAAAAGCAGTCCTCTAAGAAAACATTTGTGTCATCGTTGTTTTTGATGGTTGTGATTACCGCATTAGAGTGGTTCCCTGCATTAAGAGTAAATGATGAGGACTGGCTTTATTTAATGCTATTTCCGTTAATGGCGTGTAATGCCTTCCAATTGTTGATGCTGCCTAAGTTTGCAGAGAAGTAATTACTTTACCTCTGCGGATTTGGCATCAGAATTTGCGATGAGATCACCCACGGTTACATTTTTTAATCCTTTTTCTTTCAGCTGATGGATGATATCAGGCAACGCTTCTTCTGTTTGTTTTGCCGAATCGGAGGCATGTAAAAGAATAATGTCTCCCCCGGACACTTGCTTGGTCACATTGTCGATGATTTTTTCAACTCCGGGATTTGTCCAGTCTTGAGAGTTCACACTGTAATGAACAACTGTATAATTGTATTGCTTTGCGACCTTTAGAACATTCTTATTGAATTGGCCGGTAGGAGGTCGTAATAGCTGGATGTCTTTGACTCCTAACTTTTCAAATGCTGTTTGCGCGCGATTTATGTCCTTTTTTATTTCGCTGCTCTCTAAATTGGCATAGTTTTTATAAGCATAGCCCATGCTCCCGATTTGATGGCCATCCTTTACGATACGGGCCACTGTGTCGGGATGCCGTTCTGCCCAAGAAGCTGAAAGGAAAAACGTCGCATTTTTAATCCCGTTTGCTTTCAGAGTATTAAGTATAGGTTCTGCTCTCTCATCACCCCAGCTGATATCGAAAGTAAGTGAAATATCTTTAGAGTCTGTTTCTCCTTTATAAATGGCTTTAGGCCCGGTGTCAGTTGAAAACACGGGGAGCGGGACAGCTCTTTGGATATAAAAAAAGCTGGCTGCTGCAAATGCGGCGATAAGTATAATAATTAATTGTTTCACCCGTTTAATATGCCACACATAGAAGTGATTCACTGATGATGCCTCCTTATCTTGTCCATCATTCTTGTTTTACATCTTATGAGCATGGCCAATTGAATATAACCGATAAAATGTTTCTTCACATATAGCCTAAATTGGTTGTTGACCTTTTGATAATATCCGTGGTATATTATTATTCGTCGCTGAGAAACAGCTGACATCAACTAAAAGCTTCATTAAATACTTTGAAAAAAGTTGTTGACTTAAAAGAGGCTAAATGTTATAGTAATAAAGCTGCTTCGTTAAGTGGCTGTAATGATCTTTGAAAACTAAACAAGACAAAACGTACCTGTTAATTCATTTTTTTATAAATCGCACAGTAATGTGCGTAGTCAGTCAAACTACTTTATCGGAGAGTTTGATCCTGGCTCAGGACGAACGCTGGCGGCGTGCCTAATACATGCAAGTCGAGCGGACAGATGGGAGCTTGCTCCCTGATGTTAGCGGCGGACGGGTGAGTAACACGTGGG
This sequence comes from Bacillus stercoris, assembly GCF_029772985.1. NCBI lineage: Bacteria > Bacillati > Bacillota > Bacilli > Caryophanales > Bacillaceae > Bacillus > Bacillus stercoris. Next base: position 4,207,423 of record NZ_CP121861.1, on the reverse strand, counting down.
TAACCTGCCTGTAAGACTGGGATAACTCCGGGAAACCGGGGCTAATACCGGATGCTTGTTTGAACCGCATGGTTCAAACATAAAAGGTGGCTTCGGCTACCACTTACAGATGGACCCGCGGCGCATTAGCTAGTTGGTGAGGTAATGGCTCACCAAGGCGACGATGCGTAGCCGACCTGAGAGGGTGATCGGCCACACTGGGACTGAGACACGGCCCAGACTCCTACGGGAGGCAGCAGTAGGGAATCTTCCGCAATGGACGAAAGTCTGACGGAGCAACGCCGCGTGAGTGATGAAGGTTTTCGGATCGTAAAGCTCTGTTGTTAGGGAAGAACAAGTACCGTTCGAATAGGGCGGTACCTTGACGGTACCTAACCAGAAAGCCACGGCTAACTACGTGCCAGCAGCCGCGGTAATACGTAGGTGGCAAGCGTTGTCCGGAATTATTGGGCGTAAAGGGCTCGCAGGCGGTTTCTTAAGTCTGATGTGAAAGCCCCCGGCTCAACCGGGGAGGGTCATTGGAAACTGGGGAACTTGAGTGCAGAAGAGGAGAGTGGAATTCCACGTGTAGCGGTGAAATGCGTAGAGATGTGGAGGAACACCAGTGGCGAAGGCGACTCTCTGGTCTGTAACTGACGCTGAGGAGCGAAAGCGTGGGGAGCGAACAGGATTAGATACCCTGGTAGTCCACGCCGTAAACGATGAGTGCTAAGTGTTAGGGGTTTCCGCCCCTTAGTGCTGCAGCTAACGCATTAAGCACTCCGCCTGGGGAGTACGGTCGCAAGACTGAAACTCAAAGGAATTGACGGGGGCCCGCACAAGCGGTGGAGCATGTGGTTTAATTCGAAGCAACGCGAAGAACCTTACCAGGTCTTGACATCCTCTGACAATCCTAGAGATAGGACGTCCCCTTCGGGGGCAGAGTGACAGGTGGTGCATGGTTGTCGTCAGCTCGTGTCGTGAGATGTTGGGTTAAGTCCCGCAACGAGCGCAACCCTTGATCTTAGTTGCCAGCATTCAGTTGGGCACTCTAAGGTGACTGCTTAGGTGACAAACCGGAGGAAGGTGGGGATGACGTCAAATCATCATGCCCCTTATGACCTGGGCTACACACGTGCTACAATGGACAGAACAAAGGGCAGCGAAACCGCGAGGTTAAGCCAATCCCACAAATCTGTTCTCAGTTCGGATCGCAGTCTGCAACTCGACTGCGTGAAGCTGGAATCGCTAGTAATCGCGGATCAGCATGCCGCGGTGAATACGTTCCCGGGCCTTGTACACACCGCCCGTCACACCACGAGAGTTTGTAACACCCGAAGTCGGTGAGGTAACCTTTTAGGAGCCAGCCGCCGAAGGTGGGACAGATGATTGGGGTGAAGTCGTAACAAGGTAGCCGTATCGGAAGGTGCGGCTGGATCACCTCCTTTCTAAGGATATTATACGGAATATAAGACCTTGGGTCTTATAAACAGAACGTTCCCTGTCTTGTTTAGTTTTGAAGGATCATTCCTTCGAAATGTGTTCTTTGAAAACTAGATAACAGTAGACATCACATTCAATTAGTAATGCAAGATATCACGTAGTGATTCTTTTTAACGGTTAAGTTAGAAAGGGCGCACGGTGGATGCCTTGGCACTAGGAGCCGATGAAGGACGGGACGAACACCGATATGCTTCGGGGAGCTGTAAGCAAGCTTTGATCCGGAGATTTCCGAATGGGGAAACCCACCACTCGTAATGGAGTGGTATCCATATCTGAATTCATAGGATATGAGAAGGCAGACCCGGGGAACTGAAACATCTAAGTACCCGGAGGAAGAGAAAGCAAATGCGATTCCCTGAGTAGCGGCGAGCGAAACGGGATTAGCCCAAACCAAGAGGCTTGCCTCTTGGGGTTGTAGGACACTCTGTACGGAGTTACAAAAGAACGAGGTAGATGAAGAGGTCTGGAAAGGCCCGCCATAGGAGGTAACAGCCCTGTAGTCAAAACTTCGTTCTCTCCTGAGTGGATCCTGAGTACGGCGGAACACGTGAAATTCCGTCGGAATCCGGGAGGACCATCTCCCAAGGCTAAATACTCCCTAGTGACCGATAGTGAACCAGTACCGTGAGGGAAAGGTGAAAAGCACCCCGGAAGGGGAGTGAAAGAGATCCTGAAACCGTGTGCCTACAAGTAGTCAGAGCCCGTTAACGGGTGATGGCGTGCCTTTTGTAGAATGAACCGGCGAGTTACGATCCCGTGCAAGGTTAAGCAGAAGATGCGGAGCCGCAGCGAAAGCGAGTCTGAATAGGGCGCATGAGTACGTGGTCGTAGACCCGAAACCAGGTGATCTACCCATGTCCAGGGTGAAGTTCAGGTAACACTGAATGGAGGCCCGAACCCACGCACGTTGAAAAGTGCGGGGATGAGGTGTGGGTAGGGGT
>NZ_CP121861.1:4195000-4202500 GCF_029772985.1 Bacillus stercoris | reverse complement strand
AAAAGGAGAAAGCTTTTTTTATTGCGATATGCGGAAGTAGTTCAGTGGTAGAACACCACCTTGCCAAGGTGGGGGTCGCGGGTTCGAATCCCGTCTTCCGCTCCATTTATCCCAACGGGATATTATTAATTTAATTGCGCCCGTAGCTCAATTGGATAGAGCGTTTGACTACGGATCAAAAGGTTAGGGGTTCGACTCCTCTCGGGCGCGCCATATCCTTTAATAGAATAGATAGGAAATCGGGAAGTAGCTCAGCTTGGTAGAGCACATGGTTTGGGACCATGGGGTCGCAGGTTCGAATCCTGTCTTCCCGACCATTTTCACGGGGCCTTAGCTCAGCTGGGAGAGCGCCTGCTTTGCACGCAGGAGGTCAGCGGTTCGATCCCGCTAGGCTCCACCAAAAGTTTTAAAAAAGTTGTTGACTTTGAAGGAGCGACATTGTATACTAATAAAGTTGCTTTAACAAAGCAGACAAACAAAATGATCTTTGAAAACTAAACAAGACAAAACGTACCTGTTAATTCATTTTTATAAATCGCACAGCGATGTGCGTAGTCAGTCAAACTACTTTATCGGAGAGTTTGATCCTGGCTCAGGACGAACGCTGGCGGCGTGCCTAATACATGCAAGTCGAGCGGACAGATGGGAGCTTGCTCCCTGATGTTAGCGGCGGACGGGTGAGTAACACGTGGGTAACCTGCCTGTAAGACTGGGATAACTCCGGGAAACCGGGGCTAATACCGGATGCTTGTTTGAACCGCATGGTTCAAACATAAAAGGTGGCTTCGGCTACCACTTACAGATGGACCCGCGGCGCATTAGCTAGTTGGTGAGGTAATGGCTCACCAAGGCGACGATGCGTAGCCGACCTGAGAGGGTGATCGGCCACACTGGGACTGAGACACGGCCCAGACTCCTACGGGAGGCAGCAGTAGGGAATCTTCCGCAATGGACGAAAGTCTGACGGAGCAACGCCGCGTGAGTGATGAAGGTTTTCGGATCGTAAAGCTCTGTTGTTAGGGAAGAACAAGTACCGTTCGAATAGGGCGGTACCTTGACGGTACCTAACCAGAAAGCCACGGCTAACTACGTGCCAGCAGCCGCGGTAATACGTAGGTGGCAAGCGTTGTCCGGAATTATTGGGCGTAAAGGGCTCGCAGGCGGTTTCTTAAGTCTGATGTGAAAGCCCCCGGCTCAACCGGGGAGGGTCATTGGAAACTGGGGAACTTGAGTGCAGAAGAGGAGAGTGGAATTCCACGTGTAGCGGTGAAATGCGTAGAGATGTGGAGGAACACCAGTGGCGAAGGCGACTCTCTGGTCTGTAACTGACGCTGAGGAGCGAAAGCGTGGGGAGCGAACAGGATTAGATACCCTGGTAGTCCACGCCGTAAACGATGAGTGCTAAGTGTTAGGGGGTTTCCGCCCCTTAGTGCTGCAGCTAACGCATTAAGCACTCCGCCTGGGGAGTACGGTCGCAAGACTGAAACTCAAAGGAATTGACGGGGGCCCGCACAAGCGGTGGAGCATGTGGTTTAATTCGAAGCAACGCGAAGAACCTTACCAGGTCTTGACATCCTCTGACAATCCTAGAGATAGGACGTCCCCTTCGGGGGCAGAGTGACAGGTGGTGCATGGTTGTCGTCAGCTCGTGTCGTGAGATGTTGGGTTAAGTCCCGCAACGAGCGCAACCCTTGATCTTAGTTGCCAGCATTCAGTTGGGCACTCTAAGGTGACTGCTTAGGTGACAAACCGGAGGAAGGTGGGGATGACGTCAAATCATCATGCCCCTTATGACCTGGGCTACACACGTGCTACAATGGACAGAACAAAGGGCAGCGAAACCGCGAGGTTAAGCCAATCCCACAAATCTGTTCTCAGTTCGGATCGCAGTCTGCAACTCGACTGCGTGAAGCTGGAATCGCTAGTAATCGCGGATCAGCATGCCGCGGTGAATACGTTCCCGGGCCTTGTACACACCGCCCGTCACACCACGAGAGTTTGTAACACCCGAAGTCGGTGAGGTAACCTTTTAGGAGCCAGCCGCCGAAGGTGGGACAGATGATTGGGGTGAAGTCGTAACAAGGTAGCCGTATCGGAAGGTGCGGCTGGATCACCTCCTTTCTAAGGATATTATACGGAATATAAGACCTTGGGTCTTATAAACAGAACGTTCCCTGTCTTGTTTAGTTTTGAAGGATCATTCCTTCGAAATGTGTTCTTTGAAAACTAGATAACAGTAGACATCACATTCAATTAGTAATGCAAGATATCACGTAGTGATTCTTTTTAACGGTTAAGTTAGAAAGGGCGCACGGTGGATGCCTTGGCACTAGGAGCCGATGAAGGACGGGACGAACACCGATATGCTTCGGGGAGCTGTAAGCAAGCTTTGATCCGGAGATTTCCGAATGGGGAAACCCACCACTCGTAATGGAGTGGTATCCATATCTGAATTCATAGGATATGAGAAGGCAGACCCGGGGAACTGAAACATCTAAGTACCCGGAGGAAGAGAAAGCAAATGCGATTCCCTGAGTAGCGGCGAGCGAAACGGGATTAGCCCAAACCAAGAGGCTTGCCTCTTGGGGTTGTAGGACACTCTGTACGGAGTTACAAAAGAACGAGGTAGATGAAGAGGTCTGGAAAGGCCCGCCATAGGAGGTAACAGCCCTGTAGTCAAAACTTCGTTCTCTCCTGAGTGGATCCTGAGTACGGCGGAACACGTGAAATTCCGTCGGAATCCGGGAGGACCATCTCCCAAGGCTAAATACTCCCTAGTGACCGATAGTGAACCAGTACCGTGAGGGAAAGGTGAAAAGCACCCCGGAAGGGGAGTGAAAGAGATCCTGAAACCGTGTGCCTACAAGTAGTCAGAGCCCGTTAACGGGTGATGGCGTGCCTTTTGTAGAATGAACCGGCGAGTTACGATCCCGTGCAAGGTTAAGCAGAAGATGCGGAGCCGCAGCGAAAGCGAGTCTGAATAGGGCGCATGAGTACGTGGTCGTAGACCCGAAACCAGGTGATCTACCCATGTCCAGGGTGAAGTTCAGGTAACACTGAATGGAGGCCCGAACCCACGCACGTTGAAAAGTGCGGGGATGAGGTGTGGGTAGGGGTGAAATGCCAATCGAACCTGGAGATAGCTGGTTCTCTCCGAAATAGCTTTAGGGCTAGCCTCAAGGTAAGAGTCTTGGAGGTAGAGCACTGATTGGACTAGGGGCCCCTACCGGGTTACCGAATTCAGTCAAACTCCGAATGCCAATGACTTATCCTTGGGAGTCAGACTGCGAGTGATAAGATCCGTAGTCGAAAGGGAAACAGCCCAGACCGCCAGCTAAGGTCCCAAAGTATACGTTAAGTGGAAAAGGATGTGGAGTTGCTTAGACAACCAGGATGTTGGCTTAGAAGCAGCCACCATTTAAAGAGTGCGTAATAGCTCACTGGTCGAGTGACTCTGCGCCGAAAATGTACCGGGGCTAAACGTATCACCGAAGCTGCGGACTGTTCTTCGAACAGTGGTAGGAGAGCGTTCTAAGGGCTGTGAAGCCAGACCGGAAGGACTGGTGGAGCGCTTAGAAGTGAGAATGCTTAGATGAGTAGCGAAAGAGGGGTGAGAATCCCCTCCACCGAATGCCTAAGGTTTCCTGAGGAAGGCTCGTCCGCTCAGGGTTAGTCGGGACCTAAGCCGAGGCCGAAAGGCGTAGGCGATGGACAACAGGTTGATATTCCTGTACCACCTCCTCACCATTTGAGCAATGGGGGGACGCAGGAGGATAGGGTAAGCGCGGTATTGGATATCCGCGTCCAAGCAGTTAGGCTGGGAAATAGGCAAATCCGTTTCCCATAAGGCTGAGCTGTGATGGCGAGCGAAATATAGTAGCGAAGTTCCTGATTCCACACTGCCAAGAAAAGCCTCTAGCGAGGTGAGAGGTGCCCGTACCGCAAACCGACACAGGTAGGCGAGGAGAGAATCCTAAGGTGATCGAGAGAACTCTCGTTAAGGAACTCGGCAAAATGACCCCGTAACTTCGGGAGAAGGGGTGCTCTGTTAGGGTGCAAGCCCGAGAGAGCCGCAGTGAATAGGCCCAGGCGACTGTTTAGCAAAAACACAGGTCTCTGCGAAGCCGTAAGGCGAAGTATAGGGGCTGACGCCTGCCCGGTGCTGGAAGGTTAAGAGGAGCGCTTAGCGTAAGCGAAGGTGCGAATTGAAGCCCCAGTAAACGGCGGCCGTAACTATAACGGTCCTAAGGTAGCGAAATTCCTTGTCGGGTAAGTTCCGACCCGCACGAAAGGCGCAACGATCTGGGCACTGTCTCAACGAGAGACTCGGTGAAATTATAGTACCTGTGAAGATGCAGGTTACCCGCGACAGGACGGAAAGACCCCGTGGAGCTTTACTGCAGCCTGATATTGAATGTTGGTACAGCTTGTACAGGATAGGTAGGAGCCTTGGAAACCGGAGCGCCAGCTTCGGTGGAGGCATCGGTGGGATACTACCCTGGCTGTATTGACCTTCTAACCCGCCGCCCTTATCGGGCGGGGAGACAGTGTCAGGTGGGCAGTTTGACTGGGGCGGTCGCCTCCTAAAAGGTAACGGAGGCGCCCAAAGGTTCCCTCAGAATGGTTGGAAATCATTCGCAGAGTGTAAAGGCACAAGGGAGCTTGACTGCGAGACCTACAAGTCGAGCAGGGACGAAAGTCGGGCTTAGTGATCCGGTGGTTCCGCATGGAAGGGCCATCGCTCAACGGATAAAAGCTACCCCGGGGATAACAGGCTTATCTCCCCCAAGAGTCCACATCGACGGGGAGGTTTGGCACCTCGATGTCGGCTCATCGCATCCTGGGGCTGTAGTCGGTCCCAAGGGTTGGGCTGTTCGCCCATTAAAGCGGTACGCGAGCTGGGTTCAGAACGTCGTGAGACAGTTCGGTCCCTATCCGTCGCGGGCGCAGGAAATTTGAGAGGAGCTGTCCTTAGTACGAGAGGACCGGGATGGACGCACCGCTGGTGTACCAGTTGTTCTGCCAAGGGCATCGCTGGGTAGCTATGTGCGGACGGGATAAGTGCTGAAAGCATCTAAGCATGAAGCCCCCCTCAAGATGAGATTTCCCATTCCGCAAGGAAGTAAGATCCCTGAAAGATGATCAGGTTGATAGGTCTGAGGTGGAAGTGTGGCGACACATGGAGCTGACAGATACTAATCGATCGAGGACTTAACCACATTTTGAATGATGTCACACCTGTTATCTAGTTTTGAGAGAACACTCTCAATTTGTTTGGTGGCGATAGCGAAGAGGTCACACCCGTTCCCATACCGAACACGGAAGTTAAGCTCTTCAGCGCCGATGGTAGTCGGGGGTTTCCCCCTGTGAGAGTAGGACGCCGCCAAGCAATTGCACGTTAGTGTAATTTTCTTAAAAAAGTTGTTGACTTTGAAGAAGCGACATTGTATACTAATAAAGTTGCTTTAACAAAGCAGACAAACAAAATGATCTTTGAAAACTAAACAAGACAAAACGTACCTGTTAATTCATTTTTATAAATCGCACAGCGATGTGCGTAGTCAGTCAAACTACTTTATCGGAGAGTTTGATCCTGGCTCAGGACGAACGCTGGCGGCGTGCCTAATACATGCAAGTCGAGCGGACAGATGGGAGCTTGCTCCCTGATGTTAGCGGCGGACGGGTGAGTAACACGTGGGTAACCTGCCTGTAAGACTGGGATAACTCCGGGAAACCGGGGCTAATACCGGATGCTTGTTTGAACCGCATGGTTCAAACATAAAAGGTGGCTTCGGCTACCACTTACAGATGGACCCGCGGCGCATTAGCTAGTTGGTGAGGTAATGGCTCACCAAGGCGACGATGCGTAGCCGACCTGAGAGGGTGATCGGCCACACTGGGACTGAGACACGGCCCAGACTCCTACGGGAGGCAGCAGTAGGGAATCTTCCGCAATGGACGAAAGTCTGACGGAGCAACGCCGCGTGAGTGATGAAGGTTTTCGGATCGTAAAGCTCTGTTGTTAGGGAAGAACAAGTACCGTTCGAATAGGGCGGTACCTTGACGGTACCTAACCAGAAAGCCACGGCTAACTACGTGCCAGCAGCCGCGGTAATACGTAGGTGGCAAGCGTTGTCCGGAATTATTGGGCGTAAAGGGCTCGCAGGCGGTTTCTTAAGTCTGATGTGAAAGCCCCCGGCTCAACCGGGGAGGGTCATTGGAAACTGGGGAACTTGAGTGCAGAAGAGGAGAGTGGAATTCCACGTGTAGCGGTGAAATGCGTAGAGATGTGGAGGAACACCAGTGGCGAAGGCGACTCTCTGGTCTGTAACTGACGCTGAGGAGCGAAAGCGTGGGGAGCGAACAGGATTAGATACCCTGGTAGTCCACGCCGTAAACGATGAGTGCTAAGTGTTAGGGGGTTTCCGCCCCTTAGTGCTGCAGCTAACGCATTAAGCACTCCGCCTGGGGAGTACGGTCGCAAGACTGAAACTCAAAGGAATTGACGGGGGCCCGCACAAGCGGTGGAGCATGTGGTTTAATTCGAAGCAACGCGAAGAACCTTACCAGGTCTTGACATCCTCTGACAATCCTAGAGATAGGACGTCCCCTTCGGGGGCAGAGTGACAGGTGGTGCATGGTTGTCGTCAGCTCGTGTCGTGAGATGTTGGGTTAAGTCCCGCAACGAGCGCAACCCTTGATCTTAGTTGCCAGCATTCAGTTGGGCACTCTAAGGTGACTGCCGGTGACAAACCGGAGGAAGGTGGGGATGACGTCAAATCATCATGCCCCTTATGACCTGGGCTACACACGTGCTACAATGGACAGAACAAAGGGCAGCGAAACCGCGAGGTTAAGCCAATCCCACAAATCTGTTCTCAGTTCGGATCGCAGTCTGCAACTCGACTGCGTGAAGCTGGAATCGCTAGTAATCGCGGATCAGCATGCCGCGGTGAATACGTTCCCGGGCCTTGTACACACCGCCCGTCACACCACGAGAGTTTGTAACACCCGAAGTCGGTGAGGTAACCTTTTAGGAGCCAGCCGCCGAAGGTGGGACAGATGATTGGGGTGAAGTCGTAACAAGGTAGCCGTATCGGAAGGTGCGGCTGGATCACCTCCTTTCTAAGGATATTATACGGAATATAAGACCTTGGGTCTTATAAACAGAACGTTCCCTGTCTTGTTTAGTTTTGAAGGATCATTCCTTCGAAATGTGTTCTTTGAAAACTAGATAACAGTAGACATCACATTCAATTAGTAATGCAAGATATCACGTAGTGATTCTTTTTAACGGTTAAGTTAGAAAGGGCGCACGGTGGATGCCTTGGCACTAGGAGCCGATGAAGGACGGGACGAACACCGATATGCTTCGGGGAGCTGTAAGCAAGCTTTGATCCGGAGATTTCCGAATGGGGAAACCCACCACTCGTAATGGAGTGGTATCCATATCTGAATTCATAGGATATGAGAAGGCAGACCCGGGGAACTGAAACATCT
>NZ_CP121861.1:3395000-4192500 GCF_029772985.1 Bacillus stercoris | reverse complement strand
CGCACCGCTGGTGTACCAGTTGTTCTGCCAAGGGCATCGCTGGGTAGCTATGTGCGGACGGGATAAGTGCTGAAAGCATCTAAGCATGAAGCCCCCCTCAAGATGAGATTTCCCATTCCGCAAGGAAGTAAGATCCCTGAAAGATGATCAGGTTGATAGGTCTGAGGTGGAAGTGTGGCGACACATGGAGCTGACAGATACTAATCGATCGAGGACTTAACCACATTTTGAATGATGTCATACCTGTTATCTAGTTTTGAGAGAACACTCTCAATTTGTTTGGTGGCGATAGCGAAGAGGTCACACCCGTTCCCATACCGAACACGGAAGTTAAGCTCTTCAGCGCCGATGGTAGTCGGGGGTTTCCCCCTGTGAGAGTAGGACGACGCCAAGCAAGCTTAAACCCAGCTCATCGAGCTGGGTTTTTTGTTTTATATCTGTACCGGTTTGTTTTCGTCGGTATCCATTTTATTGAGCTTTCTGCTTTTTAAGTTCTCTAACATTTTTAATACCAATACAATCCCAAGCATGATCAACATGAGCGTTGTAAATAACCAAAATGCAGTTTGTACGGGAAACTCATCTAGACTCCATCCGACTGCGATTGGCAGGATAGAGCCGCCTAATCCATTGGCAGCGAGCAGCATGCTTGTCGTTTGTTCGGTTTTTCCAGGGTAAAATTGATTAGTGATAATTAAAGCAATGGCGAACATGCCGGCCATAAATAATCCTAAGAAGAAACAAAGAACAAACCCAGCAAAAGCTGTTTTGCTGATTGCCAAAATACAGAGTGAAATGAGGCCGCCGATATTTATCAGCCTAAGATAACGATGATAGGTTAATTTTTCGGAAACCGGCCCGGTCAGTAAACGGCCGATGATCATACCTATCCAATATATTGTTACCGTAATGGTCGCTAAGGAGTTTGAAATATCCCATTTCTCAGCAAAGATAGAAGGGATAAAGTGAACAATTGATACTTCACTGCCTCCATAAAAAAAGAAGTAAGCAGCTGCTAAACAAATAAACAGTAAGCCATGCTTTCGAAAACTTGTAGGTGCTTGGTGCTTTCCATCGGCCGAGGTGTCTGTTTGACGAATGAGTAAATCGTCTAAACTGCCAAAACTCATCCGGCTCCAAACAACCATTAAAAGAAATGAACTTACCCCTAATACAAGAAAAGCCAATGCCCATACATGATTGCTGATTAAAAAACCAGACAGCAATGGCATGAAAAGTGCCCCTAAACCGTATGCTACTTCCATCTTACTCATGGCGATTGCTTGTTTTTCTTTAATTGCTGTTAGGATGATTGTTCCTACACAGGATTCTACCAGCCCTGCTCCAAGTCCAGCCATACTGACAAGAAGAAAGAGCAGCGGCCATGGAGGAAGGAAATAAATAAACAACTCGCAGCTGATCATGGCTAGCCCAATTACAACGACTTTTCTGCGTCCCATTCTTTTTACAGCATAAGGCATCCCTAATACGCCGATTAAAAACCCCATAAATTGTGAAAAAACTAATACACCGCCATTACTGTAGCTTTGGGCGTAATGGGAAAGTAATTCCGGCAGGACGGCTCCAAGTATAACGAGAGTAAAGGCGATCGATCCATAAGATAAACATCCAATCCACAGTAAACGAGTTTTCATTCATTAATCTCCTTTGATAAAAATAATACTCTCTACAATTTTTATGATAGGACTGGCAGCAAAATAAGCGTTTATGTAGTTTATATTTAGTTTTTTACAATAAATCCATTTATTTCTATCATAACATAAGCTATTTAAATAGGAACCCCCTATGCAAACGTTAACAAATAATTAACAATTTTTACTATTTATCTAGTTGACATTAATTTCTAGAATTTATACGATGATTAACGAGTTTTACATATTTTATTAAATAGGGGTGTTGATAGTGGGGACTAAAGAAATTACGAATCCAGACAGTTTGTATTACAAAGTGGATGATGTTGTCATGGAAAGAGGAGAAGGCATTTATTTATACGACTCAGAGGGCAATGAGTATATTGATTGTGCTTCTGCTACTTTCAACTTGAATTTGGGTTATACCAATAAAGAAGTTATTGATACAGTCAAAGAACAGGCTGACCAGCTGATACATGTCACTTCATCCTACCAAACCAACGCCGTTAATAAACTAGCTGAAAAACTTGTAGAAATCTCCCCCGACAATCTCACGAAAGTTCACCCCAAAGTCAGCAGCGGTTCTGCCGCGAATGAAGGAGCTATCAAAATGGCTCAAAACTATTCAGGGAAAACAGATGTCATTTCTTTATTCCGAAGCCATCTTGGCCAAACGTATATGATGTCTGCGTTATCCGGAAATTCGTTTCGAAGAGAGCCGTTTCCCCCTCAGTTTTCTTTTGGCTTGCAGGTGCCTGACCCCTATTGCAACCGGTGTTTTTACAATCAGAAACCAGATTCATGCGGAATGCTTTGTGTAGAAAGAATTAATGACTTTATCGAATATGCGAGCAACGGAAAAATTGCCGCGATGATTATTGAACCGATCTCCGGTAATGGAGGAAACATCGTTCCGCCTAAGGAATACTTTAAGCAATTAAGAAAGCTCTGTGATGAGCATGATATCGCGCTTATTTTTGATGAAATTCAAACTGGATTCGGCCGTACAGGCAAGATGTTTGCCGCTGATTACTTTGATGTGAAACCGAATATGATGACGGTCGCAAAAGGTTTGGGCGGCACGGGGTTCCAGGTTGCCGCTACACTTACAGAGGATAAGTACATGGGATTAGCCGGCCATAATCACTCATTTACTTATGGTTCAAATGTGATGGCCTCGGCAGCGGCTTGTAAGACCATCGAAATCATGCAGCGTCCTGGCTTCTTAGAAAATGTAACAATTGTCGGGAATTACATTATGGATTCTTTAGAGCACATGAAGAAAGAATTTACCTTTATTGCTGACGTCAGAGGCGTAGGTTTGATGATCGGCGTTGAAATTGTAAAAGAGAATAATGAGCCTGATGTAGAACTGACCAATTATATTGCAAAACGGGCTATGGATTATGGGTTAATTTTACGTACTTCCCGTTACGGATTCGGAAATGTATTTAAAATCCGTCCGCCTCTCACGATTACGCTTAGTGAGGCTGAGGTGCTTTGTTTCAAACTTCGTAAGCTATTGGAGGATATCAAGTGAAAGAATATATTATAGAGCTTGGAAAATTTGTTTATGAGGAAGTAAAGGGACAGAAAGGGACACTGAAAAACCGGTTAGTTAACGGGTATTCCCCAGGCGGAGATGCACAGTTTAACATTGATGCGGCTGCTGAGAATGCAGTGCTGGATTATGTGCAAAGCAAAAAGGAGTCAGTCGCGTTTTATACGGAAGATGGGGGATTGAAGATATTTGGAGACAATCCTCAATATATTTTGATTGTTGATCCGATTGACGGTACGCGTCCGGCAGCTGCAGGTCTTGAAATGTCTTGTATCTCTATCGCATTAGCTGCGTACAAGCCTGCCGCAAAAATTAAGGATATTGAATTTGCTTTTCTGCTAGAGCTGAAAACAGGAGCCTATATGTACGCGGATGTTTATTCTGAGGGGATCTATTATGAAGGCTATCGTGGCACCCTGCCAAATCTGAGCAAGGTGGAAGACATTAAACATATGTTTTGGAGCCTTGAGTTTAATGGGCATCCCTCGCATCTGATGATTGATGCGTACGGTCATTTGATAGATCAGTCAGCGAATAATGGAGGCGTTTTTGTTTTCAATAGCGCTTCATATTCTATCTCCAGAATTATCACAGGGCAGATGGATGCCTATGTGGATATCGGCAATCGTTTATTAAAGGACGATCCTGCGCTGCTAAAAGATTTTCAGGCTGTAGGAAATGGGCAGGTTTTGCATCTGTTTCCTTATGATATTGCCGCAAGTGTGTTTTTGGCGAAAAAAGCGGGTGTTGTCATTACTGACGCGTATGGAAAGTCCTTGGATGACACACTTCTGACGGATCTTAGCTACAATAACCAGCAGTCATGCATCGCCGCGTCAACGAAGGAGCTGCATCAGAAGCTGCTGGATCAAATTCGCTGGGACAGAAAGGAAGAGACATATGAAAGCGTTGGTCTGGACTCCTAATGAACGGCTGGAATTGCAAGAAGTAGAAGAACCTCAAATTAAAAAAATGAACGATGTAAAAGTAAGAATATACGGGACAGGCATCTGCGGAACGGATCTAAATGTTCTAAAAGGGAAGATGCGTGCGACTCACGGTATGATCCTTGGTCATGAATCCGTGGGCGTGGTGACAGAAACAGGACCTGAGGTTAAAAACGTTAAGCCTGGTGATCGTGTTGTGATCGATCCGACTCAGTTTTGCGGGAAGTGTTATTATTGCAGAAAAGGTTTAACTTGTTATTGTGAAACATTTGAAGACTGGCAGCTGGGATTAGGGGCACATGGCACATTTGCCGATTATTATGTGGGCGAGGACCGATTTATGTATAAAATCCCGGACGCTATGGAATGGGAACGAGCCACTTTAATTGAGCCGCTTTCTTGTGTGTTAAATGTGATTGAGCGGGCTGCTATCAAACCTGACGATTCTGTACTGGTATTAGGTTCAGGGCCGATTGGACTACTTGTTCAAATCATGGTAAAAAAACTCGCTAGGCTGACAGTTGCGACGGAGGTTGGTGAGTACCGTTCAGAAGCGGCGCGCCGAATATCTGACTATGTTTATCAGCCTCAAGATTTAACGGTAGATGAGGTCAAACGGATTAACCAAGGGAGAACATTTGACGTGATCTTTGACGCGATCGGTAATCAGCTTGAATGGGCATATCCATTAATTAACAAGGGCGGAAGACTTGTGCCTATGGGATTTGATGATACGTATGAGATGAAAATCAGGCCTTTCCAGCTGCTTTCTAACGGTGTGACGATTGTTGGAACCGGAGAGGCGCGCCAAATTATGGAGGATGCGGTATCATGTGCTGCGGACATGCCTCAGCTTTCTGAATTAATTACGGAGAAAACTCCGCTTGAGAACTACGAGGCTGCCATCCAGGAATTGATGGGTATAGGTGCGTTGCCAAATGAGAGAAAAGATATTACTGCCATTAAAACGATTCTTGTGTCTCATCCGGATATGATATAATCCAGCGAAATGGCTCAGACTATGTTTGAGCCATTTTTTTCTTCAGCATTCATCTTGCGTAATTGATGAAAATTTATTATGATACTTTGTATGACAACTCCTTGCCTCAATACAATATACTCAACGTTTCCCCGTTTTCCCCGGTCGTTTTTCTTTCATTTTTCTCCCGTAAAATAAAAAAAGCTCCCAATACAATAGATATGGTGCGGATTTATTTTTTTATAAGAAGGAGTCGTTATATTTGAATAATAGTTTTACATTACAACAGCAATGGTTCGGGAATATCCGAAAAGACATTCTTGCTGGCATTTTAGTTGCGTTAGCATTAATTCCTGAGGCGATCGGCTTTTCTATTATAGCCGGTGTGGATCCGATGGTCGGTCTATATGCGTCATTTTGTATAGCCATTATTATTTCTATTTTTGGCGGAAGACCTGGCATGATTTCAGCTGCGACTGGTTCAATGGCAGTCGTTATGGTGTCGCTCGTTGCTGATCATGGGCTTCAGTATTTATTTGCGGCAACGATTTTGACAGGCATTATTCAGGTGATTTTAGGTATCAGTAAAATAGCGAGATTAATGAAATTCATCCCGCGTTCTGTCATGATCGGGTTTGTAAATGCGCTGGCGATCCTTATCTTCTCTGCGCAGCTTCCTCAGTTTGAAGGTGCTTCTTGGAGTATGTATGCGATGCTTGCCGGGTCGCTGGTTATTATTTATGTGCTTCCGAGGTTTACGACTGCTGTTCCGTCCCCGCTTGTTGCGATCATTGTGATGACAATTATTGCGGTCACTTTCCATGTGGATGTGCGGACGGTTGGTGATATGGGCAATATTTCTAGTTCATTGCCGCATTTCTTAATTCCCGATGTTCCGTTAACCTTTGACACACTGCAAATTATTTTTCCTTATTCGATTGCTTTAGCGTTTGTAGGGTTGCTTGAATCGTTGCTGACAGCACAGATTATTGATGAAATGACGGATACGGACAGTGATAAAAATAAAGAGAGCCGAGGACAGGGAATTGCGAATATCGTGACCGGATTCTTTGGCGGCATGGCAGGCTGTGCTATGATCGGACAATCTGTCATTAACACAAAAGCGGGCGGGCGCGGACGTTTGTCAGCATTTGTGGCTGGTGCTTTTCTGATGTTTTTAATTGCGGTGTTAAGTCATGTCGTGGTGAAAATCCCAATGGCTGCGTTAGTGGCTGTAATGGTTATGGTGTCTGTCGGCACATTTGATTGGTCTTCTTTGAAAGGACTCAAAAAAGCGCCGCTCACGGACTCGATTGTCATGGTTGTGACTGTGATAACGGTTGTTGTGACGGATGACCTATCTAAGGGTGTATTTGTCGGCGTTCTTTTAAGTGCCGTGTTCTTTGTGGCAAAAATCTCGAAGCTGAAAATCGTTTCTCATGCAGAGGATCAAAAGCTTAGAACCTATCAAGTGAAGGGGCAAATCTTTTTTGCGTCAGTGACGGATCTTGCAAATGCGTTTATTTATCAAGAGGATATTGAGCGGGTCGTGATTGACTTAACTGAAGCTCATGTATGGGATGATTCTGGAGCGGCAGCACTTGATAAGATTGTTGCGAAGTTTAAAGAACAAGGCATTGAAGCCGAGTTAAAAGGTTTGAATAAAGCGAGTAAGTCTCTAATGAAACAGATGGCATAAAATAGGGAAGCCCAGATTAACGAGATCTGGGCTTTTTTATATAACATACGGTTAAGCAGCATTGATATAATAGAGAGAAGAGAAATTTAAAATAGGGGACTTGCATATGATGCTTCAGAAGCTGAACCGTGTATTGGGGAGGGTGATGCCGCTTTTAACCCCGACTAGTGTGGTGTTGGGCGTGCTGCTGTCTCAATTTTTAAATGGATATGAAAGCGCAGTGCCTTGGATCTTTGCTTTTATTACGTTTACAGGCAGTTTAAGCGCGAACTTTCAATCTTTGAGACATGCATTATCTCATCCTCTCCCTATGATTCTTGCACTATTTGTTCTTCATATTTTTATGCCGCTTTTTGCTTGGGGCAGCGGCCATCTTATCTTTAAAGGCGACCCTTTAACGATCACTGGTTTAACGTTGGCTGTCGTAATTCCTACTGGGATTACAAGCTTGATTTGGGCAGCGATGTACAAAGGGAATGTCGGTTTGACGCTTTCGATTATTTTAGTTGATACTGTGCTGTCACCGCTAATCGTACCGCTGAGCCTTTCATTGCTGGTCGGCGCTCAGGTTCATATGGACGTGTGGGGAATGATGAAAGGCCTGATTGTAATGGTCGTGATTCCTTCTTTTCTGGGCATGCTGTTTAATCAGCTGTCATCTCCTGAACGAACTGCATCTGTGAGCAGCGCGCTGTCGCCTTTTTCAAAGCTTTGCTTGATGGCAGTGATTGCGATTAACAGTTCAGCGATTGCTCCTTATTTCAAAGCCATTGATTTGAGATTTGCAGGAATAGCTGTAACGGTCTTCTTTATCGCGTTAACAGGCTATGCCGCTGCTTGGCTGATCGGAAAAATGATGAAAAGGCGCCAAGAGGAAATAGTCTCTCTTATATTTACGGGAGGCATGAGGAATATCAGTGCCGGCGCAGTTCTTGCCGTTACGTTCTTCCCGTCTCAGGTTGCCGTTCCTGTTGTGATCGGCATGCTGTTCCAGCAGATATTGGCTGCTTTGTTTGGCTATATGCTGAATCGTTTTGAATTAAAACCAGTGTTGCAGAAAGCATAAAAAACCGCTCATAGGATTGAGCGGTTTTTTCCATATAGCCATTCAAGCGCGGTAATGAACTGTTTGCAAAAATACTTGCGGTGGTGCACCGCCCCTTTTTCAATTGAAAGACAAAGCTGGTCTTCAGTGAAGCCTTTTTCTTTTAAACTTTGGTGAACTTGCTTTGTTTTTTTCAGCATATGCCGCTGAATGGATTGTTTTCCACGGCCTTCTTCACTGCCGACAGACATGAAAATACGCGCAGTGCCGGGTGTTAAAGAAGAAATATGAATGGTTTCCGCTGCGTTCTCGTACCAGTATGAACCTGAGATAGAACCTATTTTCCCAAACACTGACGGATACTTTAATAAGGCGAACATTGAGATGAGGCCGCCTAATGAGGCACCGATCATTCCTCTTGTTTGCGGTTTCCTGGCGACGTTCCAGTTTTCTTCGATAAACGGAATGAACCGGTTTGTCATGTCAGACAGATAGTCATACCCCATGCCTCCGAAGTCCGGGAATCGATCACTGAGTGATGCAGCCGGCCATGGCGTGTATTCGTCAAGCCGATTTTCAGGTTCGATACCAATTAGTACAAGTTGAGGGAGCCTTTGCTGTTGAAATATGCTTTCTAATAATTCAATTTGGCCGTGAAACAAAGAATGGCCATCTTGCACATAAACAGCAGGGAATTCCCCGCTATCTGCGCTGTAGGAAGGAGGGAGGTACAGCGTGAACCTCCTGTTGCCGGCTTTGTGTTCTGAAAGAGATCCTTTCAAGCATTCTCCCCCTTTTTTTGCTTAAAAAGCAAATATAAGAAATAAGGAACACCGAGGATCGCCAAAATGATGCCTGCGGGCACTTCCGCGGGCTGAAAAAACAGTTTTCCTGCAAAGTCTGCGCTTATCACAAGCAGCATCCCGATTAAACCGCTCAGTGGCAGGATATAGCGATGTTCGACGCCGGACAGCCTCCGTGAAATATGGGGAGCAATTAAGCCGACAAACGCCATGCTGCCCGCTACGGAGACACAGGCACTGATGATTGCGACACAGGCGACGAGCAGAATGGTTTTTTCTTTATTTGATGAAATGCCAAGGCTTCTGACTGTGTCTTCATCAAAACGAATGGTGTCGAGCAAGCGGGATTTGGCAATAAGAATCGGTATAAACAGCAGCATCCACGGAAGAACGGCTGTGATATACGTCCAGTTGGCAGACCAGATGCTTCCGTTTTTCCACACCATGGCCATTTGATAGTCTTGCGGGTCCATTTTTAATGATAAAAACAAAGAAAGGGCGCTGAATCCTGAATTGATCGCGATTCCTACCAGAATAATTCTTCCTGAATCTAAATTGCCTCTGTGCCATGCAAATATGTAAATCAGGAGCGCCGCGATGAGCCCGCCTATCAATCCAAAGAGCGGCATCCCCATCGCTGCAGCTATGGATGTCACTTCCTTCTGGCCTTGGAACCAGAGCATAAACGCCACAATACCGGCTCCTGCCCCTGCGTTGATTCCGAGAATTCCCGGGTCAGCAAGCCCGTTTCTTGTGATGGCCTGGATGACAGCGCCTGCAATGCCAAGACCGAGTCCGATTATAGCAGCCATGACAACCCTCGGAAGTCTTAGATCGAACAGCAAAATTTCATACTGCGGATTCGGATCGATTTGAAAAAGAGTGGAGAGCAGCTCAGCCGGACGAACAGAAAATGATCCGCTCGTTAAGCTGAAATAGCTGACAACGAGAATCAAAACGATGAACAATGCATATTTTTTAGCCATTTTGCTCCCCTCCTTTTCGTTTAATCAAATAAAGGAAGAAAGGTACGCCGATAATGGATGTTACGACCTCAATCGGTGTTTCAAACGGATAGTTGATAAATCGGCTTGCGAGATCACACAGGGTTAAAAAGATTCCGCCCAAAATACAGGAACACGGAATCAGCCTGCTGTAATCAGAGCCGACGAGAAATCTCGTGATATGAGGAACAACCAAACCAACAAACGCAATTTTTCCGGCCAGCGCTACGGCACTGCCGGTTAAAATAATGACGGAAAGCATCGCCATGATTTTTATTGTTTTTTTCTTTTGGCCCAGACTTTTAGAAATGTCATCGCCTAAGGATACGGCAGTCACCTTTTTGCTGAGAGACATGGCCATTATGATGCCAATCAGGAAAAACGGAGCGGCAAGCTTCAGGAAATCCGGACTCATTTGATGAAGTCTGGCACTGTACCAGAAACTGAGATCCTGAGAAATTTGAAAATAAATCGACATGGCCGCTGATAAACTGCTGAGCAGCATGCTTGTGACTGTGCCGATGATGGCGAGCTGCACGGGGGTAAATCCGTTCGGCATCATGGCGGCAAGGCCGAATACTAACACAGCCCCTAACGCTGAGCCGATAAAAGAATAAATGATCATTTCAATCGACGATGATTGCGGGAGCAGAACCATACAGAGCGTGATGATAAACGCGGAACCATCTGAAACGCCCATAATGGAGGGCGAAGCTAAATAATTGCGCGTAATGCCTTGCATAAGCGCTCCAGAAACAGCAAGGGCTGCCCCTATGAGCAGAGCGCCGGCAGCCCTTGGAATCCGAGAATGCCATATAATTTGATGGTCTGTGTTTCCCGGATCGAAATGAATAAGAGATGTAAAAACAATATCTGTGCTAAGATGCTTTGCCCCATAAAGGATTGAAAGCAAAAGCGACAGTGCTATAGCAAATGGAGAAGTAATCAATATGATACGTGTCCACTGTTTTGAATACATACAAAAACCTACTCTGAATTAGTTTTGTGTCAATTTTTCAGCAGCCGCTTTCAGGAAACGGACTTTGCTCCAAGCTGTGCCGCCTTGTGCGAGAGGGTCCACTGAGTTGACATACACATGATCTTCTTTGACTGCTTTCAGGCTTTTCCAGATTGGATTTTTCTCCAGATCTTTTAAGGCATCAGGTTTGTCTGCATTTTCATCATCAGAAAATTGGACGAAGATATGATCTGGGTTCATTTCACTTAATTTTTCTAATGAAATCAGCTCTTGCGCTTTTGCAGCTTTTACTTCGCTCGGCGCCTTAAGGCCTAAATCACCGTATAGCGTGGAGTTGAAATACACCTGTTCAGGGTAAATGTAAATGTTGCCTTGTCTGATTCTGATGACAAGCGCTTTTGAATCTTTCGCTTTATTATTGATTTTAGTTTTTGTTTCTTTTAGATCCTGTTCATAATCTGCAATGATTTTTTTCGCTTTTTTCTCTTTTCCAGTCAGCTGGGCAAGCAGCATCATGTTTTCTTTCCAGTTTGAAGAGATATGAGAAACTGGGATCGTTGTGCCGGCTGTGCTTATTTTTTGCAGTGTTTTTTCTGGGAATTTTGTTGAAGCAAGGATGACGTCTGGCTTCATTTCTAAAATCTTTTCAATGTTTGGCTCCATTTTTTCTCCGGTTGATTGGGCTTTATCAGTAATATCTTTGAACATATCAGGGAATTTGCCTGAGAATGAAATCGCGCCTTGCGGGTGAACATCAAGCAGTTTGGCATCTTCCATTGATTCAACGCTTCCCGTAATGGCAATTTTGTCTGTCGGTACAGTTACTTCATATGTTTTATCCAGGTATTCAATTTTCTTCTTCTCCGATGCTGTGCCGCTTGCCTTGCTGTCGGTCGATTCGTTTTTGCTGCCGCAGGCTGCTGCCGTCAGCGCGAGAAGCAAGATTAATAAGGTTAGAGATATTTTTTTCATCTATAGGGCCTCCTGTCAATTGATAACTATTATCAATTAGAATTATAGAGAATGAATAGATATAACACCATGGACAAATTTCTGATTTATCATGGACAATCTCCGGATAGTAAAGAAATAGTTTGCTGAACGATGCGTTCGTGCCCGCAAGCTGAGTATTCATTCCATGGGTCAAGGGATAGAAGATAAACACGGTTATTCTTTACGGCGCTTAGGTTCTGCCATGCTTCTGTCAGCTGTAATTGCTGATAATAGGCTATGGTCTCTGGTTCTTTAAAAAGAAAAAGCATCATGCAGTCAGCTTGGTAATTTGCGATATTTTCTAACGGAATCGCTTGCTCTGAAGGTGTGTCAGCTGTTTTTGCCGAGCTGAATCCTAAATCTCCAAAGAAAACTTCGCGGACGCTTCGGTTATGTGCCAGATAGAAGTTTTGCTTATGCAGCCTCAAAAAGAGAAAACGCAGCCCTTGAACGTGCTGAAGTGTTTTTTTGGCGGCTGTTGTCTGCCGGTCATAAGCCGCGAGCCACTTTTCTGCTTCGGATTCTTCCTTTAAAAATGAGGCCGTTTGCAGAAAGTGGGTTCTCCAGCTTTCTTCTGAAGGAAGGTACATGACTTCTGCGATGCGATTCAGGTGATATTGTTCTTCCGGAGAAATAGAATCCATGCTGACAATCACATCTGGTTCTGCCTGCGATAATGTGTACAGGTTTTCTTCCCACTTTTCATTAAAGCGGTATGCACTGAGCTGGACGGGTATATCTGTCGAATAATGCTGATAGTAGTAAGACGTCCATTTCGGATGCAGAGCAGCGGCAAAGGGTATGTGATGAAGAGGAATGAGATGGCCCATTGTCCCCCTTCCATAAGCGGCGATCTTTTTTCGTCGTTTTTTCATATAGCTTGTAGGTGAACACCCTGTATATTTTTTAAAGATTCTGCTGAAATAAAATTCATCTTGATAACCGGATTGGTGAGCGATTTCTTTCAATTTGCAGTTTGATTTTGCCATGAGCTGTTTCGCTTTGGTGATTCTTGTGTTCGTAATAAATTCTGTTACGCTCTGTCCAGTCCATTTTTTAAAGCTTTCGCTGTAGTGTTTGGCGCTGATTCCTGCGATTTGTGACAGCTTGGCAAGGGTGATTTTTGAATGGGCATGGGTTTCGATATAGTGTTTTGTTTTTTCGATTGCTGAATGTGTATCCGTTTGCTCAGATAAACTGGCAGTAAAGAGGTCATAAATCAGGCTTTGTACTTCAATCACGCATTTAAGCTGAGAAAGCTGAGACGATTCATTCCATAGTGTTGCAAGCTCTTGAAGCCGGACTGCAAGGTTTTCGATATGCGAAACATTCACAAGCTTCAGTTTGGCTAATTCTGATTCTGCGCATGGTGTGAACATATCTTGGCCGTTTTCCTTGATATAGCTTTGAAGCCTGATCAGACAGGCATCTATATGTCCATTGGCTGCTGGTGTAAAGCCAAAGGTCTCGTTAGGCGGGCAAACATAAAGTGTCTTTTTTTGCAGAGGATTGGTGTTTGTTCCGATCGAAATATGGCCGTTTCCTTTTAAATGAAAGATCAGAACGAATGAATCGGCTAATTGCTGTTCTGAGAAGAGATCACTTGTTTTTTTTAGATATTCAATTTGTATGGGTTGATAAATCACTGCGTTTGGCAAGAGTAGACCACCTTTTCAGAAACTTTCAATTGATAATCATTTTCAATAAAGATTGTACCAAATAAATGAAAGTTTTCCTATATAAAGCGGGTGGGTTTTTAGCACGAAAAAAACCCTTACTCGTGTGTGAAAGTAAGGGTCTTTCGTTCAGTAAGAATATGTTACACGTGTAACATACGATGCTTACGCCTTAATAAATGAGATATTTTTTTCTTGTTTTGCTGAATTGTTGGAGTGTTTTTTCATAGCTGTCTATGATGTCTTCAATAGAAGTTCCATTTTCGATTTTTGTCCTGATCCAGCCGTTGCCTGCCAGTTTATCGAATGAACCTGTTGAGAGGAATTCAAAATCCTCAGGATAGAGATCGTGTATGGTTTTAATGACTGAGAGACCTGTTTTAACGGCTTCAAACTTATCTCTGTCTGTCACATAGAGCTGCACACCGTGGCAAAGCGTTCCTTGATGTTTAGAAAACGTTGGGGTAAAGGATGCTGCCCTAAATGTCACGCCCGGCAAATGGAGGCTGTTTAATGTTTCTTCAAGCTCTGTGCTTTTGATAAAGGGAGCTCCGATCAATTCGAATGGTTTTGTTGTCCCTCGCCCTTCAGATATATTTGTTCCTTCAATCAGCCCGGTTGCAGGATAAACAAATGTGCTTTCCACTGTCGGCATGTTAGGCGAAGGGAGGACAAAAGGCAATCGGGTATCGTCAAAATCCATTTTTCGTTTCCAGTGTTTCATTTTTACCACTGTTAGATCGGCATCAATGTCAAACTCTTTGTTGAACAATATAGCCAATTCGCCTATCGTCATCCCATGCTTTAACGGAATGGGATACAATCCGACAAATGAGGCGTATTCAGGTTCTAAGATTGGTCCTTCAATATGATTTCCGCCTTGAGGATTCGGGCGGTCCAGCACCATAAACGGAATGCCGTTTTCTTTAGCGGCTTCCATTGCGTATGCCATTGTATAAATGTACGTGTAGAAACGGGTCCCGACATCCTGAATATCAAATAGTAGAATATCAACATTTTTCAGCATCTCTGGTGTCGGTTTCTTCGTTTTTCCGTAGAGACTGTATACAGGAACCCCGGTTTTTTCGTCAATGTAAGAGCCTACTTCGTCTCCAGCCTGGGCGTCACCGCGGACGCCGTGTTCAGGGCCGAATAAAGCTGTCAGTTTGATTTCTGGATTCTCGAAAAGTATATCGACACTGCTTTTCAGAGATGCATTTACTCCGGTTGGGTTGGTGATCAGTCCGATTCGTTTTCCCTTGAGCTGTTTTTTATAATCTGGCAAAAGCGTGTCTATACCGGTCTGGACTTTAGGTTTTTTAGCCGTTTGATTCTTTGAATCGGGTGAAGCAGAGGCAGCGGTTATCGTTCCGAACATCATGAGCCCTGTGAGAAAAGCGAATATTGTTTTTCTCATATGTTCCTCCTCATTAAAGCGGTTTTCCCGTTTTGATATTTAAACCGTAGCCAAATGGGTAAAGGGTGTTCCCTGGTTTCGTGACTGACGGAATGTCAACTGGAAGTGTGCCTTTAGGTTTTGTCTGGCCGAATATAGCCATCACTCCGGCCGGAATATTAGGTTGAAGATAACGGCCATTTGTGTATCCTTTAAAGCCATAGACAGCAATCAGTGCCTTTGCTTCTTCAAAATTGGCGGCATCATAGGGATTGCGCAGACTCATTAAGACAAAAGGTTTATTGTGCTGCAGTGCGGCTTTCATGACAGCTCTCGGAAACACGGTAGCCCATTTGCTTGAATCAGATATGGTGTCGTCGATGACACCGTCGTTGACGACAGGGTCATTTTTGACGACATAGGAACCGGTAATGATATAATCAGCCTCTTTTACTTGTTTTTCATGCTCGGCCTTAAATACTTGGTTGGCAAAATTCATTTTGTCGAGAGATACGGGTTTGATTTTCTTACGATTGACGAGATCGCGAATGGTTTGTTCGATTGAAGCAGTTTGTTCTTCGTAAGGTGCCACAATTAAGATTCGGCTGCCTTTTTTGGGCTTGAACGGCAAAGTGTGCTGTTCATTTTTTAATACAGTTACTGCTTTTTCAGCTATTTTTTTCTCTGCTTTCAGGTGCTGCTTGCTTCCTACGATTTTTTGGGCTTTGGCTATTTTTTCTTTTGTACTGTCGTCGTTCCGTGCTGGATACATGCCGCGTTTTATTTTCAGGGAAATGATTCTTTCAACTGATTTGTTGATTTGATGTTCAGGAATGTCTCCGTTTTTCACGGCTTCTTTCAAAGCTTGAATAACACGTGAGAATTTCTGTTCTTCTTTCAATGAAGTAACTGAGGCTGGCATTAATGCCATATCGACACCAGCTTTTACGGCCATGACCACAGCCTCTTCCTGTCCGAAATGATCTGCGATTGCCTTCATATTGAGCGCATCGGTAACGATGACCCCATTAAAGCCCATTTCCTGACGAAGAAGGCCTGTCATCACTTTTTTCGAAAGTGTAGCTGGAACCAAAATGTCCGATCCATCGAGTTTGCTTTTGTATGTGGTGTCGTCAAAGGCAGGGAATTGAACATGGGCTGTCATCACCATATCAGCACCGGCATCAATTGCTTTTTGAAAAGGATAGAGCTCGACCTCTCGAAGCCGTTCTTGATCATGGGAAACGAGCGGCAGTCCATAATGGCTGTCAACGTCCGTGTCTCCATGTCCCGGGAAATGTTTGAGGGCAGAGGCGATATCCTGCCGCTGCAACCCTTTCATCGTGTATAAACCGAGTCGTGATGTCAGTTCTCGATTGGAGCTGAATGACCGTACGCCGATTACAGGATTATCAGGATTATTGTTAATGTCTACGACAGGGCTGAAATCTGTATTGATGCCTAAGGCCGAGAGCTCTTTTCCAATGATGCTGCCGGTCTGATACGCATTGATTCTGCTTCTGGCTGCGCCCAGCGCCATATTCCCTGGGAAATTAGTGCCCTCCCCTAGCCTCGTTACAATGCCGCCTTCCTGATCAATACTAAGCATGAGCGGGATTTTGGGACTTGCCTTTTGGTAAGCGTCTGTCAGCTGGACCGTTTGCTTTGTTGTTTTTACATTTTCTGCAAAAAGAATGACGCCTCCGAATTGATATTTCTTGACGAGGCTGGCGACTTCCTCATTCATTTCCGTAAGGGCTTGCGGTGAGGACTCGCCTTTCTTTTGCCAATTTCTAAAATCAGGCATCAGCATCTGACCGAGTTTTTCATCTAATGACATACGATTGACAATCTGATTGGCATCGATTGAACTTTTAGATGCAGTGGCTTCTTTCTGGTTAGCCACGAGAAAACATGAAAGAAAAAGAACGGCTGAAAGGATAAGCGGAAAGACAGGTTTCATAGAAACTTCCTCCTATCGTCTAATCATTCATTCCATTGCTTCATAAATCGCGGTTATAACGCTTCCATAACTGCCTGTTGGAAATTGATCACCCTCAAAGACGTTGGGATTTTCTTCTGGATCAACAACTGGGGTATGCTTTTTATTTGTTAACAATGCGATGCCTAAATTGTATGCCGGATCAATGATTGTAACTGTCCCCGTCCAGCCTGTATGCCCGTAAGCATTTGCGCTGGCGTAAGGGCCAAACATCCATTCCATGCTTTTGCTTCCGTTCCGTCGCCAGCCAAGAGCGAATGTTGGATCTGTTGCTGAAGGTGCTGTAAACAAGTCAGCTGTTTTCTGATCAAATAAAGAAATGTTTCGGTATGATCCTTTGTTTAACATGACTTGCAGCAGAATGGCCATATCATCTGCATTTGAGAACAATCCGGCATGGCCAGACACGCCATCCATTGAGTAAAACGCTTTTTCATCATGCACTTCTCCTTGCAGCGTGTTTGTGCGTATGTTAGGGAATTGAATAACGCCGTCACGTGTATTGCCCATGCGTTCAGTAGCTGCGAACTGCTTTGGTTTAAAGCCTTTTTGCAGCGGATTGTACAAGGTGTGCTTCAGCTTCAACGGCTTGTAGAGCTCTTGCTCCGCGTAGCCATCAAGCTGTTTTCCGGTGAGTTTTTCGACAATACAGCCGAGGAGCATATACCCAATGTCACTGTATACGTGTTTTGTCCCGGTTTGATAATCGAGCGGAATTTTCGTCAAATATTCAATCGTTTTGTCACGTTCCTGGGAATAGTATTTGCCGGCTTTTTCCGGCGTGTAAAAGTAAAAGCTTGATGGAAGCCCTGATTCGTGCTGAAGAACATCAATGACACGTATCTTGTTTTTTCCTTTTATGGGGTCTCCAGGCTGATCCTTGAAACCAGGCAAATATGCAGAAACTTTTTCATAGACGTCAAGTTTTCCTTGGCTGACTAAGCGCTGCAATGCAAAATTTGTGGCGTACATTTTTGTATTTGAGGCTAAGTCAAACATCGTGCGGGTTTTCATTTTTGCCGGATGGCGCAGCAGCTCTGATCCTTCGTACTTTTTACTGTAGCCGTATGCTTCTTTTTTTATGATGCGTCCATCCTTCACGACGACAAGAACGGCGCCTGGAAATCCTGCTGCAATATCCCGTTCTATCATCTGATCTACCTTCCTTAGCTTCTTCGTCGAGAATTGTGCAGTTGCTGCATTTATGGTTTTCGGCTCAACCAAGCTGTCTGCTGTTTGCGCGAAGGTTTCATTTGGCGCCAATATCGATAGGGTTAAAATGGCACTGAATAACAACAGTGTCTTTGTTTTCACAGGTTATCCCCTTTCTGTGCTTCTATCCCGTTTACTATCCCTAAAACAGAAACAATTTAATCGAACTGAGAAGCCATTTCATCTTTATATCCGAATGCATAGGTCAATAAAAAGCCGGCCGCGTAGGAAATGAAGAGCCCGACGATATACAGGATGATTTGCGAAGGCAGGACTAGAAAGGAAAGCGGCAGTCCGGAGACACCAATCGCAAAGGTGGCTACTTGAAAATAAGCTTGAAAGGCGCCGCCGATTCCAGCACCTAAGCATGCCGTTAAAAACGGACGGCCAAGCGGCAGCGTGACTCCGAAAATGAGTGGTTCCCCAATGCCGAGCAGGCCTGACGGAAGCCCGCCGGCGATTGCTTTTCTCAGTGTTGTTTTTTTCGTTTTCACGAAGACGGCAAAGGCCGCGCCTACCTGTCCTGCACCTCCCATAGCCAAAATAGGGAGCAGAGGATCATTGCCAATTGAATTGATCAGTTCCATGTGCACAGGCGTCAAGCCTTGATGCAATCCGGTTACGACGAGAGGAAGGAAGGTTGCGCCCAGAATAAAGCCCGCAGCGATGCCGCCGATGTCCAGGATGGACAGAAGGCCGGATGTAATGGCGTCAGAAATGAATCCGCCTAAAGGCATGAATACGACATACGTTACGATTCCGGTGATTAACAGTGAAACGGTGGGTGTGACAATGATATCGAGTGATTGAGGAATAAAGCGGCGAATAAATT
This sequence comes from Bacillus stercoris, assembly GCF_029772985.1. Classification (NCBI taxonomy): domain Bacteria; kingdom Bacillati; phylum Bacillota; class Bacilli; order Caryophanales; family Bacillaceae; genus Bacillus; species Bacillus stercoris. The sequence continues at coordinate 4,173,720 of NZ_CP121861.1, read as the reverse complement.
GTTCGGTGTAAGCAATGAATATAGCAGCGAAAAGGACTCCGATCAGGCCTCCCCTGCCCGGAAGAAGCTCTTCTCCAAATAAACTGATCTTTGCGATCTCCGGATTGATAATCAAGATCCCGGCCAAAGCCCCAAGAGCGGGTGTCCCGCCAAATTCTTTTGAAGCGTTGATACCCACAAGAATGCCGAGATAAGTGAACAGCCCTGATCCGATGATTGTCAGGATAACAGCAATTTGTGATTCTGCAGAGAGCCAGCCGGCTTGAATACTTGCTTTGGTAATCCCGGTAATTAAACCGGAAGCGACAAGAGCCGGAATAAGAGGGATAAAAATGCTGGCGATTTTACGTAAGAAAAGTTTAAAAGGAGTGGCGTTCTTTCGATTGATATCGGCTTTCTTTTTGGCGGCTGCTTCATTCACATCGACACCTTCTTCAGCTGAGACGAGCTTGGAGAAAGCCGTTGTGACATGATTGACGACTCCTGTACCGAGGATGATTTGTAAGGTTTCAGCCTCAACGACCCCCAATACTCCGTCAAGCGCTCTTAAAGCCTGAGCATCTGCTTTGTTTTCATCGTAAGGTGTAATGCGCAGCCTTGTCATGCAATGCGTAAATGAGGATATATTGGATTTCCCCCCGCATAACTCGAGGATTTTCTTTGCGAGTTGATGGTAGTTATTTTCTTTGCTCATTAAAAACCCCTCCCCTTCAAGATGCTTTATTTTTTTCTCATAGATTGTATGGCTTCTCTTGTTTTATCGATATAGCTGGTTGTTTCTTCATATTGCTCAGCCGCCATGCCTAAAAACAATACATCTATCATAAAAAGCTGGGCGAGACGGGAGGAAGTGGCTGCACTTCGAATCAAGGCTTCGTTGGAATGGGCTGTATACAATGGGACGTCAGCCAGTGCGGAGACGGATGTCTGACTGAATTGTGTGAGGCTGATCGTTGTGATGCCTTTTTTCTTAGCCATGGCAAGCAGTTCAATGATTTCCTGCGTCTCTCCTGAGAACGAAATGGCGAATACGATGTCGTCTTTATCTGCATTTGCGATTAAAGATGCCACAAGATGAGTGTCTGTAAACGCGGTTGCTTGTTTATGAATGCGAAGCCACTTTTGCTGAGCGTCCTTGGCGACAATGCCGGAAGCCCCGACGCCGATAAAATGCACAGTGTGAGCTTTGAGAAGCAGAGAAACCGCTTGTTCCAGTTCTTTGTAGTCCATCAGGTCTGAAGTATCCTGAATGGCTTGAATGGCATTGCCGGCCGCTTTTTCGGAAATAGAGGGCAGCGGCTCGTGGGGAACAATATCACGGTAGCCCTGAAACGTAGGCTTTGCCAGATCGCCCGCTACTCTCATTTTTAAATCTTGAAATCCCTTTAATCCGAGTGATTTGCAGAGCCTGATGACGGCAGCGTCACTTGAATTGGCTAAGGTGCTGATTTCGCTGACGGTGCTTTCGATTGCTTTGTGTGGATGGGTTAGGATATAATCTGCAAGTTTACGCTCGGATGGAGGGAGTTTATGCTTCATTGATTGGATGATCGCTAAACCGCCTGTTGCCATTCTAGTTCTCTCCTTATCATGAATGGTAATTTTCGATTGCTTTATCAATGAAACCGTTTGCTTCATCGAGTAATGTCTTTGCTTGTTTCTGATCTGTGCTGGTTTTGAGCATAACGATTGCTGTTTTGACGTGATGATCGGCTTGTTCCAGGGTTTTCCTGGCTGTTTCGTATGAAACGTTTGTAAGGATTTGGATGATGCTGATGGCGCGTTCTTTTAGTTTTTTGTTGCTGACGTTGACGTCTACCATCAAGTTTTCGTAGACCTTGCCGATTTTTACCATTACAGCGGTAGATATCATGTTTAGAATCATTTTATGAGCGGTTGCAGCTTTCATACGTGTTGATCCTGTAATGGCCTCAGGTCCGACGACAACCTCAATGCTGTGGTCCGCATCCTTGCTGATGACGGAATTTTCATTGCAAGTAAGGGCGATGGTGTGCGCTCCGACTTCGCGGGCGTATCTTAGGGCGCCTGCGGCGTAAGGTGTACGGCCGCTTGCTGCGATGGCAATGACGGTGTCATTTGACGTGAGCTGTATGTTTCTTAAATCCTCAGCTCCTGCTTTTTCACTGTCTTCAATGCCCTCTGCTGCCTGTAAAAAGGCTTCGGGGCCTCCAGCCATGATTCCGATGACCTGATCAGGACTTACGCTGTAAGTGGGAGGACATTCAACAGCATCCATGATGCCGAGTCTGCCGCTTGTGCCTGCGCCTGTATATATGAGCCGGCCTCCATGTTGAAATGAATCATACGCGCAGTCTACAGCTGTTTTGATGTCGGGGAGAACCTCCTGAACGGCTGCAGCGACTTTCATATCTTCGTTGTTGATCATTTTGAGGATGCCGAGAGTGTTTGCTTTGTGGATTTCAACCGTTTGGCTATTGCGTGATTCCGTTGTAAGATGATGAAGGTTTAGTGATTCTGACATGAGGATGCCCCCTGTTTTAAAATGATATATCTCAATATTCAGTATATTCATTTCTGTTATGATATTTCAACTATGTTTTTACATTTTTGAAATTTTATTTCACTCAAGACTATAAGAAATGATGAAGGATCAACTGTTCTCCAAGCGGCCCGATTCTTCGCCGTCCTTTATCAAGGAACCCGCATTTCATATAAAGGTGTTTTGCGCGTATGTTCAGATGATTGACGGCCAAGATGATTTCGTCGCACCATGGAAAGTATCCGCTCACAAAAGAGGGAAGCAAAAGCATGGCTTTTTTCGCGTACCCTTTTCCGTGATGCACAGCGTTTAAAGACAGGGAGCTGAGCAGTAAAGCAAATGGATTGTTAGAATAGCAAGCTAGCGTTTCTTTTGATGCATGTAAAATGAAAAAACCGACTGGAAGGTCGTCTTTTAAGATGACAACCGGGTAGCGGTCCTGTATGCCCAGAGCCTGAGACAGCACCTCTTTTGGAAGGGAGGTGAAGCGTTTGTCATCGTTGGTGAGCGTGAATGATTGAAGCTCGGGCAAGTGTTCAGGCTTATAGAAGGATAAAGAAATGTCTTGAGTCATGGGGTGGCCTCCTTACAATATGTCGTCTAGCTGATTTTCTGAAATGACGCGGTAGCCCGCTTGTTTTAGCAGTGCGGCGGTTACTCCGCTGCCGGGGATTTTTTTGCCAGAGAATGTGCCGTTATAGATAAAGCCGCTTCCGCAAGATGGACTGTTTTCTTTTAATATGACGGCAGTGGCGTTGATTTCTTTTGCGTAAGCCAATGTTTTCGCGGCACCTTCCATATATAGCTCTGTGACATCTTCTCCTGAAGCTGTCACGATTTTTGCGGTTCCATTGAGGACATCCTCGCCGGTGCCTCCTATGATTTCTGCGGGTTCACGGGGGGTTGAAAAGCCGCCAAGAAGTTCAGGGCAAGCCATGACTGCTCTATTTTTAGCGACGAGTTTTCTGATTTTCTCAGACGCTGCGTGAGAGCCGTTATATCTGCACTCAATGCCTCCAAGGCAGGAACTGACTAGAATCATATTGGTTTCTCCTCTCTTGCTTTGCTTGTCTCTATCATAAAATAAATGACTTTAGTTGGGAGGCTTTTTCAGTTAAAAAAGGAGTTAAAAAGTTTGAAAATAAAAAATTTAATTTTTCTCTTTACAAACAGGGGGTGACCTGTATATAATAACTTTTGTCAGCTCGACGAGAACACAACGGCCCGTTGGTCAAGCGGTTAAGACACCGCCCTTTCACGGCGGTAACACGGGTTCGAATCCCGTACGGGTCACCATTTGGAGGATTAGCTCAGCTGGGAGAGCATCTGCCTTACAAGCAGAGGGTCGGCGGTTCGAGCCCGTCATCCTCCACCATCTTGCCGGTGTAGCTCAATTGGTAGAGCAACTGACTTGTAATCAGTAGGTTGGGGGTTCAAGTCCTCTTGCCGGCACTGTTTTTCTAAATTTAATGTGGAGGGGTAGCGAAGTGGCTAAACGCGGCGGACTGTAAATCCGCTCCCTCAGGGTTCGGCAGTTCGAATCTGCCCCCCTCCACCATTATTGGGCTATAGCCAAGCGGTAAGGCAACGGACTTTGACTCCGTCATGCGTTGGTTCGAATCCAGCTAGCCCAGTCACAGACACCTTTGACCAAAAGGTGTCTTTTTTCTTTTTTAAAATTCATTCCAACTTCTAACTGTTCAGTCTGTATAATAATTTTAAAAATATGTTAAGGTAGTTTATTCACGAATTACCATCTACACCCTGCCAAAAATTTGATAAACTTATTTTATAAAAAAATTGAAACCTTTTGAAACGAAGCTCGTATACATACAGACCGGTGAAGGCAGAGGTTAGATAAATATGGAAATGATGATTAAAAAAAGAATTAAACAAGTCAAAAAAGGCGACCAGGATGCATTTGCGGACATCGTAGATATTTACAAAGATAAAATTTATCAGCTTTGCTACCGTATGCTTGGCAATGTGCATGAGGCGGAGGATATTGCACAGGAGGCTTTCATCAGAGCGTACGTTAATATCGACAGTTTTGATATTAACCGGAAATTTTCAACTTGGCTTTATCGAATCGCGACCAATTTGACCATTGACCGCATTCGCAAAAAGAAGCCGGATTATTACCTCGATGCAGAGGTGGCTGGTACGGAAGGCTTGACCATGTATTCTCAAATCGCCGCAGATGGTGTTTTGCCTGAAGATGCAGTTGTGTCGCTGGAGCTCTCAAACACGATTCAGCAGAAAATTTTAAAGCTTCCTGACAAATACAGAACAGTCATCGTATTAAAGTATATTGACGAACTCTCATTAATTGAAATCGGGGAGATTCTAAACATTCCTGTGGGGACTGTGAAAACGCGGATTCACAGAGGCAGAGAGGCTCTTAGAAAACAATTAAGGGATCTTTAAGTGGGGTGATGAAATGAGCTGTCCTGAACAAATTGTGCAGCTTATGCATATGCATCTTGATGGAGATATCCTTCCAAAAGATGAACACGTATTAAATGAACATCTGGAGACATGCGAGACATGCAGAAAGCATTTTTACGAGATGGAGAAATCTATAGCGCTCGTACGGAGCACATCGCATGTCGAAGCCCCCGCGGATTTTACCGCTAATGTCATGGCAAAATTGCCTAAGGAGAAGAAAAGAGCTTCTGTGAAAAGATGGTTCAGAAGCCATCCCGTTATCGCAGCTGCTGCGGTATTCATCATTTTGATGGGCGGAGGTTTTTTTAACAGCTGGCATAATGACCACAATTTCAGCGTGTCCAAGCAGCCGAATCTTGTGGTTCATAACCATACTGTGACCGTGCCGGAAGGTGAGACGGTTAAAGGTGATGTCACTGTCAAAAACGGCAAGCTGATTATTAAAGGCAAAATAGACGGGGATGTAACCGTCGTGAACGGCGAAAAGTATATGGCCTCTGCTGGACAAGTCACCGGTCAAATTGAAGAAATCAATCAATTATTCGACTGGACATGGTACAAGATGAAGTCTGCGGGGAAAAGTGTACTCAATGCATTCAATCCGAACGGAGAAGAGTAAAGCGCGTTAGCCGCTTTGCTCTTTTTTTGCGGGCTGAGCGGCTGGCTCATTTCACTTGCTAAATCGATATGTGGTATAATGGGCTCGCTATGTAAAGTACATATGCGTAACACGTAAAACACAAAATACGAAATGACTGAAATCTTGGAGGACGAGGAAATGGCTTTTGAGGATATCCCTTTTTTGCAGTACCTCGGCAATGCCGTTGATATTCTCCTTGTTTGGTATGTGATATATAAATTGATTATGGTGATACGCGGCACGAAAGCGGTTCAGCTGTTAAAAGGAATTGTAGTCATCGTGCTTGTTCGTATGGCCAGCCAATATTTGGGCCTCAGCACACTTCAGTGGCTGATGGACCAAGCGATAACATGGGGATTTTTAGCAATTATTATTATCTTTCAGCCTGAGCTGAGAAGAGCGCTTGAACAGCTAGGCCGCGGCCGCTTTTTTTCAAGGAGCGGCACGCCTGTAGAAGAAGCGCAGCAGAAAACGATTGAGGCCATCACAAAAGCGATCAATTATATGGCGAAACGCCGTATAGGCGCCCTGCTGACCATTGAGCGGGATACTGGAATGGGGGATTATATTGAGACCGGCATACCACTGAATGCCAAAGTCAGCTCTGAGCTGCTGATTAATATTTTTATCCCAAACACCCCGCTTCATGACGGTGCGGTGATTATGAAGAATAATGAAATTGCCGCGGCCGCCTGTTATTTGCCGCTTTCTGAAAGCCCGTTTATTTCAAAAGAATTGGGCACGCGGCACAGAGCGGCTGTCGGCATCAGTGAGGTAACAGACAGTTTGACGATTATTGTGTCTGAAGAGACCGGCGGCGTCAGTGTGGCAAAGAACGGCGACCTTCACAGAGAGCTGACAGAAGAAGCGCTGAAAGAAATGCTTGAAGCCGAGTTTAAGAAAAACACCAGAGACACTTCTTCTATCCGCTGGTATTGGAGGGGCAAGAAAAATGGATAAATTCTTAAACAACCGCTGGGCTGTGAAAATCATTGCTCTGCTTTTCGCGCTCTTGCTTTATGTGGCGGTTAACAGCAACCAAGCACCGACTCCGAAAAAACCGGGTGAATCTTTCTTTCCGACATCAACAACTGATGAAGCAACTCTGACCGATATTCCGGTTAAAGCGTATTATGATGATGAAAATTACGTCGTGACAGGTGTTCCGCAAACGGTTAATGTCACGATAAAAGGCTCGACAAGTGCCGTGAAAAAGGCTAGGCAGACCAAGAACTTTGAAATATACGCCGATATGGAACATTTGAAAACCGGCACACATAAGGTTGAGCTTAAGGCCAAAAATGTGTCGGATGGGCTGACAATCTCAATTAATCCGTCTGTTACGACAGTGACCATACAGGAACGGACGACCAAAAGCTTTCCTGTAGAGGTGGAGTACTACAATAAAAGCAAGATGAAAAAAGGCTATTCTCCGGAGCAGCCGATTGTCAGTCCGAAAAATGTGCAGATTACCGGATCTAAAAATGTGATCGATAATATTTCTCTTGTCAAAGCTTCAGTGAATTTGGAAAACGCAGATGAGACGATTGAAAAGGAAGCGAAAGTGACTGTCTATGATAAAGACGGAAACGCGCTTCCTGTCGACGTTGAGCCCTCGGTCATCAAGATTACCGTTCCGGTGACAAGCCCAAGTAAAAAAGTGCCCTTTAAAATTGAACGGACAGGAAGCCTTCCTGACGGTGTCAGCATAGCGAAAATTGAATCCAGCCCCAGTGAGGTAACGGTTTACGGCTCACAGGATGTGTTGGATTCTCTTGAATTTATTGATGGCGTCAGCTTAGATTTAAGCAAAATTAACAAGGATTCCGATATCGAGGCAGATATTCCGCTTCCTGACGGCGTCAAAAAAATCTCGCCGTCAAAGGTGACTTTGCATATAGAAGTCGATAGTGAAGCGGATCAGAAGTTTGAGAATGTCTCTATCAAGACTGTAGGGCTGAGCAGTTCACAAAACATTGAATTTCTTGATCCTGAATCACAAGCGATAGACATAACGGCTAAAGGCTCTCCTGCGAATATAAAAAAACTGAAAAAATCGGATATCGAATTGTATGTGAATGTTTCAGATTTAGAGGACGGGGAGCATAGCGTGAAGCTTGAAGTAAACGGACCTCAGAATGTAACCTGGTCCTTGGGGCAGAAAAACGCCAAAATCAAGCTGACATCCAAAAAAAGCAATACATCAACGAATGATAACAGCAGCAATACATCAGGAAATCAGGATGACACAGACAAACAAACAAATGATCAAAAGAACAATCAGCAAGAAGATACAAAGAACACTGATAAAAACAGCAACGATCAAAACCAAGACGAAAACCAAGATCAGGATGAGGATGAATCCACTGCGGATTCACAATCCTCATCGGAATAAAAAAGGAGCGATTACAAAATGGGCAAGTATTTTGGAACAGACGGTGTAAGAGGTGTCGCCAATAGTGAGCTTACACCTGAGCTGGCCTTTAAAGTCGGACGTTTCGGCGGTTATGTGCTGACAAAAGACAAACAACGTCCAAAAGTGCTGATAGGCCGCGATACACGCATCTCCGGCCATATGCTGGAGGGAGCCCTTGTCGCCGGACTTTTATCCATTGGCGCAGAAGTCATGCGTCTGGGTGTCATTTCTACACCGGGTGTATCCTATTTGACAAAAGCGATGGATGCAGAGGCGGGCGTCATGATTTCCGCTTCTCATAACCCAGTGCAGGATAACGGCATCAAGTTCTTTGGGGGAGACGGATTCAAGCTTTCTGATGAACAGGAGGCTGAAATTGAGCGCCTGATGGACGAACCTGAGGATAAGCTGCCAAGACCGGTCGGAGCCGATCTTGGGCTTGTTAACGATTATTTTGAAGGCGGACAAAAATATCTGCAATTCTTAAAACAGACAGCCGATGAAGATTTCACAGGCATTCATGTGGCACTTGACTGTGCTCATGGCGCAACGTCATCCTTGGCGACACACCTGTTTGCTGATTTAGATGCCGATGTTTCAACAATGGGGACTTCCCCGAACGGATTAAACATTAATGACGGCGTCGGATCGACTCATCCTGAAGCGCTCAGCGCGTTTGTCAAAGAGAAAAACGCCGATCTCGGCCTTGCGTTCGATGGTGATGGCGACCGCCTGATTGCTGTTGATGAAAAAGGAAATATCGTTGATGGCGACCAAATCATGTACATATGCTCAAAACACCTGAAATCAGAGGGTCGCTTAAAGGATGATACAGTGGTTTCAACCGTGATGAGCAACCTCGGCTTCTATAAGGCGCTCGAGAAAGAAGGCATCAAAAGCGTGCAGACAGCTGTCGGAGACCGCTATGTAGTAGAAGCAATGAAAAAAGATGGCTATAATGTCGGCGGAGAGCAGTCAGGACATCTTATTTTCCTTGATTACAACACGACAGGGGACGGATTATTGTCTGCTATTATGCTGATGAACACTTTGAAAGCAACAGGCAAGCCTCTGTCAGAGCTTGCAGCTGAAATGCAAAAGTTCCCGCAGCTGTTAGTCAATGTGAGAGTGACTGATAAATATAAAGTTGAAGAAAATGAAAAAGTAAAAGCAGTTATTTCTGAAGTTGAAAAAGAAATGAACGGCGACGGCCGGATTTTGGTGCGCCCTTCAGGAACTGAACCGCTCGTCCGTGTCATGGCTGAAGCGAAGACGAAAGAGCTGTGCGATGAGTATGTCAATCGCATTGTTGAAGTCGTCCGGTCAGAAATGGGATTAGAGTAACGAAGTCTCTAATCAGAGAGCGAACAAGACAAGCGACGTTTACATATGATAATTGTGAGACATACGGCAAAGTTGTTTAAAAAACAATTGACCGTTTATGCCACATGCTGTAAAATCAAGCTTGTCTTGTTCTTACTTTCTTAATAGGAAAAGTAGACGGGATTATGGATTTACCTATAATTATAGCGCCCGAACTAAGCGCCCGGAAAAAGGCTTAGTTGACGAGGATGGAGGTTATCGAATTTTCGGCGGATGCCTCCCGGCTGAGTATACAGATCACAGCCGTAAGGATTTCTTCAAACCAAGGGGGTGACTCCTTGAACAAAGAGAAATCACATGATCTTCCAAAAAACATGTAGGAGGGGACGATTGAAAGTCCCCTTGAAATTTGACTTTCTTCGTCTCCTTTTACCATCTTAGGAGGAAGAAAAATATGTGTGGAATCGTAGGTTATATCGGTCAGCTTGATGCGAAGGAAATTTTATTAAAAGGGTTAGAAAAGCTTGAGTATCGCGGATATGACTCTGCTGGTATTGCTGTTGCCAATGAACAGGGAATCCATGTGTTCAAAGAAAAAGGACGCATTGCAGATCTTCGTGAAGTTGTGGATGCCAATGTAGAAGCGAAAGCCGGAATTGGGCATACTCGCTGGGCAACACACGGCGAACCAAGCTATCTGAACGCTCACCCGCATCAAAGCGCACTGGGCCGCTTTACACTTGTTCATAACGGCGTGATCGAGAACTATGTTCAGCTGAAGCAAGAGTATTTGCAAGATGTAGAGCTTAAAAGTGACACCGATACAGAAGTGGTCGTTCAAGTAATCGAGCAATTCGTCAATGGAGGACTTGAGACAGAAGAAGCGTTCCGCAAAACACTTACACTGTTAAAAGGCTCTTATGCAATTGCTTTATTCGATAACGACAACAGAGAAACGATTTTTGTAGCGAAAAACAAAAGCCCTCTATTAGTAGGCCTTGGAGACACATTCAACGTCGTAGCATCTGATGCGATGGCGATGCTTCAAGTAACCAACGAATATGTTGAGCTGATGGATAAAGAAATGGTTATCGTCACTGATGACCAAGTTGTCATCAAAAACCTTGATGGTGACGTGATTACACGTGCGTCTTATATTGCTGAGCTTGATGCCAGTGATATCGAAAAAGGCACGTACCCTCACTACATGTTGAAAGAAACGGATGAGCAGCCAGTTGTTATGCGCAAAATCATCCAAACGTATCAAGATGAAAACGGCAAGCTGTCTGTGCCTGGCGATATCGCTTCCGCTGTAGCGGAAGCGGACCGCATCTATATCATTGGCTGCGGAACAAGCTACCATGCAGGACTTGTCGGTAAACAATATATTGAAATGTGGGCAAACGTGCCGGTTGAAGTGCATGTAGCGAGTGAATTCTCCTACAACATGCCGCTTCTGTCTAAGAAACCGCTCTTCATTTTCCTTTCTCAAAGTGGAGAAACAGCAGACAGCCGCGCGGTTCTCGTTCAAGTCAAAGCGCTCGGACACAAAGCCCTGACAATCACAAACGTACCTGGATCAACGCTTTCTCGTGAAGCTGACTATACATTGCTGCTTCATGCAGGCCCTGAAATCGCTGTTGCGTCAACGAAGGCATACACTGCACAAATCGCAGTTCTTGCGGTTCTTGCTTCTGTGGCTGCTGACAAAAACGGCATCGATATCGGATTTGACCTCGTCAAAGAACTCGGTATCGCGGCAAACGCAATGGAAGCTTTATGCGACCAGAAAGACGAAATGGAAATGATCGCCCGTGAATATCTGACTGTATCCAGAAACGCTTTCTTCATCGGACGCGGTCTTGACTACTTCGTATGTGTCGAAGGCGCACTGAAGCTGAAAGAGATTTCTTACATCCAGGCAGAAGGCTTTGCCGGCGGAGAGCTGAAGCACGGCACGATTGCCCTGATCGAACAAGGCACACCAGTATTCGCACTGGCAACACAAGAGCACGTAAACTTAAGCATCCGCGGAAACGTCAAAGAAGTTGCCGCTCGCGGAGCAAACACATGCATCTTCTCACTAAAAGGCCTAGACGATGCGGATGACAGATTCGTACTGCCGGAAGTAAACCCAGCGCTTGCTCCGTTGGTATCTGTTGTTCCATTGCAGCTGATCGCTTACTATGCTGCGCTGCATCGCGGCTGTGATGTTGATAAGCCTCGTAACCTTGCGAAGAGTGTTACTGTGGAGTAAAATGTTTAACCCCTTTGGTTGTTTTTGTAGCTTTAAAATAAAGTTACGACGTTTATAAAAATGTTGCGATGCTTTTTCCCTTAGACAATTTTTGTCTAAGGGTATTTTTCTATTTTAACTAAAGAGGCAGGTAACTAAAAATTATAAGGGGATTCCAATTGATTTTGGGTCCCCTTTTTACATAAATGATGTGACACCAATCTTACAAAAATGTAACTGTAATCTCAAATAATGTAATTTGATTCGATGGCAGGTCATCTAATTTTCTTTTATTATGTTCTAAAAAGAGATTGGATGGTGTTGGGTTTGGATATTTCAGAAGTTAATATATCACTGTTTAGACTAGTTAATGACTTAGGAAAAGAATATCCCTTTTTGAATCCTGTATTTAGTTTTATTGCTGAATATATGGTTTTTTTACTTGCACTAAGTGTTCTTTTTATTTGGTTTACAAGAGATACGGATAATAGAATTATGATTCTTTGTGCATCTATCGCTTTCATTTGTGCCTTTACGATAGGGAAGGTTTCAGGGGTATTTCACTCGAATTATCAACCTTTTGTTGAATTGGGAGAGGTTAATAAACTGATACATAAAGAAAAAGACAATTCTTTTCCAAGTGACCATACAATTTTATTCTTCTCATATTGTATTTCATTCTGGCTCTTTAAGAGAGGCTGGTCAATTTTATGGGTATTGTTAGCTGTTCTTGTGGGAGTCTCACGTATATGGGTTGGGGTTCATTATCCTTTTGATGTTTTAGCAGGAGTATTAATAAGCCTAGCAGTTTCAACTTTTATATATTTAACATTACCTAAACTAAATATTACTCAAACTACCATGAAAATTTATGAAAAATGTGAAAACATACTTCTTTATCGCTTCAAAAGAAAGGAAAACAAGTCAAAAAACCTTTAGATTTATTCAACAATCGGGTGCTAATGTTCAAAAAATCGTAACCTAAAATGATAAACTTTTTTATAAAGATTCCTATTCAAAGCTTTAGAATCCATATATTAAAGAAGGTATTTTTAAGGAAAGTGACATCTACGGAGAAATTGGAGAATTCTAGCTATAACAATATCCATAACAGCTAGTTCAATTTCTTGGTCGTTAAGGCTGTTGAAAATAAAGTAGGAACCAGTATTCATTTATAGTTCCTAATTGAACTCAGTTATTTACTAAACAAGAAAATAGAAAAATGATTATAAAATTCATCTTGTATTTCTACAAAAAAAAAAGTGATAGATATCATAAGCCTCGGATAAAGATTTAGGATGTATATTTAAAGGGGAAGAAGGATTTGATACTTCATTCTCCGTATTCCGACATCTTGACAATGTTTAAAATTTAGCATATCTTATACTTAACTTAAAAATCGCAACCAGATGTTTATTTTCGTTTGTGAATAGGACTTTAGCATTCTTTCAACTAATCTTGACAGGATGAAAAAGTATCCTAATTTAAATGAAAGAGAAACATAAGTCGATTTATTTATAATCAAGCACTAAATTAAAGTGTAGCGGTGATTTCATTCCTTTAGAATGAACTTAAAATATTGTATAAAATAAAATGACCAATAATAAGGTAGCTCTTCAAAAAACTTCGCTGAAGTTAGTTGAAGTGAAGCCGACAATTTTCAAGATTCAATGATCTGCAATCATCATTGAAATTTTGAGGTTGTCGGTTTTTTTGTTGGAAAAATTAGAGATACATAAAATTTGTATCCATTATTGAAAAATATGATCTGATTTAAAGGTCGTATGAGCAATAACGACATTTAAAAAGGGAGAATTTGAAATGTTAGTTTCGCTGAGTTTGTCATCATTATTAACATTATTTTTTATTATGCTGATTGCTTCTGGGATAAGTGGACTTTTGTTTTTACATCCGCGAGTGCCCTTGAGTTTTGTTCGCATTCATATTGGGATTTTGGCTTTACCACTTTTGGTTGCCTTACTGATCCTTGCCAATAGCAGTGTGAGTGGAAATGTTGGCCCTTGGCACTTAGATACCTTAGCTTGTTTAATGACTTTCTTTGTTCTTGCAATTGGATTCGTTATTCAGCGTTTTTCTGTACGTTACTTAATGGGGGATCGATCTTATCGCAAATACTTTGTGCTTTTTACTTTTACAACAGGTGCTGCTTCAATGACGTGGTTAAGTGGCGATCTCCGTTTGATGGTTTTATTTTGGGGAGCAACTCTTGTTGGTTTAACTTTACTGATAAGGTTAAACAGTGCTTGGCAAGTGGCTAGTGAAGCAGCCAAAATTTCTGGCCGGTTATTTTTGTTAAGTTGGTTTTCTTTGTTTTTTGCAATGATGTGGCTTTTTCATGCCACAGGTCAATGGCAGTTATCATTGGTTGTAACAAATGAAAGTTTAGCTGGGCTGGGAGAATGGGAGAGAACAGGGATTCAGCTATTGATTGTACTAGCGGTAATTATTCCTGCAGGTCAATGGCCATTCCAAAGATGGTTAGTTGAGTCTATTGTTGCTCCAACCCCTGTTTCTGCAATTATGCATGCAGGTTTAGTAAATGCAGGAGGAATAATACTAACTCGATTTTCACCTCTATTTCATGGCGGTATCGCTTCGATTATCTTACTTCTGCTTGCTGGCATTTCTGTATTGATTGGAACTGGTATTAGTTTAGTCCAAGTTGATTATAAACGCCAATTAGTAGGCTCCACGATTGGACAAATGGGATTTATGCTCATTCAGTGTGCACTAGGGGCCTATATAGCAGCCATTATTCATCTTATTTTACATGGTTTATTTAAAGCTACGTTGTTTTTACAGGCTGGTTCAGCCGTACAGCGTCATGAAGTATCGACTCGTGTTAAAGAGAGATCATCCTATTTATGGCTCGTGGCTGGTCGTACGTTAGCCTTAGTTATAGGTGTTGCTTTTTGGCTCACTGCTCCTGGAGACGGATATCAATTAATGAGTGCGCTGATCTTAGGGTGGTCATTGTCCGTTTCCTGGACTCAGCTTGTAGCTTTTGGAGAGGGGCGAATTGGCCGAATTGCCGGCTTAATCGTTTTAGGAGGAGCAGCCTTTATATATTTTATCATTCATAACCTTTTCTATGATTGGCTGCATGCAGCCGTTTCTCAAACTGCTCAGCCTCCAATGCCAGCTGTCATCATTGTCGTATGCCTCTTCCTATTTGGCAGTGCTTTAGGTTCGTGGGTTGCTCGTCATCGTTCTTCCGTTTTCTTCACGATACTCTATCTTTGGCTAGTTCGGTTAGGTGAAGCAAAACCAAAGTCAGTGGAGAGTCACCCAGACTACCTTAAACAATATTTATCATAAGGAGCTAATCTGAGATGGGCATTACATCCGTATTAACGAAAGAAAATGTAAAAAAGATAGATACAGATATTGATGTTCAAGAAAGGGATCTTAACGTTTTGATTACATCTGCCAGCCGAGTGATTGCGCCACTTTGGCCTATTTCTACATTTGCTGCACGCAATCCGTGGATGGGACTTGAAAACCAGACTTTTGATCAGGTTGCAAGCTGGTTGAAAAATACGCGTGATGTTGATATATACCCAAGTGTGTCTATGATCCGTTCAGCAAAGAATAAAGGTGAGATTGATGAAGTTTTTGTGGAAATGGGGCTGCAGCGTTGGCTTGATTCACATTCCTTTCACATCCCACGGGACGTGGCAGAACGGTTTTGTCATGCGGGATTACAATTGGATCCATTACCTTCCGATCTTTTATCATCACACGAGATGGAGAAATTAGTAAGTGGATGTAGTGGATTGGATCCTATCGATAATGTTTTTATGGAACCACTAAGTTCATATATAGAGAATCAAGATGGTGAAAGGTTAGTCACTATACTAGATCATCATGTCATTAAGTGGAGTAAATTATATCTTGATGACTCTCAAGCCGGTTGGACAATGCCCAATCGTGAGGAAGGTTTCTATCGTGCCTGGCAGCAGCTCATTCAATATGATCCAGCACTTAGCAAAAAGCAGCGTGAAAGGTTAAAAGGTTTGCCGCAAGAGGCGCATTTGGCTTTACAAGAAGCCTTATTCGCACTAGGAATCCCTGAATCAGAAATCCAGGCTTATCTTGAAGCTCACTTACTTTCCTTACCTGGATGGGCAGGGATGATGCTTTGGCGCTCCCAACAATCGAGCCATGAACATGCACTCTTAACAGAATATTTAGCGGTTCGATTATCCATGGAGTGGGCTCTGATAAAGCCATATTTGCCTTTGACTAATGAACGAGCTGAGAAAAAAATTTCGATTGCTCCCCTTATAGCAGCTTGGATTCATTGGGGTGGGCTTACATTAGAGGAATGGTCACAGATGCCGGCCAGTGAACAAAATGAATATTTATCATTTGCCTACAGCTTTGATGAGAAACTTCGCAGGAAACTTTGGTTAGAAGCTTGGGAACAAACTTACACTGATCGATTGAGCCAGAAGATCATCTCGATACAACGTGAAACCGGTAAAAAATCTGCATTAGCTCAATTAGCATTCTGCATTGATGTACGATCAGAACCTTTTCGCCGTCATCTAGAAAAAGAAGGTCCGTTTGAAACGATTGGCATCGCAGGTTTCTTCGGGGTGCCGATTGCAACTTGTGAACTTGGCAGTAAACACAGTCATGCCTCCTTGCCGATCATACAAAAACCGCAAAATAGAATAAAAGAGTTCGCGGATGAGGATGCATTCAACAAATACAATCAACGGAAGCAAGCAGTTCATTCGTTAAGCTATACATTTAAAACGATGAAACAGAATGTGCTTTCAAGCTTACTACTGCCTGAGCTAAGCGGACCTTGGCTTACTCTGCAAATGGCAGCACGTAGCTTTGTGCCAAGAAAAGCGGGTCGTTTCATTCGTAATCTCCGTGAGGCTTGGCTGCGCAAACCTGATACAAAACTCTCGCTTCATCATGATGCTACAGAGGCGGAAATACCTGTGGGTTTTACTGATGAAGAAAAAGTGAACTATGCTCGCCAAGCATTAAAAATGATGGGGTTAACAGAGAATATCGCACCATTGGTTGTGATATGCGGGCACGGCAGTCAAAGTACCAATAATCCTTATTCCGCAGCACTTGACTGTGGCGCCTGCGGTGGAGCGGCCGGTGGATTCAATGCAAGAGTTTTAGCTGCTTTATGTAATCTTTCAGAGGTGAGAGAAGCACTTTTAACTGAAGGAATTAAAATCCCTGAGGATACGGTGTTTGCAGCAGCTGAACATAATACAACGGTGGATGAATTACATTGGCTTTATGTACCGGAGCTTTCTGAAGCTGCACAAGAAGCATTTGAACAAATTGAAGCTGTTATGCCGAAAGTGAGACACCATGTAAACGCAGAACGTCTAGCCCAATTACCGAATTTCCAATCAAAACTTAAAAATCCGAAGGCTGAGGCAGACCGATTGGCGGAGGATTGGAGTGAGATACGTCCGGAATGGGGGCTGGCTCGTAATGCTTCTTTTATTATCGGCCAACGTGAATTAACCCAGGATTGTGATTTGGAAGGAAGAGCCTTTCTCCATAATTATGATTGGAAACAGGATGAAAGCGGCGAAATCCTAGCAAATATTATTGCAGGACCTGGAACTGTGGCCCAATGGATTAATTTACAATATTACGCATCAACGGTAGCACCTCATTATTATGGCAGCGGAAATAAAGCAACTCAAACCGTTACAGCAGGTCTCGGCGTTATGCAGGGGAATGCAAGTGACTTGTTAGCCGGACTGCCTTGGCAATCCGTCATGAAATCAGATCACGAAGCCTATCATTCTCCGCTTCGTTTGTTGATACTCATTCAAGCACCTAAAGAATATGTAGAACGGTTATTAAACAATGACTCAGCATTTATGCAAAAAGTTCAAAATGGATGGGTCCGACTGGCTAGTATTGATCCAGAAGGATGTTGGGAAAGCTGGTAATTATGAATCTAAACATTTATTAAATGGATTTGTTACTCAATACTAAACATAAGGAAGAGGTGTGCTATATGAATGGAAATCAAAATAAAAAAGTATTATTTTTGACGGACATTGAAAACGGCTTGGAGCCTATTTTACAAGAAGTGACTAACACTCCTGCAGAAAGTATGTTGACTATACAAAGCTATGGTGCCAGTATTTCACATCCTTATGGAGAAATCATGAGGTCTGTTATTTTTGCGATTTTCCAGGAAGATGTTGAGGAGATTTTTGTAGTAGGAACAAAAGATAAGAAAACTTCCACAGGTCATAGACTTACTCAACTTGAAGCAATGAAAGATAAAATACAAACATTGGATTATCTCTTTAAGAATTGCAAACCTGAATTTTTAGGTGGTACGGTCGATGAATGGCTACATGAAAATAGCAGTGACACCATTGAAAAAAGTGTTGATCTCATTCGTCATCATCCATTAGTGCCGTCATATGTTAAAGTTCGAGGCTTAATCATTAATCAAGAGGATGGAACATCATCAATGGTGGAGGTTCCTGCTATGAAAACAGGTCAACCTGATCATTGCTTGTCATGATGAAATGGAAGAACTTCTATGCACCTATATATGAAAAAAACAGCTCTAAGGAGAAGATATGGACTCTAATTTAACTGATTTTGTCACGAAAACAATAGAGGACATGAACTCGTTTGATCGTGAAAATATGGAATGTATGAAAAAAGTAATAAGAAAAGCAATTGATTTTTATCATCTACAATCTTATGAAGAAGTTGAGGAAACCCATTTAGGAAGCATTCGATTTTTGCATATACACTCTATGATGGAGGAAAATATGTTATCCAAAATGATAGTGGTCACAAGAAACGGTAATACTGATTTGGATATTGAAGGTGTATATGAAGGACATGTTGTAAGAGAATATTAATGAGACGAAATCACAAATAGAATATGCCAATTTTTTTGCTCAGGAGATGTATGATATATGAAAAAATCGAAAGGTTCTATTGAATCAGAGATCAGTAAGTCCATTACTCAATGGGAGAAAGATTATCTTGGGCGCGGGTCTGTATCTGTTAAAACTGATATACTCCGGGATATGGTCATCGTCAATTTAAAAGGGATTTTAACACCAGCTGAATATGTAGTGTGTGGATCAAAAGAGGGTATGTTATCTATTAAACAAACTCGCTCGGAGTTAGTCGAATCAGGTATAGAAGGTCTTAAGGATATTATCCTAAAAATCACCGGAGAAAAAGTGATAAGTTTTCATACTGATTTAAGCTCCCGGACAGGTGAACGAGTAATGGTATTTAAATTATGTAATGATCTAGAGAAAAATCTTTAATATAAATGTTTGATGATCCCTGCTATTCAAGCCAGGGAGAGGGCATTCAAAATATTACCTGCCGCTTCTTTTGCTTTACAGTTATGTCATCATTACTATTTTTTATTCATAACCCACGAGCGGACTTGTTATTCCTGCTGAAAGATCTAACATCCGCTTTTGTTACGAGCGGATGTTTTTTCACATCTAATTTAAATTCATGAATTTGGTGCTGGTGCTTAGTCAATGCCAAATTCATTAAAAACATCCAAAATACCCGAACCCAAACATCTGTGAAACGTAAGCCTCTAGCGAATAGTGTTGTTTACTCCCTTAGCCAAATTCAAAATGTTTTATTGATTTAAATTAGAAGCTTTGCTTCGGTTAACAAAGTCACCGCCGAGTTCCCCCAAGAATAACATGATAATGAGACCCATTCGAAAGTGTAGGGTTTTTGATATGCTGTCTTCAGTTTCATTCCTCGAAATGAGTACCAAAAAACGAATTGACATATCGAAATATAACGATATAATAATTGGTATGGAGCCAATTGAAGTATTCAAAGCTTTATCAAATGAATCAAGGCTGCAAATTTTACAATGGCTGAAGGAGCCCGATCGTCATTTTGCACCCCATGAAGGGATTGATATGAACACAATCGGGGTATGTGTCAGTCAAATAACAGACAAATTGAAAATGACGCAATCGACAGCTTCTCAATATCTTACCATCCTTTTAAGAGCCGGTTTGATTAAGGCGGAGCGTATTGGAAAGTACACATACTACAAAAGAGATGAAGAAGCCATTGGGAAACTTGCTGACTTTCTTAAAACAGAGATATAAAAATAAACATCAAAAGATGTTTATTTTTGCACCATACATATCGACATATTACGATGTGTTTATTTTTTGTAATAACATATCGATATATCGTGATATGTTTATTAATAATTAAGGAGTGAATGTTTTATGTCTAATACTTGGAAAATTTATATTTTAGCCATTGTCAGCTTTTTAGTTGGAACCTCAGAGTACATCATTTCGGGAATTTTGGATCAAATTGCTCATACTCTCGGGATCACTTTGGCTGCCGCGGGCCAGCTTATTACCATTTTTTCACTTGTATATGCTCTTTCCACACCCGTACTTATGGCATTGACAGCAAGTATGGATAGACGCAAATTGATGATGTATGCCCTCGGTTTGTTTGTGTTCGGTAATGTCCTGGCTTTTGTACTGCCTGGTTATGGATGGTTTATTGCAGCGCGGATCATTATGGCGATGGGAGCAGGTGTGGTTGTTGTTACCGCTTTAACCATTGCCGCTAAGATTGCATCGGAAGGAAAGCAGGGCAGTGCCATCGCTACTGTCGTGATGGGATTTACCGCTTCTTTAATCATAGGTGTTCCGCTTGGAAGAATGATAGCAGTTGCACTAGGCTGGAAGTCTGTATTTGGAGCCATTGCTTTGTTGGGATTGATCGCAATGGCCGTTATTTTCTTTACTCTCCCGCATACTAAAGGGGATAAGCCTGTGCCTTTACTTCAACAGCTTGCTCTTTTCAAAAAACGGAAAGTGGCTATGGGATTATCAATCACTTTCTTTTGGCTCGGGGGATATTCTGTTGCTTACACTTATTTGTCACCGTATCTCTTGAACATCTCAGGTATAAACGGCAAGCTGCTTAGCGGTGTTTTGCTTATATTTGGAATTGCCAGTTTGGTTGGGTCGAAGTTTGGGGGATATAGCACCGACAAATGGGGAGTGCCCTTTACACTTGTTGGAGGGATGACATTGCATATCGTCACACTGATTCTGCTGTCACTTGTTACTCATTCCTATATCGGCGTGTTGGTGATTCTCATATTATGGTCGTTTGCCGCATGGTCTACCGGTCCGACACAGCAATTTCACTTGGCTACAATAGAACCGGAAATGTCAGGTGTTTTGCTCAGCATGAATCAGTCCATGATGCAACTCGCCATGGCAGTCGGCGCAGGAATAGGAGGGGTTTTTGTAGAAAACGTATCATTGGCCTCGATTACCTGGGTTGGTGCGTTAGGGGTTATGATTGCCATTATTGCATCATTGATGATTTTCAATTCGCAACCGAAACAAGCGCTAAAAGATATTAATCAATAATTTCGAAAGATCTAACATCCGCTCGTTATACAAGCGGGTGTTTTTTATAAGCCCAAGTAGAAGGCACACTGAAGCTGAAAGAGATTTTTGCCGACGGAGATCTGAGGTACAGCAATTTATAATATACTAGGAATGGAAATAACGATATGGCGGAAGGATTCTAATGCTTCTCGCCTGTAATCACTACTTTGAGGATGTGTCATCATGAATCAAAAGACGTACATTGAAATGAGCAGGACATCGCAGTACATCAACAAATTGAGAGAGTTTTCAGTGTTAATTGATGGGGCTGAGATGGGAAATATCAAAGATGGAGGGAGGCTGCGAATTGATGTGCCGCCTGGTGAGCATGTTATTCAAGTGAAGATTGCTTGGTGTACAAGCCCAACTTTGAGGTTTACTTTAACGGAAGGGGAAGTGTTGAAGTTTAGATGCGGAAGTCCGCTTCGAGGATGGAAGTTGCTTTTGGCTCTTTTTTCTGTTTTGGGCCGTCCTGAAAATCATCTGTTTATCGAGCAGGAAGAAGAGAAAAAGGCTTTGTGGTGACTTTGTTGTGTGAATAAATAGGAATAAATAGATTAAATACCCCTGAATTATGTTTTGTGAAAGATTGATATAAGCGGTAGCCTTCTCAATGTCGTTCTCCTTGGAGAAGGCTGCGTATAAGAAATTCTCGGACTTTGCGGATAGACCCTCCGATATCCATTTTCAGGATTAATATCTTCGGGGTGAATGAGTTCGATTTCATCATAGTATCGCAGTGTTTTTGTTGATACTTTGCATATCTTTGAAAATTCTCCGATCGATAGCAAGCGATCACCTCCTTGCTCCAAATGTACACCTTTCCGTAAGGACAAAGTCAAATGTGGAAATAAAATCTCTCCAAAGTTAATCAGAAATTTATTTTCATATCGTATCCTTTCCGTATCACGTGAAAGGAGCATCTTATGAAAACATTATGGAAAGTCGTAAAAATCTTTTTTTGCAGCTTAGCTGCTTTGGTTTTGCTTGTATCCGTCTCGGTATTTATTTATCACCATTGCCAACTAAATAAGGAAGCAGCACTTCTTAAAGAAAAAGGCACATTGGTCGATATTGACGGTAAAAAGATGAATGTGTATCAAGAGGGAAGCGGGAAGGATACGTTTGTGTTTATGTCCGGCTCGGGGATTGCTGCGCCTGCTTATGAGATGAAAGGTTTGTACAGTAAGTTTTCAAAGGAAAACAAGATTGCTGTTGTTGATCGGGCAGGTTATGGATACAGTGATGTGTCTAACGATGACAGAGATATTGATACGATACTGGAACAGACAAGGAAAGCGCTTATGAAAAGCGGAAATAAGCCTCCTTATATTTTAATGCCTCATTCGATATCCGGGATTGAAGCGATGTATTGGGCACAGAAATATCCTAAGGAAATCAAGGCCATTATTGCGATGGATATTGGATTGCCCCAGCAGTACGTCACGTATAAATTGAGCGGAGTTGACCGATTGAAAGTGAGAGGGTTCCACCTGTTAACCTCGATTGGTTTTCATCGGTTTATACCTTCCGCTGTATATAATCCTGAGGTGATTCGGCAGTCGTTTTTAACTGATGAAGAAAAAGAAATCTATAAAGCCATTAACTTTAAGCAATTTTTTAATGCAGATATGGAGCATGAGCTTTTGCAGTCTTACCAAAACGGCAGCAAATCTGTGAATCTGCCGGCGCCAAAGGAAACTCCCGTCTTGATTTTAGATGCGGTCTCTGACCAAAATAGACATTCAAAGTATGCTATACAAAACCGAAAAGACTATGAAGCGTTTGCGGCTCAATTCAATACTGCCGATATAAAGGAACTGAGGGGAACACACAGTATTTATTTATATCAGCCTGATCAAATATATAAACTGTCCATGGAGTTTATGAGAAAGGTTCGCTAGGATGAAGGGTTATCATATTTTAATCGTTGAAGACGATGTGATGATTGGTGATTTGCTGCAAAAGATTTTGCAGCGTGAGGGATATCGTGTGATATGGAAAACAGATGGGGCGGATGTGCTTTCGGTGATTCAGAAGGTGGATTTGGTCATTATGGATGTGATGCTGCCGGGTGAAGACGGGTATCAAATGTCTGCAAAAATCAAAGAGCTGGGGCTGGGCATTCCGGTTATTTTTCTCTCAGCCCGCAATGACATGGACAGCAAGCTTCAAGGTTTGCAGATCGGCGAGGATTATATGGTAAAGCCCTTTGATCCGAGAGAGCTGCTATTAAGAATGCGGAATATGCTTGAGCATCATTATGGCACCTTTACGCAAATCAAACATTTGTATATTGATGCAGTAAC
Source organism: Bacillus stercoris (assembly GCF_029772985.1). Taxonomy (NCBI): domain Bacteria; kingdom Bacillati; phylum Bacillota; class Bacilli; order Caryophanales; family Bacillaceae; genus Bacillus; species Bacillus stercoris. The sequence goes on along the minus strand of NZ_CP121861.1, from coordinate 4,150,360 downwards.
GAAAAAAGTGTTCAATGAAAGCCTGCATGATGAGGTATTGTTTACTGCGATTGAGCGGAAAATTTTCTTTTATTTATATGAAAATAGGGACAGCACCCTGACAAAGGATCATTTCTTTGAATATCTGTGGCAGCTCGAAGACAGAAACCCGAATATCGTCAATGTGCACATTAAAAAAATAAGAGCCAAAATCAACGATCAAGCGGGTGAGATTATTGAAAATATATATGGAGAAGGGTATCGGCTGAATACCGTTGTGAAGAAATGAAGTTAAAGACAAAATATATGTTGTTATTATGTACGGCTGTCATTAGTGTCCCGGTGCTATTGCTGGCGGTTAGTATTTTGATGTCTGTCATTTATGAAAACATGTTTAAATCAATGAATCACGGTACGCCTTTTCATAGGTCGTTTGCATATCCTGCAATGCTCATTGTATTTTTGTTATCACTCTTATTGTTAGCTTTTTTATTTTCGAAGTCGATTCATTCTCTGCTGCATAAAATCAATCTATTACATCATACCATTCGGCATCTGGCGAGTGATCAAAAGGTGCCGGATAAAATAGAAGTGAAACGCGCTGATGAAATCGGGGAGCTGATCAAGTCGGTCAATTTGTTAATTGAACGGACGACATATCGTGAACTGGAATTGAAACAGCAGGAGGAAATCAAAAAGGAGCTTTTGCAAAAACTGCGTCATGACATTAACACACCTTTAACAGCTCTCAGGCTGCAGTTGTTTTATTTGGAAGGCCAATGTCATGATCAGGCCGTATTCGAATCGTTGTATCAGCAAATCGATTATATCTCGGAATTAACCAATGAATTCAATCTATATTCCGCCGAAACGCTAGAAAGTTCTTATATCGTAAATGAAGAAGTGCGTCTAAATGAGCTGTTAGAAACAGCGGTGAAAAAGTGGGATTATTTATATAGTATGAATGGGATTGAATTGCACTTTAAGCCGGCAGATCAAGATGTGATATGGGTGAGCAACGTGTTATGGATGCAAAGGCTGTTTGATAATATTTTTCAAAATACGTTAAAGCATTCAAAAGCTGAAAAGATGGAAGTCAGGATCGAAAATGGCACTGTTTCTATCCGCGATGATGGTATTGGATTTGATCGGAATGAGAACAGTGAGGGGCTTGGGTTGAAGATTATTGAGGATATATGCAGACTGCTCGCGATGACTTATGAGTTGGAGACAAATGAGTATGGAACGCGGTTTTTGTTTTCAAAAGAGTGACCCCGCTGATGTTTTTCTTTCTCCCATAAACTATATATAATAGGAAGAAAGAAATGAGGTGATCAGTATATGTTTAAAAAATTCATCAAAACGATCAAAAACCTCTCAAGCAGTTCTAGTGACCGATATCGCAGACACCGGCATTACAGCAGCAGCCGGCGCAGACATTATCGCAGCTATAGCAGCAGCTCGGGCAAAAGAAGACACTACGACCGTTATGGCGGGAGTCATCGTTACAAACGCCGGAGCTACAGCAGCAGTTAATCCGAAAAAAGTTCTTGTTCCGCTTTTGGGACAAGGGTTTTTTTATGTGACCGATTGAATGGCCCGGTTTAGATCCTCGCGAATGGAAGCGGTGTGCTGATACTCTTCATCAATGCCCAATAATTTTTTCAGCAGCAGGGTTACTTCTTTTGTCAGCGTTAATTCCTCCAGCCAAGTGCCGTTTTTCTTCTTTTTTCCTTTATATTGAGAGTACAGCAGAAATAACAGCGTTTCTCCGAGATCGAAGAAGTCATCCTGTTTTCGCACCTTTATTTCCTTCGTTTCTTCAGGAGTCAATTGCTTTGCAAGGCCGAAATCAATGAGGCAGAGCCTGCCGTTATTGATGATGATATTAGGCGTTCTGATGTCGCTGTGAAAGATAAGGCGATCATGCAGGTATTCTATAATCTCAAGCAGCTGCGAAATCATCTGTAATGCCATAAGCTCTGTGAACGGCTGCTTTCGAAAAAATAATAATTCTTCTATATTCTCTCCCTCAACGAGCTGCATGACATAATAAGCCTGTCCGTCTATGATGAACTCATCTATGAAGCCCGGGATTTGCGGGTGATGAATGCTTTTGAGCAGTTTTATTTCCTGCTGGAACCGGACTTTCTCTTTTTCCTTTTTCGCTTTTGTCGACCGAAGCTGTTTTAAGACATAAGGTGTTTGAGTTAAAATATCGGTGCACAAATAAACCAAACCGTAGCCGCCCATGCCGAGGCATTCTTCGATTTTGTATTGATGATTTAATATAACGCCGTTCTTTAGAGGGCGGTCAAAAAGCAGTTTTTTTAGAAGTTTTAATGCCATGTCTGCACTTCCCTTGGTTGTACTGACTATAGTTTACCTTCTAGACTGAGAATAAAAAAGAGCCGGATAATCGGCTCGGTATAAGTTAAAACTGCTTGGTGACATCGTATTCATAATCTATTTTTGCTTTGACATTGCTCATCGTCGATCTGGCAGTCGCTAATGTATTATATTTAAAACTCCATACCTTTGCGACACTGAGTTGATCCGACAAAGAGATATCATAAGACCCTGAAGTCGAGCTGTTTACAAGGGCACGGCGCCATTCGTTATTTTCGTTTGTCATGATCAGATGGCGTGTATTTCCTTGGCTTGGTGTTTGAGTGGCGGTTGTTTGCACTCTGGTTACAATGGCATCACGCGGTATCCCGGATTGGTTTGTTAAATCAGCCTTGATCACGCTGGAATCAGAACCTGAGGAGCTAAGGCTTGTATTTCCTTTATTTTCAGCAATGCCGCTGAATTGGAACGTTCCGCTGCCTGATTTGATTCGGTCTTCAATTGAAAGTGTAAAATACATGTTTCCGGTATAGGTGCCTCGTGACACTTTCACATAGAAGGTATCCGTCGTGTTTTGGGCGTCTGCATTTGCATAAATAAAAGAGGAGAACGTATTGGGGTTAATGACTTCTGTGCCTTGAGAAACAGGTATTCTGTTCTTATCGTAAATTTCAATTTTCATCCCTGTATATGCGCTCTGGTATGTACTCCTCACGTATACCTTTTCTCCCTTATTAGCCGTAAAAGTGAAATAGGCTTCATCTTGACCAGCTTCCAGTATTGTTGTATCGATATTTTTATATTTCCAATAACCGATCGGCATTGCGGTATCAAATGAATTGTTTCCTGTGATCGCAGTGACTCCGGCAGCTGATGCCGAATACGTAAAGGTGAATAAGACAGACAGCACAATAGCAAATGGAATAAGCCATCTTTTCGCCATGCAAACAACCCCCTTTTATTTCCATCATGCATAATGACAGTACGAGTGTAAATAAATGTTTTTAGAGGTTAATATATACATTGTCATTGCCGATAAAAAAGAGTAAGAGAGAATACTCGGGAGGGAATTCAATGCGTCTGAATCGGCAATTTATCCGCACTCAGCTGATAGCACAGAATATATTAAGCAAGAATGCGCCTGCCAAACGAGAGAATTTGACTGAAAGTACAGCGGCAGTTCTGGAAAAGGCATACAGCAGGCTTGAGCCGCGATCTTCAAGTGTGGGAATCGATCAGTTCAACTATTCTAAAACCAGCGTGTCGAGAAACAGCGGGACGTTCAGCAAAGTGTATCAATCAGCGAATGACCGAACAGTGACAGATACACGGAAAGAAACAGTGATCGAATCCAATAACCCCTATGACTCTGAGAGTGATATCAGAATCAAAATACTAGATGAAAAATACAGCAGGATGAATGCCATAAACAAAGCAAAGTCTGATCCCTTAGGCTATATTAAGGATAAGTATCAAAATTCAAAGTCTCCTTATTTCAGAAGTGATCTGTCTGCCGCAGAAAGACAGGCTGCTTACGATAATGAAACAGAATGGCTATTCAAAGGCAAGGCACAAAACTATAACCTCCAGGATGCTGCGTTTCGCAATGTTACATTTAATGGGGAAGTGGAAGCTGAGAATGAAAAGGTGTATCAGCGGAGCCAAGTGAACCAGCAGCTGCAAGTGCTTTTGAATCGGAACCATATTCACATTCCAGAGGGGACGGAGCTGACGTTTACGATTACGCCGATTGACTATCAGGTGCGGGTGAGCGGGACAGACGATCAGGATCTGATCAAGCAAATTGAGCAAGTGCTGCAATCTGGAGACAACAGCAAAGAACTATTTTTACACATCATGAAAAGCCAAAGCAGTGATTCAACACAATTTTCCGAAGAGGCCTATAAAAAATATCAGGCAGCTCGTGAGATGTACGAAGTCACAGGCTACCATTTGAAGGATTTAGAAGTGATTGACGGGCGGTATGTAACGCCTGATGGACGTGACTTGTTAGACGTCTATCAAGAAGAGCTTGAAAAAAATCCTGTGCAAAAAGAGACGGCCTCTTATGCTATATCTCACTATCGTTCAGAGCTTAGTGAAATTGCGGAAGCTGGGTATGATGCCATTCTGGATTTCATCCTATCAATTGATTATAGCAATGGATCTCTGAGAGATGTGGGACAAAGCAAGAGCTATGGAACCGGAGATACCGGGTGGCTTGAAGCATTAAAGCGTCAAACGGGCGTAAATTATTAGGTAAGCTGTTCATGTAGAACAGCTTATTTTTTATGAAAATCTAAAAAATATAGTTTTAATATTCAAATAATTTTATTATTTTTATATAGAAGATTTTAAATGAAGCAAATGATTCAAAACTTAGCACAAAGGTGTTTACCTGAAAAAAACAATTGTATTTTCCAGAGAAATTTATTATGATGAAATAAGTAATTTAGGAGATTATATAACAATTTTGAGTTTGAATTTTCTGATTGTTATCACTGAGTGATGTGAGGGCAAGCAGGTCTGCTGTTTTCTCATTTGTGAGTATTTTTGTTAGGAGGAGGAAGAGGAGTGGCAAATAAAGAATTAAAGAGGGGCCTGGGCGCGCGTCATATTCAGATGATCGCCTTGGGCGGCACGATCGGTGTTGGCTTGTTTATGGGGTCTGCCAGCACAATTTCATGGACTGGCCCATCTGTCCTTCTGGCTTATGCAATATGCGGAATTTTTATCTTTTTTATTATGCGTGCGATGGGTGAAATGCTGTATGTCGAGCCGAGCACAGGTTCTTTTGCGACATTCGGCCATCAATATATTCATCCGATGGCAGGTTATATAACAGCATGGAGCAACTGGTTCCAGTGGATTATCGTCGGCATGTCAGAAATCATCGCTGTCGGTACTTATATGAAGTATTGGTTCCCGGACTTGCCTGCTTGGATACCTGGTATCGTGGCAATGGTGATTCTTGGCGCGGCGAATTTAATTTCTGTTAAGTCGTTTGGTGAATTTGAATTTTGGTTTGCGATGATTAAAATCGTGACGATTATCTTGATGATTATTGCGGGGATCGGAATTATTTTCTTCGGTTTTGGCAACGGCGGAGATGCGATCGGATTGTCGAACCTGTGGTCTCACGGGGGCTTCTTTGCAGGAGGTTTCTCAGGTTTCTTCTTTGCGCTGTCGCTTGTCATTGCGGCTTATCAAGGAGTTGAGCTGATCGGGATTACAGCGGGCGAAGCGAAGGACCCGCAAAATACGCTAAGAAGTGCGATTCAAAGTATTATTTGGCGTATTTTGATTTTCTACATTGGCGCTATTTTTGTGATTGTGACGGTGTATCCTTGGGATGAGCTCAATTCACTCGGAAGTCCGTTCGTGTCCACGTTCTCGAAAATCGGAATCACGGCAGCGGCCGGCATTATTAACTTTGTCGTAATTACAGCGGCAATGTCGGGCTGTAACAGCGGCATTTTCAGCGCGGGCCGCATGCTGTATACACTGGGTGTAAATGGACAAGCACCGAAGTTCTTTACGAAGATTTCACGCAACGGTGTGCCGCTGTATGGCACAATTGCGGTGCTGATCGGTTTGGCTGTCGGTGTTGTACTAAACTATATCGCGCCGCCGAAGATCTTTGTCTATGTATACAGCGCAAGCGTGCTTCCTGGGATGATTCCTTGGTTTATCATTTTGATCAGCCATATTGGATTCAGAAAAGCGAAGGGCGCCGCATTAGATAAACATCCATTCAAAATGCCATTTGCTCCTTTTACAAACTATTTGACGATTGCTTTCTTGCTGATGGTTCTGGTCGGCATGTGGTTTAACGATGATACTCGTATCTCTCTGATTGTAGGCGTGATTTTCTTAGCGCTTGTGGTCATTAGTTATTATGTGTTTGGGATAGGCAAACGCACACAAGCCAATTTGACCAAAAGCCAACAAGCAGCTGAATAACGATAAAAAAGAGACATTTACGGATGTCTCTTTTTTTATTTTTCGCGTATGGATTTTCCCTGTTTTAGCAAGCTATAGGGTAAAGATAGCAGAAGGAAAGGTGTTCATAAAATGGATGTTACACTCGGTTATTTGCGTGAATCACTTTCGAATCATCTTGAAAATGAAGTCTGCCAGCGGATTTGCAAGAAAATGCTAGCGAAGCGGTATGCGAATGAAGAGGAATTTGTAAAAGACTTAGATGATAATGAAATGTCTTTTTTGAACCATGTATTAGAAAAGGAAATTAAGTATGCGCAGAATGAACAGGATCAAAAGCGGGCTAAGGAATTAAATGAGGTGTATGAATTACTGCTTTGAGAAAGGCGGGAAAAAGGAATGGGAGCAATTGAACGAAGCGGATATACTTTTCAGCCGGAGTTTAGCGTTGTCCGTCAAAATGGAGCCATCCATGTGTACCATCAAGGAGAATTTGTGGAAGAAATCGAATTTGAATTTAACGGGGAATATCCTGATCATGATTTGATTGAAGAGCTTGTGAATCATTATTGTTTTGAGCATGAGATTTAGAGCCCTGCCATGCAGGGCTCTTTCATTTATGATGTGATCAAGCCATACTTTTTCAGGATATTCACGGTGATGTTTTTGGCTTTTGTGCCGGAATCATCGACATTGGTGACAAAGACATAAGAGCCGTGCTCTGTTTTGATGAATCCGACAAACCAGCCTAATCCCATATCGGTCAGGCGGGTTCCGGTTTTCCCGTAAAGCGTGTAATGATCGCCTTCCTCTTGAATCATCATGCGCTTGACGGTTTTCATTACCGGCTTGTCAAATGGAAGCTCCTCTTTAGCCAGTTTCTCCAAAAAAGTTTCTTGTTCCAGCGGAGATATTGTAAGCGAGCTTTGCAGCCAAAACTGGTCGATTCCCCCGCTGATATCCTCGTTGCCGTAAGATAGTGTATGAAGCCATGATTTCATCCTTTCCTCGCCGATATCTCTCGCTAATTCCTGATAATACCAGATTGCGGATTCGCGCATGGCCGAGCCAAGCGTATGGTCGCGGTTCCATGATTCGAATTCACGCTTGACCCCGTCCCATCGTTTAACATCGTATTCATCTCTTACAGCTTTGACCTGCAAACCGATTAAAGCGTTCACGACTTTAAAGGTGGATTGCGGAGTTTGTCTTTGATTTGCCCGTTTTCTGTTATAGACAAATGTCTGATCCTTTTGCAAATCGTGGAGAATGAAGGTTCCATCCGTATCCTTGAATTCGTCATCGACATTCATTCTGTTGACATTCAAGTGTTTTTCATGAGCAGATGATGCTGCGTGCACGGAAAAGCCGCCGATCCCTGCAATACTTAGCACAAGCACAACATATACCCATTTCTTCATTTTGTTCTCCCCTTTGTTTTGATTAACTACCTTTTCTCTCTTTCGTTTGTTCTTCCTTTAAAAAATAATCAAAAAGCGCTTAAATTTGGATTTGCAAACAAATACTGTTACTGGGTTTATATTCGGAAGATAACGTGAAAATAGAGGGTAAAAAGGAAGGCAGGGTAAGCGGATGAATGAGCAGATTCCACATGACAAAAGTCTCGATAACAGCCTGACACTGCTGAAGGAAGGGTATTTATTTATTAAAAACAGAACAGAGCGCTACAATTCAGATTTGTTTCAGGCCCGTTTGTTGGGAAAAAACTTTATTTGCATGACTGGCGCTGAGGCGGCGAAGGTGTTTTATGATACGGATCGATTCCAGCGGCAGAACGCTTTGCCTAAGCGGGTGCAGAAATCACTGTTTGGTGTTAATGCGATTCAGGGAATGGATGGCAGCGCGCATATCCATCGGAAGATGCTTTTTCTGTCATTGATGACACCGCCGCATCAAAAACGTTTGGCTGAGTTGATGACAGAGGAGTGGAAAGCAGCAGTCACAAGATGGGAGAAGGCAGATGAGGTTGTGTTATTTGAAGAAGCAAAAGAAATCCTGTGCCGGGTAGCGTGCTATTGGGCAGGTGTTCTGTTGAAGGAAACGGAAGTCAAAGAGAGAGCGGATGACTTCATTGACATGGTCGATGCGTTCGGTGCTGTGGGACCGCGGCATTGGAAGGGAAGAAGAGCAAGGCCGCGTGCGGAAGAGTGGATTGAAGTCATGATTGAAGATGCTCGTGCCGGCTTGCTGAAAACGACTCCCGGAACAGCGCTGCATGAAATGGCTTTTCACACACAAGAAGATGGAAGCCAGCTGGATTCCCGCATGGCAGCCATTGAGCTGATTAATGTACTGCGGCCTATTGTCGCCATTTCTTACTTTCTGGTGTTTTCAGCTTTGGCGCTTCATGAGCATCCGAAGTATAAGGAATGGCTGCGGTCTGGAAACAGCCGGGAAAGAGAAATGTTTGTGCAGGAGGTCCGCAGATATTATCCGTTCGGCCCGTTTTTAGGGGCGCTTGTCAAAAAAGATTTTGTATGGAATAACTGTGAGTTTAAGAAGGGAACATCGGTATTACTTGATGTATATGGAACGAATCACGATCCTCGTCTATGGGATCATCCTGATGAATTCCGGCCGGAACGATTTGCGGAGCGGGAGGAAAATCCCTTTGATTTGATTCCTCAAGGCGGGGGGCACGCCGAGAAAGGCCATCGCTGTCCAGGGGAAGGCATTACAATTGAAGTCATGAAAGCGAGCCTGGATTTTCTCGTCAATCAGATTGAATACGACGTTCCGGAACAATCACTGCACTACAGTCTCGCCAGAATGCCGTCATTGCCTGGAAGCGGCTTTATCATGAGCGGAATCAGGCAGAAAAGGTAAATAAAAAGCTCTCTTCCTTATCGAAGAGAGCTTTTTTGATTACTTCTTTTTTTCATCGTAGTATTGGACGGGATACATGGAGCCTTCTGATACCATTTTGTTGTCCTCGATATCTTGCGGGTCCGGGTGGCCGGCTTTATCGACTGGGAACGTTTCCATGTCTGGCTGTTTTGTTATTTTCATCTTCATGCTGTGAATGAATTCTCTTGCTTTTTGGCGATTTGACGGGTCTTTTAATAGATAAGAAGTGATGCCGACAGTTGAAACAGCGAGACCTGAAAGTAACAGTTTTTGTTTCATGGTGATACTCCTTTCTATTTTAAGAGTAGTGTTTCCTGTATCATTCCCGTTTTGGCTATAGCTAAACCTACTATGTTTTTATCATTCGAATTCTCAGTAAAATCCATTTTTTAAAAATTAGTGACTTCATTCCTGTATTGGAAGGTAATATACATTGATTTATTATTATTTTAGTCAAAATTCGATAAATATTGACAAGGTCAAGTAATCAGAATAATAATATAACTAGCAAGAGAATGCCATCATACATGAAAGGTGTTTACGATATGAATCAATTGCATCGAAGAATGGGAACGTTTTCCCTCATGATGGTCGGGCTCGGGTCGATGATTGGCTCAGGCTGGCTGTTCGGGGCGTGGCGTGCGGCCCAGATAGCAGGACCAGCTGCTATTATTTCATGGATTATTGGAATGGTCGTCATTTTATTTATTGCTCTTTCTTATAGTGAATTAGGATCTATGTTCCCTGAAGCCGGGGGAATGGTAAAATATACGCAGTATTCACACGGTTCGTTTATCGGTTTTATCGCAGGCTGGGCCAACTGGATTGCGATTGTGTCAGTTATTCCGGTTGAAGCCGTTGCCTCTGTTCAATATATGAGCTCTTGGCCTTGGGAATGGGCAAAATGGACAAGCGGTTTGGTGAAGAATGGAACACTGACTGGGGAGGGGCTGGCATTTGCCTCTGTATTGCTTCTCATTTATTTCCTGCTGAACTACTGGACAGTCAATCTATTTTCTAAAGCGAATTCATTCATTACAATTTTTAAAATTATTATTCCGGGTCTGACGATTGGAGCTTTGCTGTTTGTCGGATTCCACGGAGAAAACTTTACTGACGGTCAAAGCGTTGCGCCGAATGGCTGGGCGAGTGTGCTGACAGCGGTGGCCACTTCCGGTATCGTTTTTGCGTTTAATGGTTTCCAAAGCCCGATTAATATGGCGGGTGAAGCAAAAAATCCGGGAAAATCAATTCCGATTGCAGTTGTCGGTTCTCTTTTCGTAGCAACAGTCATTTATGTCCTGCTGCAGATCGCCTTCATCGGAGCGGTGAACCCTTCTGATATTGCTCATGGCTGGAGCCACCTGAACTTTAATTCTCCTTTTGCTGATTTGGCGATCGCGCTTAATATTAACTGGCTTGTGATCGTGTTATATGCGGATGCATTTGTATCACCTTCTGGAACTGGGATTACGTATACGGCGACAACGTCCCGAATGATTTACGGAATGGAAAAAAACAAATATATGCCGAGTATATTCGGGAAGCTTCACCCGATTTACGGTGTGCCGAGACAAGCCATGTTCTTTAACTTGATTGTTTCGTTCATCTTTTTGTTCCTGTTCAGAGGGTGGGGCGTGTTAGCGGAAATTATTTCTGTTGCTACGTTAATTTCTTATATCACCGGCCCGGTTACAGTGATGACATTGAGACGGACGGGGAAAGACCTGTACAGGCCTCTTCGTTTAAAAGGCTTAAACGTGATTGCGCCGCTTGGATTTATCTTTGCGTCGCTGGTGCTATATTGGGCCCGCTGGCCGTTAACAGGACAGGTGCTGTTTATTATCCTGATCGGTCTGCCGATTTATTTCTATTATCAGGCGAAGGCGAAATGGAAAGGGTTTGGCCGAAACTTCAAAGCCGGCGTCTGGATGGTGTTTTATCTGCTGGCCATGATGGTCATTTCTTATTTGGGCAGTGATAAATTCGGCGGCCTGAATGTCATTCATTATGGCTGGGATATGGTTCTGATTGCGATGGTATCACTTGTATTCTATGTGTGGGCGCTGAAGAGCGGCTACCAGACAGAATACTTAAAGGATGCGAAAGAGATAAATTCTCAGCTGCTTAATGGACAGTCAGAAGCTGCTGCCGGAAAAGAATAAATGAAAACCTTGCGCGGAGGGCGCAAGGTTTTTTTGTTGATTTGCTTCATATCGAAATGTTACACCATTGTAAATTCAATTTGGGTTTTAAAGGCCCATTGTTAAGTTAGTGTAAATTTGTTAGAAGATTCATTTACATTCATATGAACTTGAAACATAATCATAGGGAGTTTTGCTGATATATGTCGAGACAGAGGTGAAAGCGTTGACGATTGATATCCAAACATTACTGTTCGAATTCTTTGGGGGTCTCGGTATTTTCCTAATTGGAATTAAGTTCATGGGAGAGGGACTTCAGAAATCGGCTGGGGATAGATTGAGAAATATATTAGACCGTTTTACAAGCAATCCGCTGATGGGCGTATTGGCGGGCATCATTGTGACGGTTTTGATTCAAAGCAGCTCGGGAACGACGGTAATTACCGTCGGGCTTGTCAGTGCGGGCTTTATGACGCTTCGTCAAGCCATTGGCGTTATTATGGGAGCAAATATTGGAACAACGGTTACCGCGTTTATTATCGGGATTGACATAGGGGCTTATGCATTGCCGATTATTGCTGTCGGCGGATTTTTACTGTTTTTCTTTAAGCATAAACATGTGCAAAATGCCGGTCAGATTGTGTTTGGGTTTGGGGCTCTGTTTTATGGGCTGGAGTTAATGAGCGGCGGCATGAAACCGCTCCGTTCACTTGAGGCATTTCATGATTTAACTGTCAGTATGAGCTCTAATCCGTTACTAGGTGCTGTCATTGGGACTTTGTTTACGGTTCTTGTGCAAAGCTCCAGCGCCACGATCGGCATCTTGCAAGGTTTATTCTCAGACGGGCTGATTGATATTAACGGTGCGCTGCCGGTGTTATTCGGTGATAATATCGGGACGACGATCACCGCGGTTCTTGCGTCTTTAGGTGCATCTGTTGCGGCGAGGCGTGCTGCTGCTACTCATGTGCTGTTTAACCTAATCGGGACAGCAATTTTCCTGATTTTTCTTAAGCCGTTTACAGCATTGATTCTGTCACTTCAGGCTTCGATAGGGCTTGATCCGAAAATGACAATTGCATTCGCACATGGAATCTTTAATACGACCAATACGATTATACAGCTTCCTTTTGTCGGGATATTGGCTTTGATCGTAACAAAACTGATTCCGGGCAAGGATTCAATGGTCGAATACAAGTCGCATCTTGATCCGATTTTTATTGAACAATCACCATCTATTGCTCTCGGACAGGCAAAAGAAGAAGTGATCCAAATGGGGAATTTTGCGATGCAGGGGCTGGAAGTCACAAAGCAGTTTTTGGTAACAAAACAGCCAAAATATGCGGCCAATGCTTATCAGATAGAGGATGCGGTTAACAATCTCGACCGGAAAATTACCGATTATTTGATCGAACTTTCTTCAAGTTCTCTCTCAGAGCACGAGTCTGAGGAGCATCATATGTTGATGGATACGGTCAGAGACATTGAAAGAATCGGAGATCATTTCGAAAATGTGATTGAATTGATAGAATACCAGCAGGCGCATCGTGTGGTTATAACTGAATCTGCCATGACGGATTTAACTGAAATGATGGATTTGACGATTTCTACTGTGAAGGCGTCCATTGAAGCTTTGCACCACAATGATGCAAAGATAGCTGAACAAGTCATTGAAAAAGAAGATGACATTGACAAAATGGAACGGAAGCTTCGCAAAAAGCATATTATCCGTTTGAATGAAGGGCTGTGTACTGGACAAGCGGGCATCGTCTTTGTTGATATGATCAGCAACCTAGAGCGTATCGGCGATCATGCGGTCAATATTGCTGAAGCTGTTATTGGTGAAAATCGATGAGGAAAAAGCATAGAATCCTAGGATTCTATGCTTTTTTGTAGTCTTTTTTCACCTTCTGGAAGACATCAGCGTAATTTGTGAACACCCCTGTCACGCCCCAATCAAGCAGACGGCGCATATCTGCTTCTGTATTGACTGTGTAAGGGTGCAGCAGGAGGCCGTGGCTGCGGATCATACGGACGTTTTCTTGATTCAAAGCTTTATAATCCGGGCCTGCACCAACAGCGTATGTTTTGATTTCTTCCAGTTCAGCATCTGTCATTGTCGCCATTTGTTTGGCTTCCAGCAATTGAACGGTCGGCAGTTTTGGCTGTAATTGATGGACTTTTAACAGGCTTTCTTTGCTGAACGATTGAATGATCACCTGGCCGGGCTTAGAATGTTTGCCTAGTAATTTATGTTTCTGTAAGGAAGCGATCAGTTTTTCTTCCATACCAGGGTAGGTGTCAGGCGATTTTGTTTCAATGTAGTAGTTCGCGTGCTTTCCAAAACGGTCTAATACTTCTTCTAATGTAGGAACTTTAAGGCCGGCGTACTGCGGCTTCGCTTTTTCCGGATAAGCTTCATTAAACCAAGAACCGGCGTCCAGCTTCTTAATGTCTGCGAGCGTATGGTCTTTCACCCAGCCCGTTCCGTTTGTGGTACGGTCCAGTTTTTCGTCGTGCATGACAATCAATTTCCCGTCTTTTGTCATTTGCAGATCCAATTCAATATAATCTGCTTTCATTTTTTGAGCGGTTTCGTAAGACAGAATCGTGTGCTCAGGCACATATCCAGAAGCCCCTCTATGCGCAACAGTCAGGATACGGTCAGGCGACAGCAGGTTTCCTTTTGACGCTGCCGACACTGGTGTTACCATAAATGAGAGTAAGCCTAGCGACAGAACAACCAAGGCAAGTATTCTATTTTTTCTCATGATTTCTCCTCCTTATCGATAAAGACTACCTGTCTTTCATATTAAAAAACGGATGTAAACGGCGTGTTGGAAAATGATTAATCTTTTATGTGGCTTTTTTAAACGTGCTCTGCCCGTTTGCCTGTATTCCATGTCAAAGCTAAGAAGACGATAGCAAGAATGCAGGAAGAGATCAGCATGATAAAGCCGCCGTTCCAATCAAACCGATCAACGACAAAGCCCATAATGGCGTTTGCGAAAGCAGATCCGCCGATGTATCCGAAAAATCCGGTCAAACCGGCTGCAGTTCCGGCTGCTTTTTTCGGTGCTAGGTCAATCGCTTGCAGGCCGATCAGCATAACAGGTCCGTAGATTAAGAAGCCAATGCTGATCAAGGCGATATTGTCTACGAGCGGATTGCCGGCTGGATTCAGCCAGTACACCAATACGGCAATGAAAACACCTGCCATAAACAAAACGCCTGCCGGTGCCCGGCGGCTTTTGAAGAATCGGTCACTGATCCAGCCGCACAAAATGGTTCCCGGTATGCCGGCATATTCGTAAAGAAAATAGGACCAGCGCGAGTCTTCTGGAGAAAAGCCTTTGGCTTCTGTTAAGTAAGTAGGCGCCCAGTCCACCACGCCGTATCGCACGAAATAAACAAATACATTGGCAAACGCGATATACCAAAGAAATTTGTTATTCAGCACATATTGAAAAAGGATTTCTTTTGTTGTTAATTCCTTTTCTTGATTTTTAAAAGCGTGTTTTGGATAGTCATTCCGATACTCTTCAATTGGCGGGAGTCCGCAGGATTGAGGCGTATCACGAACCAATAAAACAATTAAAAATGAAATGATAATGGCGATGATGGCAGGGAAGAAAAACACGCTTTTCCAAGTGACGAACATCGCGATGCCAAGAGTGACAAGCGGAGCAAGAATACCGCCGCCTATGTTATGTGCGACATTCCAGATCGACATTTTTGTGCCGCGTTCACTTATAGAAAACCAATGGGCCATTGTCCTGCCGCATGGCGGCCAGCCCATTCCTTGAAACCATCCGTTGATAAACATAAAAATAAACATGATGGTGACGCTCGAAGTCACCCACGGCATTGAAACGAATAGAATATTGACGATTGCTGATAGAAATAAGCCTGTTGCGAGAAAATATCTCGGATTACAGCGGTCAGATACCATTCCCATGATGAATTTGCTGAAGCCGTACGCAATGGACACAGCGGCCAGCACCAAACCTAGTTCTGTTTTGGAAAATCCCTGTTCCTGCAGATAAGGAATGGCAAAGGCAAAGTTTTTCCGCAGCAGGTAGTAGCCTGCGTAGCCAATGAAAATACCAATGAATACTTGCAGCCTGAGCCGTTTATAAGCCGCATCCATCTTTGAATCATCCAGTCTCTCAATGTGAGGAGCCGGTTTAAATATATGAAGCATCAAAAAATTATCCCCCTTTGCTGTTTGTGCTGGATGTATGCGTGCCTCCTTTCTGAAAAACAAAAAGAGCCAGAAAACACCCCTTGTCAAAAGGGGTTGGATTCCTGGCTCTCCTCATCTCCATCCAAGCTATTAACTTATTATGATAGCGCTTTCTTAAGTTATCATAGTCTAGAAGGAATGTAAACAGGTATTTTCAAATTGGGTATTGAGAAAGTAAATATAATCCTTTTACTAAATGGAGTTATGTTTTTTTACTGGCAGCATAAAAATCTGGAGGGAGGCTGTTTAAAGGTGGATGAATTAGATATCGCATTCTTTATTTTACCGTTAGGAATTATGCTGTTGTCGATTGTCGGGACTTGTATTTGTAAAAAAGCGTATCTGATGCCAATGCTTAGTTTGGTGATTTCTCTAGTGCTCACCTTTACCATTTTTAATGAATCATTTTTGGGATGGGTTGTAGTCTATAGCTTGATTTCCCTGGTTTTATCCTATATCACATTGATTGTGGTAAGGAAAAAGAAAGAATCAGGAAAATAAAAATCCTCACTTTCTAACAGATTGTTGACTAAGGCAACTATATGTGATTATAATTGGCTTAGTCAACGATATTAGAAAGTGGGGATTGATTTGAAAACAAGAGAATCATCTGTCGGATTAAAATTCAGAAAGTTCAATCGATTTTATACAAACGTCCTTGGTTTCCTTAATGAGCATATTTACGACAGCCCGTTTTCCTTAACGGAAACACGGATATTATTTGAAGTTTATAATACGCCTAATTGTACGGCAAAAGCCCTTCAGGATAAGCTGGGGCTTGACCGGGGATATGTCAGCAGGATTGTGAAGCAGTTTGAGAAAGAAGGTTTGATCTATAAACAGAGGAGCAAAGATGACGCCCGCCACCATTATATTTTTGTCACAGAAACAGGAAAAACGATTTATAAAAAGCTGGAGGAGAAAGCCAACGAACAAGTAGAACTGATGCTGAAGGAAATCAACCAAAAGGAGCAGCACAAGCTTGCCGAGGCGATGGCAGAGATTGAAGTGATCCTTTCACAGTCGCTTTCTGCCAGAACATCAGAGATATCGATTAGAGATTATTTTCTGTCGGATGATCTTCAACTCCTTATTGAGAAACAAAGACAATTTTACGCGGAGGCTCACGGTTGGGACGACACGTTTTTAGCTTACCTTCAGGAGACATTTGACGCTGACATCGAAAACATATGGATTGCGGAAAGCGGCGGGAAATTTGCCGGCTCTGTCGGGCTGGTCAAGCATGATGATAAGACAGTCCAGCTCAGATGGTTTCTGGTTGATGCGGCTTTTCGGGGCAGGGGGCTCGGCACTCAATTGCTGGAGCATCTGGTTGCATACTGCCAAGACATGAAGTTTGACCGCATTTTCCTTTGGACGGTGAGCACCATGGCTGAGGCTCGTCCGCTCTACGAAAAATTTGGATTCAGGATAAGTGAAGTGAAACAAGAAGCGCCATTGTGGGGACAGCAGCTGACAGAAGAACGGTGGGATTTGGAGCTGTCATGAAAAGACTGCACTATGCTTGGATCATCGTCTCCGTCACCTTTTTGATCTTATTGGCGGTTCAGGGGGTGCGGCTGTCGTTTGGTGCATTTGTGGAGCCGTGGGAACGGCAATTTTCAATGGATAGAAGCACCATCTCGTTGATTTCGACGATGAGCTTTATTGTTTACGGCATATCACAGCCTGTGATCGGCCGGCTTGTGGACAAGTGGGGTGCTCGGGCTGTTTTGGCATGGAGTGCGTTACTGACAGGCGTCAGCATTTTCTTAACATACCTTGTGACTTCGCCTTGGCAGCTGTTTTTGCTTTATGGGCTGGGTGTCTCGCTTGGGGTTGGCGGAGCATCGAATGTGGCAGCAAGTGTATTGGTCGTCAATTGGTTCAGCAAAAAGCGGGGACTAGCCTTTGGGATCATGGAAGCAGGATTTGGCGCGGGGCAAATGCTTCTCGTCCCTGGCTCACTCATGCTGATCCATTGGTTTAGCTGGAAGCTGACGGTTGTGGTGTTGGGGCTGCTGTTAATCGTGATTGTTTTTCCGGCTGCGCTGCTGATGCTGAGGAACAATCCTTCAGAAAAGAAGACAGAGCCGATAGGCGGACTGGTTGCTTCAGAAAAAGACACAGCACCTAAAACAACTGCTCTTTCAGTGACCGGGATGTTTCGAATGAGGCAATTCTGGTTTTTGATATTGCCGTTTTTGATCTGCGGATTTACGACCGTTGGGCTGATGGATACCCATTTGATTCCCTTTTCTCACGATCACGGCTTTTCCACGAAGGTCACGAGTGCCGCTGTCAGTCTGCTGGCAGGCTTTAATATTGCCGGCATCTTACTGTCGGGAATTGTAGCGGACCGGTGGAGCAGCCGGAAAATCCTTTGCTTTTTATATGCGGTGCGCGCGATGTCGATCGTGATTCTCATATACAGCCACGAGCCCTACTTGCTTTTAGCCTTTGCGATTCTGTTTGGGTTAGTGGACTTTGCAACGGTAGCACCGACTCAAATGCTCGCCACCCAGTACTTTCAAAACTACTCGATCGGCCTCATGATTGGCTGGCTCTCACTCGCCCACCAGATCGGATCGGCACTTGGCGCGTACGTGCCTGGCGTCATCTATACGATAACAGGTGAATATACACTGGCTTTTTATTTGTCGATTGGAATGCTCGTGCTGGCGAGCGTGATGAATGTGATGCTGAGGGAGCCCGCGGCGGTCACGCGTGACAGTGCAGCTGTGATAGAGAAATGATAAGGGCAGAGGGGAAGCATCTCTGATTTCGGAATTATTCAGAGATGCTTTTTTTGTATTTTTGTTCTAATACGAAGTCGATCATACCGACAATGCGGGCGTTTTCGGATTTTTGTTTGAAGTTTTGGGAGACTTGAATGGCTTTTGCGTTTTTAAAACAAGAGGCAAGCCAGATAAACCCGACAACAACAAAAAATAATCTAGCAAGTAAACTCCCTGCATGGGGTAATTCATTCGTTGTAAAATATAAAAATAGAGTAACTAATGTGCCGTAGATTACTGTTTTTATACTATGTAAAAGAGTCAGCTGAGGCTCACTAAAGAATACTTTTAGTTGATTCAGCATGATAGAATCCTGTTTGGTTAGAAAGGCCAGGATCTCTTTATCATTTTCCTTGTACTGTTTAATAGTTTCGGCCATTTTTACAGTCTCTTTAAATGTTTGTTGATTTAGAGTCATCCAGTATCCTCCTTAAAAGTAAAGCACTACATGAGGAATGATAAAGATCCATAGACCCATGTAGTGCCGATCTATATTATTTATTTGCAGAAGGGAATAAAGCTAAAAACGCACTTATAAAAGCTACAGCTCCACCTACTGCTAAGGTTTCAGGTATAGCCGTTAGCAAGGCAGCAATTCCTAATACAGCAGCCACTCCAAATGTAATATGAGTGAGAGTAGATTCCCAATCTGGTGAGTATACTTCCTCAGTATCTGGTAAAGTAAAGTGCTTCTGTTTTATTTTAAACGTAATCGTAGTCGTTAGTCCAGTTGTGACATTGTCACCTACTGGAATATCAGGTGTATAGATTTTAATTTGAATATTTAAAGATTCAGCTGTTGGATTTACATAAACCTCCAAATAGCCGTTGCGTACTGATAAGCTGAGACTATTTAAAAGGTTTTGATAAGAGTCGATTTGTGACGCAGTGAGAGACGTTTGAGTGTCGCCCAATAAACCCGTGATATAGGCACCTGGTTTACCATTTGTAATGGTAATTGTGTTTGGTGAACCTTCACTTGGTATGGTTGCCAGAAGTGAAGTTGATAGAATAATATCCAACTCAGGTGATGTGAAAATGGTTTCTGTCGTATCAAATTCAAACATCGCGTTTGCCAAACTTGTTAGATTTTCTAAAGCCGGAATGGTAGATAAAATGTCTGTCAGTGTACGCAGCCTTGCATCATATACCGGATCAGACGGCGGATTTACATTGCTTGCACCTGAGTCTCTTCCTGAAAACCCGTCTTTATCAATCCCGATGCTTCCAGAGCCGCTTCCGATGGTTCCTTCATAAAATTGATCAAAGGCCCAGTTGTTGGGCATCGGATAGCCGAGATTGCCGCTAAATCCTGTTGACATATTTGCCACAAAGCTATACTTTGTCAGTCCTGCTTCTGATGTACGGATACAAATGTTTCTTGGTCCGTAAACCCCTATTTCATACTTAGGTGCGGTTGAAAATGTCTGCATCTTTGTAAATGCTGACTTAATCTCTTGGAAATAAGGAATGATTTTATCGGTCACTTCATAATCGTATGCATCAAAATCGACAGCAAAATAAATGGTCGTGCCTGACGGAAAACCTAATCTTCTAGCAGCAGAAGCGGCGCTATATGCATCTCTTGTGCCTTGGTCTTTGACAAAATAAGAAGATTCATAGCCGCCGTCTTGATAAATTGGGAAAACCTTCAACCCGGCATCAAAAATAACTGCAAGTTCTTTAGATGTCAGGGCTTTTGATGTGAGGCCGCTGCTTGTCCGCACATTTCCGGTCAAATATCTGCCAACCGTTTTATAACCGTTATTCCGCAGTGTTTGAGCTTTTTCTGCGGTTATAATTGCAGCAGTGTCACAAGCAGAAGCGGCGCGAGTTGTGTCTCCTGAGCTCGATAATAAAGCTTTAATGGTTGGCATATCTGCATAACCTGTTTGCGGCAGACACATGAACTCTTGAAATGCTTTAACGACTGAAACAACACCAACACCATATTTGCCGTCAAACTCACCAGGATCGAACGATTTTCCGTTACAATAAAGGGCGTACTGAACAATTAAGACAAACCCTGTTCTTGAATCGCCGGGAGTTAAAGTAGGGCATAAACTTGTGGTGCCATTTCCGAAAAATCCATTGGCAACACTTGTGCTCATGCCTTCTTCTTTTTGCAGGGCATAAATAAGAGCTTTATTTGTATCGCGGCCATACAGTCCGTCACAAGGCATTAACCCGATATAGTCATTGTAGTCTCGATTTAAGTTTTGTTGAATCTGGCGAATTCTTGAATCACCCCCAGACACCAGCTTAAAAGCGCTCATGTCTAATAAGGCTTTCATAATTAACGTGGTGACAATCCCATCCTGTGTTGTCAGTCCGGCAGCTTTTTGAAATTCTTTTACCGCATTTTCTGTTTTTTCGTAAAAGACGCCTGTAAAACCGCCGGGATTAAAGCCTTTACACCATAAAGCCCCTTGTAAAATAAAATTCATGTTGCTTGGTTTTGAATCTGGAGCTTGGCGTTTAAGAGGCTTAAATAAGCGCTGTGTTGTCGGCCCGAAGTTATCGGCTGGCTCTGAGATACCCAATTCAATTTGAAGCGCCCGAGTCAGGCCGTAGATCGTATCCCACCCAGTTTTCCCGCTTTCTTCAACTGGGTTATACCCATGTTTGCCGCTGTACGTATCGTTCAGCCATTGCTGTGTGATTAAGACCATTTCATCAACCATTTCGATTCCTCCTTTGTTAGATTGCGTTCATTTATAGGTGGCAAACGTAGGACAAAATAAAAAATGGATGCCGTTAAGCATCCATTCTAGATCCGTTCTCCATCAGCTTCGCTTTCGGTTTCAGCTCTGAAATGTAGAGGCCTGAAAGTGTAAGTGCGCCTCCTAGAAGAGCGATCCATGTCATGTTTTCGTGCAGAATCAGGACGGAAGCGGCGATTGTGATAACCGGGACCATGTAAATATACGCACTGGATTTGACGGCTCCGAGCACGCCAACTGAATAATTCCAAGTGGCGAAGCACAGGGCGGAAGCGCCAATGCCTAGGAAAAGCATGTTAAGCGCATTCGAAGCAGATGAAAATCGGCTCAGGCCAAAATGGAAGTCGAACAAAAATAAGGCGGGCACCATAAACAATAAGCCGTACAAAAATACTCTCTGTGTCAGCTCGATGATGTGGTATTCGTAAGCGCTTAATTTTTTCATGAATATCGAGTAGCCTCCAAACACGAGAGCGGCCCCGGCTGCCATGATGTCTCCGAGCGGATTCAGACGCAGTACCACATTGCCGTTAAACGTAATCAATAAAAGCCCGATCAGTGCCGAGACAAATCCAATGAAAAAAGTGAGACGCAGTTTTTCGCCTTCGAGCAGAAAATGGGCCAAAACCGCAGTGATCATCGGTATAATGGACACGATCATGCCGACATTGGATGCGTATGTATAGGTGAGAGCTATATTTTCTAATAAAAAGTATAAGGTTACGCCAAATAAACCAGCCCCGGCAAACAACAGCTCCTGCCGCCAATTTCTGAACGGAATCATGTTGGGACGAACGAGGATCAGAGCGATAAAGCCCATCAAAAACCGATAAAATAATATTTCCATTGGAGAGAAGTCAGCCAGCAGAACCTTTGTCGAAATAAAGGTCGTCCCCCAAATCAGAATGGTCACAATGGCTGCGATATGCCCGGAAGTTTCTCTTTGTATGTTCATCTGTGAAGCTCCTTTTCAAAAATCTTCATGTATTGCTTCGGTGTCAGCCCCACCTGCCGTTTAAAAAACTTCGTCATATGGCTCTGATCACTGAACCCTGTCTGAAATGCGGCATCAATTGGTCTAACCCCTTGTTCAAGAAGTTTTTTCGCTTGATTAATCCGGATTGTTTCCATATAGCTATTAGGCGTAATTCCTTTTTGTTTTGTAAACGAACGCAATAAATGA
The DNA here is from genome assembly GCF_029772985.1 of Bacillus stercoris. Lineage (NCBI taxonomy): Bacteria > Bacillati > Bacillota > Bacilli > Caryophanales > Bacillaceae > Bacillus > Bacillus stercoris. The sequence goes on along the minus strand of NZ_CP121861.1, from coordinate 4,128,128 downwards.
TACTTGCTCCACCCTGTTAATTCACTCAAATCATTGAGCGTGACGTTTTCGGCATAATGCTCTTCTAAAAATTCGCAAACCAATTTGACTTCGTCGGATGGTTCGGGAACGCTATTAAGGAACGTAACATCGGAATAGTGGCGAATCAGCTCTTCCAGCAGATGAAGAAACAGCTCCTCCTTACGCAAAGCTTGTTTTTCGTCTGATATCAAAATATGCAATTCCTGCAGGCTGGCTGTCAGCTCATGGCGGAATAACACATGCTGGGAGAAGTAAGGGAGATGCCCGGCGTCGGTAATCTCTTTCACCGCCTTCTCCATGACATCTGGCATGACATTGATACACCGATAATCAAGCGTCCGGCCGTCAATCTGTTCACAGCTATGCGTGTCACGGGGGTTAAAGAGGAGAAGATCACCTGGATTGATGATATATTCTTGATCCTGACAGGCCAGATACCGTTGCCCTTTTTCAATAAATCCAATCACATAATAATCGTGAAAGTGGTTCGGGAACTTTTGCATAATCCCCTTGAAGCGGTAGGCTTCTATATGAAGATGTGGGTCAAGCTGCAGTGTGCGGGTTTCGTTTTGCATGGGATGCCTCCTGTCGGTATGGTGGTCTTGGATTAAGTGTAGCATGGTTTTGGGGGATTTCTTGTATGATGTTGCTGTTTAAAAAAGCTAACCTTTATTGGCTGCTTTCGTTTAGGAATCAAATAATAATATTTTCTATTTTAATAAAAATTTATTTTTCAAATATTTCAGTTATAATGGTTTGGAACAGATAGGAGGGGCAAAGATGTATCAATCAAAGAAGGTTTTATTGTTAGGTTCAGGTGAGTTAGGTAAAGAGGTAGTGATTGAAGCCCAGCGTCTTGGGGTACAGACGGTGGCGGTTGACAGTTACGAGCATGCTCCGGCGATGCAGGTGGCGCATAACAGCTATGTCGTTGATATGCTTGACCCCGAGCAGATCAGAGCCATCATTGAGAAAGAAAAGCCGGATTTGATTGTGCCTGAGGTTGAGGCGATTGCGACGGATGAATTGCTGAAGCTTGAAGAAGAAGGATTTCACGTCATCCCGAATGCCCGTGCGGCCAAGCTGACGATGGATCGGGAAGGCATCAGACGGCTTGCGGCGGAAACGCTCGGACTTGCGACGGCTGGCTATGAATTTGCGAATACATATGATGAATTTATACAAGCGGCAGCTCAGATCGGTTTTCCTTGTGTCGTTAAGCCCTTGATGAGTTCTTCTGGAAAAGGCCAAAGTGTGTGCCGCTCAGAAGCGGATTTAGAGAGCTGCTGGGAGACGGCGATGGAAGGCGGACGGGTGAAAAACGGCCGCGTGATCGTTGAGGAGTTTATCCCTTTCGAATCAGAAATCACACTCTTAACCGTACGTGCGGTTAACGGTACGGCATTTTGTGAGCCGATCGGTCATGTGCAAAAGGACGGGGATTATATCGAATCGTGGCAGCCGCATGATATGACAGAGCAGCAAATAGAAGAAGCGAAGCATATTGCAAAAGCGATCACGGATGAGCTTGGCGGATACGGCTTGTTTGGTGTTGAACTGTTCCTTGCGAAAGATAAGGTATATTTCAGTGAAGTATCTCCCCGTCCGCATGATACAGGCCTTGTCACGCTGGTGACGCAAAATTTGTCAGAATTCGCGCTGCATGTCCGGGCGATTCTCGGCTTTCCGATTACAGAAATCACACAGCTTTCTCCTGGCGCCAGCAGGCCCCTCAAAGCACCAGAAGAATTAGCGGATTACACTGTTGAAGGACTGGAACACGCACTGGCAGTCCCACAGACACAAGTGCGCGTCTTTGGAAAGCCAATAACGAAAGCCGGACGGCGTATGGCAGTTGCGCTTTCTGCTGCTGATACAGTCGAAACGGCGAGAGAGAACGCTAAGAAAGCATTGGATCAGCTAACGATAAAATAGAGTTTGAGCAGGCCTTGTCATCGCACAAGGCCTGTTTTTTTTCTTTCTCCATAAAAGTTTTATCATAAGAATCCGAAACCTGATTATAATGTAAAAGTCTTCCATCAATACGGGTGGTTGACACTAAAGGAGGGAGATGACAAAATGAAATTAGTTCCAAGATTCAGAAAACAATGGTTCGCTTACTTAACGGTTTTGTGTTTGGCTTTGGCGGCAGCGGTATCTTTCGGTGTACTGGCAAAAGCAGCAGAGAATCCGCAAACTTCTGTATCGAATACCGGTAAAGAAGCTGATGCCACGAAAAACCAAACGTCAAAAGCAGAACAGGTTTCCGCACCTTATGAGGGAACTGGGAAAACAAGCAAATCGTTATACGGCGGTCCAACGCAACTGGAAAAAAACATTCAAACCTTACAGCCTTCGAGCATTATCGGAACTGATGAACGCACCAGAATCTCCAGCACGACTTCTTTTCCATATAGAGCAACCGTTCAGCTGTCAATCAAGTATCCCAACACTTCAAGCACTTATGGATGTACCGGATTTTTAGTCAATCCAAATACAGTCGTCACGGCTGGACATTGTGTGTACAGCCAGGATCATGGATGGGCTTCAACGATAACCGCCGCGCCGGGACGCAATGATTCGTCATATCCATACGGAACTTATTCCGGCACGATGTTTTATTCAGTCAAAGGATGGACGGAAAGCAAAGACACCAATTATGATTACGGAGCTATTAAATTAAACGGTTCTCCTGGAAACACGGTTGGCTGGTACGGCTACCGGACTACAAACAGCAGCAGTCCCGTGGGCCTTTCCTCGTCAGTGACAGGATTCCCGTGTGACAAAACCTTTGGCACGATGTGGTCTGATACAAAGCCGATTCGCTCTGCTGAAACGTATAAGCTGACCTATACAACCGATACGTACGGCTGCCAAAGCGGCTCGCCTGTATATCGAAACTACAGTGATACAGGGCAGACAGCTATTGCCATTCACACGAACGGGGGATCGTCATATAACTTGGGAACAAGGGTGACGAACGATGTATTCAACAATATTCAATATTGGGCAAATCAATAAATACAGCAAACTAGCCATATTCATATCTATTTTGTTTTTATGCGGATGCAGTTCGCAGACGCATTCTTCACAAAAAGAAATGACGATTCCTGTCACTCTTCATGTGGAGGATGCTAAGGGGCTTCCGGTCGAAGGAGTTCAAGTGACGATTGTCAAAGCGCCTGCGTCAGATGAGGAGCCGAGTACAGAGATCGGCGAGATACTCGGTAAAACAGACAAAAACGGAGACATCAAATGGGATACCGGTAAAAAAGGCGATTATTCAGTCGCGTTGACGAAGGGTGAAACATCAGTAACCCATCAAATTTCATTAACAGAGGATAAAAAAGATCAAATCATTCCATTAGTCTTTAAAGAATAGCAGTTTCCCTGATTTTAAGGGAAACTGCCTTTTTTTTATTGATCACAGGAAGCCAAACTATATACTGGAAATTTATAATATGAGATAATAAGAAATAGGTATTTTTTCTTACGAGACAAAAGGGCGCTATCCTTTCATTTATATCAATCAAACCCGGAGGAAAAAGAAGAAGATGACACAAGATTCGATGCAGCTTGCCGCGGTTGAAAGCGGTCTTCGCTTTTACAAGGCGTATAATCAAAGCCTTTCTTTGTGGCCGATTGAGTCGGAAGCATTCTATGTTTCTACTCGTTTTGGAAAAACACATATCATTGCAAGTGGGCCAAAGGGCGCACCTTCGCTCATTTTGCTTCACGGGGGCCTTTTTAGCTCTGCGATGTGGTATCCGAATATTGCGGCGTGGAGCAGTCAATTTCGTACATATGCGGTCGATATAATAGGAGACAAAAGTAAAAGTATACCATCAGCAGCGATGGAAACAAGAGCTGATTTTGCAGAATGGATGAAAGATGTCTTTGATTCTCTTGGACTTGAGACAGCACACCTGGCCGGTCTTTCGCTTGGCGGCTCCCATATCGTGAATTTTTTGCTTCAAGCGCCTGAAAGAGTAGAGCGGGCGGTTGTTATGAGTCCCGCTGAAGCGTTTATTTCATTTCATCCGGATGTCTATAAATACGCTGCGGCGCTTACAGGGGCAAGAGGAGCCGAAGCATATATCAAGTGGATCACAGATAACAGATATGATCTGCATCCTTTACTGCAAAGCCAAATTATGGAGGGCGCGGCGTGGCAGGATGAACAAAGGAGCCTGAAGCCGACAGAAAATGGCTTTCCGTACGTGTTCACAGACCAGGAATTGAAATCAATACAAGTCCCGGTACTGCTGATGTTCGGTGAGCACGAGGTCATGTACCATCAGCAAATGGCTTATGAGCGGGCGTCGGTGCTGGTGCCGGGAATTCAGGCTGAAATCGTAAAGGACGCCGGACACTTGTTATCTCTGGAGCAGCCAGAGTACGTCAATCAACGCGTTTTGTCCTTTTTGGACGGAGAATAAATGAGTAAAAAACATGAAAAGATTGGCATTCATTTTTCAAATGGTAACAAATGTTGTATAATAATAGAATTTGAATGCTGCTTTTTTGGGGGCATTTTATGTTATCATGCTTATTGAAGAAATTTTTTCCTGAAACGCTATTCGATTACTATCGTCGAATAATATAGATGGTTTTACAATTGGAGGTTTGGTTACACTGTGAATTACATCCCCTGTATGATTACGATAGGAAACTTCATTTGCGGATTGCTGGCGATTCATTCCTTGCTCTATCACAACATTCATTCAGCAGTGCTATTCATTTTTACCGGCATGTTCCTTGATTTCTTTGACGGTATGGCTGCACGTAAGCTGAATGCCGTTTCTGATATGGGAAAAGAATTGGATTCGTTTGCCGACTTGGTTACGTTTGGGGTGGCTCCCTCTATGCTTGCTTACAGTGTCGCGTTGTATACCCTGCCATTTATAGGGATCTTATGCGCATTGACGTACAGCATTTGCGGAATGCTTCGTCTCTCTAAATTTAACATTGAACAAAGCAAACTCCCGACATTTATTGGTATGCCGATTCCATTTGCGGGCATGTGCCTTGTTATTCTAAGCTTCACCTATAACCCGATCCTTCTGGCAATCGGCACTTGCGGACTTTCATATTTAATGGTGAGTAAAATAAAATTCCCTCATTTTAAAAAACATGCGGCAGAAAACCTGGAGTCCGGGAGATGGAATTAGTTCAGCAGCTCATAGCGGATTACGGTTATCTCGCTATTTTTTTGATGCTCGTATTAGGGATTGTAGGATTGCCGATTCCAGATGAAGTGATGATGACCGTTGTTGGCTATTTCACGCATACCGATGTATTGAATTATGAGCTTTCGATATTGATCAGTTTTGTCGGGGCTTTGTTAGGTATGCTGATCAGCTACATGATTGGCAGAAAAGCCGGACGCCCGTTTATCGATAAGTACGGCAAGTGGGTCGGCTTAAAAGAAAAAAGAATGATGAAAGTGGAGAAATGGATGAAGAGATACGGTCCATATTCTCTTATTTTAGGTTATTTTATTCCAGGCGTCAGACATGTGACATGCTACTTTTCGGGGATCGGCAAAATGGATTTGAAAACGTATATTGCGTTTGCGGCAATCGGCGCCTTTTTGTGGTGCTTTGTTTTTATTACAATCGGAAGGGTAATAGGGATTATTCATGTTTAATACGGCTGTAAAGATTCTGTATCGATCATTGATAGAGCTGACGAATCATCGTCTGTCATCCTATCTGATTAAAGGATTTTGCGAGTCGAAAATCAGCAAACCGGTCATTCCGCTGTTCTCAAAACATTTTCGGCTGAATTGGGATGATGTGGACGGGACGGCTGCTGATTACGGATCGCTGTCCGAATTGTTCATTCGACAAATTAATCTGGAGCGGCGCCCTGTTTCAAAAGAGGCGCATGCGGTGGTCAGCCCTGTTGACGGTGTGGTTCAGACGGTAGGAATCATCAACCCGAATCAAACCTTTACGGTGAAGGGGAAAGATTACTCATTCGCTGAGCTGACTGGCTGTAAAAGCGCGGACCATCAATACAACGGCGGATACTTCGTCGTGCTGTATCTAAGCCCGCGTCATTATCACCGTTTCCATTCTCCGATCAGCTGCAAGTATCAAAAGCTGGCCGAGCTCGGAAATCGCTCATATCCGGTCAATCAATTAGGGTTGAAATACGGAAAAGATGTGCTGTCGAAAAATTATCGGTTTGTGTACGAACTGAATGGCGGCAGCCGAAATATCCTGATGATTCCTGTCGGGGCGATGAATATTAATTCTATCGTGCAGACAAATACCCGTGCTGAATTGGAGATCGGCGAGGAGCTGGGATACTTTTCATTTGGATCAACCGTCATTTTGATTTTTGAAAAAGACGCGTTCCAGCCGTCCGCCAATTTAACAGAAGGCCAAGAAGTTCAAGTCGGAGAACTGATAGGTTACGAAGAGTTAAAAGAGGAGCTTGCATAGACGCAGCGCCTCTTTTTTGAAGAAAGGTGAGACCCATGGAGAAACAAATCATCAGCTGGATTACAGATTATCAGAACACCGGAGATGAGACCGTCCTGAGGCAAGTGCGGGAAGCGTGCTGGCCGATCATTGAAGCGGTTTTGCAAGAGACGGCAATAGATGAAGAGCAAGCGAACAATTTGCGCGAAAAAGGAATCGAGCGGTTTCCCTTTATCATCAGCAAATACCAAGCGGATGTGCAGCTTCCGGTTGAGACATTTTTACGAAATACATATCGGTTTTACTTTCATCAGGTGATAAGAGAATCCAGCTAAAGCTTCTTTCAACAGAGAAGCTTTTTTTGTTGGCGGAAAAAGGAAACTTTTTCAATATCTATCTCGTAACGACTAGAGAACCTAATAGAAAAGGAGAGATAGAATTGAAACGAATCATAGTGAGAATGACCCTGCCGCTGCTGATTGTCTGTCTGGCGTTTTCTTCTTTTTCAGTCTCGGCACGTGCTGCTTCTGAAGAAAAACATTGGGAGCGCTGGATTGAACGACATGCACAGCCGCTGGATGCTTCCGATGCTTCAAACAAAGACCTTCGCTTTCTGAAGAAAGTGCTGAAAGGAAAACGAATCGTTCAGTTAGGAGAAACCACACACGGCGCTGGTGAAATCAACGCCACAAAGGTCCGCATGATCAAATACCTTCATGAAGAGCTGGGTTATGATGTGTTGGCCTTTGAATCTGCCTTTACCGATACTAATGCCTCCTACCTCAATATGGATCAATCCACACCTAAGAGCACGATGAAAAACTCCATTTATGCTGTATGGCACACAGAAGATGTCGTTGAGCTGTTTGATTATATGAAAGAGCAAAAAGAGAAAGGGGATCCGCTGATCCTTACCGGTTTTGATATTCAAAGCATGAAGAATTCATTCAATGATGCTGCGACTCAATGGGTAAAAGCGGTGGACCCGGAAAAAGCAGAGCTGCTTTCCCAATCAGAAAATGATTTTTCAACATTAGTGACAGACAGCAATACGTTTGATGAATTTTCGCAAAAGAAGGAAAAGCTTGTGAAAAACTATCAGGAGCTGATCAAATTCGCTGAAACACATGCCTCAGAGCTAAGAGCTAACCTTCCGAAAGAGACGAAAGCTTATGAAATGTTTATGCATTCCCTTCAGCTGAGAATTGATGTCATGGAAACGTATATGCTGGAAGAAATGAAAGAAAAACTAGAGGATTATCCCAAGAATATTGAGGATTTTTCATTCTTTATGAGAGACCGCATGATGGCTGAACAATTTCAGTGGGTAGCCGAAACCCTTTATCCGAAAAAGAAAATCATTGTCTGGGGCCACAATTACCATCTTCGCAAACAGAATACGAAAATGATAAAGGACTGGGTACAGCTAAACGGCCCTAACATGGGTGATTATTTGCCGGAGCGACTGAAGAAACAAACATATACGATTGGCATTTATGCTTACTCTGGTGCGAGTCTGAATAGTTCCGATAATAAGACGGTTATGCCGGTTACAAGCCCGCCGCAGTCTGGAAGTCTTGAAGCTTTGCTAAAAGCTGCGGACCATCCTGCTGTCTTTGTTGATTTTCTCCACACAAAAAACAAGAAAGGCACTTCGTGGATGTATACCCCGCGGACTGCGCTCTATTGGGGGAACATGGAAGAGCAGATGATCCTGAAGGAACAATATGACGGTGTCATTTGGCTGGAGCATATCACGCCGTCAGTCATTATCAAGTGACCAGTGTCCCCTGTGCTACAACAGGGGATTTTTACATATCGCAAAAATAATCAAAACATATAATCAGTGATCCATTATTCTAAAACAGAAAGGAGATTGGAGCGTGCAATGTATTATGAAAAGGCTGTCCAGAAAACAATCAATTGGATTGAATCACATTTACATGAGCAAATATCAAACGAGGATATTGTAAACGTTTCAAGCTTTTCAAAATTCCATTTTCATCGGATTTTTCAAAAAGAAGTCGGTATGTCGGTTGCTTCTTATATTCGCTTAAGACGTCTTGCGAATGCGGCAGCGGCTTTGCTTTATACAGATCTTCGTATTATCGATATTGCTTTGTATTTTCAGTTTGAATCTCAAGAAGCATTTACGAGGACGTTCAAAAAGATGTATCACATGCCGCCAGGTGCATACCGAACATTTATGAAACGCTTTACTTCAAAAAAGGAGGAATCTTACATGGAGAAAAAAATGAAGGGCTGGGTATTGAGCGGGAGCCATCCGTTCCAATTCGAAATGGGGATTGACCGGGAAAATGTACATCAGGGAAAAGCTTCAGGGTATTTAAAGTCAACAATGGTTCAGGATATTGGTGAATTTGCGACGATGATGCAGCAATTCAAAGCAGGCCGCTATCTTGGAAAAAGGCTTCGTCTATCAAGTTTTATCAAAACAAAAGGAGTGCAGCATTTTGCCTCGCTTTGGATGAGGGTTGACAGTGCCGCTGATGATGTTCTCCAATTTGATAATATGAGCAACAGACCTATTACCGGAACAACCAATTGGAATCATTATGCTATCGTTTTAGATGTTCCAGAAAATAGCGCAGTGATATCCTTTGGCGTTCAATTAGCTGGACCGGGGCAGGTGTGGATGGATCATGTTGTTTTTGAAGAGGTAGATAAGAGCGTACCTTCAACAAACCTTGAAATGCCGGGAGAGCTTTTAAATGAACCGGTAAATTTATCTTTTGAAGAGGAATGATAATGATAGTTTTCAGACAACTACATTTATTAGTAAGTTAATGGAAAATACTATCCGTCATTCAGAAACCCTTGTGCCACGCAGGTTTGTAAGAGCTTGGATATTTTTATCAGTCTGGGCGGATCTGTTCATCTTTGCGGCATTTTCCTGTATGATATAGTAAGAGTGTGCATAGCAACTAACTATAATTGAACAGGGTGTTTAAAACATGGAAAAACAATACAGAGTATTACTTTACTATAAATATGTTCCGATTGAAGATCCAGAGGCGTTTAGAGAGCAGCATCTGGCTTTTTGTAAGGAGCTTGGTTTGTTAGGCCGTATCCTTGTTTCTTCTGAAGGAATTAACGGTACGGTATCAGGAACGGTTGAACAGACAGAAAAATATATGGAAACAATGAAAGCTGATCCTCGTTTTGCGGACATGGTATTTAAAATTGATGAAGTAGAAGGCCATGCCTTCAAAAAAATCTTCGTGCGCCATAAAAAAGAGCTTGTCACGCTTCGTCTTGAAGATGATGTCGATCCGAATGAAACAACAGGTCAACATTTGAAGCCAGCAGAATTTTATGAGAAGATGCAGGACCCAAACACAATTGTAATCGACGCGCGTAATGATTACGAGTACGACCTTGGCCATTTCAGAGGTGCAGTCCGTCCTGACATCGAAGCCTTCCGCGAATTACCGGAATGGATCGAAGAACACAAAGATATGCTTGAAGGCAAAAAGATTTTAACGTACTGTACAGGCGGCGTACGCTGTGAAAAGTTTTCAGGATGGCTGGTGAAGCAAGGCTTTGAAGATGTAGCCCAGCTTGACGGCGGCATCGTGACATACGGAAAAGATCCTGAGGTGCAAGGCAAGCTTTGGGACGGCCAGTGCTACGTATTTGATGAAAGAATCAGCGTGCCTGTCAACCGTGTCGAGCATGTGATTGTCGGAAAAGACTACTTTACAGGAGAACCGTGTGAGCGTTATGTGAACTGCGCGAATCCTTCTTGCAATAAAAAAATGATATGCACACCGGAAAATGAGTATAAATATATGCGCAGCTGCAGCCACGAGTGCCGCACGAATCCAAGAAACCTGTATGTGAAAGAGCATAATATGACAGAAGAAGAAGTAAATGCAAGACTGGCAGCGATTGAAACAGAAGAACATGCTTCTGTTGAATAATGGAAAGAACACCTCGGAATGAGGTGTTCTTTTTTTATAAGCTTTCGGTTTGGCTGTTTGCGGAAACCCATTCTTTTTGGCGGAAGGCTTTTTCCCATTTTGACACCACGATGCAGGCGATCGCATGTCCCGGAACGTTCACGCCTGTTCGCGCCATGTCCATGACGCGGTCAACACCCGCGATAATGGCAACGCCTTCAGCCGGCAGTCCTACAGCATTGGCAGTCGCCAGCAGCACAACAAGCGAGCCAGAGGGAACAGCTGCAATGCCTTTACTGGTCATCACAAGCACAAGCATCATGAGGAGCTGCTGGGACAATGTCATGTCTACATGAAAGGCCTGCGCCAGAAAGATACAAGAAATCGATAAATATAAGCTCGAGCCGTCACAGTTCAATGACAAGCCGGAGGGAATGACGAATGATACCACTCGTTTGGGACAGCCGTATTTCTCCATTCTATCCATCAGCTGAGGGAGAATGGTTTCAGTGCTGGTGGTGGAAAATGCAATTAAAAACAGATCCCATATCATTTTCAATACTTCGAAATACTTAATCTGAAAGATGAGACCGACAAGCGGAAAGAGGACAAAGAGGATTAGGAACAGGCCAAGGAATACTGTGCCAACCAGCTTAAACATAGGAAGGAGGAGTTCAATGCCATATTGGCCTACAGAAGCTGCCATCAGGGCTAACACGCCGATAGGAGCAGTCACCATGACGATTTGCGTGAGTTTAAACATAATTTGTGCGGCGGATTCAAAGAAATTCATCACGGGTTCAGAGGCTTTGCCAATACCGGCAGCGGCGACACCGAATAAAATCGCAAAGAAAATCACGGCAAGCAAATCATTTCTGGCCATGACATCAATAATGTTTGTAGGGATAATATCGAGGATCATTTGTTTGAAATCAACAACTTTTTCAGTGTAGCCTGACAGTTCATTGATATCTTTTTTCGCCAAATGGGAGAGATTAAGCCCGACACCCGGTTTTAAGACATTTGCTAATAAAAGACCGAGCGCCAATACAAGCGTGGTAATCACTTCGAACCAAATGATTGTCTTGATACCGAGGCTGCCCATTTTTTTCATGCTTCCGCTTCCTGCGGCTCCGATGACAATGGTAGAAAACACAATCGGCACAACAATCATTTTAATCAAGCGGATAAATCCATCCCCGACAGGCCTGAGTGCCATCCCGAAATCAGGAAAAAAGTGGCCGATCACCGCTCCGGCAGCCAAAGCGATTAAAATTTGAAACGCGATTAATTTTTTCAAATGAATCCCCCTTTAGAATGATAGAATGAAGGCATATTCATATCATTCGTGATTCTAATGCAAACCCCTTTTTTCAAGTTATTTTATTTTGGTAACGCTTTCATTATGTTGGCGAAAAAGTCCCCCGCAGGAGGGGGGACTTTTTTACTTCATTTGAATGTGCTTCATATTACCTTCAGAGATATTTGTAAAAATAACCGGTGTTACGGCTGAAGCGGCATGCTGCTTGATGTAATCAAGATCAAAAGTGAGAAGCAGTTCACCTTGTTTGACGGCTTGTCCGCTCGTGACATGTGCTTCAAAGCCTTCCCCATTCAATTTCACGGTATCAATGCCGACATGAATCAGGATTTCGGTGCCTCCGGCGCTCATAAAGCCGATGGCGTGTTTTGTTGGAAAGATCGAGACGATCTCGCCGTCCGCAGGTGCAACGACTTTTCCTTCTGTTGGATTAATCGCGAACCCCTCGCCCATCATTCTTTCTGAAAAGACTTGATCGGGCACGTCCCCCAGAGAGACTATTTCTCCTTTGAGCGGATAAATAAAGGCCTCGCCGGAAACAGGATTTTGCTGCTTGTCCGTTTCCGTGTCCAGCGCGGCGGCGGTGTCAGGGACGCCTCCGGCCATGATCGTTTTGATGTCGTCTTTTAAGGCATCGGATTTTGTTCCGAATATCGCCTGAAAGTTGTTGTTGATTTCGAGCACACCTACTGCGCCAAGCCGTTTTAATTCATCTTTGCTGACTTTGCTTGGCTGATGAACGGTCACGCGAAGCCTTGTGATACACGCATCCAGATTAGCGATGTTTTGCTGTCCGCCCAAGGCCTGCAGCACGTGAAAGGCAAGCTGGTCTTTTGCGACTGGAGCTTTCTCCTCATTCTGACCGTCTTCATCTGTCTCACGGCCGGGCGTTTTCAAATTCCATTTCAGAATCGCAAATCGGAACAAATAATAATAAATGAAAGCAAACACGATCCCGACAGGAATGACAACCCAGCCGTTTGTAGACAGTCCGTAGTTCAAGACGTAGTCAATTCCGCCGCCTGAGAACGTATAGCCGTGGCGGACATGGAATAAATCACAAACGACAAAGATGACGCCGGCAAGAATAGAGTTAATCAAATAGAGCACGGGTGCAACGAATAAGAAAGAAAACTCAACCGGCTCAGTAATTCCGGTCAGCATAGATGTGAGTGCCGCAGAAATCATCACACCAGAGATCATTTTTTTCCTTTCCGGACGCGCGGTATGGATAATGGCAAGAGCAACTGCCGGCAGACAGAAAATCATGTAAGGGAAATCCCCCATCATAAAGCGCCCTGCTGTCGGGTCTCCCGCGAAAAACCTTGTCAGGTCGCCGGTTACGGTGTTGCCTGTTGACGGGTCTGTGTATTCTCCCATCATAAAATAGAAAGGCGTATAAAAAATATGATGCAGGCCAAAAGGAATCAGCAAACGATAGATCGTTGCATAAAAGAACAGGCCGACTGTTGAATCGGCAATTAAACTGCTGGCTGCGTTAATTCCATTTTGGATCAGCGGCCAAACGAATGAGAAAATGACACCGATCACTAATGAACTGACGGACGTAATAATCGGGACAAAGCGTTTTCCAGAGAAAAATCCAAGGACCGGATGCAGCTCGATTGATGAAAACCGCTTATATAAATAGGCGGCGAGAAGCCCGATGATGATTCCTCCGAAAACTCCCATATCAATCAGGTGCTCGGCTCCTTCATACGGAGGCTGAAGGCCGAGTAATTTTCCCATATTGTCGAGGGTAACGGTTAAAATTAAGTATCCAATGACAGCGGCAAGTCCGGCTACACCTTCGCCGCCGGCTAATCCGATCGCGACCCCAACGGCGAAAATCAGCGGAAGATTATCGAATACAACACCGCCCGCATCCTTTATAATAGGGATGTTCAGTAAGTCCTTGTCTCCGAAACGGAGCAAAAGACCCGCTGCCGGCAGGACGGCAACCGGAGTCATCAACGCGCGGCCAAGCTGCTGCAGAATTTGAAATGCCTTTTTAAACATGACAGTCTCCTTTTATTGTTTTTATGAGTATGGTGCACTCTTTAATTTTTGAGCTGCTTTATTATCGACGATAACGGTTACATGATTGTGTTTTTGAAGAATGGAGGCCGGTACATCTGTCGTGACAGGACCTTCAGCCATCTTTTGAATGGCGTCTGCTTTTTCCTCGCCGCTTGCTAAAAGCACAATATGTTTGCTGAATTCCATGATGGTTTTAATGCCCATTGAAATCGCGAGTCTCGGCACCAGCACCGGATCACCGCCGAAGAATCTGGCATTTGCCTGTATCGTGCTTTCTGAGAGCTTCACAACACGTGTCCGGTCCTCAAAATCAGATCCCGGTTCATTGAAACCGATATGGCCATTGGCGCCGATGCCGAGAATCTGGACATCAATGCCTCCCGCCTGGCGGATGAGATTTTCGTATACCTTGCATTGAGCCTCAAGCTGCGGATTGTCTCCTTGCGGGATATGAATATGATCAGGCTGCATATTGATATGCTGAAAAAGATGCTCATGCATAAATTTGTTATAGCTTTGAGGATGAAATGGAGAGAGACCAGCGTACTCATCCAAATTAAATGTAGTAACCTTTGAAAAATCAATTTCACCTGCCTGATAGTCTGAAATCAGCTGCTTGTACAAGCCGACCGGCGTGCTTCCGGTTGCCAGGCCGAGAACGGCATCTTTCTTAGCTTGTATTTGCTCTTTAATAATGGTAGCGCTTAACTTACAGAGTTCATCGTAGTGATTAGCGATCAGAATCTTCATGTGACACCCCCTCAAAGAGATAGACAAGCACCATATTTGTTATGACCAATTTTCGATACTTGTCATTACGAATTTAGCACCACCGTTATCAAACTGTCAATATTAATTTCTGAAAATTTGTTATAAAGGAAGGATACAAATCTTTCATATTGGGATGGCAAATGGTATTATGGTCTCAATGAAAAAGAACGGATTGCATACAGAATGGGGAGAATGAAATGACAGCTTTATATTCTGTTATCAAGTTTAAAATCATTGAATTAATTAAGTCGGGCAAATATCAGGCGAATGATCAGCTGCCGACGGAGAGTGAGTTTTGCGAACAATATGATGTCAGCAGAACAACTGTGAGACTGGCACTGCAGCAGCTAGAGCTTGAAGGATATATTAAGAGAATTCAGGGGAAAGGGACGTTTGTATCGGCGGCAAAAATACAAACGCCGATTCCGCATAAGATTACGAGCTTTGCAGAACAAATGAGAGGCCTGCGTTCCGAATCAAAAGTGCTTGAGCTTGTGGTGATACCCGCTGATCACTCCATTGCCGAGCTTTTGAAAATGAAAGAGAATGAACCTGTCAACAAGCTTGTCAGAGTCAGATACGCCGAGGGGGAGCCTTTGCAGTATCATACCTCGTATATTCCCTGGAAGGCGGCACCGGGGCTGGCGCAGGAGGAATGCACCGGCTCGCTGTTTGAATTGTTAAGGACAAAATACAATATTGAAATCAGCAAGGGAACGGAATCGATCGAACCGATTTTAACGGATGAAACGATCAGCGGCCACTTATTAACCAATGTCGGAGCGCCTGCGTTTTTATCAGAATCCCTTACCTATGATAAAAATGAAGAAGTGGTGGAATATGCACAAATTATTACGCGGGGAGACCGAACGAAATTCACCGTAGAACAGTCATATCATTCATAAAGCAATACGTGATAAGAAGGGAATGGTCGTTCTATGTTTCTATTGACGAATGGAAAAGTGCTGTGGGGAGCTGTGATTGCTGCATTCATCCTTTCACTCGTGTTTTACCCTTTTCTGCCGGCGCAGATGCCGATTCATTATGATGTAGCGAACAGCCCGGATCTGACAGTGAACAAGCTGGCGGGGACTGTGCTGCTGCCTGTTTTGATGGTGGTGTTTGCATGGGCGCGGAAGATCAATTGGCAATTAGTGTTCGCAGTGTATATTTTGCTGATTTGCCACATTGTCGTCCTATGTTTAGCGGTCTAAATCAAACAGCCAGAATAAAACTGGCTGTTTTTCTTTAATTTCAGCTTCATCTGACAATGAATGTGGTGTATAATAGCTGATGATCCTAAAGAATATTCTGAAATTTATCGGTGTGGAGCGGCGTATCATGAAAGGAAGGGCTATATTTTTTGCAGCCTAAAAAAAGACTGAATATTTAAACAATTACACGAAAGGTGTGCTGGTCAGATTGAATAAGCTTATTGAACGAGAAAAAACTGGATATTATAAGGAAAAGCCCGACCCGTCTTCCTTGGGGTTTGGACAATATTTTACAGATTATATGTTTGTGATGGACTACGAAGAGGGAATTGGATGGCATCATCCGAGAATTGCACCGTACGCACCGCTTACGCTCGATCCGTCTTCATCTGTTTTTCATTACGGCCAGGCTGTTTTTGAAGGATTAAAAGCATACAGAACAGAGGATGGCAGGGTGCTCCTGTTCCGTCCGGATCAAAATATCAAACGGCTGAACAGATCGTGTGAGCGCATGAGCATGCCCCCTTTAGACGAAGAGCTTGTGCTTGAGGCATTGACGCAATTAGTTGAGCTGGAGAAAGATTGGGTTCCAAAGGAAAAAGGAACGTCACTTTATATTCGTCCTTTTGTCATTGCCACAGAACCGAGTCTCGGTGTGAAGGCATCCAGGAGCTATACATTTATGATCGTGCTTTCGCCTGTCGGCTCCTATTATGGCGACGATCAGCTGAAGCCGGTTAGAATCTATGTCGAAGATGAGTATGTGCGGGCGGTCAACGGCGGAGTCGGATTTGCAAAAACGGCTGGGAACTACGCGGCCAGTCTTCAGGCACAGCGGAAAGCGAATGAGCTGGGCTATGACCAGGTACTGTGGCTGGACGCCATTGAAAAGAAATATGTGGAAGAAGTAGGGAGCATGAACATCTTTTTCGTCATAAACGGGGAAGCTGTCACACCTGCTTTAAGTGGAAGCATTTTAAGCGGGGTGACACGCGCGTCTGCGATTGAATTGATTCGAAGCTGGGGCATTCCGGTTCGTGAAGAGAGAATATCAATTGATGAGGTGTATGCAGCCTCTGCACGCGGAGAATTGACAGAGGTCTTCGGCACAGGCACGGCAGCCGTCGTTACGCCTGTCGGTGAACTCAACATTCATGGAAAAACGGTGATTGTCGGCGACGGGCAAATCGGGGACCTCTCGAAAAAGCTGTATGAAACGATAACAGATATTCAGCTTGGCAAGGTAAAAGGCCCGTTCAACTGGACAGTGGAAGTGTAAAAATTGAAAAAGAACCTGCCTGAAGGCAGGTTCTTTTTATTTTGAATGAGTCATATCAGCAGCCGGCAGGCTTTTGCGGTTTTTCACATAATATATTGCATAGCAAATGGCCATAAACGGAACGCCGCAATACAGTGCGATTCTTTGATTCGGATCAAAGGCAATGCCAATGACGGAAGCCAGGCATAACAGAAACGCTGCAATCGGCACGATCGGATACAAAGGCGTTCTGTATTTCAAATCAGAAACTTTGTTTCCCGCTTCGATATAACGTTTTCTGAACATGAATTGAGATGCAGCGATTCCCATCCATACGACAACGACAGCAAAACCGGAAATCGACACGAGCACAACGTATACAGTGTCTGGTGCAAATACACTGGACAGTAGCGACAGAATGCCGCCGATCATGCTGAACACCAGCGCGTTAAACGGGGTTCCTTTTGACGTCAGCTTTGCAAATGTCGGATGAAGCGTTTTTTCTTTTGATAAAGACCACAGCATCCGGGAAGAAGCGTAGAGTCCGGAATTAGCCGCTGACAGGATCGCTGTCAGGATAACAAAGTTCATGAGATCGGCCGCGTATGGTACACCGACTCTGTCAAAGACAGCAACAAACGGGCTTTTGATGACACCTGCATCTTGAATCGGAATCAGCCCTGACAGCACAAAAATTGTTCCGACAAAGAAGAGTGAGAGGCGCCAGACCGTTGTTTTAATCGCTTTTGGTATCGTCTTGTCCGGATCAACACTTTCACCGGCTGCGATTCCGATCAGTTCCGTTCCCGAAAAGGCGAAATTGACGGACAGCATCGTCATCAATATCGGAACAAATCCATTAGGAAAGAGCCCGCCTTCCGCCGTGAAGTTAGACAGCATCGGAGCGGCTTCTCCGCCTTTGATGGGGATGAGGCCGAACATGGCAGAACCGCCTAAAAGAATAAATAATATGATGGCTAATACTTTGATGCTGGAAAACCAAAATTCTGATTCAGCGAAAAACCTGACCGAAAATGTGTTAAGCAAGAAAATGAACAGCGCAAATACGGCACTCCACATCCAAACCGACGTATGGGGAAACCAGCGCTGCATTAACAGGCCGGCTGCTGTGAATTCCGATCCCAATGCCACGGTCCATGTCAGCCAGTACAGCCAAGCGACCGTAAAGCCGATGCCAGGCCCTATGTATTTGGCTGCATAGGTGTGAAAGGCGCCTGTCACAGGCATGGCGACTGACAGCTCACCGAGGCATAGCATGACCAGATAGACAATTCCGGCCCCGACTAAGTAGGCAAGTATCGTTCCAGCGGGGCCTGCCTGCTGAATGGTATAGCCAGAGCTTAAAAACAGTCCTGTTCCGATGACACCTCCTAAGGAAAGCATAAAGAGATGCCGGCTTTTCATACTTCTCTGAAAGGTTGTCTCATTCTTGTTGTGAGCAGAGTCCATCTTTTTCCAACTTTCTATCGGCGATTTATTTCCTTCCTAATAAAAAATCTCATGTCAGGAAGTGACACGAGACTCCGGCGAACCGGCTTTAAGTTAGAATATACAAACAATTCCGATAAGTCAAGTTGTTTTTAAAGAGCTGACCCAAGCCGCGATTTCTTGAATATCTTCGGGTTTTGTCCGGCAGCAGCCGCCGATCAGCTTCGCACCTTTTTCATGCCAGATGCGGGCGCTCGCCCCGTAAGATTCTGCGCATGCTGCGCCGTTCCACGTTTTAGTTTCCGGATCATATTGCTCACCTGAATTCGGGTAGACGATGATCGGCTTTGACGTGTTCTTTTTTAACTCCTCTATCAAGGAAGAAATATGCTGAAGCGGCGTACAGTTGATGCCGAGCGCTGCAATTTGGCGATGTTCATCAAGCCACGCCGCGCAGTCAGCGGCCGATGTTCCGTCACTGATATGCAGGCCGTCTTTGGCACTGAAGCTGATCCACGCATACGTTTCGGGAAATTCCTTCAGCAGCCGCACAATCGCTTTGGCTTCAGTCAGACACGGAATCGTTTCGCATGCCAATACATCAGCTCCGGCTTCAATCAGCGCCTTCATCCGGGGGCGATGAAATTCAATCAGTTCATCTTCTGATATTGCGTAGTTGCCGCGATACTCAGACCCGTCTGCAAGATAAGCGCCATAAGGGCCTACAGAAGCCGCAATGATCGGTTTTGGCCGATTCAAACGGTTCTCTTCAAGCGACCAAAATTCATCACGTGCTTCAGCTGCGATGCTGACGGACAACTCGATGAGCCGGCGTGCTTCCGCTTCGCTCAGCTCGCGTGCGGCAAAGCCTTCGAATGTGGACTGATAGCTGGCGGTAATCGCACAATCGGCGCCTGCCGCGAAATAATCAGTATGAACTTGTTTAATCAGGTCCGGCTCTTCCAGCAGGATTTTTGCCGACCACAGACTGTCGTTCAAGTCACAGCCCTTGCGTTCAAGCTCGGTCGCCATGGCGCCGTCTAGCACAATAAGCGGGAATGTATCTAGTATGTGTTGGATAGGATTCATAGAATGTACCGATGCCTTCTTTCAGATTTTTTAAAAAGATATGAAAATCGTAATGGAGGCTTACGTGTTTGTCAATAAACGCAAATAGAGAAAGGTGTTCAGCCCATATGTCTGAACACCTCTTTTTTATGATATTTGTTTGTTGTGTGAGTCTGACGATGTATCAGAAAGCGGCCAGCATTCAATGCCGTTGTGGTTTTTGAGCACATCTTTATAGAAGACCGGATCTTTGCCAGCTTTTTTCTGGCGTGTATAGTCCTTCAGCGCTGTAAAAACGACCTTTGATAATAAGAAAATTGCAATTAAATTCACGACGACCATCAAGCCCATGAACAAATCAGCAAGATCCCAGACGAGCTGGACTTTGGCGACACAGCCAAACACAATCATCGCCAGCACGCCGATACGGTAAACGAATATTAGTTTTTTGCTTTTGTTCAAAAAGCCAATATTGGTTTCGCCATAATAATAGTTTCCGATTAAAGCACAGAATCCGAATAACAAAATCAGAATGGCGAGAAAGCCTGATGCCCATGATCCGACATGGGAGCTTAGAGAGGCTTGTGTCAAGGCGATTCCGCTCAGACCCGGAGTATGATAGGCATCCGAAAACAGAATGATAAAGGCGGTGCTTGTACAAATGACCAGTGTATCAGTAAGCACACCAAAAGCTTGGATCAGCCCCTGTTTGACGGGATGGCTTGTTGTGGCGGTGGCAGCGGCATTCGGTGCGCTCCCCATTCCCGCTTCGTTTGAAAAGATTCCCCGTCTGACACCTTGCATGAGTGCCGCACCCAAAGCCCCGCCGGCGGCCTGGTCAAAACCAAACGCATTTTTCACGATTAGCGCAAGCACATCTGGAAGCTGCGTAATGTTGGTGAAAATGACGAAAAACGCAACTCCGATATACAGGACAGCCAATACGACGACAATGGATTCAGCCAATTTTGCAATGCGCTTGACTCCGCCGAAAATGATCGTGCCGAATACAGCAATTAAAATGAGTCCCAATGTCAGGCGGTTTGTGCCGAACGCGTTTTCAAAGGCAAGGCTGACTGTATTGGATTGAACCGAGTTGAAGACGATACCGAACGATAGGGTGATTAACACAGCGAACAGCGCGCCCATCCACCTTTTGTTCAGCCCTTTTTCCATGTAATACGCTGGCCCGCCGCGGAAGCCGTTTACATCTTTTACTTTATAAATCTGAGCCAGTGTGCTTTCCACAAAGCTGGATGCTGATCCGATAATGGCGATAATCCACATCCAGAAGATTGCACCGGGCCCGCCGAGTGCAATGGCGATGGCAATGCCCGTAATATTTCCCGTTCCGACACGGGCCGCCATGCTGATGCAAAAGGCTTGAAACGGAGAAATGGTGTTTTTCGACCGGGAAGCAGCACCTTCTCTTAACACCCTCACCATTTCTTTCAGCATGCGAACCTGTAAAAACTTAAGCCTGAACGTAAAATAGATTCCAAGAGAAAGAAGCAATACAATTAATAGCTTTGACCACAAAAGATCATTTGCGATACCGACGATATGTTCCAGGATTTGCTGCATACAATCACCTCTTTTTTATGTTTAAAAAATACTGAGTTCCCACTCCTGTGCCATATGCTTCAGCAGCATACCCCCGGTGAGGCTGTTGCCGTATTCGTCAATGGCAGGCCCGTAAATGCCGATACCGCATCCGGATTGAAAAGGCTGTTCTCTTCTGGCGCTTGGAGGAACCAGCGCCATGATGCCGCCGGAGACGCCGCTTTTGGCCGGCACGCCGACAAACGCCGCATATTTGCCTGAAGCATTGTACATGCCGCACGTCAGCATTAACGCCTTGGCCAATTTTGCCACATCTTTTGGAATCACCTGCTCGCGTCGAATCGGATGATACCCGTCATGGGCAAGGATCAGGCCGATCAACGCGATGTCTTCTGTGGTGCTCTCCATGGCGCATTGCTTCAAGTACACTTCAAGTGTTTCTTCTACGTCAGCTTCTAAAAAGTTTGTTTCTTTTAAATAGTAGGCCAGCGCTCTGTTGCGGTGGGCGGTTTCCCATTCAGAACGGAACACTTCCTCATTAATTCTCGGTTGTTTTCCTATTAAAGTTTCCATCACCGAGTATAGAAACTCGAGCTTTTTGTATGCCGATTCACCGGGAAGAATCGAGGCGATGGTAAGGGCACCCGCGTTGATCATAGGATTAAACGGCTTTCCCGGCTTGTTGATTTCGAGCCGAATGATTGAATTAAAGGCGTCGCCTGTCGGTTCGACATCTACGCGGTCCAGCACATAGGGAATGCCGCGGCTCATGCAGGCGGCGATAAAGCTGATCACTTTGGAAATGCTTTGCAGGGTAAAAGGGACGTTCCAATCGCCGGCATGTATCATCGTTCCGTCAGGCTCCAATATACAAATGCCGAGCTGTGAGTCATTGACTTTTCCTAAAGCGGGGATATAGTTTGCACTTTGTCCATTGGCGGCAAAGGGGCGATAATGCTCAACCCAATGATGCAGCTGTGACGCCGGGTTTATTTCTTTCAGAGTCTCTTTTATCAATTCTTTCATCGAATTCCTCCTCACTGATTTTCTTCTTTAAGGACTGAGGTTTATCAAAGCGAAGGCTGAAGGGGCGTTAAACGCTTTCATAAAAGCGGATGGTATATTTACTTTATAATGGCGACTACAGAATCATACAAAATACGACAAAAACATTTTGAAAATAAGCAGTAAGATTTATAAAAACCTGATTTTCTGGGTCAAAAGCAATTTGCAGGTTTTCTCCCGTTTCTCCAAAATAAAAAGCGAGGATGTGATCATCATAAAACTGGAACGTTTTATCGAAAAAGACGGATATATACTGGCTCTCATGCTGATTACGGTGCCGCTGGCCGGTGAACTGAAATTTTATCCCCTCAATGAAGAATTCCGGGTCAGCTTTGGCGCACCGGTTTTTTTCTTCTTTTTATCGTTGTTGCGGCATGTGCCCGCTGTGCTGCCGGGTTTTCTGACTGGAGCGGCTGTGTTTATCTTTCGCGTCTTTCTGGAATTATGGGGCGGAGGGCACAACGGATTGACTCCGATTCTGTATGACCAAGCGTCTAGCTTTTTCTTTTATATGACTTACGCTTGCCTGTTTTACATACTAAAGGCCAATCGTTTCCGTGAACGGCCGATTATGCTCGGTTTCATCGGGTTTATGATTGAAGTTGTGTCAGATTGTGTCGAGCTGGCTGTGCAATTTCTCATTTTTCATACGGTTGTCACGCCTGAGGAAATCACTGACATTGCGGTGATTGCGATTTCTCACACATTTATCGTGATGAGCTTTTATAGTGTGCTGAAGCTGTATGAAACACAATCGAGAGAAAAACAGACAAGGCAGCAGCATGAGCACATGCTGATGATCGTTTCTAATTTATATGAAGAAACGGTGCATCTAAAAAAGACTTTGAAAACGACAGAGAAAGTGACAAACGATTCGTATCAGCTCTATCGGGAAATGAAGGGCAAGGATCATCAGCTCAGCGGCAGAATCCTGAGACTGGCCGGGGAGATTCATGAAGTGAAAAAGGACAACCAACGGATATTCGCCGGGCTTTCAAAACTGATTTCGAATGAGAGTTTGAGAGATTATATGAGGGCCTCTGATTTGCTGCAGCTCGTGATTCGAATGAATGAAAAGTACGCTGAAGCACTGGGAAAGCAGATTGATTTTTACTGCTCCATAGAGGGAGAGCATGACGAATATCACGTATTTATTGTGCTTTCGATCATTAATAATCTAACGGCAAATGCGGTAGAGGCTATGGATGAAGAGGGAATGATCAGCCTGAGGCTCCATAAGTTAAATGAGAGTATGGTAGAATTTCAGGTGGAAGACAATGGTCCCGGTATATCTGAAAAAATAGGGGAGATTGTGTTCGACCCGGGCTTTACTTCAAAATATGACGAATTCGGCACGCCTTCTACGGGAATAGGACTTTCCTATGTGAAGGAAATGGTGACTGAACTAGATGGGGATATTACGTTTGATAATCAGCAGCGGGGAGTGGTGTTTGCCATCAGGCTGCCTGTCCGGCATTTGATTCAGAAAGGGTGAACCGAAAGCTATGCGTTTTTTTATCGCTGATGATGACCGTGCGGTACGGTCGATTTTAAGGCAGATCATTGAGGACGAGGATCTTGGGGAAGCTGCTGGTGAAGCAGACGACGGAAGCCAAGTGGAAGGGCATATGCTGCAGTTCAAACAGATTGATATTTTATTAATTGATCTGTTAATGCCCGGAAGAGACGGCATTGAGACAATTCGTGAGATCCAGCATACGTACTCCGGCAAAATCGTCATGATCTCTCAAGTGGAGGCAAAGGAAATGGTCGGAGAAGCCTACTCGCTCGGCATCGAATATTTTATCCATAAGCCGATTAACCGCATTGAAATTGTTACGGTTCTCCAAAAGGTGAAGGAGCGGATTGAGCTTGAACACTCGATTGGAGCCATTCAGCATTCACTAAGCCGGCTTGTCAATCGGACTGATCGGAAAGCGCGTCCCCAGCAGAAGAGTGACAGCGGTTTAAAAGAGGCGGGAGCATTTCTGCTGTCCGAGCTGGGCATGATGGGAGAAGGCGGCGCACAGGATCTCATGGCGGTCCTGCAGTATTTAGCAGAATATGAGCAATCCGAGCCGCACGAAAAACAAAGCCCTTCGCTAAAACAAATATTCACCCAAGTAGCCGAACGGAAGCTGGGGACAGGGGCCTCTCAGACGGAGGTCAATCGAGAAATGAAAGCCTCAGAGCAGCGTATCCGCAGAGCGATTATCCATTCGCTGCACCATTTTGCATCACTGGGGACAACTGATTTTTCGAATCCAAAATTTGAAACCTATGCGTCGAAGTTCTTTGATTTTCCGGTAGTCAGCCAGAAAATGAAAGAACTCCAATCCAAGGATGCAAAACCTCTCGCCCCTGCTAGAATAAATATGAAAAAATTCATCCACGTGTTTTTTTTGGAAGCGAAGCTTTTGCACGAGACGATGAAACAAAGAAGGATATAAACCAAACAGCCGGCTGATCCGGCTGTTTTTTTGCTGCGCAGAATCCCGGCGGGACAGCGATTTACTGTTTTTTTATAAAATATCAGAAAATAAAGATATTGACTTATTGTTTATTTGTCTTACAATTAAACAAAAGGATATACGGGAAGGAGCGGATGTGAAAAAAAGATTTATAAAGCGCTTTCAGTTAGGGGCTGTATACACAAATAACAGGAGGTTATGTTGATGAGCCGTATCAGAAAAGCACCCGCTGGCATTTTAGGTTTTCCGGTTGCTCCTTTTAACACACAAGGAAAGCTGGAGGAAGAAGCTCTTTTTCAAAACATTGAGTTTTTGCTGAAAGAGGGCTTAGAAGCGATATTTATCGCTTGCGGGTCTGGTGAATTTCAATCTCTCAGCCAGAAGGAATATGAGCAAATGGTGGAAGTCGCAGTCTCTGCAGCCGGGGGAAAGGTCGGTTTACACTGGGGTGGGCGGCAACCTCAGCACAGCGCTTGAATGGGCGCAGCTGTCGGAGAAAAAGGGCGCCGACGGCTACTTGATCCTGCCCCCGTATTTGGTGCATGGCGAACAGGAGGGACTGTATCAGTATGCGAAAACGATTATTGAAAGCACTGACTTGAATGCGATTCTCTATCAGCGTGATAACGCCATTCTCGCTGTAGAACAGATCAAACGCTTGACCGAATGTGAACAGCTTGTCGGTGTCAAAGACGGGGTAGGGAATATGGATTTAAATATTAACCTCGTCTATACGATCGGCGACCGCTTAGGATGGCTCAATGGAATGCCGATGGCTGAAGTGACGATGCCGGCTTACCTGCCGATCGGATTCCACTCTTACTCTTCAGCGATTTCAAATTATATCCCGCATATTTCGCGAATGTTTTATGATGCATTGAAAAACGGAGATGCCGAGCTGGTGAAGGAAATCTATCAGCATGTGATTCTCCCAATCAACGACATTCGCAAACAACGAAAAGGCTACGCCGTATCCTTGATTAAAGCGGGGATGGAGATCATGGGGCTGAATGTAAGAAATACAGCCAGACCGCCTGTCGGCCCGGTTGAAAAGGATCATTATCAGCAATTGGAAGCGATTTTGAAGCAGGCGGCTGACCGTTTTCCGAAAAAAGCCGCAACGGTTTGACCAGAAAAAACACGAGAGGGGCAATGGGCATGTCTGTGATCACGGAACAAAACACGTATCTCAACTTTATTAACGGAGAGTGGGTTCAGTCTCAATCAGGCGATATGGTTAAGGTCGAAAACCCTGCCGATGTGAATGATATTGTCGGTTATGTACAGAATTCAACAGCTGAGGATGTGGAACGTGCCGTCGCCGCCGCCAATAAAGCCAAAACGGCTTGGAGAAAGCTGACGGGTGCTGAGCGGGGCCAATACTTATACAAAACAGCGGATATCATGGAGCGTCGCTTGGAGGAAATCGCTGCCTGTGCAACGCGTGAAATGGGCAAAACACTGCCGGAAGCGAAGGGAGAAACAGCCCGGGGGATTGCCATTCTGCGCTATTACGCCGGAGAGGGCATGCGCAAAACGGGTGACGTCATTCCGTCTACTGACAAAGACGCCCTCATGTTTACCACCCGTGTCCCGCTCGGTGTGGTCGGCGTGATTTCTCCGTGGAACTTCCCTGTGGCGATTCCGATTTGGAAAATGGCGCCGGCACTGGTATACGGCAATACCGTTGTCATCAAACCGGCGACAGAAACAGCTGTGACATGCGCGAAGCTCATTGCCTGCTTTGAGGAAGCGGGGCTGCCGGCAGGGGTCATCAATTTGGTGACAGGCCCGGGCTCTGTTGTCGGGCAGGGGCTTGCTGAGCATGACGGTGTAAACGCCGTTACGTTTACCGGTTCAAATCAAGTCGGAAAAATCATCGGGCAAGCCGCTTTAGCGAGGGGAGCTAAATATCAGCTTGAAATGGGCGGCAAAAACCCTGTCATCGTAGCTGATGACGCTGACCTTGAAGCTGCGGCTGAAGCTGTCATTACGGGGGCCTTCCGTTCAACCGGCCAGAAATGCACCGCGACAAGCCGTGTCATCGTACAAAGCGGCATTTATGAGCGCTTGAAAGAAAAACTGCTCCAGCGCACAAAGGATATTACAATCGGAGACAGCTTAAAAGAGGATGTCTGGATGGGACCGATCGCCAGCAAGAATCAGCTTGATAACTGCCTGTCATACATTGAGAAAGGCAAGCGGGAGGGCGCTTCCCTTTTAATGGGAGGAGAAAAGCTGGAGAACGGAAAGTATCAAAACGGCTATTATGTTCAGCCTGCGATCTTTGACAATGTGACATCTGAGATGACGATTGCCCAGGAGGAAATCTTCGGTCCGGTGATTGCTTTGATCAAGGTTGATTCGATGGAGGAGGCGCTGGATATCGCCAATGATGTGAAGTTCGGTTTAAGTGCATCCATCTTCACGGAAAACATCGGCAAAATGCTTTCTTTCATTGAAGAAATCGATGCCGGGCTGGTTCGGGTGAATGCAGAAAGCGCAGGTGTTGAGCTGCAGGCGCCTTTTGGCGGCATGAAGCAGTCGAGCTCCCACTCCCGCGAACAGGGGGAGGCGGCGAAGGACTTTTTCACAGCGATCAAAACCGTTTTTGTGAAGCCGTAATGGTGCTGGAAAGAGGCGTATGTCTCTTTCCCAGCTTTATCACAGCCAGCATATGATTCTCTACTTTGAAAAGGAGAAGATACTATGAAAAAAGACTTTGCGAGTGTTACACCGGCGGGCAAAAAAACGTCTGTGCGCTGGTTCATCGTGTTTATGCTGTTTCTTGTGACCTCTATTAACTACGCGGATCGAGCGACGCTTTCCATCACCGGAGATTCCGTCCAGCATGATTTGGGATTGGATTCGGTCGCCATGGGATATGTCTTTTCTGCCTTTGGCTGGGCCTATGTCATCGGGCAGCTTCCGGGCGGCTGGCTGCTGGACCGTTTTGGTTCTAAGACTGTCATTGCGTTAAGCATCTTTTTCTGGTCGTTTTTTACGCTGCTGCAAGGGGCGATTGGCTTTTTCTCAGCCGGCACAGCGATTATCCTGCTATTTGCACTGCGTTTTCTGGTAGGCTTATCAGAAGCGCCTTCATTTCCTGGAAACGGCAGAGTTGTTGCCTCATGGTTTCCAAGTTCCGAGCGCGGGACAGCTTCAGCCTTTTTTAATTCAGCACAATACTTCGCAATCGTCATTTTTTCTCCTTTAATGGGCTGGCTCACCCACTCTTTCGGCTGGCATTCCGTCTTCGTTGTCATGGGGGCTGCGGGGATTCTTCTGGCTGTCATCTGGCTAAAAACGGTGTATGAACCGAAAAAACACCCAAAGATTAACGAAGCTGAGCTTGCGTACATCGAACAGGGCGGCGGGCTGATTTCCATGGATGACAGTAAAAGCAAACAAGAAACAGAATCGAAATGGCCGTATATCAAACAGCTGTTAACGAACCGCATGCTGATTGGCGTGTACATCGCGCAATATTGCATTACGACTCTCACATATTTCTTTCTCACATGGTTTCCGGTATATTTGGTTCAGGCCCGCGGCATGTCTATTCTAGAAGCTGGGTTTGTCGCTTCCCTGCCGGCGCTGTGCGGATTTGCCGGCGGCGTGCTTGGAGGTATTGTGTCAGACATCTTACTCAAAAAAGGCCGTTCACTGACCTTTGCTAGAAAAGTGCCAATCATTGCCGGCATGCTGCTGTCTTGCAGTATGATCGTCTGCAACTATACAGATTCAGCGTGGCTCGTCGTTGTTATGATGTCGCTCGCGTTTTTTGGAAAAGGCTTCGGCGCACTGGGCTGGGCTGTCGTGTCGGACACGTCTCCGAAAGAGTGTGCAGGACTGAGCGGCGGTTTGTTCAACACTTTCGGAAATATTGCCTCGATTACAACACCGATTATTATCGGTTACATCGTCAATGCCACAGGATCATTTAATGGCGCGCTCGTGTTTGTCGGCGCTAATGCGATTGTTGCGATCCTCAGCTATTTGCTGCTGGTCGGCCCGATTAAACGGGTCGTGTTAAAGAAACAAGAACAAGACCCCGATCAATCATTGCCTGTCTAATATTTATGAAAGCGCTTTATAAAAGGAGGAGAAAGCATGGGTTCATCGATACAAGAGCAGGTTCAAAAAGAAAAGAGATCGAATATTCCTTCAATTTCAGAAATGAAGGTGATTCCGGTTGCGGGACATGACAGCATGCTGCTGAATCTAAGCGGAGCGCACAGCCCGTTTTTCACCCGGAATATCGTAATCTTAACAGACAGCAGCGGAAATCAGGGAGTTGGCGAGGTGCCAGGCGGAGAGCGTATTCGCCGCACACTGGAGCTGGCAGAGCCGCTTGTTGTCGGAGCATCCATTGGTGCGTACCAGGCGATATTGCAAAGGGTCAGAAAGCAGTTTGGCGATCAGGACAGGGGAGGACGCGGAATCCAGACGTTTGATTTGCGCACCACTGTGCACGCCGTCACCGCATTGGAAGCGGCTTTGTTGGATTTGTTTGGAAAATTCCTTCAGGAACCGGTCGCAGCTTTGCTTGGCGAAGGGAAGCAGCGAGATGAAGTGAAAATGCTTGGTTACCTTTTTTACATCGGCGACCGAAAGCGGGCGACCTTGCCTTATCAAAGCGATGAGCAGTCAGATTGTGCGTGGTTCCGTCTGCGCCATGAGGAAGCGCTGACCCCCGAGGCCATTGTGCGTCTTGCAGAATCAGCACAGGAGCGCTATGGCTTTCAGGATTTCAAGCTCAAAGGCGGGGTGCTGCGAGGAGAAGAAGAAATCGAAGCTGTTACCGCCTTATCGAAACGTTTTCCAGAGGCAAGGATCACCCTTGACCCGAACGGGGCGTGGTCATTAGAGGAGGCTATTGCATTATGCAAAGGAAAGCAAGATGTGCTCGCGTACGCAGAAGATCCATGCGGTGATGAGAACGGCTACTCCGCTCGTGAAGTGATGGCTGAATTCCGCCGCGCGACAGGGCTTCCGACTGCGACAAATATGATTGCGACCGACTGGCGGGAAATGGGTCACGCGATTCAGCTTCAAGCGGTGGATATACCGCTGGCTGATCCGCACTTTTGGACGATGCAAGGGTCAGTGCGGGTGGCGCAAATGTGCCATGATTGGGGTTTGACATGGGGCTCGCACTCCAACAACCACTTTGATATTTCCCTTGCGATGTTTACCCATGTGGCAGCAGCAGCTCCGGGGCGCATCACGGCGATTGATACCCATTGGATTTGGCAGGACGGCCAGCGATTAACGAAACATCCCTTTGAGATTTCCGCTGGCTGTGTCAAAGTCCCTGATAAACCTGGGCTAGGCGTCGATATTGATATGGAACAAGTGGAAAAAGCGCATGAGATCTACCAAAAAATGAATGTAGGCGCCCGAAATGACGCGATCTCTATGCAGTTTCTGATCAGCAACTGGAAATTTGACCGAAAGCGCCCGTGTCTTGTGCGATAAGTTTTATTGTAAATATTGTCATATCGGCTATTTTGTCTTACAATTGAACAACTGAAGGGAGAGTTGTTCGTGTACGAAGGTTTAGAGGATTTGAAAGTCGATACAGTCAATCGGAAAACATTAGCCAAACAGGTCATCGAACGGATTGTCCATTTATTATCGAGCGGACAGTTGAGGGCCGGAGACAAATTGCCGACAGAAATGGAACTGATGGACATTTTGCATGTCAGCAGGCCGGTGCTTAGGGAGGCGCTCAGTTCACTTGAAACGCTGGGCGTCATTACGAGAAAAACCCGCGGGGGCACATATTTCAACGATAAAATCGGCATGCAGCCCTTTTCCGTCATGCTTGCCTTGGCGACTGATAATCTTCCGGCAATCATTGAAGCGCGGATGGCGTTAGAACTAGGACTCGTGACGATTGCCGCGGAAAAAATCAACGAGGATGAGCTTCAGCGTTTGCAGAAGACAATCGACGACATTGCCAACAGCACTGACAATCTTTATGGTGAAGCGGATAAAGAATTCCATCGAATTATAGCGTTAAGTGCCAATAATCCCGTTGTAGAGGGGATGATTCAATCCCTCTTAATCACCCATGCGAAAATTGACAGCCAAATACCGTACAGGGAGAGAGATGTAACGGTCGAATATCACAAAAAAATCTACGACGCCCTAGTCAACAGAGATCCTTACAAAGCGCATTACCACATGTATGAGCATCTGAAATTTGTCCGTGACAAAATTCTAAAAGGACTGGATGAAAAATAATGGTGAGACAACCGCAGTTGAAACGTAAGAGCTGCGGTTTTTTTAAAACCAATTTAGAAAACGCTTACTAAGATATGAGGAGTGATTTTCATATGGCGATGAATCTCAGGCAAAACCAAGCGCCCCTCTACATCAAAGTGAATGCCACAGATAACACGGCGATTATTGTAAATGATGGAGGACTGCCAAAGGGCACTGTTTTCTCATGCGGGCTCGTCCTTGAAGAGGATGTCCCTCAAGGCCATAAGGTGGCCTTAACCGATCTCAATCAAGGGGATGAGATCGTGCGTTACGGAGAGGTGATCGGGTTTGCTGATGAGACGATCAAGCGCGGAAGCTGGATACGGGAATCCCTCGTGAGAATGCCCGCTCCTCCGGCGTTAGACGATCTTCCTCTCGCAAACAGGGTGCCGCAGCCGCGGCCGCCTCTTGAAGGCTACACTTTTGAAGGATACCGTAATGCGGATGGCAGTGCGGGGACAAAAAATATCCTCGGCATCACCACAAGTGTTCAATGTGTCGTTGGCGTATTAAATTATGCGGTCAAACGGATCAAAAAAGAGCTGCTGCCGAAATACCCAAATGTCGATGACGTTGTGCCGCTGCATCATCAATATGGATGCGGCGTGGCGATCAATGCGCCCGACGCCGTCATTCCGATCCGCACGATTCAAAATCTCGCGAAGCATCCGAACTTCGGCGGAGAAGTAATGGTAATCGGATTGGGATGTGAAAAGCTCCTTCCGGCAAGAATTGCCTCTGAGAATGATGATGACATTCTATCGCTCCAGGATCATCAAGGTTTTGCGGCGATGATCCAATCCATTTTGGAAATGGCGGAGGAGCGGTTAATCAGGCTGAACAGCAGAACCCGGGTGTCTTGCCCTGTTTCAGATCTGGTTATCGGCCTGCAATGCGGCGGCAGTGATGCGTTTTCCGGCGTGACGGCGAACCCTGCCGTGGGGTATGCGGCTGATTTATTGGTTCGCGCAGGTGCGACGGTTTTATTTTCTGAAGTGACAGAGGTACGTGATGCCATTCATTTATTAACGCCTCGTACTGTCAGTGAAGAGGTCGGACAATCGCTGATCAATGAGATGAAGTGGTATGACAGCTATCTCCGGCGGGGAGAAGCTGACCGAAGCGCAAACCCGTCACCAGGCAATAAAAAAGGCGGATTATCCAATGTTGTGGAAAAAGCGTTAGGCTCGGTGGCGAAATCAGGCACTAGCCCTATCTCCGGCGTGCTCGGCCCAGGTGAAAGGGCAGAGCAAAAAGGCCTGCTGTTCGCCGCGACACCGGCAAGCGATTTTGTGTGCGGCACCCTGCAGCTGGCTGCGGGCATGAATCTGCAGGTGTTTACGACAGGGAGGGGAACACCGTACGGCCTGGCGGCTGCACCGGTGCTGAAAGTATCGACGCGGCATTCATTATCAGAGCATTGGGCGGATTTAATCGATATCAATGCCGGCCGAATCGCGACAGGAGAGGCCAGTATCGAAGATGTAGGCTGGGAAATCTTCAGAACGATTTTGGATGTGGCAAGCGGCCGCAAACAAACGTGGGCTGACCGTTGGGGTCTTCATAACGATTTGTGCTTGTTCAATCCTGCTCCAGTGACTTGATTCATTTTTTTATAGCGAAGAGATGGAATATGCTGTAAAATGCAATTAACGTCTAGGAAACGGAGGGGTTACAGCATGGCATTTATTAGATTCCGAGTGACACGAATTCAATAGTGAACAACTCTCGCCTGAATGAGGGAGAATCGGGATGAATCCGCCTATGTATGAGCCCTTATATGGTTATCAAAAAAGAGGGTGGCGATGCTTGCCCTCTTTTTTTGTGCCTTCAAACATCCCTTCTCTCTACAGCAGGCCGGAGCATGAGAAAGGGGAAATGGGGATGACAAACCTTGCCGAAAAACAGCTAATTACAGAGATTGTCGGGCTTGCACGCAACCAAGGTTTGAGAGTTCGCTCTGAGAACGCGCAATTGAATGAAACCGGAATGGACTTTCAAGTTGTATTTGCCGAGGACGATACAGGTATGCAATGGGTGCTGCGAAAGCCGCGTCGCAGTGATGTTGTGGAAAGAGCATCTGCGGAAGGCAAAACGCTTGCCTTTCTCCGCGCGAATCTTACAGCTGATGTGCCGGATTGGAGAATTCACACACCGGAATTGATCGCTTACCCAATGTTAAAAGGAACGCCGGCTGCTGGAATTGATTTGGAACAAAAGCAATATGTATGGAATATGGATCATCAGCCGCCGCCAGACGACTTTGTCCGCACACTTGCTGGCATACTGGCTGAATTACATGGCACGGATCTAATATCTGCTGGGCAATCCGGAATAGAAGTGATAAGTCCAGAAGATTTCAGGCAAATGACAGCAGACTCTATGGTTGATGTGAAAAATAAGCTTGGCGTATCTACGACGCTTTGGGAAAGATGGCAAAAGTGGATAGATGATGATGCATACTGGCCGGGTTTCTCTTCTTTGATACACGGCGATCTCCACCCGCCGCATATTCTTATCGACCAAAATGAACGTGTCACAGGGCTTCTGGATTGGACAGAAGCGAAGATTGCAGATCCAGCCAAGGATTTTGTTCTTTATCAAACCATTTTTGGGGAAAAAGAAACTGCCCGTTTACTTGAACACTATGATCGAGCAGGCGGCCGGATATGGGCAAAAATGCAGGAGCACATTTCAGAGATGCAGGCGGCGTATCCGGTGGAAATCGCCAAGCTCGCTCTGCAAACACAGCAGGAGGAGCACGTTCATATGGCGCTGGAAGCGCTCGGTGTAACATCGGATTAGGAATTGACTTCATTTCATGAACCAAGTATTATAAACTTTACAAATAATAGAACGGAACAACAATCGTGAGGAAGAGTAAGTACGCATCAGAATGGAGGTTCAGAGAGTCGGTGGCAGGTGTGAACCGATCCTCCCCTGATGCCGAATGGGCTTCTGAATTGCTTTGCTGAACGGATAGTAGGCGATGCCGGGTTTCTCTCCCCGTTACCAGGAGAGGAGTATTGAAACATAGGTTTTCTGTACTTAGAGTGAACGGCTGTATAGCTGTTAATAAAGGTGGTACCGCGAGACCCTCGTCCTTTGCATAGGATGGGGGTTTTTTTGTGTTTCTTAAAGGAGGTGACGGCCAATGGACGATGGCTGGTGGTGCATAGCAGATGAATAGGAAAGGAGGATGTCAAATGGTCATTGCAACTGATGATCTTGAGGTCGCATGTCCTAAATGTGAAAGAGCGGGAGAAATTGAAGGAACACCATGCCCGGCCTGCAGCGGGAAAGGTGTTATTCTGACTGCCCAAGGATATACGCTTCTCGATTTTATCCAAAAGCATTTGAATAAGTAAAGGAGAATAGCTGAGCTGAGATGAGAAAAGAAGAGAAGAGGAAGTTTCGCGAGGCCGCTTCAGGTACAATTTTTTTGCTGATCGGAACGGTTTGTTTTGCGTCTAAGTCAATTTGGATTAAATGGGCCTATCAAATGGGTGCTGAGCCAGACGCGGTGTTGTTATACAGACAGCTGATGGCTGTTCCGCTGTTTTGGCTGATTTTTTTGATATACCGCCCTCCAATGCCAGGCGGCAATAAAAAAGGAGACCTATGGAAGGCTTGTGGCGCGGGAGTGTTTTGTTTTTTTCTGTCTCCCCTGCTTGATTTTATCGGGCTGAACCATGTATCCGCAATGGTTGAACGTATATTGCTGATGAGCTATCCATTGTTTGTGTTTGGATTTACCGCGTGTCGTGACCGGAAAATGTCTTCAATTCAGGACCTTTTCGCAGTGCTGGCGGTCATGTTCGGACTTTTCTTAGCGTTGGGCGGCTGGGATGCTGAGCTTTTTCAGGCGAATATGATTGGATCTGCATTCATTTTGTTATCCTCGGCCGTCTATGCCGGTTATCTTGTCCTTTCCGGGCGGCTCGTCCATCAAATCGGAGGCATCCGTCTTAATGCGTACGGGATGACAGCTGCCGGAGCGGCCATGATGCTTTACATTGGCATCAAATCGACAATCGGTCTGAATACACCAATAGCAGCATATCCGCCTGCTGTCTATGGTTTGTTTGTGTTAATCGCAGTCGCGACTACTGTGATTCCATTTGTGCTGATGCTTGAAGGCATAAAACGAATCGGGGCACAGCGAGCCGCCGCCATTTCAATGGCAGGGCCTGTCCTGACGATTTTCTATGGGGCTTTATTTCTTGGTGAACGGCTTCGGCTTATTCAAGCCATCGGATGTGGTGCCGTATTCTTTGTCATTACGGTGATGGAATACAGGAAGCTGAAAACAGGAAAAAATGAATAATTTTTATAAAACACACACGTTTTTCAATTACAATAAGTGTAATTACGTGTGTGTTTTTTGATTTTGTAAAGGTTAGGTGAGAAGATGCAGAGCATATTGCTTGTGGAAGACGACCACTCAATCAGTGAAATGGTGGATCATTATTTAACAAAAGAAGGCTTTCGGATTGTACATGCTTTCGACGGAGAAGAGGGCATCCGGCTGTTTCAGCAGAGTTCATACGATTTGATCCTCCTCGATATCATGCTCCCGAAGCTGAACGGCATGGATTTTCTGAAAATCATCCGGGAAAGAAGCAATATACCGGTCTTAATGATTTCGGCAAAAGACGGAGATGTGGACAAGGCATTGGGATTGGGTTTTGGGGCGGATGATTATATCGCCAAACCGTTTTCGATGATTGAGCTGACAGCAAGAGTAAAAGCCGCGATACGAAGGGCGACTCAATATTCAGCAGAGGAACCGGCTGAGAATAAGGTGATCCGGATTCACCAGCTTGCGATCGATATAGACAATGTCTCAGTTATGAAAAATGGAGAACCGCTTCAGCTGACATCAACAGAATGGCAGCTGCTGTGCCTATTTGCGGCAAATCCTAAAAAAGTGTTTACGAAAGAACAAATCTACCGTTCTGTCTGGAATGAAGAGTATTTTGGCGATCAAAACATTATTAACGTACATATGCGGCGGCTTAGAGAAAAGATTGAAGATGACCCCTCCTCCCCTCAATATATTAAAACCCTATGGGGCATCGGTTATAAATTAGGAGAGTTTTAGAATGACAGTGCTATGGGTGGCCGCCGTCATCGTTCTGGCGTGCCTGAATGTGATTCAATTCATAATGAAAAAGAAGCGAGACGGGAATTTGGCATATATGGCAGAACAGCTTGGCTCCATGCTCAGGCAGGATTCGGCGGGGCGAATTTTGCTTCCTACAGACGATCAAGCGCTCAAAGACTTGCTTGTTAACATCAATCTTTTCCTTGAGAATCGTCAGCAGATCAGTGCCCGGTTTGCGAAAACAGAGCATTCCATGAAGCGAATGCTGACCAATATGTCGCACGACCTGAAAACGCCGTTAACGGTCATTCTCGGTTATATCGAAACCATTCAAAGTGATCCGAACATGCCTGACGAAGAGCGGGAAAGATTGCTGGGGAAGCTCCGCCAGAAAACAAATGAACTCATTCAGATGATCAATTCCTTTTTTGATTTAGCGAAATTAGAATCTGAAGATAAAGACATCCCAATCACCAAAGTACATATGAACGACATATGCAAACGCAATATCCTGCATTATTATGACGCAGTTCAATCTAAAGGCTTTCGTGCAGCCATTGATATCCCGGATACGCCGGTGTATGCGCAGGCGAATGAAGAGGCTCTGGACAGAATCCTGCAAAACCTATTGTCAAATGCGATTCAGTATGGCGCGGCCGGCAAGTTAATCGGACTGACGCTGTCATATGATGAGACGAACATTGCCATCACCATATGGGATCGCGGAAAAGGGATAAGTGAAACCGATCAGCAGCGGGTGTTTGAAAGGCTGTACACACTTGAAGAATCCAGAAATAAAGCATTTCAGGGAAGCGGTCTCGGTTTAACCATCACAAAGCGGCTTACAGAAAAAATGGGGGGCGCTATATCTGTCAAAAGCAAGCCGTACGAACGGACTGCATTTACGATCACATTGAAACGCATGACATTTTAAACGTAAGAATTTCGTAAGGTGTGAGAAATAAAAATGACAGGGCTCGCCGCTACAATAAAAAACAGGAAAAGAGAGGGAAGGAGAAACAAATTTGACTTATATCGTACAAACAAACGGACTGACCAAAACGTATCAGGGCAAAGAGGTTGTATCCGATGTCAGCATGCATATTAAAAAAGGTGAAATCTATGGCTTTCTCGGCCCGAACGGCGCGGGGAAAACAACCATCATGAAAATGCTGACGAGCCTTGTTAAACCGACAAGCGGTGAAATCATCATCCTTGGGAACAAGCTCACCCACACGTCATATGAGGTGCTGGGAAACATCGGCAGCATGATTGAATATCCGATTTTTTATGAAAACCTGACAGCTGAAGAAAATTTAGAGCTGCATTGTGAATATATGGGATATCACAATAAAAAAGCCATTCAAGAAGTGCTGGATATGGTGAATT
This sequence comes from Bacillus stercoris, assembly GCF_029772985.1. Lineage (NCBI taxonomy): Bacteria > Bacillati > Bacillota > Bacilli > Caryophanales > Bacillaceae > Bacillus > Bacillus stercoris. The sequence continues at coordinate 4,090,764 of NZ_CP121861.1, read as the reverse complement.
TAAAACAAATCAACGAGCAGCCCGTCAAAACCTTTTCGCTCGGAATGAAGCAGCGCCTTGGAATTGCGCGTGCCATCCTCACAAAGCCGGATCTGCTTATTCTGGATGAGCCGGTGAATGGGCTTGACCCTCTCGGCATTAAAAAAATCAGGCAATTGTTTCAAGTGCTGAGCAAAGAGTACGGCATAACGCTGCTGATTTCAAGCCACCTGCTGGGTGAAATCGAACAAATCGCGGACACGATTGGCGTCATTCGGGACGGCAGACTGATTGAAGAGGTATCAATGGAGGATGTCAGAGGCCAGAACACTGAATACATTGAGCTTGTTACATCGAATCAGACAAAGGCCTGCTTTGTGCTTGAGAAAGAGCTGAATTTAACGAACTTTAAAATCTTAAATGAGAAAACGATTCGAATTTACGAGGCTGAAGCCACTCAGTCTGACATATCCAAAGCGTTGGTTTTGAATGATGTAGACATTGAATCAATGAACAAAAAGTATACGTCGCTGGAGGATTATTTTATCAACTTGATCAACGGCAATAGCATCAGTGCGTAAAGGAGGAGAGACACGTTGGTGAATTTGATCAGAATCGAATTAAGAAAAATGAAAATAGGCTGGTATGTCAGAGGCGCCCTCATTGCCAACCTGATTATTATGGGCTTTTTATGGCTGATCAGTTATTCCGAAAAAGCTGATGGCGGGGTTTCGTTCCAAAGTACGGATGAAGCATTCCTCATCATCGGTACCTTCGTCAGAGCGGTATTTATCGTATTTGGCGCAGTGCTGATCGCAAAATTGGTGATTTCGGAATATAAAAACAAAACCATTCTTGTGATGTTTACGTACCCGATCAGCCGTAAAAAGCTGCTCACCGCTAAGCTCATGATCGCGGGCGGACTGACGTTTATCACGATTTTACTTTCAAATATACTCATAGCCGCCGGTTTCTTTTGGCTGAACTCGATCTACCATTTCATACCGGGAGAGCTTACTTCCGAGATCATTTCTCAACAGGCGGTCAAAATGGCGGTTTTCGCTTTTGGCGCCGCTGGAACCAGTTTAGTTCCCATCTTTTTTGGGATGCGTAGACACTCGGTTCCGGCGACCATCATTTCATCTGTAGTAATTGTGATGCTCATCAGCTCAACAAGTCCGGGCTTCTCGATTTCATCTGTTGTGTATATCCCGTTATCGTTAGCGGCATTCGGATTGTTCTTTTCCTACATGGCGATCAGGAATGCGGACAAGCAGGATGCGTAAACAAAGGCGCCCAATATGTATAAAAGGCCGATGCTGTCAGCACCGGCCTTTCCATTATGAGTCTGTTCTTGTTTCAAGATAATGCTTCTTGCCAATTTCTTTGCTCATCATATAGAAATGGAAGCAATATTCACCGATTGCCATGACGATCGCGCCGAATAAAGCCGCCAATGCAATTTCACCGCCAGTCATCCCCATAGAAAGCGGCATGCCCATCAGCCAGATCACGAGAAAGGCCAAACCAAAATCAGCCAAAGTTGCAATCATATTATTCCATTTCGGCAATACATAAAGATCGCCCAGCAAATAAGAAATAACCCCTAACACAATCGTCATTAGCAGCGTATCACCAAACGTGAAACCAAAGCCCAGACCAAGCACCAGATACAACACAATAATCGTCATAATACCTTTAATCGCGAGCGCTTTCACATGTGTCATTACATTTCCTCCTTTTGTCAGTTGATTTGTTATGTATAATTCCTCAAATGTAAAAACTTAAACCTTATTTCGTGTTTTTCCGGAGCGGGTGCAAAATTGCCGGGAGAGGGAGGCCCAGCGCCATACATTTATTAAGGCGGATGAATCAGCATTGAGTCTCCTGCTGTTCGTCAGCGGAAATTGCAGAGTCCGTCTCGCACCAGACGCTGCTTTGACGGCCAACCACCCATTTTTCTTTGTAGCAAACAAAATGTTTGGTGTTTTTAGATGAATTAATTTTTAAAAACTTCTCCTGTCCCTCAGTCATCACTTCTGAAGTAATGAAATATGATGAAAGGAGATCAAGGGGAGGTGACGTGATGGCGGTCGTGAAAGCAACGAGTGCGGATGTCGATTTGCTGGCAAGGCTGCTCAGAGCGGAAGCGGAAGGCGAAGGCAAGCAGGGGATGCTGCTTGTCGGCAACGTTGGAATTAATCGGCTGCGGGCGAATTGCTCAGATTTTAAAGGCCTCCGCACCATCAGGCAGATGATTTATCAGCCACACGCGTTTGAGGCTGTGACTCATGGATATTTTTATCAAAGGGCGCGGGATAGCGAGCGTGCCCTTGCACGCCGGTCGATTAATGGTGAAAGGCGCTGGCCTGCAAAATTTAGTTTATGGTACTTCAGGCCGGAGGGAAACTGTCCCGCCCAGTGGTATAACCAGCCGTTTGTGGCCAGGTTTAAGTCACACTGCTTTTATCAGCCGACGGCGGAGACGTGTGAAAATGTATACAACACATTTTAGACAGGACACCGTTCAAATTGAACGGTGTTTTTCTTTGAAGAAATGCAATGGAAAATATTCCTGTGAAAAGAACTGACGGAGATGACAGAATGGCAACAATCGACCTGCAAAAGAAAAGTGTAAAGATCGTACTGGAGAAAAAGCAATTAACGAAGGTGATGGCTCGTGTCGGACTGGTTCTTGATATTTCGGGATTGATGAGATTGCTCTACAAAAACGGGACGGTCAACATGTGGTGGAGCGGATTTTGGCAGTGGCTGATCAGTTTGATGAGTTGCTGGGTGTATGAGTGTATGATAATGAATATTCCCGATAAAAGCCAGTTTCAGAAAAGGATTTTTCGGGCTATGTCGAGCGTGAAATTTTAAATAATGACCTCTTGCATAAATTCGGCAGAAATGATGAACCGCCGGTCATGAAGGACGTGCTGCGCAAATATGTTGCGGAGGAACCGAGCTCGTATCCCGCTTTCATTGTTTTTATCAATGACGGAGGCTGTAAAAAGTCGATTAAACCGATCATTGAAGCTTCCTCTGATAAGCCTGTGTTCTGGCAGTTTGTCGTCATTGGTAAATTGATTTTCTCAATAAACTCCATACGCTAGAAGGGCGTGTCGTTGGTAACACGAACATCCTGCTTAACGAAGAAATTGACCGCATTTCTGATGATGAGCTTTATGATGCTCTGCCCTGCTGAATTTCCATTTTGGCTGAAAGAAGCGAAGGAAAAAGGAATTGTAAGGGATCAAGAGCCCTCTGCTGAAAACCCGAAAAAGAAGGGCTTTTTCAGCAGATTGTTTTCGAAATAACTGATAAGGCACTGAGCCATTTTGCGAAATGGCTCGGTGTTTTTGTTTTTTTAAGATCATGTGAAGAAAAATAGGCCGAATGGGTGGCTTGCAAACGACAGGATATGCAGAAAACGCGTCATTCAGCCAGCTTTCGGCATGTTTCAGCGGCAGGCTTGTGAGGGAAGACCTGTTTTTGATGTTCAGCGCTTACAATCGGTTCACACTTCTTCACAGTCGTTTAACAATGATTTCCTATAATGGAGACGATCAATGAGAAGAGAGGGGATCTTGAATGGCATACGACAGTCGTTTTGATGAATGGGTACAGAAACTGAAAGAGGAAAGCTTTCAAAACAATACGTTTGACCGCCGCAAATTTATTCAAGGAGCGGGGAAGATTGCAGGACTTTCTCTTGGATTAACCATTGCCCAGTCGGTTGGGGCCTTTGAAGTAAATGCTGCGCCTAAATTCTCAAGCTATCCGTTTACATTAGGGGTAGCGTCAGGTGATCCGCTTTCTGACAGTGTCGTGCTCTGGACGCGCCTGGCACCAGATCCGTTGAATGGCGGGGGAATGCCGAAGCAAGCGGTGCCTGTCAAATGGGAGGTTGCAAAGGATGAGCATTTCCGCAAAATCGTAAGAAAAGGCACTGAAATGGCTAAACCGAGTCTTGCCCATTCCGTTCATGTGGAAGCAGACGGGCTTGAGCCGAACAAAGTGTACTATTACCGTTTCAAAACCGGACATGAACTAAGCCCTGTCGGAAAAACAAAAACACTGCCTGCCCCTGGCGCCAATGTGCCGCAAATGACCTTTGCGTTTGCTTCCTGCCAGCAATATGAGCATGGATATTATACGGCCTACAAGCATATGGCGAAGGAAAAGCTTGATCTTGTCTTCCATCTTGGTGATTACATATATGAATACGGGCCGAATGAGTATGTATCAAAAACGGGCAATGTCCGCACGCACAACAGCGCGGAAATCTATACGCTGCAAGACTATCGGAACCGTCACGCCCAATACCGCTCTGATGCCAATCTTAAAGCAGCACATGCTGCGTTCCCTTGGGTTGTGACATGGGATGACCATGAAGTCGAAAACAACTATGCCAATAAAATACCGGAAAAAGGACAGTCGGTTGAAGCATTCGTGCTCCGCCGCGCGGCAGCATATCAGGCATACTATGAACATATGCCGCTCCGCATTTCCTCTTTGCCGAATGGCCCGGATATGCAGCTGTACCGGCACTTTACGTACGGAAACCTGGTGTCCTTCAATGTGCTTGATACCCGCCAGTACAGGGATGACCAAGCCAATAACGACGGCAATAAGCCGCCTTCTGATGAATCACGAAATCCGAATCGAACCCTGCTTGGAAAAGAACAGGAGCAGTGGCTCTTCAACAATTTGAGCAGCTCGACCGCCCACTGGAATGTGTTGGCGCAGCAAATTTTCTTTGCGAAATGGAATTTTGGGACAAGCGCAAGCCCGATCTACAGCATGGATTCTTGGGACGGCTATCCGGCTCAGCGCGAACGGGTTATCAATTTCATTAAAAGCAAAAATCTGAATAATGTTGTCGTACTGACAGGTGATGTACACGCAAGCTGGGCATCGAATTTGCATGTCGATTTCGAGAAGACAAGTTCAAAAATATTTGGAGCCGAATTTGTCGGAACCTCGATCACATCCGGAGGAAACGGCGCAGATAAGCGGGCGGATACAGACCAAATTTTAAAAGAAAATCCGCACATCAAGTTCTTTAACGACTATCGCGGATATGTCCGCTGTACAGTGACGCCTCACCAGTGGAAAGCCGACTATCGGGTGATGCCGTTTGTAACCGAGCCGGGCGCAGCCATTTCCACGCGGGCTTCATTCGTTTACCAGAAAGACCAAACGGGGCTGAGAAAGGTATCATCCACAACGATCCAGGGCGGGGTGAAGCAATCCGATGAGGTCGAAGAGGATCGTTTCTTTGCGCACAACAAAGCCCACGAAAAACAAATGATTAAGAAGCGTGCAAAAATCACGAATTAAGGAGTGAAAATTATGTTTTCAAACATTGGAATACCGGGCTTGATTCTGATCTTCGTCATCGCCCTCATTATTTTTGGCCCTTCCAAGCTGCCGGAAATCGGACGAGCCGCCGGACGGACACTGCTGGAATTTAAAAGCGCCACAAAATCACTTGTGTCTGGTGATGAAAAAGAAGAGAAATCAGCTGAGCTGACAGCGGTAAAGCAGGACAAAAACGCGGGCTGAATGCTGAGGAGGCAGACACCGGGTCTGCCTCTTTTTTTATGAAAGGGAGGGCTTTTTTGAATGGATAAAAAAGAAACCCATCTGATCGGGCATTTAGAAGAGCTTCGCCGCCGGATGATCATAACCCTTGCGGCATTTCTTCTATTTCTCATCACGGCTTTTTTATTTGTACAGGATATTTATGACTGGCTGATCAGGGATTTGGACGGAAAGCTGGCTGTGCTTGGTCCGAGTGAAATCCTCTGGGTGTATATGATGCTTGCCGGCATTTGTGCCATTGCGGCCTCCATCCCTGTTGCCGCGTACCAGCTGTGGCGTTTCGTTGCTCCGGCGCTGACGAAAACGGAGCGCAGGGTGACGCTCATGTACATACCAGGTTTATTTGCGTTGTTTTTGGCGGGCATCTCCTTCGGATACTTTGTCTTGTTTCCAATCGTGCTCAGCTTTTTGACTCATTTATCCTCCGGCCATTTTGAAACGATGTTTACGGCTGACCGCTACTTCAGGTTTATGGTGAATTTGAGCCTGCCGTTCGGCTTCTTGTTTGAAATGCCCTTGGTGGTGATGTTTTTAACAAGGCTGGGCATCTTAAATCCCTACAGGCTGGCCAAAGCGAGGAAGCTGTCCTATTTTCTGTTGATCGTGGTGTCCATATTGATTACACCGCCGGATTTCATTTCTGATTTTCTCGTGATGATCCCGCTCCTTGTCCTGTTTGAAGTAAGTGTCACCCTATCAGCGTTTGTCTACAAAAAGAGGCTGAGGGACGAATCGGCGGCGGCCGCTTAGTGCAGCGCACCGCCTGGTGACTTCACATCCTCATCATATTGTACGGCCGTAACAGCGGCGATTCTCAATGCCCGGACAATCGTGTCGAGGCTGAGGCTCGGCGCTGTTTTGTCTGTTGTTTGCTCCGGAATGTAAGGAATATGAATAAACCCTCCGCGAATGTGCGGAGCTGTCCGGCTAATGTGATCCATTAATCCGTAGAACAGATAATTACATACAAAGGTTCCCGCTGTATACGAAACAGCGGCCGGAATGCCGTTTTCCTTCATTTTTTCAGTCATTCGTTTCACGGGAAGTCCCGTCCAGTAAGCAGCGGGCCCGTCTGGAGAAATCTCCTCATCAATTGGCTGCTGTCCTTCGTTATCGGGGATTCGCGCATCTGCAAGGTTGATCGCCACTCGTTCCGGTGTGACCTGCATCCGTCCTCCTGCTTGGCCGACACAAATCACGATATCTGGCTGATGTTTTTGAATGGCTTGGCGCAGAGTGTCCAGAGCGGATCTAAAGACGGTTGGAATTTGTTCCGCTGTAATGATGGCTTCATCCGTCTCGAAGCCATTAAGACGTTTTGCCGCTTCCCATGATGGATTGACGGTTTCTTTGTCAAAAGGGTCAAAGCCTGTGATCAGCACTTTTTTTCTCATCTACTCATCTCCTTTTTCTTTTATTCTATTGTTTATTTATGGGTTTTTCATCAAAATAATGTAAAGGAGTGAATCATAATGGAGCATTTGCCGCAGAAGTATCGCCAGTTATTCCCAACCTTGCAGACGCATACGATGCTTGCCAGCTGTTCTCAGAGCGCGTTGGCAGAGCCTGTATCAAGGGCGATCCAGGATTATCATGACAGCCTGCTGCATAGGGGGACGAACTGGAAAGAAGCGATCGAAAAAACAGAGAGTGCGAGAAACGAGTTTGCTAAGCTGATCGGAGCTGAACCGGATGAAGTGGCGATTGTGCCGTCAGTTTCTGATGCGCTGGTTTCCGTAGCATCGGCCCTATCTGTTTTTAGAAAGAAACATGTTGTGTATACGGAGATGGAGTTTCCGGCAGTGTCTCATGTCTGGCAGGCACAATGCGACTATCACGTATCCGTCATTCCATCAATAGACGGCGTGATGCCGCTCGAACAGTATGAAACGCATATTTCAGAAGAAACAGTGCTGACGTGTGTTCCTCACGTTCATTATCGTGACGGCTATGTTCAGGATATAAAAGCGATTGCCGAGATTTCTCAGAGAAAGGGCTCTTTATTATTTGTGGATGCTTATCAATCAGCGGGACACATTCCCATTGATGTGAAGAAGTGGGGCGTAGATATGCTGGCAGCAGGCACCCGGAAGTATTTGCTCGGCATACCGGGTGTGGCGTTTCTTTATGTAAGAAAGGAGCTGGCTGACGTACTGAAGCCGAAAGCATCAGCTTGGTTCGGCAGAGAGAACGGATTTGATGGGGCTTATGCAAAAGACGCGCGTCGTTTTCAAACAGGCACCCCAGCTTTTATCAGCATATACGCAGCTGCAGCGGCTTTGTCGCTGTTGAATCATATCGGGGTTTCTCATATCCGGAATCATGTAAAAACGATCTGTGCCGATGCTTGTCAATATGCTGCTGAAAAAGGCCTGCAGCTAGCGTCAGCACAAGGCGGGGTTCAGCCGGGCATGGTTGCGATCCGGGATGAGCGGGCATCGGAAACGGCGGAATTGCTGAAGAAGAAAAAAGTGATTTGCACGCCGCGAGACGAAGTCATCCGTCTCGCTCCCCACTTTTATAATACGAAGGAGGACATGCGGCACGCGATTGATGTAATCGCGGCGAAAATGGTCGATAAGTAAACATAGAAAAGCCCCTGAACACTAGGTCAGGGGCTTTTCATATTAATGGTCTACTTTAACGCGCTTCATAAAGAATGCGCCAACTAAACCGATAATGGCAACAATCATCGCAAACACAAACGCGTGCTGCACACCCGCTGTTAAAGCTTGCGGGATGACTGCCGGATCGGCAGGGTTTTTAACTGTGCTCATATAATCATGCTGGCCCGCAGCCATAATGCTGACCGCAACCGCTGTTCCGATGGCGCCCGCCATTTGCTGCAGCGTGTTCATAATGGCGGTGCCGTCTGGATAAAATTCGCGCGGCAGCTGGTTTAAACCATTTGTCTGCGCAGGCATCATGATCATAGAAATCCCGATCATCAAGCAGGTGTGCAGGATAATAATCAGCACAGCCGTTGATGTGGTTGTGACATTTGAGAAGAACCAAAGAACAACAGTGACAATCACAAATCCAGGAATGACAAGCCATTTTGGCCCGTATTTGTCGAACAAACGGCCTGTAACAGGGGACATAAATCCATTTAAAATACCGCCTGGCAAGAGAACAAGACCAGATGCAAATGCCGTCAGGACTAAGCCGCCTTGCAGGTACATCGGCAAAAGCAGCATAGATGACAGAATGACCATCATGCAAATGAACACCATGATCACACCCAAAATAAACATCGGGTATTTGAACGCACGGAGGTTCATCATCGGCTGCTTCATTGTCAGCTGGCGGATTGAAAATAGGATAAGGCCGACAACGCCGACAATCAGCGACACGATAACAGTCGGGCTGGACCATCCCCCGGAGCCTTCACCCGCGTTGCTGAATCCGAACACAATGCCGCCGAAGCCAATCGTCGACAGGATGATAGACAATACATCGATTTTCGGCTTTGTCGTTTCAGATACATTCTGCATATATGCGATACCGAAAACAAGGGCCAGCACAAGGAACGGAAGAGAGATCCAGAAAATCCAATGCCAGTTGAGGTGCTCCAGAACCAATCCTGAAAAAGTTGGGCCGATGGCGGGCGCGAACATAATGACAAGCCCGATCGTTCCCATTGCGGCGCCCCGTTTATGAGGCGGGAATATCACCAAGATTGTGTTAAACATTAGGGGCAGTAAAAGACCGGTTCCAAGTGCCTGAACGATCCTTGCCGCCAATAAAAACGGGAAGCTTGGCGCGAGTGCCGCGATCAAGGTTCCTATAATTGAAAAGATTAGTGACACGGTAAAAAGCTGTCTTGTTGTGAACCACTGCAACAGCAGTCCTGAAACAGGAACAAGGATACCGAGTACAAGCAGGTAGCCCGTCGTTAACCATTGGACGGTTGCCGCTGTAATGTTCAATTCCTTCATAAGGTCGGTTAACGCAATATTCAGTGCTGTTTCACTGAACATGCCGATAAAACCGGCCAACAGCAAGGAAATCATAATCGGCATCACTTTGTATTGCTGAGATGCTTTAGCTGTTGTTTCCAAAATCATTTCCCCTCTCTATCAACTGCATGTAGGATGTCGTTTTTTATCTCTTCAGCAGGTCAGGAATGCAGCTGGAGATATGAAGGAGCGGCGTACTGTTTTTTGCCGTCAAAGATAAAAGAATGCCGCCTTCAATCATCGCGTTAACTACAGTGCTGGCTTCTTTTGCATGGTTCTCGCTGCAGCCAGCCTGCCTCAGTTTTTCTTCATATACAGAGGCCCATTCTTTGTAGGCTTCATGGCAGGCTTCACGCAATGGTTCGCTTTTCAATGACGTCTCAGCCGCTAGCAAGCCCACAGGCAAGCCTTCAATGTCTTCCGTACATGAAAACTGGCAGGAGAGCTCCTTCAAAAAGGCTTGAATGCCTTCCGCCGGATCGGTGTAGGCTTCCATACAGTCCGCGATTTTCTGGCGGATATACTCCTTCATCTCATTCACGGCTTCGATCGCAAGCTGTTCTTTACCGCCGGGAAAGTGGTAATAAAGAGAGCCTTTAGGCGCGCCGCTTTCCTTTATAATCTGGTTCAGCCCCGTGCCGTAATACCCCTGCAGCTGAAAAAGCCGGGTAGCTGCCGAAAGGATTTTCTCACGGGAATCTCCATAACTCATAACATTCCCACCTTACTGAATTCAATCAAAAATATATTGACTGGTCTATTATCTTGATTCGTTCATCAATTGTCAAGAGAAATTCACTGTATGAAAAGACAAAAAAAGAAGGATATTACAACAAAAAAAGTGAGAGAAAAGCTGACTGGACTTTTGACTGAATAGATAAAATATTCAATGATTAATCATCATAAGGATGTAAGGAGAGAAAGAGATGAAAAAACAACGACTGCTTGCACTTTTTACCGCACTACTGTTTGTTTTTGCCGGATGTTCACATTCTCCTGAAACAAAAGAATCCCCGAAAGAAAAAACGCAGACACAAAAAGTCTCTTCGGCGTCCGCCTCTGACAAAAAGGACCTGCCAAACGTTACAATTTTAGCGACTGGAGGCACGATTGCAGGAGCCGATCAATCCAAAACCTCAACAACTGAATATAAAGCAGGTGTTGTCGGCGTTGAATCATTGATCGAGGCAGTCCCGGAAATGAAGGACATCGCGAACGTCAGCGGCGAGCAGATTGTCAACGTCGGCAGCACAAACATTGATAATAAAATATTGCTGAAGCTGGCGAAACGAATCAACAACTTGCTCGCTTCAGATGATGTAGACGGAATCGTCGTGACTCATGGAACTGACACGCTGGAAGAAACAGCTTATTTTTTGAACCTCACTGTGAAAAGCGATAAACCGGTTGTTATTGTCGGTTCGATGAGACCATCCACAGCGATTAGCGCCGACGGGCCGTCTAATCTGTACAATGCAGTAAAAGTGGCAGGCACACCTGAGGCAAAAGGAAAAGGTGCGCTCGTCGTTCTTAACGACCGGATTGCTTCAGCACGGTATGTCACCAAAACAAACACAACCACAACAGATACATTTAAATCAGATGAAATGGGCTTTGTCGGAACAATTGCCGATGATATTTATTTTAATAATGAAATAACCCGCAAGCATACGAAGGATACGGACTTTTCGGTTTCTAATCTTGATGAGCTGCCGCAAGTAGACATTATCTATGGATACCAAAATGACGGAAGCTACCTGTTTGACGCAGCTGTAAAAGCCGGAGCAAAGGGGATTGTATTTGCCGGTTCTGGGAACGGGTCTTTATCTGATGCAGCCGAAAAAGGGGCGGACAGCGCAGTCAAAAAAGGCGTTACAGTGGTGCGCTCTACCCGCACGGGAAATGGTGTCGTCACACCAAACCAAGACTATGCGGAAAAGGACCTGCTGGCATCGAACTCTTTAAACCCCCAAAAAGCACGGATGTTGCTGATGCTTGCGCTTACCAAAACAAATGATCCTCAAAAAATCCAAGCTTATTTCAATGAGTATTGAAGAAAAGAAGGCGAATAAGCCTTCTTTTTTTTGGCTTTTTAGGACCAATAATGACCTCTGAATCTTAAAATTTCTTTAAAAATAAGCCAAAATTACCCTTTACTTAATTAATTTGGTAACGTAATATAATTGGAGAATTTGTTACAAAAAAAGGAGGATATTATGAAATTTGTAAAAATAAGGATCATTGCACTTGTAACAATTTTGATGCTGTCTGTTACATCGCTGTTTGCGTTGCAGCCGTCAGTAAAAGCCGCTGAACACAATCCAGTCGTTATGGTTCACGGCATTGGAGGGGCATCATTCAATTTTGCGGGAATTAAGAGCTATCTCGTATCTCAGGGCTGGTCGCGGGACAAGCTGTATGCAGTTGATTTTTGGGACAAGACAGGCACAAATTATAACAATGGCCCGGTATTGTCACGATTTGTGCAAAAGGTTTTAGATGAAACGGGTGCGAAAAAAGTGGATATTGTCGCTCACAGTATGGGGGGCGCGAACACACTTTACTACATAAAAAATCTGGACGGCGGAAATAAAGTTGCAAACGTCGTGACGCTTGGCGGCGCGAACCGTTTGACGACAGGCAAGGCGCTTCCGGGAACAGATCCAAATCAAAAGATTTTATACACATCTATTTACAGCAGTGCCGATATGATTGTCATGAATTATTTATCAAGATTAGATGGTGCGAGAAACGTTCAAATCCATGGCGTTGGACACATCGGCCTTCTGTACAGCAGCCAAGTCAACAGCCTGATTAAAGAAGGGCTGAACGGCGGGGGCCAGAATACAAACTAATGAGATAAATAACCTTGAAGAGTCCTATTCTTCAAGGTTATTCTGCTTTTAGCACAATGGTTTTCGCCGCCATATCATGAACGGTTTGTTTTTTCTTCGTAAATGCGGCTGTCAAATAGATCAGGCGGGAGAATACATGCACCCACGCTATGATGTAACGGACAATCGCCTGTAGGAAAGAAATTTTCTCGTGTGTTTCGTCCCTCACGATTTGCAGCCCGATGATTTTTTTGCCCAGTGTGCCCTTCCAATTTGTCAGCGGCATCAGCAAAGGGTACACAATCAGCATCAATATGGCGACAATAATGACACCGGCGGACCCATCGCCAAACGTAAATCCGGCTGCCAAAATCACTGCTGCGGCAATGATTACATCAAGTACAAGCGCGCAGGCGCGCAGCATGAAACCAGCTAGTTCCAATAGAAACACTCCTTAAAATGTTAAATAAATACCTAATGATTGTAAAAAAGATGGGCCTGAAGTGGGAATAGGTGATAAGCCTTAAATCACAAAAGTTGGTGAAAATGTCATAGGTAAATTGGCATAATCAGCCAGCTTATCACATTACCAAATTCTTTTTTAGCCCGAAACCAAGCCCTCAGAAGTTATTTTTGTTAAAATAGAAAAGTTACAACAGAATTCGGAGGGTTTATTGTGGGAAAAGTGAAACGAAATGCCCCTTGCCCGTGCGGCAGCGGCAAGAAATATAAAAAATGCTGCGGAAGTAAAGTAGTCGACTTCCCGGCAGAGTTAGCGGCAAAAGAAGCAAAACAAATTCAGGAAGACTTAGTGGAGTATGCCTTCACAGTACATAGAGAAAGCATTTCAGGCTTTATCAACCAGCATGATTTTCTTTCTGCTATGGACAGACAGACGAAAGACATCAGCGTATTTAACTTGGGTATCTGGGGAATCTTCTTCCATCCGCTTGCCGGTGAGAAGACAATCTTCGAAGAGTACCTGCAGAAAAAAGGCGATTCGATCACTCGTCCGAAAACGCGTGAGATCGTTGAATCATGGAACAGCATGACGCCAGCTTTATTGTTGCTGAAGGACCTGAAAGAAGGCATCATTCACTTTGAAGATGTCATTACGGCAAAACAATTCGAAGTGGAAATGGACGCCAGCAATCAAGACCTTCCTCCAGTGGGAAGCCTGATTCTTGGATATCCAATCCACGAAGCCGAAAAAGCAGAATTCTTCATGCAGTTCACGATCTTCCCGGTGAAGAGAACAGAAGCGCTGATCAGCAAGGTGAAGAAATATGCGGATGCCGCTGTGAAGAACGGCAAAACGCCGGAGGACTTCATGAAGCAGGAATTCAACAACGTTCTGTTCGCGCTGTTAGCTGAAAAGGATGAAGAGCCGCAAGCAGAAAAAGCGGAGGAAAGCTCTGTTGAGTGGGCAAACGACTTGGAGAAAGAAACCGCTGCGGCTATCGAAGAAGGCATGAGCGGAGATGAGTATCCGACTGAGTTGATTCCGGCTGTTATTGACATCTGGAAAACATTCTGTGAGAAAAAATCACCTGTCATCAGAAAGCCGGAAGCTTTTGCGGCGGCAGTTGAATATTATGTGAACGCGATTTCTCTTAACGGCGCGTCCGTTTCCCAGGCTAAACTGGCGAAAAAATACGGCGTCAGCGCATCAACCATTTCCAGCCGTTACAAAGAAATTGAAAGCACGCTGCAGGACGAAGCGGATCGCTTTGCCCAAGCGTTATCCTCATAATGAAAAAAACCTTGAAAAGCCAGGCTTTTCAAGGTTTTTTTATTTCTGAAACGGAATTTTGATTTCTAACCGGAAGACGGGGTGACGGTAGGTAAAATCCAGCCTGCCAAAAGCGCTCTTCACCAGTTTTTGAATGATATATGTGCCCATGCCTTCATGAGCACCGCCTTTTGTTGAGCGGCCAAACGATTGATACAGAGTATCGAGCACCGTAGGGTCCATGCCGGGGGTGCTGTTTTCACAAATCAGCACATAAAGCCCGCTTCGCAGCGAAGTTTCCAGCTTAATCTCCGCTTTTTCTCGGGCCTCCGCCGCGCTGTCGAGCGCATTTTCCAATATGTTGCCGACCAAGCTGACCTGATCAGCAGCTGAAAACGGAAGTGAAGAAAGCGGTGTATGCATATGAAGTGAAACACTCACATTCGAGGCGCGGGCTTTTTCTAGAAAATCATAAAGCACCCCTGCAACGTACGCATTCTCTCCCTTCAAAAAACGGTCATATTGACTGTATTGATCTGCCCAGTTTTGAATATATGCTTGTGTATCTGCCTTGGGCTGAGCTGATTTGATTGCTGTGATATGTTTCATTGTGTCATGATTCCGGCTTCTGACATCAATCAGCATTTGATTGGCGTGCTGTTCAGCTTGTGTCAGCTTATCAATTTGATCAGAAAGCCTTGCTTGCAGGGCAGACTGTCCGATACGGAGCCCTTCACACCCTGCAAATATCACGATCGCAAATAATGCCGGCGGTATGTCAGAGCCGAACGGCACTACCGCCGCTGCCATCGCTTGAATCACCGCAATCCACGCACAAAGCTGGAAGGAACAGCGGTCCCACACCAGCTTCGTTTTCCATAGGTACAATCCTGCTGCCGCCGCACCTAAAGCAGCGGCGAGCCAAGAGACGGCTGTACTGTGCCAAAGGGCAGCAGCCCCCTGATAACATATGAAACTAAATAAAAACAGATAAAGACATTGAAAAAGGGTAATCACGTACTAAACTCCTCAAAAATAGTAGTTTTGAAAATAATCAAGCTGCTGCTTGGTGATCATCGCTTTTTTAGACGTTCCCTCAAAAGAAACCGTGAATGAATGCTTGGTATAAGCGGAAAAGTGCTTTATGTAATGAATGTTGATAATAAAGGAACGATGCGAACGGAGAAAATCCTTTTCGGGCAGGTCGCCTTTAATATCATTTAATGTTTGATACGTTTGCACCTCTTCAGCGGTTGTCACAATCGTCGTGGAACGTCCTGTCCGTTCTGCGAAAATGATATCCTTCTTTTGCAGGACGTGCATTTCAGATTTTTGCTTGATCAAAATACGCCCATTCAAACTCGTTTCCGTTTTCTTTTTCAAATAACGGTCGAAGGAAGCGGCCAGACGGTCAGCATAGTAAGGCTTCATAATATAATCGTGGACGTTCAGGTCAAAGGCGTGAACCGCATAACCGCTGTGGCCGGTAACAAATATCACATCCACATCAAGTGAATGGGATCTGATCAAATCCGCAAGCTCGTAGCCAGACATATGAGGCATCTCGATATCGGCAAGCAGCAGATCAATGTCTTCATTCTTTACCCGGCTGTAGGCTTCCTCCGCTGAATCGGTGGAAAAGACAATTTCGACATTTTGCATTCTGGATACGATCGCTTCCAGCTTCTCTAAATCTACTCGATAATCATCGACAAGTCCGACTTTTACCATTATCATTCTCCTAGTTACATAGAATCATCTTTATTCTATCCCATTTCGCGACATAAAAAGAACTCTTCGCGACAACTTTATCCAACAAATCCAGCATTTCGTATATAGTCATTATTAGAAAAAAGAAAAGGGAGATTATGACATGATTACACTGACCGATTGCAGCCGCAGGTTTCAGGATAAGAAAAAAGTAGTCAAAGCGGTGCGAGATGTAAGCTTAACAATTCAAAAAGGAGAAGTCGTCGGCATTCTCGGAGAAAATGGTGCGGGCAAAACGACGATGCTGAGAATGATTGCTGCCCTGCTTGAACCGTCACAAGGGGCAATCACGGTAGACGGCTTTGACTCGGTCAAGCAGCCGGCTGAGGTCAAAAAAAGAATCGGTGTCTTATTCGGAGGAGAAACCGGGCTTTACGACAGGATGACCGCTAAAGAAAATCTCCAATACTTCGGCAGGCTGTATGGGCTGAACCGCCACGAGATTAAAGCAAGAATTGAAGATTTATCGAAACGGTTTGGCATGCGCGATTATATGAACCGCAGAGTGGGCGGGTTTTCGAAAGGCATGAGGCAGAAGGTCGCCATTGCCAGAGCGCTGATTCATGATCCGGACATCATTTTATTTGATGAACCGACTACAGGGCTTGATATTACATCCAGCAATATCTTTCGCGAATTCATCCAGCAGCTGAAAAGAGAACAGAAAACCATTCTTTTTTCCAGCCACATTATGGAGGAAGTGCAGGCGCTCTGTGACAGTGTCATCATGATTCACAGCGGAGAGGTGATTTACCGGGGGGCGCTCGAATCACTATACGAGAGCGAGCGCAGTAAGGATTTGAATTACATCTTTATGTCTAAGCTTGTCAGGGGGATTTCTTAAATGCTGAGCCATATTTATAAAAAAGAAATGATCGACGCTTTGCGCGACAGAAAAACGATATTACTCACAATCCTAGTGCCGATGATTATGATGCTTGGGCTTGTATTCTTTTATGAAAGCATGCTGTCCGACAAAGAGGAGCAATACACGCTGGCTGTCGGCCATTCTCTGCCGCCCGCACTGGAAAGTAAGCTTCATGCGATTGACGAGATCAGCGTAAAAACGTTTGCTGAGCCTAAAGAAGCGGTTGACGAAGGAAAAGCAGATGCCTATCTGAACGTCCCGAAAGAGTTCGAATCATATGTCAACAGCATGACGCCATTTAAGATTGATGTTTACGGCAATTCAGTCGATCAAGGGTCGTCAAATGCCATGCAGCTTGTGCAGTCTGCCTTAGATCAGTATAAAAATGAAATTGTGCAGGACCGTTTAACAAATAAGCGCATTGATCAATCGGTTATCCAGCCATTTACGATTCAGCAAAAGGAAGCGGATGAGGAGAAAGGGGTTTCCGCTATTATGCTTTCCGCCATCCTGCCCATGCTGATTCTGACTTCCATTGTTTCCGGCGCAATGCCGATCGCTCTTGATATCATGGCCGGGGAAAAGGACCGGAAATCAATTGAGGCGCTGTTATTGACGCCAGTCAGCAGAAACAAAATGCTGGTCGGCAAGTGGCTTGCGGTTTCTACTTTTGGCGTTGCTTCAGGTGTATTTGCTTTGGTGTTTTTGATTTTGTCCACCGTCTTATTTACTGAGAATTTAAAAACGGCCCTCCAGCTGGGAGATCATATGTGGAGTGTAATTGGCGCTTCAGCTTTAATCATCGTGCTTTCTGCATTGCTGATATCTGCGATGGAGCTTTTCATCAGCATCATTTCGAGCTCGGTAAAGGAAGCGCAAAGCTATATGTCTCTCGTCGTCTTTCTGCCTGTGTTCCCGATGTTTTTCATCTTCAGCAAGGCACCGAATCAATTTGATTTATCGTACTTTCTTATCCCGTTTCTGAACCTGCATGCATTATTCAAACAACTTTTATTCGGGATGGTTGACCCGGCTGCCATTTGGTGCACGTCAGGAACCATCGCCGTGCTCATCGCCATTTTCTTTTTACTGGCCAGAGCCTGCTTCCTGAAAGACAAATGGGTTCTTCCGAAATAAACTTTGCAAAAGGAGAAATACACTTTCTCCTTTTTGTATATCCTGAAAAAAGAAGGAAAATAGAAAAAGGATATCTAATACAAAAAGTGAACCTGCACTATTTTTCATCAAAATTGGTTTCGAAGGAGAAGGAACAATGGATCATACACGTACACTCGGCAAAACGAAGATGAAAGTGAAGCGGATCGGACTCGGCGCGAATGCGGTCGGCGGGCATAATCTATTTCCAAATCTACATGATGAAACTGGGAAGGATTTAGTGCGTACGGCATTGGATGGCGGCGTGAACTTTATCGACACCGCCTTTATATATGGATTGGGGCGATCTGAAGAATTAATCGGCGAAGTCGTGCAGGAGCGCGGCGCACGGAATGAGCTCATTATTGCCACCAAAGGTGCCCATAAAGAAGTGAATGGCAGCATTGAATTAGACAATAGCCGGGAGTTTCTTCGCAGCGAGGTGGAAAAGAGCCTGAAGCGGCTGAAAACAGATTACATTGATTTGTATTATGTTCATTTTCCGGATGGAAAAACGCCTCTCGCTGAAGTGGCGGGCACTTTGAAAGAGCTGAAGGATGAGGGGAAAATCAAAGCAATCGGCGCATCGAACCTTGATTATCAGCAATTGCAGGAATGTAATGCTGACGGCTATTTGGAGGTCTTCCAAGCCGAATACTCTCTCATTCAGCGTGATGCCGAGAAGGAGCTTCTTCCATACTGTGAACAACACGGCATTTCTTTTATTCCTTACTTTCCGCTTGCGTCCGGACTGCTGACAGGAAAATTCTCGCAAGACACAGTCTTTGATGACATCAGAAAGGATAAACCGCAATTTCAGGGTGAAACGTTTATCCACAATCTCAAAAAAGTAGATAAACTGAAAGCGGTAGCGGAGGAAAAACAAGCCGAGACAGCACATGTTGCTTTGGCGTGGCTGTTAACGAGACCAGCGATTGATGCCATTATTCCGGGAGCTAAACGCCCTGAGCAATTACAGGATAACCTGAAAACCTTAAACGTTGATCTGACCGAGGATGAAGTGAATTTCATCAGCGACATTTTCAAATAAAAAAGGAAATAGCCGTCAAGGCTATTTCCTTTTGGTGTTTTATTCTTTGATGAATGCTTCGACTAATTCTGCTGCTCTGTAATCGTCCATATCAAGCTGCCATTGATCGATGTCATTTTTCTTCATTTTCACTTCAACCGTTTTTTCAGATGAAGCCGGTCCAAGCTTTTTGAATTCCTCAGGATAGACTTGAAGCGCGTATTTCACAGCTTCTTCATAGCTGGCATTAGAGTTTTTGCTATAGTAGTCTTTCACTTTGTCTTCGATACGGTCTGAAAGAGAAGATGCATCTACAGGTTTCACTGTGGCTTCAACAATGGCTTCGTCCTTAGAGATTGAAGTCGTTTTTGCCTGAATGGAAGAGTTTTTGCTTAATCCCTCTTTAATGCCGTTTACGATATTATCAAGCGCTTTGCTGTCCGCATATGTGCTTGAAAGGCCGGAAGCTGATAGATAACCGTCTTTGGCTGATTCGTTGAAGTCATTGACAATTTCATTCTTGTTAGCGCCGGTGATTTTTTCGAAATCGGCGTTATCTTTGCCGAAAAGAAGGACATCAATATAAGCCGATAACGCTTTTGCAGAATCTTGGAGCTTATCTGCCGTCGCCAAGATTTTTTTATCTTTTCCGTCAATTTTAAAAGTAACTGATTTTGGCTTTTTATCACCGTAAGACTCAGGCGTATAGTTAAGTTCGTATTGTTTGCCTTTATCTACAACGAAGAACAGATTTCCTTCAACGGATTTGTCAGCGTTAATCGTGCTGCCTTGAAGCTTTTCACTATAGTCTTCAGGATCTGTGTCAGACATTTTCGTATCACCTTGATACAAAGTGAAATCCATGCTGTCTACATTCAGCGGGTCTTTTCCTGTGTTTTTCACAGCGACATTCACTTTTAACACAAGCTGGTCATCTGAAGTGGACTTATCATATTTAGACGGAAGCGTGTAAGAAACATCCTTGATTTTGACTTGAGCTATATCTGAGCTTTTTTCTGTTTCTGATTCTTTCTTCTCCGCGCTTGTTTTGCTGCCAGAACAAGCAGCTGTAAACATCATCAGCAGAAGAATTAGGAAAACAGCGTACGTTTTTTTCTGAAACATTCATTTTTCCTCCTCAAATGGTTTAGGGAAGGGGAGTCTTTTGTCTTTGAGAAATGGATCTTTTTGAATGGATTAGCATCATATAACCAAAAAAATCAGTTCTTTTCTCATGGTTTTCACCGGATTTTCTGGAAACTCCGCCCTCCTTTGTCATGAATGGACCTATAAAAAGTTACAACGGAATTAATTTTAAGATTATTAGCTTTTATATTGAATAGGTTCATCATCCTATTTTTGGCGAAAAATGTTCTGGTAAAACTGGTAAACTCAGAAAAATGTGCATTTTAGACTATTACTTTTTAACCTGTTGAAGGGGACATATGAAGGATGAAAGGGGCTGTCTTTGTGAAGAAAGAGGAATTGAAACAAAAAGCACTGGAAATCGGCCGAGTGCCGACACACTTAAAACTGGAAATTGAAGATTTTGACGATGATGACAAAAGAGCTCATTTTTGTTGGACAGATCCTCAGGATGAGAATATCGGCATTATCGTGGAACTTGGACCGGGCGGGGAGCTGGAATCCCTTTCCCGTGATAAGGAGCCTGAAAGCGGAGAAAGGCTGTCTGAGGAGAAACTAGAGGATATCATGCGCCAATTTGTAGAGACCCATCATCCGGGAGCACTCTCTGCCTTTGTTCGTGAAGAAAATGACCGTACATCCTGTGATAAAGTGAGATTTTCATATGTTCAAATGGAGGCCGGGCTTCCTCTCCCTATGAGCGGATTTATGGCTGATGTTTCTTTATCAGGTGAGATCGTTTCCTTCCGCTATTACGGCAAAGCCGGCAGCATCATCAAGCCAAAGCGAATCGCGGATGATAAAGAGGCACTTGCCTTCTTCAAGAAGGACGTGGAGTTTGACCTTTTATTTGAGGTTCTCCATCGTTCTGTTTACGAAAACGGAGATGATCAGCCGCATTTGGTGTATGAGCCTGAATGCAGGGCCATTACCGTACCTGCGGATTTGGTTCTAGAAGAACAGGCAGTTGATGATGACGATGATTACAGGGAGCCGGAGAGCTTTCCTCTCCCTTTATTCGAGGAGATTCACGAAAAGGCCGATCCTGACAGCATGATTGGAATCGAAAAAGGATTTGTCAAAGAACGGGAAGTGGATTTGGACGATGGGAGAATCGGGATCGTTTGGCGGAATCCGAATGAACCTATGTATCAGCCGGCGGATAAAAGTTTGGACAGCTGGTTCAAGGGACGGACGCATCAAGTGCTGAAAACCATCTATCACAAAGAAACCGGAAAACTCGAAGGCGTCATGTCATTTATGGAGAAAAAAGGGCCATTGACAGTAACTGAGGCAGAGTGCGAAAAAATCGCGCTGCGCTTTCTGTTTGCTTTATTTCCAAATGCCGATCAATATTTTAGGATCAGATACGACGAAAAGGATGAAGAAGAAAACGCAGTCGCTGGTTTTACGTTTGAAGCGCATTGTCACGGAGTTCCGCTCCGATTTGGGCAGATCAGAATTTGCGTCAGCCGCCAGACAGGGGATATCACCGTTTATATGGGGCCGGATATTGACCCAAATGAGCTGGCAGCCATTGATCCAGTTCCAGCCATTTCAGTTGAACAAGCCAAGACTCTCTTTTGGCAGCATTTTAAAGTTGAGCTTGGCTGGGAAAGAGAATACGGGGATGATGAAGAACCCAGCTACCGGCTCGTCTATCAGCCGGTGTATCCCCGTTTTATCGAAGCCCATACAGGAGAGCCTGTCTTTAGCTCATGGTAAAACAGCTAAAAGTCACACAATTGCCTTAGATTTATAAAGGGATATGTGATGAAAGTAACAGGAGGAATGTCAAAAAACAATGATAATAATATAAAAGGACCTTTCTTCACTTTAAAAGAAGAAAGGTCCTTTTATATAATAAACTGGATTCTCTTTGTCGTAGACTCTTTGAAAGGATGACTTCATTGGTAAATAAACAGCTGAAAAAGAAGGCGCAAGAGATCGGGAATGTACCGCCGCATTATGAGCTTGAGATAGAAGATTATGATCAAAAACAAAAGAAGAAGGGGCGGGCATACTTCATCTGGAGGAACCCTGAAGATCCGGAAAAGCACATTACAGTGGAACTCGGAAATGATGGTGCTTTGCTCACCTTTTCAACATCCGTCCGCTCCGAGACAGACAAACAACTTCCAGACGCCGAGCTGAAGCTGACGGCTCTTCAGTTCGCCGCTGCCAACCATCCCGGCACATTTATGAATTTTCATTTTCAAGGCAAGGAAGAACGGAGGCAGCACATTCGTTTTATGTATACCAAAATGGAATTAGGGCTTCCGCTTCCTAATTCAGGCTTTTTAATTGATGTGACACGCAGCGGTCAGATCATCCATTTTTTATATTACGGAGAAGGGCACAAAGCCGAAGTTCCAAAAGAATTTGTAGCGAAAGAGAAGGTTGTGTCCCATTACTTAAATACAATGTCTTTTCAGCTGATGTACGATGTCATTGATGGCGATCAGGCACCCAGGCTTGTATATGAACCGATTCTGCCGGGATACAGCTATCCCGCGGATATTGACGAAATTGTGCCCGACCAGCATATCGGAGATGAAAGAATAGAAAACGCGGCGCCATTGCCGCCGCTTCGGAACAACGAAGAAGTCGATATATTTGCCTTGCTGGGTCTTACCCCTGATATGCAGAAAGTCAGTGAAAAAGACTTTGGGGAACAAATAGGAAGCACGTGGCGCAGGGGGACTGCGCCGGAGCGTAAGGATCTGAGCATAGGAAGTTATTTTGAAACGAGAAATAAAAACACAATCAAAATGAAGACGGATAAAAGAACCGGAAAATTAAAAGCAGCGCTTTCTTTTATCGAGCGGCGCAACAACCGCCAATGCTCAATGGAAGAATGCCAGACAATAGCGCTTCAATTTTTGTATGCTCTTTATCCGAGAGCAGCCGAGTTTTTCAAATTGAATCCCGTCCGAATTGATGAAAGAGGGAGAATCCGCAACCATTTTTCTGTCTGGTATAAAGGAGTGCCGCTGCGGTTCGGCGCCGCCCGTATCATTGTCAATCCGGAAACGGGATTGATTGATGCTTTTATGGCGCCTGATATTGAACCTGAACAATTGGAAGCAATAAATCACAGGCCGGATATTTCCGCTGAAGAAGCGAGAGAAGCGTTTTTAGCCGTTTTTGATGTGAAGCTGGAATGGCAGCCTGATTTTACAGCAGGCAGTGACCAGCACTGCAAACTTGTCTATAAGCCGGTTTACCCTTCCTATATTGATGCGCACATAAGGAAAAAGAAAAGGCTGTGAGGGATGTCTAGTTAGGAATCATCTCCAAGTGGGGATAGTCCTTGAATCGTTTCCAATCCCCGCCCCATTCAAAACCGAGTTGCTTGGCGATCTCCACAACCTCCAGCCAATCTGATTTTCCATTTTGATTGCCGTCATATTCCATATCCCATATGATGCTGCCATCCTTTTTTTGCAGGGCGAAATCAATCGCTAAACCATAGTTGTGATACGATTCCCCTCCTCTTGCATAGGTGACAATATTCCCTTTTTTTGTACGTCCCTGTTTATATAATTCGTCTTGTTCCTTAAAGGATCTGAATCCTTCAGTAATAACGACGGTAATGCCTTTATTCGCTGCTGCGGCTTTGAGTGCATCGGCATTCTGCTTCACAATCGGGTGAAGATCCGAAGGGACAGGCATGTGCTGCAAGGCGTTTTGAGAATGCCATTCATGCCGAATATAACTAACACAAAGATTTAGAAAAAATAGAATACATAAGATAACAGATGTTTTTGCGGCCAACTTCATATCGGTCTCACTTTCTCAAGATGTGCTGAATGTTAACGCTTTTAAGTGATTGACTCTCTCTAAAAGCGGACAGCTATGATAAAATATAACATAAATAGTAGCAGGAGGAAGGAGGCAGACCGATGAGAGCAAAGATTCCATCTGAAGAAGTAGCAGTAAAGCTAAATGAATGGTACAAGCTCATTCGCGCATTTGAAGCAGATCAAGCAGAAGCGTTAAAGCAGGAGATTGAATACGATTTAGAAGATATGGAAGAGAACCAGGACTTGCTTTTATATTTTTCTTTGATGGAATTCCGGCACCGAATCATGCTTGATAAGCTGATCGGTGAAAGACAGCGACACCAAGCCTCCGTTCTCTGATATGCTGAATGAAATTGAAAGCAATCAGCAAAAACTTACGGGCTTATTGGAATACTACTTTTATTATTTCAGAGGAATGTACGAATTTAAGCAGAAAAATTTCATATTAGCGATTAACCATTATAAACATGCTGAGGAGAAGCTCGAGTATGTTGAGGATGAGATCGAAAAAGCTGAGTTTCTTTTTAAGGTTGCAGAAGTGTATTATCACATCAAACAAACGTATTTTTCCATGAACTATGCGAGCCAGGCGCTTGATATCTATACGAAATATGAACTGTACGGCCGACGCCGCGTGCAGTGTGAATTTATCATCGCCGGAAATTTGACGGATGTGTATCATCATGAAAAAGCACTGACCCATTTGTGTAGTGCCTTAGATCATGCCAGGCAGCTGGAAGAAGCGTATATGATCGCCGCTGCCTATTATAATGTCGGCCACTGTAAATACAGTCTGGGCGATTACAAAGAAGCGGAGGGCTATTTCAAAACAGCCGCCGCTATTTTTGAGGAGCACAACTTTCAGCAGGCTGTTCAAGCTGTTTTTTCACTGACTCATATGTACTGTAAAGAAGGAAAATACGACAAAGCAGTAGAGACATATGACCGCGGGATAAAGAGCGCGGCTGAATGGAAAGATGACATGTACTTGACGAAATTCCGCCTCATTCATGAGCTGTATCTTGGAAGCGGCGACCGGACCGTGCTTACAGAATGCTTTGACCTGCTGGAATCCAGGCAGCTTCTTGCCGACGCCGAAGATCTGCTGCATGATACAGCGGAACGTTTCAATCAGCTAGAACATTACGAGTCCGCCGCTTTCTTTTACCGCAGGCTGATGAATATTAAAAAGAAGCTTGCTGAGCAGCGCTTTCAATAGAAAAAAGCAGAGAACTACAGGTTCTCTGCTTTTTTTGTGCTGTTTTCAACTCGGAAAAACAGGGTATTTTCCACTGCATAGTGAGAAATCAGAGGAGGATATCATGTATGTATAAAGAGTTAACTGGAAAAACAGCGATTGTGACAGGGTCTTCAAAAGGAATCGGGAAAGCCATTGCGGAACGGTTCGGACAGGAGAAAATGAATGTTGTTGTAAACTACCACAGCGACCCGTCTGGAGCCGATGAAACCCTGGAAATCATCAAGCAGAACGGAGGGAAAGCCGTTGCAGTTGAGGCGGACGTGTCAAAAGAAGAGGGGATTCAGGCGCTCTTGGACACAGCTTTAGAGCATTTCGGCACGCTCGATGTGATGGTGAACAACTCCGGCTTTAACGGCACGGAAGCCATGCCGCACGAGATGAGTCTTGAAGATTGGCAGAGAGTGATTGATGTCAATGTCACCGGAACCTTTCTGGGAGCGAAAGCGGCACTTAACCACATGATGAAAAACAATATCAAGGGCAATGTGCTGAATATCTCAAGTGTTCATCAGCAGATTCCGCGCCCAGTCAACGTTCAGTATTCCACATCCAAAGGCGGCATCAAGATGATGACGGAAACGCTGGCGCTCAATTATGCGGATAAGGGAATCCGCGTCAATGCGATAGCGCCCGGCACCATTGCCACAGAATCAAATGTTGATACAAAAAAGGAAGAGAGCAGGCAAAAACAATTGAAAAAAATCCCGATGAAAGCCTTCGGAAAACCGGAAGAGGTGGCGGCAGCAGCTGCTTGGCTCGTATCTGAGGAAGCAAGCTATGTGACCGGGACTACACTTTTCGTCGACGGCGGAATGACTCTTTATCCGTCTCAGCTTGAATAGAACATCAAATACAGGGGGATTGCGGGATGAACACAGACTGGTGGAAGGATGCGGTGGTGTACCAGATTTACCCGAGAAGCTTTCAGGACAGCAATGGAGACGGAATTGGGGACTTGCGGGGGATTATTTCCCGTCTTGACTACATAAAGGAGCTCGGGGCGGATGTGATTTGGGTTTGCCCAATCTATCCTTCTCCGAATGTTGATTACGGCTATGATGTGACAGACCATAGGGCAATCATGGATTCATACGGAACAATGGACGATTTTCACGAGCTGCTGGACCAGGTGCATCAGCGGGGATTAAAGCTGGTGATGGACTTTGTGTTAAATCACACCTCTGTCGAGCATCCGTGGTTTAAAGAAGCGGAGCTGGACAAAAACAGCAAATACCGCAGCTATTATTACTGGCGTCCCGGCACAAAGAACGGCCCGCCGACGGACTGGCTCTCAAACTATGGCTGCCCGGTCTGGCAATACGAGGAGCATACCGGAGAATATTATCTCCATATGAACGCCGTCAAACAAGCTGATTTAAACTGGGAAAACCCCGAAGTTCGCCAAGCGGTGTATGACATGATGAAGTTTTGGCTCGATAAAGGGGTCGACGGCTTGCGCATTGATCAGCTCCATCTCATTTCTAAGAAAGAATATCTTCCTTCGTATGAGGACTATATCAATCAGCAGGCAGAGCCGAAGCCCTTTCAGCCAAATGGCGATCGAATCCATGACTATTTGAAAGAAATGACAGATGAAGTGTTTTCTCAATATGATGTCATGTCTGTCGGAGAGGTCGGCAATGTCACGCCGGAAGAAGGCCTAAAATATACAGGAACAGATAAGCATGAGCTGAATATGATTTTTCACTTTCAGCATATGGAGCTTGACCAGCAGCCCGGAAAAGAACATTGGGATGTAAAGCCCCTTGAGCTTTCTGATTTAAAATCGGTTTTGACCGCATGGCAAAAAAAGCTTGAACATCAAGGCTGGAATACATTATATTGGTGCAACCATGACCAGCCCCGGATTGTATCCAGATTCGGGGACGATGGGAAATACCGCAAAGCATCTGCGAAAATGCTGGCTACCGTACTTTATTTCATGAAGGGCACGCCATACATTTATCAGGGAGAAGAAATCGGGATGACAAACGCGCCGTTCACCCAGATTGAGGACTACAAAGATATCCAAACGATCAATATGTATCATAAACGGGTATTTGAAAAAGGCTATGATCCAGAGGATGTAATGAGATCAATCTTAGCCAAAAGCCGGGATCATGCTCGGACCCCGATGCAGTGGAACAGCGGCAAACATGCCGGATTTACTGACGGCACGCCTTGGCTGAAGGTCAACCCGAACTTCACCTCTATCAATGTGGAGGAAGCGCTGAGTGACCCCGATTCGGTCTTACTCTATTACAAAAAGCTGATCAGACTGAGAAAGCGGTATGCTGATCTTATAAAAGGAAGCTATGATCTTTTGCTTCCGGACGACCCGCAGTTGTTTGTATATATGAGAGAAAACGGTAACCAGCAGCTTTTGTCAGTCAATAATTTTTCAAAAGAGCAGGCTGTTTTCCCATGGCCGAAGAACTGCTGCAAAGCTCAGGCATCTCTGCTTCTCAGCAACTATAACAACAACGGCGACCTTGCTGACGAAATGGTGTTCCAGCCTTATGAAAGCAGGGTGTACCTTCTGGACAAAACAACCTAATGATTTAGCAGCCCGGCATTCAGCCGGGTTTTTTTAGTACATATATTCGCTCTGCAGGCGGGAAGAATAAAAAGAAAATGAAATTTATTCTTGCAAAACGTAATGACTTCGGTTTATTATGATATAGGATTACAAAATCGTTATCATTTTGATTTAAAGCTACTGAAAAAGAGGGGATATACGATATGTTTAAAAAATGGAGCGGTTTGTTTGTGATTGCAGCGTGCTTTTTATTGGTTGCAGCATGCGGCAACTCATCAACAAAAGGGTCGGCGGATTCAAAGGGTGATAAACTGCACGTTGTCACAACGTTTTATCCAATGTATGAATTCACAAAGCAAATTGTAAAAGACAAAGGCGATGTGGATCTGTTAATCCCATCTTCCGTTGAACCGCATGATTGGGAACCGACGCCGAAAGACATTGCCAACATTCAGGATGCTGATCTGTTCGTTTATAATAGTGAATACATGGAGACATGGGTTCCGTCAGCTGAAAAAAGCATGGGCCAAGGCCACGCCGTTTTCGTTAACGCAAGCAAAGGCATTGATTTAATGGAAGGCTCTGAAGATGAACATGAAGACCACGATCATGGGGAGCATGAGCACAGTCATGCAATGGACCCTCACGTATGGCTAAGCCCTGTTCTGGCGCAAAAGGAAGTTAAAAATATTACGGCGCAAATCGTAAAGCAAGACCCGGATAACAAAGAATACTATGAGAAAAATAGTAAAGAATATATTGCAAAACTGCAGGATCTTGATAAACTATATCGTACAACCGCAAAAAAAGCGGAGAAAAAAGAATTTATCACGCAGCATACTGCTTTTGGCTATCTCGCAAAAGAATATGGCCTGACGCAGGTTCCGATTGCAGGGCTTTCTCCTGACCAAGAACCGAGCGCAGCCAGCTTGGCAAAGCTGAAAACATATGCCAAAGAACATAATGTAAAAGTCATTTACTTTGAAGAAATTGCATCCTCAAAGGTCGCAGATACGCTCGCCAGTGAAATCGGCGCGAAGACAGAAGTGCTGAATACACTGGAAGGCTTAAGCAAAGAAGAACAGGATAAAGGTTTAGGGTATATCGACATTATGAAACAAAACCTCGATGCCCTGAAAGATTCACTATTGGTTAAATCATAAGATAGTGTGCGCCGAAGGGGTGCACACTATTTCTTTGTGAGAAAGGAAGATTAACATGAATCTCGTCTCATTGAAAGATATCGTTTTCGGCTATTCCCATACGCCTGTTTTAGATAAAGTATCACTTGATATTGAAAGCGGTGAGTTCGTCGGCATCACTGGACCAAACGGCGCCTCTAAATCGACGCTCATAAAAGTAATGCTCGGCATGCTGAAACCGTGGGAAGGCACAGTGACGATCAGTAAAAGAAACACAGAAGGGAAACGCCTGACCATTGGGTACGTCCCGCAGCAAATTTCTTCATTTAACGCCGGCTTTCCGAGCACGGTGCTGGAGCTTGTCCAGTCAGGCCGATACACAAAAGGGAAATGGTTTAAACGTTTAAATGAAGAAGATCATCTTGAAGTAGAAAAAGCACTGAAAATGGTGGAAATGTGGGAGCTCCGCCATCGCAAAATCGGTGATTTATCAGGCGGACAGAAGCAGAAAATCTGTATCGCCAGAATGCTCGCCAGCAACCCGGATCTCCTGATGCTGGACGAACCGACAACTGCAGTTGACTACGACAGCAGAAAAGGATTTTACGAATTTATGCATCACCTCGTGAAAAATCACAACCGCACAGTTGTGATGGTTACTCACGAACAAAACGAAGTACAGCAATTTTTAGATAAAGTGATTCGGTTAGAGAGAGGAGAAAAAGGCGGATGGAAATGTTTGACTTGGAATTCATGCGACGAGCTTTTCTAGCAGGCGGCATGATTGCCATCATGGCTCCGATACTGGGAGTGTATCTCGTTCTCAGAAGACAGGCCTTAATGGCTGACACACTTTCACATATCTCGTTGTCAGGTGTGGCCATCGGCTTTTTTCTCAGCACCAATATTACCGCAGCGAGCATAGTCGTCGTGACCATCGGCGCGATCGGAATTGAATACATGCGGCGGGCGTATCGGACTTATTCAGAAGTGTCCATTGCCATCTTAATGGCAGCTGGTTTGTCCTTCGCGATGTTTTTAATCAGCCTTTCCAAAGGCACAGCCAATATGAGCATCGATCAATACCTATTTGGATCGCTTGTGACAGTCAACCAGCAGCAGGTCTATATTATCGGTATTATCACACTGCTGATCCTGCTTTACTTTATCGTATTGAGAAGACCGCTCTACCTGCTGACGTTTGATGAAGCAACAGCCAAAACATCGGGAATTAATACAAACGTTCTCTCGTTGTCATTCAGTATTGTCACAGGCCTTGCGATTTCAGTCATTATACCGATCATCGGGGTCCTTCTTGTATCAGCCCTGCTCGTATTGCCGGCAGCATTCGCCATTAGAATTGCAAAAGGCTTTAACATGGTCTTCATTACAGCCATACTCATTTCGTTATTCAGCGTATTTGCGGGACTGACATCATCCTATCAGCTCGGGACGCCGCCAGGGCCGTCTATTACCCTGCTATTGATCGTTCTGCTTTTGCTCGGATTTGCAGTTCAAGGAGTTTGGATGTTTATCAAAAAAGAAGCGCAGCGCAAAAAAGGGCGCCAATAACAAAAAAGCAGCTTCCCCAGGGGAAACTGCTTTTTTTTATAGAAATAATCCGGCAAGGCGCTCATACGATTCTTTTTTCGCCTCAAAATCAAACACATTGCACAGAGCCATGATTTCATTTGTTTCATAGCGGTCTGTGAGGTCTAACAGCTGCTGTTTGACAGTGCTTGGAGAACCGATTATCATCCGCTTTCTGTTTTCTGCAATGAGTTTTTTATCGGATTCAGTGTAGGGATGCGCTTTCGCTTCCTCGATGCTCGGCACGCGGCTGTCCAAGCCTTTTCCGACGCGAAGAAGCCATAAATCCTGGCTTAACGCGAGTTCCTCTGCCTCTTCATCTGATTTTGCGCAAATGACAAAAATCGTAAAAAGGGCGGCCGGATTTGAGAAATGGGCTGAGGGCCGAAAGCTTTCTCGGTAGATGCGGAACGCATTTTCTCCTCGTTCTGGATTAATGAAATGCCCAAATACATATCCAATCCCCTGTTGCGCTGCACGTCTTGCACTGTTTTCGCCAAGGCCGAGCACCCATAGCTCTGGTGCAGTGTCAATCAGGGGCGCCGCTTTGATTCCGGCATACGGATGGTCGGGAGGAAGGGAATCTGTGAGAAAATAAGAGACATCCAGCAGCTGTCTGTTAAATTCGGTTAAGCTTTTTTTTACCCCGTCTGTTAGCGCAAGCCGGGTTTTTGTCGTGCCTCCGGGGGAACGGCCGACGCCAAGGTCAATCCGGTTTGGATACAGGGCCTCAAGCTGGCGAAAGGTTTCAGCCACTTTAAACGGACTGTATTGGGGCAGGAGCACGCCGCCTGATCCGACACGAATCGTGTTTGTCTGTGCTGCGATGCGGGCGATCATGATTTCAGGCGCTGTGCTTGCCAGTCCTTTCGTGCTGTGGTGCTCGGCAAACCAATAACGCTTATAGCCCCACTGTTCGCTTAATTGAGCAAGCTCAACCGAATGCTGAAGAGTTGTCACAGGGCTTTCTCCTTTAGAAACAGGTGCCTGATCAAGTATGCTTACATGAATCAAATGGCCGCTTCCTTTCTGTCTGTTTTTACAATGTGACACAAGAATAGGCAAAATGACTCGCTCACGTCAAATGGTTTGTTTAAGAAGTGCATTTTATAGCATTTGCAAATCATATATCAAATATGGAAGTTTTTTTTCGAGGTTTTTCGTCAATTATTCTTAACTTTTACGAAACTTTGATATAATAACAAACGTATATATTAGTAATTTACGGCTTATTTTCCTTGTGAGCGTAAAAATAAATGTGACTATCTTCACATTTTGATGAGTAGGAGTGAATCGTGTGGCAATTTCTTTAGAAAAAGGTCAACGAATTGATTTAACAAAAGGAAAAGCCGGTCTGTCAAAATTGATGGTCGGTCTCGGCTGGGACCCAGTGTCCTCAGGCGGAGGATTCTTCAGCAAACTGCTTGGCGGAGGCGGTCCGAATATCGACTGTGACGCTTCAGTGCTGATGTTGGAAAACGGAAAATTCACCGAAAAGAAAAATCTGATTTATTTCGGCAACCTGAAAAGCCGCTGCGGCGGTGTACAGCATACAGGCGACAACCTGACGGGTGACGGTGCGGGCGATGACGAGCAAATTATGATAGATTTAGATAAAGTGCCTGGAAACATCGATAAGCTTGTATTTGTAGTGAACATTTACGATTGTGTCAGAAGAAAACAAGATTTCGGCATGATTCAAAATGCGTTTATTCGCGTAGTTGATCAATCTAATCATGAAGAAATGCTCAAATACAATTTGAGAGACAATTATGCCGGCAGAACAAGCCTGATTACAGCAGAAATCTACCGCAGCGGCAGTGAGTGGAAGTTTGCGGCGATTGGTGAAGGCACGAACGATACGAGATTAGAAGATATTATCAGCCGATACGTATAAAAGAAAAGGAGTGGATGAAACATGACAATTTCATTGGCAAAAGGACAAAAAGTAGATTTAACAAAAACAAATCCGGGTCTTTCAAAGGTTGTTGTCGGTTTAGGCTGGGATACGAACAAGTATGACGGCGGACACGACTTTGATCTTGACTCAAGTGTGTTTCTGTTAGACGCTGCAGGCAAATGCGCGTCACCAAACGACTTTATTTTCTATAACCAGCTTGAAGGCGGCAACGGTTCAGTCGTTCATTCAGGCGACAACCTGACTGGTGCTGGCGAAGGCGACGATGAGAATGTAAAAGTAAATCTCAGCGCTGTACCGGCAAACATTGATAAAATCTCATTTGTTATTACCATTCACGAAGCAGAAGCGCGCAGCCAAAACTTTGGACAAGTTTCAAACGCGTTCGTCCGCATCGTAAATGAAGAAACAAATGAAGAGCTCATCCGTTACGATCTTGCAGAAGATTTCTCTATTGAAACGGCAATCATTGCAGGGGAGCTTTACAGACATAACGGCGAGTGGAAATTCTCCGCAATCGGCTCAGGCTACCAAGGCGGCCTTGCCCGCATTGCAACAGACTACGGTTTGCAAGTCGGTTAAGAAAAATACGAAGAGCAGAAAGGAGAGAGGCAGTATGGCCATTCAATTATCAAAAGGACAGCGCATTGATTTAACGAAAACAAATCCGGGACTGACAAAAGCGGTGATCGGTTTAGGCTGGGATACAAACAAGTACTCCGGCGGACACGATTTTGACCTGGATGCTTCGGCCTTTTTAGTTGATGCGCATGATAACTGCGTAAATGATCTCGATTTCGTCTTCTATAATAACCTTGAACACCCGAGCGGCGGTGTCATCCATACGGGTGACAACCGTACGGGTGAAGGCGACGGAGATGATGAGCAGATTATCGTGGATTTCTCAAAAATTCCTGCTCACATTGAGAAAATCGGCATCACAGTGACCATTCACGACGCTGAAGCACGCAGCCAAAACTTCGGACAAGTTTCCAATGCGTTTGTGCGTGTTGTGGACGAAGAGACGCAGAATGAGCTTCTTCGCTTCGATTTGGGAGAAGACTTCTCCATAGAAACAGCTGTTGTCGTTTGTGAGCTGTACAGACACGGCGGCGAGTGGAAATTCAATGCAATCGGCAGCGGTTTTTCCGGCGGGCTGGCTGCATTGTGCCGGAATTACGGTTTGCAAGTGTAAACGAGTGACAAATAGAGAAGTCACCGTTTCAAATTAATAGGAGGAAAAAACTTGGACTTTTTACATCATATCATGTCTACGTATGCTTCATTTTTCGATTGGAAAATGTGGGGGGAAGTTCTGACTGATCCTGTTTCCTGGGGTCTGATCGGTTCCCTTGTTGTTCTGGAAGGCCTTTTATCGGCCGATAACGCGCTTGTTCTTGCGGTCATGGTCAAACACCTGCCGGAAAAACAGCGTAAAAAAGCGTTAACGTATGGTTTGTTTGGAGCTTATATTTTCCGGTTTATTTTCATCGGGCTCGGTATGCTCCTCATTAAATTCTGGTGGATCAAGGTGCTTGGCGCGCTTTACCTAGCTTGGCTCGTCATTAAGCACTTCTGGATAGGCGAAAAAGAAGAAGAAGCGGACGGCATGAAGAAAAACTCTTGGATGGTCCGCACGTTCGGGATCTTCTGGGCGACTGTCGTTTCAGTAGAATTAATGGATCTTGCCTTCTCTGTGGACAGCATCCTGGCCGCGTTTGCGGTATCTGAAAAAGTATGGGTGCTTCTGATCGGCGGTATGCTTGGTATTTTAATGATGCGTACAGTGGCAAAAGTGTTCCTTGTGCTGATTGATAAAATTCCTGAGCTGGAAAACACAGCATTCGTGTTAATCGGCATTATCGCGCTAAAAATGGCGGGGAGCGCTTTCCATTACGAAATGCCGCACTCTGTATTCTTCATCATCATTATCGCTGCATTTGCGGTAACATTGATCATTCACTACATCAACAAACAAAAGCAGGTGCGCGAACAAACAGCCGCTTCAAAAGAAGAATAAAACAAAACAAGGAGGGAGGTTCAATGTCCTTCCTTTTTTGTTACCGAAATATCGTTCAATAACAAACCGGAAAGGAGGATATGATGAGACAAGAAGAAGTAATCATTCATAAAGCACTTCCGGCTGATGGGGATTGGAAAAGCCTGCTGTTTCAGCCATTGCCGGAGCGAGATCACTATGAAACAGCACAGGGCCTTTCGTTTTCCCGCCTTGCCGGACAGATATTAGGCACGCCTATTGATGAGACGGACTACTATAACGAGCTGTACGAGCTGTCTGTAAATGACGGCATGACTATTTTGAGTGAAACGCTTGATAAAACAATCGAACCGGAAACATTCCAAAAGCTTCAGCATATTCATTCCATCAATCAGAAAGAAAAAGGGCTGTCAGTCAGCCGCTTTGTTGCCTTTCTGGACGGGGAAAAGCTGATTGCGAGGCACTCAAATCCCTTGATGCACCGCCATTTAAGAAAAGCGCTGATGACGCTTTTACATACCTTTGCGGACAGTCATGAGAAGGGGCTGAATCATCCTGATTTTCGCAGAGTGCTGCTTGATGTCTCGAAGTTTTCTTTAAATCACCTGAATCCGTGGCTGGAAAAAACCGATATAGAGCGTGAGATGCCAAAGGTTGTTTGGTATGGAGATGCGACGAAAAGCCAGCTCTATTTCTTATATTATCTGATGCTGGTCGGCTGTGATGTTCTGCTGTTTCATCCGGCGGGTACCGATCAGCTGGCGCTTGTCGATCCAAAGCAGGAGCTCAGTTTTACGGAAAAGCTCCCGGATGTTTCGGAGCTTCAGCCGTTTCCGAAAGAAAAACCAGACCGTAAATCAACAGTGGCTTACCGCTCAACAAAAGAAATTGAACATGTGCTGAATCACGAGGAGTCCATGCTGTACAAGCCATGGCAGTTCAGAGATCACACACCGGTGTCCGTTACGCTGAAAACGACCTATGATGAACTGTTTTTAATCACGAAAGAACGCGCCTTTATTCGGCCGAATTTCAAAGCAGATAAACACTCCATTGAGATTCCGAATGTTTTCGCCAAAATTATGGGCGTGTCCAAAGACAATAAGGAATATTGGAACAGGCTTCATACTCTAGCGGATTATCAGGAAACAGAAATGGTCAGAAGCTTTCCATTTACAGAAGAAATAAAGTCGAACTATCAATTTCACTACAGCCACGCACTTGACCACGAAGAGAATATTGATCCGGACAAGCTGATGGCAAGCAATGTGTGGCAGTACAAACAGCTGCCGGCGGGCGTTCAGACCGCCATTGCCAAAACGATTTCGAGAATGTGCAGGCATCCTCGGCTTAAGGCTTTGCATCAGGAACATGTCAAGGATGTTCAAATCTATTTGTTTAAACAAACGACAAACCTGCCTGCGAATCTGCTGAAATTGATTCAAATGTTTGACTATGCGCAAACCGTTCCGAAACTCGTTTTATATCATACGGAAATGAGCGGCGGACTCACGCGTTCGGATGCCGCTGCCCTGCTGTTCCTGAATGAAATCGGAATCGATATCATCATTTATAATCCGCCCGGACACCAAGATATTGAGCAGTTTATTGAAGAGGATCAGTATGATATCCACTGGCTGGACGACATGGTGTTCCAGCAGGACTACAAAGAGCCTTCGCTTGTGAAAAGGCTCTTCAGAAACATTACCCAAAAATAAGGAGAGAAGAAAAGCATGACAACAGAAAATCAAAATCCGCTTGTTCTCGATAAAAATGAAGAGATTTCCCAGCAAAAAGCTGACGATATCCGTCTTCAGCTCCGTCAGGAACCAGAGGTAAAGCGGCTCGCTCAACAAATTGACGTTAAAAACCAAATGGAGCTGCTTGAGTACGGCAAGGAGCCGGCCGTTGAAATTTCCAAGTTCTCTGACCGCATCTTGGGGATGATGAAGACAACAAGTGTGACAGACTCCGGCACAATGCTGACTCAGCTTGGAAAAATCATGGACCGCTTCGACAAAAATGATTTTGATGAGCCTAAGGGATTAATGGCGAAAATTTTCAAACGCGGCGGCAGCATGGTTGAAAAAATCTTTAAAAAGTATCAGACACTCGGCGGAGAGATTGAAAAAATCAACGTTGAGATTTCGAAATACAAAGATGAGATGACGAAGACGAACTACACGCTCGATGAAATGTATGAAAACAATATCAAATACTATATGGAGCTTGAAAAATACGTCGTTGCCGGGCAGATGAAACTGGAAGAGATGCAGTCGATCCTTCCTTCATATGAGGAAAAAGCGGCAAGCGGAAACCAGCTGGCGCAAATGCAGCTTGATACGTTGCGCAACGGTATTCAGGCGCTTGAGGAACGGGTGTATGATCTGGATATGGCACGGATGGTGGCTCTTCAAACCGCACCACAAATCCGTCTCCTGCAGCGCGGAAACGCAAAGCTGATCGGGAAAATCAATTCCGCGTTTATCATTACCATTCCGATTTTCAAAAACGGCATTATTCAGGCTGTTACGGTGAAACGCCAAAAGCTTGTGGCTGATTCTATGAGCGAGCTTGACCGCCGGACAAACGAGATGCTAAAACGAAATGCTGAAAACATCTCGAGCCAAAGTGTTGAAATTGCCAGAATGGCCGGCAGACCGAGCATAGATATTGAAACGATCGAATCGTCTTGGAACACGATTGTCAGCGGCATGCAGGAAACAAAACAAATCGAAGAAGAAAACAAACGCCTCCGCGAAGACGGCGCGAGACGAATTGCCCAGCTTCAGGATAATATTAAAAAAGCAGCATTACAGCAATAATCAGAACCCCGCTTGTGGAACATAAGCGGGGTTTTTCATTTACATCATTTAGTTAATGACAATGTGTAAAGACAGGTGTAAACTTAAACGGTAATCATTTTGCATATCAGAGGTGTTGGCAATGGGAAAACAACAGCCTATATCCCAGCGTAAATTGCTGGGCGTCGCCGGTTTGGGGTGGCTGTTTGATGCAATGGATGTCGGAATATTATCGTTTATTATCGCCGCGCTCCATGTAGAGTGGAATCTGTCGCCCGAGGAAATGAAATGGATCGGAAGCGTCAATTCCATCGGCATGGCTGCGGGAGCGTTTTTGTTTGGTCTGCTGGCTGATCGAATCGGCCGAAAAAAAGTATTTATTATCACCCTTCTATGCTTTTCCATCGGAAGCGGCATTTCCGCTTTTATGACGAGCTTATCGGCATTTCTAATCCTTCGTTTCGTGATCGGCATGGGACTTGGCGGAGAGCTTCCAGTCGCTTCGACACTCGTTTCGGAAGCGGTTGTGCCTGAAAAGCGGGGCAGAGTGATTGTGCTTCTGGAGAGCTTTTGGGCTGTGGGCTGGCTCGCAGCGGCCTTGATTTCTTACTTTGTGATACCAAGCTTCGGCTGGCAGGCTGCCCTGCTGTTAACCGCACTGACTGCTTTTTATGCGTTATACCTGCGGACGAGTCTGCCTGATTCACCAAAATATGAATCGCTTTCTGCCAAAAAGAAATCTGTGTGGGAGAATGTAAAAAGCGTCTGGGCAAGACAGTATATACGGCCGACCGTAATGCTGTCGATTGTTTGGTTCTGTGTGGTGTTTTCTTATTACGGCATGTTCCTATGGCTCCCGAGTGTCATGCTTCTGAAAGGCTTCAGCATGATTCAAAGCTTTGAATATGTCCTGCTGATGACGCTTGCTCAGCTACCGGGCTATTTCTCTGCCGCATGGCTGATTGAAAAAGCGGGCCGGAAGTGGATACTTGTCATTTACCTGATTGGTACAGCAGGAAGCGCCTATTTCTTTGGAACGGCTGATTCTTTAGGCCTTCTGCTTACGGCTGGAATGCTGTTATCGTTTTTCAATCTCGGTGCGTGGGGCGTGCTGTATGCGTATACCCCGGAGCAATATCCGACTGCGATTCGCGCAACAGGTTCAGGAACGACGGCGGCGTTTGGAAGAATCGGCGGCATCTTCGGGCCTCTGCTCGTTGGAACGCTCGCAGCCCGTCATATTTCGTTTTCGGTCATCTTTTCAATCTTTTGCATTGCCATCTTACTCGCGGTTGCTTGTATTTTAATTATGGGGAAAGAGACGAAACAAACTGAGCTGGAATAGGAAAAGCACCTCTTGAAATAGGTGCTTTCAGCGTGTCGACAAACCCTCGCATTCGTTGTCAGGACTGCGCTTCGGTGCTCACGAATTAGAACATTCGCTCCGCTCCTATGCTCG
Source organism: Bacillus stercoris (assembly GCF_029772985.1). NCBI lineage: Bacteria > Bacillati > Bacillota > Bacilli > Caryophanales > Bacillaceae > Bacillus > Bacillus stercoris. The sequence continues at coordinate 4,052,160 of NZ_CP121861.1, read as the reverse complement.
TCCTTCCTAGACTTCAAGGGTTTTCAATCACGCTGAAAAGATGACAAAATCCTAAAATGAAGACCATTTTAGGATTTTGTCAACAATCTGAAGCACCTCTTGAATGAGGTGCTTTTTTTTACATCTGCACCCGGGCTGCGGATTGGCGTTTCCCGGTTTTATTGATTGTCTGGTAGAGCGCCATTGACAGCATGAATAGTATGGCAGTAAATCCTGTGACAGCTCCGAAATGCTGTGTGCTTTGATATAAAAAACCTGCAATACCTGTGCCGACAGTGGTTCCTGCATACATAGCGGCATTGGAAAGGGAAGCGATGGTTCCACGCGCGTTTGGTGAAATGGATTGAGAGACACCCATCATTAACGGAAAGATAATGCCAGCTGTAAAGAACGTGAGAAAAAAGCTCGTTTCGACTAAAAATAAGTTAGGAAAGAAAGGAAGAGCGAAATAGAGAGCGCCCATCAGCAGCATCCCGCCGATCAATGTCTTAAACATGCCAAGCTTTGCTGAAATCCGGCTGCCGATAAGGCTTCCGAGCATATTTCCCAGTCCGAGAACAAGCATAGCTGCCCCAATTTGTGACACGGTTAAATGATAATCCGCAGCAAGCCAAGTGCCTAGAAAGCTGAATGAAGCGAAGTTTCCGGTTTGAAAGAGAAAATAGGCAAGCAGAATGACCGATGTTTTCGGCAATGAAAAAAGCTCCCGATATGGGTTGATTGTTGATGGGCGCGCCAAGGATTCAGAAGGGCGGATATCAGGCATAACCACCGCCAGAATCAATAGAAGAATAATCGAGCACGCTGACAAAACGAAAAATGGCGTATGCCATGTAAAGGAAGCGAAAAACCCTCCGATCGGCAGTCCGAGCATTTGTGAAGCGGCCAATCCTGCTGTCGCTATCCCCATGCTTTTTATAATCTGAGACGGCTTAACAATGATTGGGATGGACGCCCAAATCTGAGGCGTCACAAACGCAGCGCTAACGCCTGCGGCAAAACGGAACAGGCACATGGCGGCAAAAGAGGGAGCGATGCCGCATAAAAACGTGGATACGATAAAGCCCGCAAGTCCCCACAGCATGACTGTTTTCCTGTTCAAACGGTCTGAGATTGGGCCCGCGATGAAAGCGAAGAGCGCATAACCGAGTGCATAAGCACTGACCATCCAGCCTGACAAATCAGTAGAGACATGAAACTGCTCCTGTAAAAGCGGGAGAAGCGGAGAAAGCAAAAAGGTATCTGTGCCAATGACAAACATGACACTGAAGAAAAGCCAAATACGATTCAAATTTTATCACTCCTATAGTTTTATAACTTTGAAACTATGAAACAAATATGTATAGAGAAAACCCTTTGTTAGAGGGTTTCCAAAAAGCCAGGCAGGTATGTTTGAAATGTGTCTTCACGGAGACTGACATATTTTGTCCGCGAATCTTTTCGGGTTGCCGTCAATCCCGCTTCACGCAGCGTTTTAAAATGATAAGATGCCGTGGTTTTGACAATATTGCACTTTTCACCTACTTCACCGCAGCTGAGTTCTTTTCCGCTGACATAAAGCGTACGAATAATAGCAAGCCTTGATTCATCAGACAGTGCTTTAAAAATTTGCGCTCTGATTTGATCATCTGATTGTTTCATAGTCATGAAACTATAATACATAATTGATGCTGGGAAAGCAACTTAATTTTCCAGTAAAGGAGCAGGAAGTCATAATAGGCAGGAGGAATTCAATTCCAATAAAAGCGTTTTCATCTATAGATAGGAGAAAAATCACCCGTAAAATACAATTATATAGGAGGATTACAGAGTATTTAGAAGCATAAATAAGATCATGTGGTCACATGGATGTTTATAAAGAAATGGTACAGAATAAAAGAGAATATGCTGTTTGTGTGGGAAGTTACATAAATGTTACGGTTATTAGGATTGCTTAATATGGAGGGAAAATATGAGTGTAGATGAGAAACCAATTAAGATAAAAGTCGAGAAAGTCTCTAAAATTTTTGGGAAACAAACAAAGAAGGCAGTTCAAATGCTTGCCAATGGAAAGACAAAAAAAGAGATCCTGAAAGCAACCGGTTCAACCGTTGGGGTTAATCAGGCAGATTTTGAAGTATATGATGGTGAGATATTTGTCATCATGGGTCTATCAGGGAGCGGTAAATCAACTTTAGTACGGATGTTAAACCGGCTTATTGAACCGACTGCCGGAAATATTTACATTGATGGTGACATGATAACAAATATGTCTAAAGACCAGCTCCGGGAAGTCCGCCGGAAAAAAATCAGCATGGTCTTCCAAAAATTCGCTCTGTTCCCGCACAGAACGATACTTGAAAATACAGAATACGGACTGGAACTTCAAGGTATAGACAAACAGGAGCGCCAGCAAAAAGCGCTTGAGTCCTTAAAGCTCGTCGGACTTGAAGGATTTGAACACCAATATCCTGACCAGCTTTCCGGCGGGATGCAGCAGCGTGTCGGCCTTGCCCGCGCGTTGACAAATGATCCGGACATTCTTCTGATGGATGAAGCGTTCAGTGCGCTCGATCCACTGATTCGTAAAGATATGCAGGATGAACTTCTTGATCTTCACGATAATGTCGGAAAAACGATTATCTTTATTACGCACGACTTGGACGAAGCATTGCGGATCGGCGACAGAATTGTTCTGATGAAGGACGGCAACATCGTTCAAATCGGCACGCCTGAAGAAATCCTGATGAATCCATCTAACGAATATGTTGAGAAATTCGTCGAGGATGTTGATTTATCTAAAGTCCTCACAGCAGGCCATATTATGAAACGCGCTGAAACAGTGCGGATTGATAAAGGGCCTCGCGTGGCATTGACATTGATGAAAAACCTTGGAATTTCTTCAATTTACGCAGTGGATAAACAAAAGAAATTGTTAGGTGTTATCTATGCGTCTGATGCGAAAAAAGCGGCTGAATCTGATTTGTCACTTCAAAATATCTTGAATACAGAATTTACGACTGTACCAGAGGATACGTATTTGACAGAGATTTTTGACGTTGTTTCTGACGCGAATATTCCAATTGCGGTTGTAGATGAGAAGCAAAGAATGAAAGGGATTGTCGTAAAAGGCGCACTGATTGGCGCGCTTGCCGGCAATAACGAGTATATCAATGCTGAAGGCACTGGCGAACAAACACAAGATCCTTCTGCACAGGAGGTGAAGTAAGATGGATAGACTGCCTAGAATACCTTTAGCAGATATCATTGACCGTTTTGTTGACTGGATTACAATGACGTTTGGCGGATTCTTCGACGGAATCGCAAACGGACTTGCCGCTTTTGTAAATGGAATTGTCAGCGGACTTGGATTTATCCCATCTATTTTGTTAACGATTATTTTCGCCGCACTTGCGTGGTGGATCAGTACAAGAGGAATTGCGTTATTTACATTGATTGGATTCCTCCTGATCGATTATTTAGGATATTGGGACCCAATGCTGCAAACATTGGCGCTTGTTTTGACATCTGTGATTATTTCGATTGTGGTCGGGGTTCCGATCGGAATTTGGGCGTCCCAGAAAGAAATGGTACGCCGTATTGTAACGCCAATTCTTGATTTAATGCAGACAATGCCTGCTTTCGTATATCTATTGCCGGCGATTTTCTTCTTTAACATCGGTGTTGTGCCGGGTGTTGTTGCATCAGTTATTTTCGCGATGCCTCCGACAATCCGCATGACCGTTCTCGGTATTAAACAAGTGCCGGCGGATCTGATTGAGGCGACTGAGGCGTTCGGTTCTACAACAGCTCAGCGTTTGTTTAAAGTTCAGCTTCCGCTTGCGACAAAAACCATCCTGGCCGGAATCAACCAAAGCATCATGCTTGCGTTATCAATGGTTGTTATCGCCGCAATGGTCGGTGCGCCGGGACTTGGTTCTGAAGTATACAGCGCCGTTACACAGCTGAAAACCGGGGTCGGAGTAGAGGCCGGTATCGCCATCGTTATCGTTGCCATTACCCTGGACCGTATTACTCAAAATATTAAAGTGAAGAAGAAAAGCAGGGGGAATGCCTGATGCTTAAAAAAATCATCGGCATTGGCGTTTCCGCCATGCTGGCGCTCTCACTTGCGGCTTGCGGTTCACAACACGATGAAAATGCAACCGCAGCAGAACAGGTGAATAAGACCATCATCGGGATTGACCCCGGTTCAGGGATTATGTCCCTGACTGACAAAGCGATGAAGGATTATGACCTGAATGACTGGACATTGATTTCAGCGTCAAGTGCCGCGATGACCGCAACACTTAAAAAGTCATACGACCGTAAGAAACCGATTATCATTACAGGATGGACACCGCACTGGATGTTCTCCAGATATAAGCTGAAATATCTCGATGATCCGAAACAATCTTATGGCAGCGCGGAGGAAATCCATACGATCACACGCAAAGGCTTCAGCAAAGAGCAGCCGAATGCCGCAAAGCTTCTGAGCCAGTTTAAATGGACTCAAGACGATATGGGCGAAGTGATGATCAAAGTGGAAGAAGGCGAGAAACCTGCCAAAGTCGCAGCTGAGTATGTGAAGAAGCACAAAGATCAGATTGCGGAGTGGACAAAAGGCGTTCAAAAGGTCAAGGGGGACAAAATCAACCTTGCCTATGTGGCGTGGGACAGTGAAATTGCAAGTACAAACGTGATCGGCAAAGTCTTAGAAGACTTGGGCTATGAGGTGACGCTTACTCAGGTAGAGGCCGGTCCGATGTGGACTGCAATCGCGACGGGAAGCGCGGATGCATCCCTTTCCGCATGGCTGCCGAATACCCATAAAGCATACGCCGCCAAATATAAAGGCAAATATGACGATATTGGCACGAGTATGACGGGCGTGAAAATGGGTCTTGTTGTTCCTCAATATATGAAAAACGTTAACTCAATTGAAGATTTGAAGAAGTAAAGACAATGAAGGCTGCCGAGTAAATCTCGACAGCCTTCATTTTTTCCTCCAAGAAAAAGATATAAGCGGAGCAAACAAAGAAAACCTTAAGTGAGAATGTAAAAAAGTTATGATGACCTAGTCACTTATCACTTTTTCCTAATCCAAATGGTCTTTAGGTTTTTCGTTATGCTTTCTATTTTTCACTTCAGTAAATATGTTATTTGAAGTATTTTCGGATTCATTGGAGGGCTTAGATTGATGTGATTCAATCAGCGATTTAAGCATTTGAATATCCTCTTTTGTAGCGTATTGTTTTTCGGATTTTAACATATAACCTAACTGGCCGTTCGATTCGATTGTAGCCCATTGTAAATCAGTCAAGTGCTGAATATTTTGTTGTCTCAACCTTACTTCAAGCATATCAACTGTTAACCGCAGTTTTTTTAAATTTCTTTCATTCACTTTGCCGTTTTCGACTACTGTAAGTGATTTTCCATAAATAAACGTCTCAAGGGCATCCGATTTCAAAACAATATATTCAATAAAAAGAAGCGTGAGTACCATTAAAAACGTAATCACCATTGTAATCCAAATGTTCCTGTTGCCAACAGGTTGAATAATTAATGATCCAACAGCTATCATCATGACAGTCTGAGCTACCGTAAGCTGAGAAACTGATTTTCTCCCAGCTAACCGCAAAATAAGAACTCCTCCTGCCACAACCACTATAGATTTCCATATGAAATTTAAATCCAAAAACATCCCCTCTTTTCGACCAATCAATATCTTCCTGGGCTGTTTATATTGTGGGTTATATTTTGTATTCTATTCTTCAGTGATAGTCTCAAGCGGAATCCAAATGCAGCAGGCTGCTTTATTTCTGCCAGTCTGTCTAAGACTTTTTTTTCTTTTCAACATTCTCAATGGTTTCTCCGTGAGGGATATGATATAACCTGCTCTTAGGCTCGTACATTTTTTGAGAAGGCCATAGTCCATGGTGTCCTGAAAATAAATAACTAACGATACAAGCAACAAAAAAGTATTCCAGCCCCTTTCCGTGAAACATCTCCATTGCCAATAGGAAGGCTGCTAAAGGGGTATTGGCGCCTCCGCAAAAAACAGCGATTAATCCCAATGCAGCGAGAAATGACATAGGTAAATCCATGAATGTGTGAATGGTGTTCCCTAATGTTGCCCCCATAAAAAATAAAGGTATGGCCTCTCCGCCAACAAAGCCGGTTCCAAGCGTAACTGCTGTAAAAACCAGTTTGGCGAGGAAGGCAAAAGGAGGAACATCTTCTTTAAAGGATTGCTGTAGCATCCCTAATCCCCGGCCATTGTAATCTTGTGAACCTGCTATTAGCGTTAATGCCACAATGATGATCCCGCCAACAAAGGCCCTCTTCATATGATTTTTTTTGAAAAGCTTCTCCGAAAATGTTTGTATACCATGTCTCATTTGGCAGTATAAAACACTTAATAAACTGAAGATAACAGCTGCGAGAATCACTTTAATAAACGCCATAACAGATAGCTGCGGCACAATTTGTATAATAAATTCTTCGTGTTTATGCCCCCAGGCTGCTGTTGTCATAAAGTGACCGACAAAGCTGGCCGCCAGACAAGGAACAAGCGCTTCGAATTTCAGTTTTCCTAAAGCAGCCATTTCCATTCCGAAAACAGCACCTGTTATGGGAGCTCCAAAGGCGGCGCCAAACCCGGCGCTTATGCCGCTCATGATGAACATTTTACTGTCAAATATGTTTAAACGAAAAAACTTGTGTACTGCTGCAGCGATGCTTCCTCCCATTTGGACAGCCGCCCCTTCCCTTCCTGTAGACCCGCCAAAAAAGACTGTTATGAAGGTTCCCAAATAGACGATAGGTCCCATTCTCCGCGGGACCACTTTCTTACCATGAACCGCGTCTATCACTAGATTATTTAATTCAGCAGTGTCATGTAATGTGTTATTCAACCATACCTTTCCGTAGTTCATATAGATGTATCCTAAGATCAAACCCCCTAAAGGGAGAAGGAAAATAAGCCAATCCCTTTTTTTCCGCACTTCTCCTAGATAATCGTTTGTCTCTAAAAGGAAAGTTGTTGTCGAGCCCACAATGATACCAATAAGGCTTCCGAAAATGATCCATCGAACAAGAGTGGAAAAGAAGTTTTTATACTTTAGTATGATTTCAGTCATCCACTACCCTCATTTCGCATTTCTAGCTGCTTAACTTATGTCTATTTTGATACGCTTACTTTTGCGATTTTTGGTTACATGTTTGATTTGTCAGCATGTAAAACGATCTAAGCTACTGTTTGAACCTATTATTGCCCATTGGTCATAAATTGATGAGCGAAATTTTAAAGCAAAAGGATGCTTCTAAATGAATCAGCTCTTACAAAGGGTGGAATGGTGAAGCATCCGGCTGAAGGCCGCAGCCAATTTTGGATGCTGTGCGTGCCGCAAGCGGGATTTTCGTATGTGAAGCGGCTGCGGTATATACTGCCGCTCACTCTGATTCGGCTCATCTTGACTAGGGGACTGGCTTGTGCGGCGGGCTTTTGATTTATTCATTGCAGAAGCACAGGCTGTTATTGTAAGATGTAAGCCAAAGCCATTCGTAAAAGTGCGGGAGGAAGGTCATGAATAATCTGCGTAATAGACTTTCAGGCGTGAATGGGGAAAATAAGAGAGTAAAAGAAAAAGAACAAAAAATCTGGTCGGAGATTGGGATGATAGCGGGATCGTTTGCGCTCCTTGATGTGATCATCCGCGGCATTATGTTTGAATTTCCGTTTAAAGAATGGGCTGCAAGCCTTGTGTTTTTGTTCCTCATCATCTTATATTACTGCATCAGGGCAGGAGCGTCAGGAATGCTCATGCCGAGAATAGACACCGAAGAAGAACTGCGAAAACGGGTAAAGCAGCAGCGAATAGATTCAATTGCGGTCGCCTTTGCGGTAGTGGTGCTTACGATGTACGACAGGGGGATTCCCCATACATTCTTCGCTTGGCTGAAAATGATTCTTCTTTTTATCGTCTGTAGCGGCGTTCTATTTTTGCTTCGATATGTGATTGTGAAGCTGGCTTACAGAGGAGCGGTAAAAGAAGAAGCAAAGAAGAAATCATCTTGATGGTGGTTTCTTTTTTTGTTTATAAGAGCAAAGTCTTTTTATTTGATAGGAATATAGATTTGAATTCACTCTGCCGCGTTGCTTTGATAGAGAGGGTGTGATAAGTTCAAATGTAAGCGTTAACATAATTCTTCTCCAGTCTTCACAACAGTTGAAAGGAGGAAGCTGAAGAAAGAGTAAGAGGAATTTTTGACTCCGCAGTCAGTCTTCAAAAATCAAATAAGGAGTGTCAAAAATGTTTAAAAAACGATTCAAAACCTCTTTACTGCCGTTATTCGCTGGATTTTTGTTGCTGTTTCATATGGTTTTGGCAGGACCGGCGGCTGCAAATGCTGAAACTGCAAACAAATCGAATGAGGTGACCGATTCATCGGTCAAAAACGGGACCATTCTTCATGCTTGGAATTGGTCATTTAATACGTTAAAACACAATATGAAGGACATTCATGATGCAGGATATACAGCCATTCAGACGTCTCCGATTAACCAAGTAAAGGAAGGGAACCAAGGAAATAAAAGCATGTCGAACTGGTACTGGCTCTATCAGCCGACATCGTACCAAATTGGCAACCACTACTTAGGCACTGAACAAGAATTTAAAGAAATGTGTGCAGCTGCTGAAGAATATGGCGTAAAAGTCATAGTTGACGCGGTCATCAATCATACCACCAGTGACTATGCCGCCATTTCTAATGAGATTAAGAGTATTCCAAACTGGACACACGGAAACACACAAATTAAAAATTGGTCGGACCGATGGGACATCACTCAAAATGCATTGCTAGGGCTGTATGATTGGAATACACAGAACACTGAGGTGCAAACCTATCTGAAACGTTTCTTAGAAAGAGCATTGGATGACGGAGCAGACGGGTTCCGCTATGATGCCGCCAAGCATATAGAGCTTCCGGATGATGGGAATTACGGCAGCCAATTTTGGCCGAATATCACAAATACATCGGCGGAGTTCCAATACGGAGAAATCCTGCAGGATAGTGCCTCCAGGGATGCTGCATATGCGAATTATATGAATGTGACAGCGTCTAACTATGGGCATTCCATAAGGTCCGCTTTAAAGAACCATAATCTGAGTGTATCGAATCTCTCCCACTATGCCTCTGATGTGTCTGCGGACAAGTTAGTGACATGGGTGGAGTCACATGATACGTATGCCAATGATGATGAAGAGTCCACATGGATGAGTGATGACGATATCCGTTTAGGCTGGGCAGTGATTGGTTCGCGCTCAGGAAGCACGCCTCTTTTCTTTTCCAGGCCTGAGGGCGGCGGAAATGGTGTAAGATTTCCAGGGAAAAGTCAAATAGGAGATCGCGGGAGCGCCTTATTTAAAGATCAGGCGATCACTGCGGTCAATCAATTTCACAATGAAATGGCCGGGCAGCCTGAGGAACTCTCAAATCCGAATGGGAACAATCAAATATTTATGAATCAGCGCGGCTCAAAAGGTGTTGTGCTGGCAAATGCAGGTTCCTCTTCTGTCAGCATAAATGCTCCAACGAAATTACCTGATGGCAGCTATGATAATAAAGCCGGGACCGGTTCATTTCAAGTCAGGGACAGTAAACTGACAGGCACGATCAATGCCAGATCTGTGGCTGTGCTTTATCCTGACGATATTGCAAATGCGCCTCAAGTTTTCCTTGAGAATTACAAAGCAGGCGTAACACATTCTTTCAATGATCAACTGACGATTACCCTGCGTGCAGATGCGAACACAACAAAAGCTGTTTATCAAATCAATAATGGACAAGAGACAGCGTTTAAAGATGGAGATCAATTCACAATCGGAAAAGAAGATCCATTTGGCAAAACATACACCATCATGTTAAAAGGAACGAACAGTGATGGTGTAACGAGGACCGAGGAGTACAGTTTTGTTAAAAGAGATCCAGCTTCGGCCAAAACCATCGGCTATCAAAATCCGAATCATTGGAGTCAGGTAAATGCTTATATCTATAAACAGGATGGGGGCGGGGCAACTGAATTGACCGGATCTTGGCCTGGAAAACCAATGACTAAAAATGCAGACGGAATTTACACGCTGACGCTGCCTGCGGATACGGATACAACCAACGCCAAAGTGATTTTTAATAATGGCAGTGCCCAAGTGCCTGGCCAGAATCAGCCTGGCTTTGATTACGTGCAAAATGGTTTATATAATGACGCGGGCTTAAGCGGTTCTCTTCCTTATTGAGAACAAGGCTGACGGGTTATAGTGAAAGAAACCATCATAGATGGTTTCTTTTTTGTTCATAAATCAGACAAAACTTTTCTCTTGCAAAAGTTTGTGAAGTATTGCACAATATAAATGTGAAATACTTCACAAATAAAAAGACATCAAAGAGAAACATACCCTGGAAGGATGATTAATGATGAACAAACATGTAAATAAAGTAGCTTTAATCGGAGCGGGTTTTGTTGGAAGCAGTTATGCATTTGCGTTAATTAACCAAGGGATCACAGATGAGCTTGTGGTCATTGATCTAAATAAAGAAAAAGCAATGGGCGATGTAATGGATTTAAACCACGGAAAGGCGTTTGCGCCGCAACCGGTCAAAACATCTTTCGGAACATATGAAGACTGCAAGGATGCTGATATTGTCTGCATTTGCGCCGGAGCAAACCAAAAACCTGGTGAGACACGCCTTGAATTAGTAGAAAAGAACTTAAAGATTTTCAAAGGCATTGTCGGTGAAGTTATGGCAAGCGGATTTGACGGCATTTTCTTAATCGCGACAAATCCGGTTGATATCCTGACTTACGCGACATGGAAATTCAGCGGCCTGCCAAAAGAGCGGGTGATCGGAAGCGGCACAACACTAGATTCTGCGAGATTCCGTTACATGCTGAGCGAATACTTTGGCGCAGCGCCTCAAAATGTGCACGCGCATATTATCGGAGAGCACGGCGACACTGAGCTTCCTGTTTGGAGCCACGCGAATGTCGGCGGTGTGCCGGTCAGTGAACTCGTTGAGAAAAACGATGCGTACAAACAAGAGGAGCTTGACCAAATTGTAGATGACGTGAAAAACGCAGCTTACCATATCATTGAGAAAAAAGGCGCGACTTATTATGGCGTTGCGATGAGTCTTGCCCGCATTACAAAAGCGATTCTTCATAATGAAAACAGCATATTAACTGTCAGCACATATGTGGACGGGCAATACGGTGCAGATGACGTGTACATCGGTGTTCCAGCTGTCGTGAACCGCGGAGGGATCGCTGGTATCACTGAGCTGAACTTGAATGAGAAAGAAAAAGAACAGTTCCTTCACAGCGCCGGCGTCCTTAAAAACATTTTAAAGCCTCATTTTGCAGAACAAAAAGTCAACTAACCGCAACTTTAGAGTAAAGGGCTGATTGTCAATGTGGGAGCAGTTGTATGATCCGTTTGGAAACGAGTATGTGAGCGCACTTGTGGCGCTCACTCCGATTCTCTTTTTTCTTTTGGCTTTAACTGTTTTGAAAATGAAAGGCATACTTGCGGCGTTTCTTACTCTAGCCGTCAGTTTCTTCGTCTCCGTTTTGGCATTTCACATGCCGGTTGAAAAAGCGATTTCTTCTGTTTTGCTAGGAATCGGGAGCGGGCTGTGGCCCATTGGCTACATCGTCCTGATGGCGGTGTGGCTGTATAAAATCGCAGTGAAAACCGGGAAATTTACTATTATTCGGTCCAGCATTGCCGGCATTTCGCCTGACCAACGATTACAGCTATTATTAATTGGCTTTTGTTTTAACGCGTTTTTGGAAGGCGCGGCCGGTTTTGGTGTTCCGATTGCGATCAGCGCGGCGCTGCTCGTCGAACTTGGTTTTAAACCGTTAAAAGCGGCAGCGCTCTGCTTGATCGCAAACGCAGCTTCCGGAGCCTTTGGGGCAATCGGGATTCCTGTCATCACAGGGGCGCAGATTGGTGATTTGTCTGCTCTTGAGCTGTCACGGACATTGATGTGGACACTGCCGATGATCTCATTTTTCATACCGTTTCTGCTTGTATTCCTATTAGATCGAATGAAAGGAATCAAACAGACATGGCCTGCCCTTCTGGTTGTGAGCGGTGGGTATACAGCGGTTCAGACACTGACAATGGCAGTGCTCGGGCCGGAATTAGCCAACATTTTGGCGGCCTTGTTCAGCATGGGCGGGCTTGCCCTCTTCCTCCGCAAATGGCAGCCGAAAGAGATTTATAGGGAGGAAGGAGCCGGCGATGCTGGTGAGCAAAAGACATACCGTGCCGCTGACATTGCGAAAGCGTGGTCACCTTTCTACATTTTAACTGCGGCAATCACCATCTGGAGCCTTCCCGCCTTCAAAGCGCTTTTCCAAGAAGGCGGACTGTTATATCAAACAACGCTCCTGTTCAAAATGCCTTTTCTGCACCAGCAAATTATGAAAATGCCGCCGATTGCGCCATCTGCCATGCCGTTAGATGCGGTCTTGAAAGTTGATTTGCTGTCAGCGACTGGTACAGCGATTTTAGCCGCAGTCATCGTGACAGGACTGTTCAGCAAAAACTTCTCCTCTCGAGATGCCTTTGCTTCCTTGAAGGAGACAGGAAAAGAGCTGTGGGTGCCGATTATCACGATCTGCTTCGTGATGGGGTTTGCCAATCTGGCCAACTTCGCAGGGCTCAGCTCTTCAATTGGATTAGCGCTGGCGAAAACAGGAGACCTGTTCCCGTTTGTCAGTCCCGTTCTCGGCTGGATCGGCGTGTTCATTACCGGATCTGTTGTCAGCAATAACGCTTTGTTCGGACATTTGCAGGTTGTCACCGGAGCGCAGATCGGTGCGGGTTCTGACTTGCTGTTGGCCGCAAATACTGCGGGCGGGGTCATGGCAAAACTTGTTTCTCCTCAATCTATCGCCATCGCTGCCGCAGCGGTCGGCCAAACAGGCAAGGAATCTAAACTGTTTAAACGGACAGTGGCGTACAGCCTGATTCTTTTATTGGGCATATGTATTTGGACGTTTATTCTTGCAAGATTAGGAGTGTAATAGAAAAAAGCAGTACATGCCCAGCATGTACTGCTTTTTTATGTTAATTTGCTTTCTTTGTTATTTCGGCTGTTGTCTTCACTCTGGCTTTTCCCATAAACAAAATGGTAATCGCCGCGAGGACAATTGGAATCAAAGCGAGCAAAAATACATACGTGATACTTGATGACATCGCGTCAATAATGCGATTCAGGATTGCGTCAGGAATTTGGGAACGTGTTCCCGCTTGGAAAATCTCCTGCGGGTCGCCGATATTTTGCGCCGCGCCTGATCCCGCTGAGCCTTTCATGCCGCTGAAGGCGTCGCTCAGCTTGTTTGTGAATACGTTTGTTTGCACCGTTCCGAAAATGGTGACGCCCAGGGTCATGCCGAATGATCGCAAAAACGAATTTGTAGAGTTTGCCGTTCCCCGAAAGCGGGGTTCGAGGTCATTCATCGATGCCGCCGGCAGCAGTGAGAAGTTAAAGCCTACGCCAAAGCCTGAAATCATCATAAAGACTGTCAGCCATACCCGTGCTGTGTCAGGCGTCATATTGGAAAGAAGCAGCATGCCGATAAAGAAAGCTATAACAGATATCAGCATCAAATTGCGGAAGCTTGCCTTCGTTTGGAAGATCCCGCCGATCATGCTGCCGATGACTGATCCAATCATCATTGGCGTCAAAATGAAGCCCGCGCTTGTCGCTGAGCTGCCGTAGACCGCCTGAACGAAAATCGGAATAAATACCGCTAAAATAATGAATGTTCCGCCATACAGGAAAGCAAGAATCTGTGCTGTGGCAAACAATCTGTTTTTAAACATCCAGAACGAAATGATCGGCTCTTCCGCTTTTCTCTCCACAATAAAAAAGGCGATGAAGAAAACAGCGAATACAATAAACAGCCCAATGATCTGAATGGAGTTCCAATCGTATGTTTTGCCGCCAAGCTCAAGGGCGAACATCAGGCATACAATGGATACGACTAAGGTAATCGCGCCGCCCCAGTCAATTTTTTGCTTTCTGGGCTCCAGAGATTCTTTGTAATAGCGAATAATGAAAAACAATGACAATGCGCCGATCGGCACATTAATGTAAAACACCCAGTGCCAGCTGATCGAATCTGTAATGATTGCGCCTAAAAGCGGCCCAAGAACACTGGATAATCCGAATACAGCGCCGAACATGCCGGACATTTTTCCGCGTTTTTCCGGCGGAAACAAATCAAAGATAATCGTAAAGGCAATCGGCAGGAGCGCGCCGCCCCCGATTCCTTGAATGGCCCGGTAGATGATCAGCTGATTCATCGTCTGGGCAATTCCGCATAAAGCCGAACCGATTAAGAAAAAAATGAGTCCAAACAGGAAAAAACGTTTTCGGCCGTACATATCGGAAAGCTTGCCGTAAATCGGCATGCCAGCCATAACCGCCACCATATAGGATGCCGTCACCCAGGCAAATTTATCGAAGCTTCCAAGATCGGCTACGATGTTGCCCATCGCGGTGGCAACAATCGTATTGTCCATCGCGGACATCAAGATGCCCAGCAGGAGACCGAGAACAACAAATTTTGTGGAAGCCTGTTTTGCTGTTGTTGTGTCCATTTGTTCTACCTCCTCTTACTTTTCTATGTAAGTTCTGATATCATGATAATAGTTTGATTATTGAATATCTCGATTATCAAGATAAACTCGATTTTATAGGGAGGACTGTCAGTTGTCAACAAGAAATTCCAGAAGTGAGTTGGAAAAGACTGCTGTTCAGCTTTTTCGAAAACTGGGCACAAGAACGGTTCTGTTTCATCAGGCAGCCGCTCAAGCTCTCGGTCTGTTTCCCACCGATTTGAAATCAGCTGACATTTTAAATGAAGCAGGACCGATGACGGCCGGAGAGCTGGGGAAAAAAACCGGACTTAGCACGGGTTCCGTCACGGCGCTTGTTGACCGGCTGGAAAAAGCGGGGTATGTGGCTCGTGAAAAGGACCCGAACGATCGCAGGAGAGTCGTAATCGTCCCTTTGACTGCTTCGAAAAAACATATAAAGGATTTGTTCCGTCCTCTGTCTGAGTCGACGATGGATTTGTGCTGCGAATATACGGAAGAGGAACTGGAACTCATTTTCAGTTTTGTAGGCAAAGCCGCTGATATCATGGAGAAAGAGCTTCAACGTTTGAAACAGTAAGTGAAATTGTGCATAGCTTGGCCCGTTCCCGAATAAATTGTACAAGTTACGTAAGAGAAGGGAGTACGGGCCGGTGAACATTTTTTTGAGCTATATTGTGCTGGGACTGTCCTTGTCTGCGCCTGTGGGGCCAGTGAATGCGGCGCAAATAGACAAAGGAATTAAAAACGGTTTTTGGCATGCATGGATATTTGGTTTAGGCGCCATGACAGCGGATGGGCTGTACATGCTTTTTATCTATTTCGGGCTGTCACAGTTTTTGACCGCTCCATTTGTAAAAACGTTTTTGTGGCTCTTCGGCTTTTTTGTGCTGACCTATACTGGAATTGAAACGCTGAAAAACGTCAGAGAGCCGATGGATGTGCGAAGCTCGCGGGGAAAACCGTCATTCCGGAAAACGTTCGCTTCAGGTTTTCTCATTTCACTCTCAAATCCATTGAGCATCCTTTTTTGGCTTGGAATTTACGGAAGCATTCTTGCGAAAACAGCAGAGGCCTACAATATGAATCAGCTGCTGATCTATAGCTCCGGCATCATGATCGGCATTTTAATCTGGGATTTCTGCATGGCGATTACAGCCAGTACATTCAGAAACCTGCTTCATGAAAAGCTATTGAGAGGATTGACCGGAATGGCCGGTGTATCACTCCTCGTGTTTGGCCTTTACTTTGGTTATCAGGGCATCAAACAGTTATTGGGCTGATTCATAAAGGACAGTCACCTGCCGCTTCCAGTTTTAATATAGTATCCAGATGATACTGGAGGTGGATCAATGGTGAGTGGGATTTACACCAAAAGTTTTCTGGAACGTATTCAAGAAGAGCTTCCTGAATGGCAAAGAATCGCTTTTGAGCTGCTGGCAGAAACTCTGGCGGACGATGCGGATACGTTTCCGTGCATTCCCGGACGCCAGGCGTTTCTGACTGATCAGCTTCGCATTGCTTTTGCCGGAGATCCGCGGGAAAACCGTACAGCGGAGGAACTGGCTCCGTTGCTTGCGGAGTACGGAAAGATATCGCGGGACACTGGAAAATACGCATCCCTCGTTGTGTTGTTTGATACACCGGAAGATTTGGCGGAGCATTATTCGATTGAAGCGTATGAAGAGCTGTTTTGGCGCTTTTTAAATAGACTGAGTGAACAAGACGAAAAAGAATGGCCGGAAGACATTCCGGCCGATCCCGAGCATTATAAATGGGAGTTTTGTTTTGACGGCGAACCGTACTTTATTCTTTGCGCTACACCGGGGCACGAGGCGAGAAAAAGCCGAAGCTTTCCTTTTTTTATGATCACCTTTCAGCCGAGATGGGTGTTTGAAGAGTTAAATGGCTCAACCGCTTTTGGCCGCAACATGAGCAGCCTGATCCGCTCCCGTTTAGAGGCCTATGATGAAGCTCCGATTCACCCGAAATTAGGCTGGTATGGAGAAAAGGATAATCGTGAATGGAAGCAGTATTTCCTCCGTGATGACGAAAAACAGGTATCAAAGTGCCCATTTTCTTATTTAAAGAACATGTTCAACAAACTGAAATAAATCACGGACTTGCAGGGCGGTCTTTATGACCCTGCTTTTTTTGATAGATCATGGTCACGATGGCGATGATCACAAGAAAACCGATGCTCACAAAAAAACCGGGCCGGCTTGATTTTTCAAACAATGTACCGGACACAGCCGCAGCAATCAGAATCATCGCTAAATAAATTTGCGTTTTTCCCATGCCCTCAGGATCAGTCAGCTTTTTGCTGGAGAACAGGATAAACAGCCAAGTGTATAAAAGCATAAGCCCCGCGGCTGTTGTCATATGCTCATAAATGTTTTTAGGCAGCACTAATGACAGAATAATGGAGAGGATAAGCCCCGCAAACGTCAGCCCCAGTGCCGGCCAGCATATTTTTTTGCCTTCCTTTAGAGTAAAGCATTTCGGCGCGTCGCCGTCATCAGCCATCGTACAAAGCAATGTCGTAACCGCAAAAAGCGAAGCGACAAGGGTCGAGAACCCGGCGATGATGAAAATCCCGTTAAATATATCGAGGATGATCTCAAGGTTATATCCTTTTAACGACGTAATGAACGGACTGTCCTGTTCAGTGAACGAGTGTAACGGAACCAAAAGCAGAGCCAGCCCGATTGAAATGATATAAACAATCGCCAGTGTCGCCAGCATCAGTTTCCCTGATTTAGACGCTTCCTCAGGTTTTTTTAAGTGAACCGCCATCAGCCCCATGACTTCAATTCCGCCAAAGGCGTAAAATGCGTAGATTAAACCTGTCCACAGCCCCATGGCGCCGTATGGGAAAAACTCACTCGTCTTATTTGGAACATGTATGCCATGATTTCCGCCTGACAGGATACCGCATAACGCCAGGATGGCAATGACAATAAACATAAAAATAGCGGCTGTTTTAATCACTGCCAGCACGTTTTCTGTCTTTTCAAAGACAGACAGGCCGGTGAAAATAATAAGAAGCCCCAGTACCGCGTAGATTGAGGCAAACACCCATAGCGGCACTTGAGGAAACCAATGCTTCGTAAATAGCGAAATGGCTGTCAGCTGGCTGCCGGTAATCAGCATTTCTGACGACCAGTACACCCAGCCGTTGCTGAAGCCTGCCCATTTGCCGAATGCTTTCCGGGCATACGCACAAAACGAGCCCTTTTCCGGTTGCTTCGCCGACAGCTTGGCGAGCTGTTCAAAGACAAAATACGTACCGATCCCTGCGATCAGAAATGAAAGGAGAACGGAAAAACCACTTTTTACAATTGCGATGCTGGAACCGAGAAAAAAGCCAGTTCCAATCGTGCAGCCGACTCCGATCAGTGACAGCTGCCACCAAGCCAGATTCCCTTTTGGCTGGTCTTTTTTTGTTTGGCTCATTATTTATTCAACCCCTTTTATCTAAGGTTAGATTGTGATCTGTCCGTAGCTTATATACATCGGATTTTTGCCTCTTTTTACATGGAGAAGGAAGCGGACGCTCATACTAATGAAAAAAGGAGCAAACCAATGACACAGCAATATATCGTGGAGCCGAAAAAAGGGCTTGGGCTGAAGCTGAAAAAGGGGCAGATTTTGAAGGTGGTTGATGTAGAAGGCCAGCAGGTGGCTGATTTTGTTGCATACCATGCCAAGGATTTTTATGAACACCTTGATCAGGGAGCGACGATAGACGCCAATCACTCCATTCATGTGAAGGTCAACGACCATCTCTACTCCAACCTGTACAAGCCGATGCTAACACTGATTGAAGATACGGTCGGCAAGCATGACCTGCTTCTGCCCGCCTGCCGTCCTGATATGAACAGGCTCTTATACGGCAAGCAAAAGGATGAGTTTCAGGATACGTGCTATGACAATATGAACCGTGCGCTTGAACAGTTTGGCGTGCCGAAGCCTCACATGCATTATCCCTTTGCGATTTTTATGAATACCGTTCTTGATGAGAAAGGGAATCTGTC
Source organism: Bacillus stercoris (assembly GCF_029772985.1). Taxonomy (NCBI): domain Bacteria; kingdom Bacillati; phylum Bacillota; class Bacilli; order Caryophanales; family Bacillaceae; genus Bacillus; species Bacillus stercoris. The sequence goes on along the minus strand of NZ_CP121861.1, from coordinate 4,033,472 downwards.
TGTGGAAACACCGCTTTCAAATGCCGGAGATTACGTAAGGCTTAGGGCGGAGATGGATTTAATTGTCGCGTTTTCTTCCTGCCCGATTGAAAAAGGGAAATGCAATGGCGACAGTGTGACATCCATACGGGTTGAAGTCAGCTGATCTCTCTTGTTCACTGTGAATGAAGACCTGTGCTATATTTAAGAGGGATACATAACAGTCATGATTCATTTTCATTGATTTGGGGAAATGAACAGTAACAAGGGAAAATGTACAGGAGGAATGATTGGGATGAGCATGCAGGAAAAGATTATGCGTGAGTTACATGTGAAGCCCTCAATTGATCCAAAGCAAGAAATTGAGGACCGAGTCAATTTTTTAAAACAATATGTAAAGAAAACCGGTGCTAAAGGCTTTGTATTGGGAATCAGCGGCGGCCAGGATTCAACGCTTGCGGGAAGACTCGCTCAGCTTGCGGTGGAGAGCATTCGCGAGGAGGGCGGGGACGCTCAATTTATCGCGGTCCGTCTTCCGCATGGCACACAGCAGGATGAAGACGATGCCCAGCTCGCTTTGAAGTTTATTAAGCCGGATAAATCATGGAAGTTTGATATTAAATCGACAGTCAGCGCGTTTTCGGATCAGTATCAGCAGGAAACAGGCGACCAGCTGACTGACTTTAATAAAGGAAACGTAAAAGCGAGAACAAGAATGATTGCGCAATACGCGATCGGCGGCCAGGAAGGCCTTCTTGTGTTAGGAACAGATCATGCGGCTGAAGCAGTGACTGGTTTCTTTACGAAGTACGGTGACGGCGGAGCAGACCTCCTGCCGCTGACAGGCTTGACGAAGCGCCAGGGAAGAAGCCTGCTGAAAGAGCTGGGTGCACCGGAACGCTTATATTTAAAAGAACCAACTGCCGATCTGCTCGATGAAAAACCGCAGCAGTCGGATGAAACAGAGCTTGGCATTTCCTACGAAGAGATTGACGATTATCTCGAAGGAAAACAAGTATCAGCGAAAGTATCAGAAGCATTGGAAAAACGCTACAGCATGACTGAACATAAACGTCAGGTTCCAGCGTCAATGTTTGATGACTGGTGGAAATAAGTAGAAGAAAGCCCGCTCTCGGAGCGGGCTTTTGTCATGTCCCGGCGCTTTATTTGATGCGGATATGATTCAGTTTAACCCTTAATCTGTCGGTGAACCTTCGGAGACTGCCTCTCGTATCAGGATCTAATGGGAGCTCGGCTCTCGCGGCAATGGTTTCTGCCACATCCTGAATCGACAGGTTGTCTGTTTGAATGCGGCCCTCAAAAATGGGTGATGATAATCCTTCAACGCAGCGGTCAATTTGTTTGGCGGCCCATGAGTTTTTTCCTTCTGCTCTGGTACGCAGCCGTTTTAACAAGGTTTCCTTTGAAGCCATTAGTGTAAAGTGGTGAACGATCCTGCCTTCATGTCTGAGCCTGTCGATGATCTCATTGAAGTATTCAGGATGCACAATCGTCATAGGCACAATAATGATGCCGCGGTATGTATCTGTCAGAGAAGCTAGCAAACGGTAATTGAACGTCCGCCATAAGGGATAGCTTTGAAAATCGTCCTCTGCAATCTCCTGCGGCACCATGGAGCGCAGCGCAAAGCCCATTTTCTCAGGATCATACACATAAGAGGATTTTAGCCTTCTGTGCAGTTCGAAGGCTGTTTGTGTTTTTCCGGAACCGAATGCCCCGTTTATCCAAATGATCATTGCCATTTCTCCCTTCTTATTTATCATACAAAAAAAGACCCTTCGATCGAAGAATCAGCTGGAAAAACACGGAAGGTTTTAATGCTTTTTTGCGTCGAAGTATTAAAATATCTGCAGAAATGTTGTACAATGAATGTCATTCAGGCAAAAACGTTTGAAACGGAAAAGGACGGGCAAGCCGGCATCTATATAAATATTCGCTAAATAAGCATATAATGAAAATAAAATTTCATTCCTTAGGAGGATTTCGCCGAAGATGAACGCTAAACGAGCCATCCCAGTAAGAGAAAGAAATATCGTCCTGATCGGATTCATGGGTGTTGGAAAAACAACAATCGGCCAATTGGTCGCTAAAAAATTATATAGAGATTTTATCGATATTGACCAAGAGATCGAAAAGGATTTCAACATGTCAATCCCTGAAATGTTTGAGGAAAAGGGAGAAGACTTTTTCCGAAAAACGGAGAAGGCATATATTTTAGACATCTGCCAACATAAACGGTTCAAAATCGTTTCATTGGGCGGGGGGTCTTTTAAACAAGAGGAAATCAGAAATTGCTGTCTGGAAAACTGTCTCGTGCTCCATCTGGACCTGTCATGGGAGAACTGGAAGCAGCGCGCGGATTTATTGATTGAAAGCCGCCCGGTGCTGCATAACCGTTCAATGGATGAAATGGAACAGCTGTTTAACGAGAGAAAAGTCATTTATGACAAGCACAATTCAAAAGTGGCAACAGACAACCTTTCCCCGGAAGAGGTTGCCGATTACATTGTAGAGACATTAAAAATTGGCTGGGATCTTTATCAGCCGATGTAAAAAGCCGTGCGCAGCGCACGGCTTTTTTTATCGTTTTATCCCTTGTATCAAAATCGCTTTTAAACAAAAGGAGTCGGGCTGTCCGTTTTGGTTCAATGTAATACAGAATGTGTCTTGTGCTTCGTCTGATGCGTGATTCAAGTGGGTAATGATTTGTTTTTCCCGGTCAGCGGAAGTTCCGCCTCGTTTGATCCAGCTATCATATTGAATCGGCAAATTCCACTTTTGGATGTCATGATAGGCCAGTTGGTTGGCGCTGAACATCGCCTGCCATTCTGATAATGAGCTTTCTCGAACATGGGAAGGGTCTCGAAGCCGGTTCAACTGATTGACAAACTCATCAAGAATGGGATCTTCAGGCGCGTAGTGATCCACTAAAAGAAAACGTCCGTCCTGTTTCAATACGCGCGCAACCTCGCTGACGGCTTTGCGGACATTTGAAAAATGGTGGGCTGCGTATCGGCAGGTGATGATATCAAATGAATCGTCAGGGAAGGGAAGTAACTCTGCCGTTCCTTGTTGAAAGCGTACGTTTTCAGCTCCTTTTTCTTGCGCGAAGGAGGACGCAACCTCTACCATCTCTTTCGTCGCATCAATACCGATGCACTCCTGTACATAAGGAGAAAATGCCAGCGCCGTATGTCCGGCACCCGCTCCGATATCCAGCACCCGATGCTCTGCCCGGCATTCCGCCGTTTTGATCATCAGCCCCAAATCTTCCCCCTCGGCAAATACCTTCTCATCCCGATACATCTCGGCATTTGTAGAAAACGGTGTTTCATTTGTCATTTGAACCAGCTCCTTCTTTTGTTTGATGATGATATGGATTATGTTAGCAATTTCTGTTATGATTCGTCCAAGATATAAAAATGATAAAAACGATAGGTTCAACCTATGGAGGCTGAAATGGATATTAGAGTAATGGAATACGCAGCGGAAATCGCCCGGCACCAAAGCTTTACAAAAGCGGCGGAGCATCTTCATATCGCTCAGCCGTCTCTCAGCCAGCAAATCAAAAAGCTTGAGGCAGAGCTGGGCCTTACTCTTTTTCACAGATCCCACGGCTCTGTTACAATGACACCCCACGGCAGGCGTTTCATTGAAAAAGCCGAGGACATCATTCGTTCCAGAAATGACTTGCTCCGGGAGATGCAGGAGCGCTCGCAAGGACTGGGGCAAAAGCTTTCGATTGGAATTCCTGCTGTAACAGGGAGATATCTCTTTCCGCCGCTGCTGAAGCAGTTTTTGGCGCGCTATCCCCATGTGGAGGTTCAGCTTGTTGAAAAAGATCCGGTTTCATTAGAGGAAATGACGGCAAAGGGAGAGGTTGACCTTTCTGTTTTATCCTTGCCGATCGAAGATGAACGGCTCTCCATTACACCCTTGCTCACGGAACCGATTGTTCTCGCAGTGCCGAAGGAAAAGCAAAGATGGATGCCGCCGGAAATGATCGCGCTGATTGAGAAAGCGCTGGAAGGTAAAGAGGGCCGCCAGCCGTGCGTGCCGCTTGACATGGTCAGGCAGGTGCCGTTTATTCTGTTAAAAGAAGGCTTCGGCTTTCGCAGAACAGTTCTCGATCTCTGTGCGGAAAGCGGCTTTAAGCCGAATGCTGCCTTTAAGACGAGCCATATTGAAACGGCCCAATCCCTTGTGGCTAACGGATTAGGTGTGACAATGGCGCCGAATATGGTCAGAAGGGATAAAGATCCGGGTGTGATCTATTTATCGATTCAATCCGCGCCATCACGAACCCTCGTCTTTGTCTTTCTAAAGAACCGCTATGTCAGTCTGACAGCCCGGGCCTTTATGGAACTGAGCCGGGAAGGCCTTAAACAAACGTTTGATGAAAGCTGTCTGGGAAACAAAGATGAAAATATTTAGAAAACAAATCCGAAACATGATAGTATAGGAATACAAACTAAATCTTATAAAACAAAGGGGAATAATCGGAAATGCAACTATTCGATCTGCCGCTCGACCAATTGCGAACATATAAGCCTGAAAAAACAGCATCAAAAGATTTTTCTGAGTTTTGGAAATTGTCTTTGGATGAACTTGCAAAAGTCCAAGCAGAACCTGATTTACAGCTGGTTGACTATCCTGCTGACGGAGTAAAAGTGTACCGTCTCACATATAAAAGTTTCGGAAACGCCCGCATTTCTGGATGGTACGCGGTGCCTGACAAGGAAGGCCCGCATCCGGCGATCGTGAAATATCATGGCTACAATGCAAGCTATGACGGTGAAATTCATGAAATGGTAAACTGGGCACTTCATGGCTACGCCGCATTCGGCATGCTCGTCCGCGGCCAGCAGAGCAGTGAGGATACGAGTATTTCACCGCACGGTCACGCTTTGGGCTGGATGACCAAAGGCATTCTTGATAAAGATACATACTATTACCGCGGTGTTTATTTGGACGCCGTCCGCGCGCTTGAAGTGATCAGCAGCTTTGACGAGGTTGACGAAACAAGGATCGGTGTGACAGGCGGAAGCCAAGGCGGAGGATTAACTATTGCCGCCGCAGCTCTGTCAGACATTCCAAAAGCCGCCGTTGCCGATTATCCTTATTTAAGCAACTTCGAACGGGCCATTGATGTGGCGCTTGAACAGCCGTACCTTGAAATCAATTCCTTCTTTAGAAGAAATGGCAGCCCGGAAACAGAACTGCAGGCGATGAAGACACTTTCATATTTCGATATTATGAATCTTGCTGACCGAGTGAAGGTGCCTGTCCTGATGTCAATCGGTCTGATTGACAAGGTCACGCCGCCGTCCACCGTATTTGCCGCCTACAATCATTTGGAAACAGAGAAAGAGCTGAAGGTGTACCGTTACTTCGGACATGAGTATATCCCTGCTTTTCAAACGGAAAAACTCGCTTTCTTTAAGCAGCATCTTAAAGGCTGATAAATGTGAAAAGCCGCCAAATATTTTCCGGCGTTTTTTTTCTGCAAACTGCCGGAATGAGAACAGACTGGAGACGAATAGATATGAAACAAAGAATCATTGATGAATTAAAACGAATCGAGCAGTCATACGGGGTCAAAATCGTGTATGCCGTCGAGTCAGGAAGCCGCGCATGGGGATTCCCGTCGCAGGATAGTGATTACGATGTCCGCTTTATTTATGTGCCGAAAAAGGAGTGGTATTTTTCAATTGAGCAGGAGCGTGATGTCATTGAGGAACCGATTCACGATTTGCTGGATATCAGCGGCTGGGAGCTGAGAAAGACGCTTCGGCTTTTCAAAAAGTCAAACCCGCCGCTCCTCGAATGGCTGTCCTCAGACATTGTATATTACGAAGCATTTACGACCGCAGAGCAGTTAAGAAAACTGCGCACGGAGGCATTTAAGCCTGAAGCAAGCGTGTATCACTATATCAATATGGCGAGAAGGAACGTCAAAGATTACCTTCAAGGACAAGAGGTCAAAATCAAAAAGTATTTCTACGTGCTTCGGCCTATCTTGGCCTGCCAATGGATTGAAAAGCACGGAACCATTCCGCCAATGGACTTTACTGTTTTGATGAATGAACTTGTTGCTGAACCCGAGCTGAAGGCTGAAATGGAGACCTTGCTTGAACGGAAAAAAAGAGGTGAAGAACTTGACCTCGAAGCAAGAATCGATGTTATTCACCAATTCATTGAAACGGAAATCGAAAGAATCATGGAAGCGGCAAAAGAACTGAAGGCAGAGAAAAAAGATATGACACCTGAATTGAACCGTTTGCTTTTGAATACGGTTGAAGAAGTGTGGAAGGATGGAGGAAGCTGATGTTTTTTGTCGCTTCCTTTTCTCCTTTATTCGACAGAATTCCCCGACTTTCTAACTATCTGATTGTGGAAAAACCACAAAAATAATCAGAATCTTTGTATTTTGAGAATATTGTGAACGTCGGTTTTGTCCATTTACAATAAACTCATACAAATACTTCTTAGATTGCGGGGTGTTGAGGTTGGAAGTGATCACAAGAGATTTTTTCTTATTTTTATCCAAAAGCGGCTTTCTCAATAAAATGGCAAAGAACTGGGGAAGCAGAGTAGCAGCGGGTAAAATTATCGGCGGGAATGACTTTAACAGTTCAATCCCGACCATTCGACAGCTTAACAGCCAAGGTTTGTCAGTTACTGTCGATCATTTAGGAGAGTTTGTGAACAGCGCCGAGGTCGCACGGGAGCGTACGGAAGAGTGCATTCAAACCATTGCGACCATTGCGGATCAGGAGCTGAACTCACACGTTTCTTTAAAAATGACGTCTTTAGGTCTGGATATAGATATGGATCTGGTGTATGAAAATATGACGAAAATCCTTCAGACGGCTGAGAAGCATAAAATCATGGTCACCATCGACATGGAAGATGAAGTCAGATGCCAGAAAACGCTTGATATTTTCAAAGATTTCAGAAGGAAATACGAGTATGTAAGCACAGTGCTGCAAGCCTATCTGTACCGGACGGAAAAAGACATTGACGATTTAGATTCTTTAAACCCGTTCCTTCGCCTTGTAAAAGGAGCTTATAAAGAATCAGAAAAAGTAGCTTACCCGGAGAAAAGCGACGTCGATGAAAATTACAAAAAAATCATCCGAAAGCAGCTCTTAAACGGTCACTATACAGCGATTGCCACACATGACGACAAAATGATCGACTTTACAAAGCAGCTTGCCAAGGAACATGGCATTGCCAATGACAAGTTTGAATTTCAGATGCTGTACGGCATGCGGTCGCAAACCCAGCTCAGCCTCGTAAAAGAAGGTTATAACATGAGAGTCTACCTGCCATACGGCGAGGATTGGTACGGCTACTTTATGAGACGCCTTGCAGAACGTCCGTCAAACATTGCCTTCGCTTTCAAAGGAATGACAAAGAAGTAAAAAAGGAGAGATTATCATGACAACACCTTACAAACACGAGCCATTCACAAATTTCCAAGACCAAAACAACGTGGAAGCGTTTAAAAAAGCGCTTGCGACAGTAAGCGAATATTTAGGAAAAGACTATCCGCTTGTCATTAACGGCGAGAGGGTAGAAACAGAAGCGAAAATCGTTTCAATCAACCCGGCTGATAAAGAAGAAGTCGTCGGCCGAGTGTCAAAAGCTTCTCAAGAGCACGCTGAGCAAGCGATTCAAGCTGCTGCGACAGCATTCGAAGAGTGGAGATACACATCTCCTGAAGAGAGAGCGGCTGTCCTGTTCCGCGCTGCTGCCAAAGTCCGCAGAAGAAAACATGAATTTTCCGCTTTGCTTGTAAAAGAAGCAGGAAAGCCTTGGAATGAGGCGGATGCAGATACGGCTGAAGCGATTGACTTCATGGAGTATTATGCACGCCAAATGATCGAACTGGCAAAAGGCAAACCGGTCAACAGCCGTGAAGGCGAGAAAAACCAATATGTATACACGCCGACTGGAGTGACAGTTGTTATTCCGCCGTGGAACTTCTTGTTTGCGATCATGGCAGGAACAACAGTGGCGCCGATCGTTACTGGAAACACAGTGGTTCTAAAACCTGCGAGTGCTACACCTGTTATTGCAGCAAAATTTGTTGAGGTGCTTGAAGAGTCCGGATTGCCAAAAGGCGTAGTCAACTTTGTTCCTGGAAGCGGAGCAGAAGTAGGCGATTATCTTGTTGACCATCCGAAAACAAGCCTTATCACATTTACAGGATCAAGAGAAGTTGGCACGAGAATTTTCGAACGCGCGGCGAAGGTTCAGCCGGGCCAGCAGCATTTAAAACGTGTCATCGCTGAAATGGGCGGTAAAGATACGGTTGTTGTCGACGAGGATGCGGACATTGAATTAGCGGCTCAATCGATTTTCACATCTGCATTCGGCTTTGCCGGACAAAAATGTTCTGCAGGTTCACGTGCAGTTGTCCATGAAAAAGTGTATGATCAAGTATTAGAGCGTGTCATTGAAATTACGGAATCAAAAGTAACTGCTAAACCTGACAGTGCAGATGTTTATATGGGACCTGTCATTGACCAAGGTTCTTATGATAAAATTATGAGCTATATTGAGATCGGAAAACAGGAAGGGCGTTTAGTAAGCGGCGGCACTGGTGATGATTCGAAAGGATACTTCATCAAACCGACGATCTTCGCTGACCTTGATCCGAAAGCAAGACTTATGCAGGAAGAAATTTTCGGACCTGTCGTTGCATTTTGTAAAGTGTCAGACTTTGATGAAGCTTTAGAAGTGGCAAACAATACTGAATATGGTTTGACAGGCGCGGTGATTACAAACAACCGCAAGCACATCGAGCGTGCGAAACAGGAATTCCATGTTGGAAACCTATACTTCAACCGCAACTGTACAGGTGCTATCGTCGGCTACCATCCGTTTGGCGGCTTCAAAATGTCCGGAACGGATTCAAAAGCAGGCGGACCGGATTACTTGGCACTGCATATGCAAGCAAAAACAATCAGTGAAATGTTCTAAAGCGGGACTAAATGGGCATCCTCCCTGCGGGGATGTCCATTTCATCCATATACCATAAAAAAGAGGAGGAAGTGCCATAGAAAACATACAGCTGATTATTTCGATTTGTATTTATATGGCGGGGATGATGCTGATCGGCTACTTTGCTTACAAGCGCACGTCGAATCTGACGGATTACATGCTTGGAGGACGCTCTTTGGGTCCGGCCGTAACCGCTCTCAGTGCCGGTGCTGCCGATATGAGCGGCTGGCTGCTGATGGGTCTCCCGGGCGCCATGTTTTCAACAGGTCTGAGCGGTATTTGGATTGTGTTCGGACTTTGCCTTGGGGCATGGGCGAACTGGCTCTATGTTGCGCCTCGGCTGAGAACTTATACTGAACAAGCGGGGAATTCCATCACAATTCCCGGGTTCCTTGAAAATCGCTTCGGAGACCATTCGAAGCTGCTGAGACTATTTTCAGGGATTGTGATTTTAGTTTTCTTCACATTTTATGTTTCGTCTGGAATGGTATCCGGCGGCGTTTTATTCAACAGTATTTTGGGGATGGATTATCACACCGGCCTGTGGGTTGTGACTGGTGTTGTTGTGGCGTATACCCTGTTTGGCGGCTTTTTGGCAGTCAGCTGGACAGATTTTGTTCAGGGGATCATTATGTTTGCCGCACTCATCCTTGTTCCGATCGTTACGTTTTTCCATACGGGAGGAGCAAGTGAAACAGTTACTGAAATCCGCTCTGTTGATCCAGATATGTTTAATATTTTCAAAGGAACAAGCGTCCTTGGCATTATTTCTTTGTTTGCCTGGGGTTTGGGCTACTTTGGCCAGCCGCATATCATTGTGCGTTTTATGGCGATAACGTCCGTAAAAGAGATCAAAAGAGCGCGCAGAATCGGAATGGGCTGGATGATTTTGTCGGCAGTCGGCGCTGTGCTGACCGGTTTGGGCGGAATCGCTTATTACCATCAGAATGGCATGACACTGAAGGATCCTGAGACGATTTTTATTCAATTAGGGAATATTTTGTTCCATCCGATTATCACAGGTTTTCTGATTTCAGCTATTTTGGCCGCAATTATGAGCACAATTTCTTCCCAGCTGCTTGTGACATCAAGCTCTCTGGTAGAAGATTTGTATAAGTCGATGTTCAGACGCTCAGCTTCTGATAAAGAGCTGGTGTTTTTGGGCCGTATGGCTGTGCTTGTGATTTCTGTCATCGCATTATTCCTGGCTTGGGAGAAAAATAATACAATCCTTGGATTGGTAAGCTATGCGTGGGCGGGCTTCGGTGCATCATTCGGGCCGGTTGTGCTGCTCAGTCTGTTTTGGAAACGAATGACCAAATGGGGGGCACTCGCCGGCATGATTGTGGGAGCAGCAACTGTAATCATTTGGGCGAATGCCGGTCTTTCGGACTTTCTGTATGAAATCATACCTGGTTTTGCTGCGAGTCTATTAACTGTCTTTATCGTCAGTGTATTGACGCAAGCTCCGTCACAAGCTGTCGAAGACCAGTTTAAAGACTACCAAGATACAATGTCACAATAAAAATCGAAAGGAGGAGGAAGGGGCTATCCCTTTTTCCTCTTTTCTCCTTTTAAGCGGCCATTTTTTTCTTTTGGAAACAAACGTATTTTTTTCTATACAAAAAGCCCCCGTATGGATATGATTAAAGTAAAAAAAGTATAGGAGAAAAAGGTATGGAAGAGCTTTTAGAGAGAGTTTTTTCATTTTCAGATGTTGATAAGCTGATTGATTTTATCAGTTATGAACTGCAAAAACCAGTCATCCTGGAAAGCGCGGATTTCTTTTTGTTAGCCTATAATTCTTACTATATTAACCATTTTGACTCTGCCAACCAGCAGACTATTTTCTCAAAAAAATGTCCGGTTCAGATTTTTGAGAGGTTTTTGAAGGACGGAATCATTGAAAGACTGAAAACAGAACCTGAGCCTTTTCGCGTCAATAAAATTGAAAGCATTGGGTTAAACCAGAGGGTGGTCGTGAGTGCAAAGCACAAAGGGGAAGTCATGGGCTACATCTGGGTTCAGGAGCTGGACCAAAATCTGACGGAAGAAGAGCTCGACTTTTTGTATGAGACCTCTTTTCATGTCGGGAAAATCATTTATAAAACGAACAAATTGAAACAGGAAAAGGAAGAAAAAGCAGAGGATCTCATCAAACGGGCGATCTATCAGCAATTCACCTCTGAGAAGGACCTCAGAAGGGAAGCTGAAAAGATCAACACCGTGCTGCCTTCCATGTTTTCAGTTGTTATCCTGCACGCCGCAAATGGGGATGGGGAAGCGGTTGAGGATTTAAAGGAAAATATCAGGTCGTACCTGAATTTACGGGATAAAGTCAGTCATGTCTTAACGATCGAATCAAATATTGTCATCGTCGTAGCGAGTTTTTCCCAAAAAAGCTCCGTCTCCTCAGCAGCTTCTGAATTTATTAACAAGCTGTTAACACATTTTCACTTTCAAAAAATACCTACCCCTATTTATATCGGTATCGGAAACGAATATAATCACCTTCTCAAGCTTGGCAAGAGCTACACAGAAGCACTCGAAGTCATCAAAGCCGCAGAAATCACCGGCAATCAGGAAAACATTCCATATGAATATGCCAAACTCGGCATTTATCGCTATTTAGAAAGCATTGAACAAAAAAACGAATTTCTAGAATACGAGAATAAGGATTTGGCTTTATTAAAAGCGAAAGACGAAGAAAGCAGCACTGAGCTGCTCAAAACCTTGGAAATCTATCTCCTCAACAACTGCAAAACAAAACCAGCGGCAGACCAGCTCTTTATTCACCAAAATACATTGAATTACCGCATCAAACAGATTACTGAGATGACGTCGATCGATTTAAGCGATTTCAGAACGCGGTGCCAGCTCTATCTCGATTTGATGCTGATGAAAAAGAAATAAAAAAGAAACCAGTACTTGTACTGGTTTCGTCTTCATTTAAAATCCTCTGTAAACGTACGGATCATCAGGCTTTTTAATGGTGTTCCAATCGGTTACTTTCACAACAGGGAGAGTTGATTTGAATGGCTGGTAATATTCTGAGGCCAAAGTGCCTTTAATCTGAATCCATTCATCATCCTTGATGTTCATGTCCTTCGGAAACTCCACAAGCATCCCGTACACGCCGGAATCAGCGATACAGTGAATGACGCCAAACCTCAACACGAACAGCTGATTTTTGTTAATGGCGTTTCCTTTGTACGCAAATCCATGAAATTCAATCGTCCGTCCGAGAAATTCACCCGGATAGTTATAGATGGTTTCCATTCCTTTTAGGAAATCATCATCGGTCAGAGAAATCTCTTTTTTGCTGGAATACTTATTAAACAGCTGTTTCATCTGTTTGTCATAGCTGTCTTGCGCGTAATAAAGGCTGGCATCAGGCCGCAAATACTGTGTTTGGGAGTAATGATCTCCGCTCTCCATTGCCTTAAACGAGAACCCTTTTGTTTTGACAATCGATGAGTCAAGCGTTGCAATCGGGAAGAAAATGCCTGACACCAAAGGAAAAAGAAAAACGATATAAATCAAATACCGCTGATAAAATGGTTTGTTTTGCTCATGGTCATGCTCGTGATCATGGCCGCACCCGCAATCATGGTCATGGTGATGCCCGCCTTTTTCAGGCGACTTGATAAATAGATATGCTTGGACGGCGGTCAGAATGGCAAGCAGGAAGATCGCAATAAAGGAAAGATAGGCATATTTCATATTGATATATTTTGTTAGATTTCCTGAGGCATGCAGATGATAAAAGAAAAACGTAAATCCCATCAGCACCAATAGACGAAACACCCAATCACCCCTTTACCAGTAGTGATCCTGCTAAAACAATCACGACAATGTATGTAATCAGCAGGAAAACAAATCGTTTTTTGAAGGCCGCAAGCATCATCAATAGATTCTTAATATCCACCATTGCCCCAAAGACGAGAAAGGCGATTAACGATCCTAATGAAAATGTGCTGCTGAAGGAAGACGCGATGAATGCATCAACTTCTGAACAAAGCGACAAGACAAATGCCAGACCCATCATCACGAGGGAAGAGGATACATCATTCTGCCCGATCGCAAGCAAAGTGGATGTTTTGACATACGTCTGCATGGCTGCTGCGATAAAGGCGCCGATGATTAAATATTTCCCCACGGAGAAAAATTCATCAATGGCATGACGCAAGGTCCCGCCCAGCTTTTGGAGCAAGGTGCCGTGATGATGATGGTGCCCGGGTTCGTCAGGCTTTAAAAGCTGGTTATCCTTAAATTGATAGGATAAGATGACCCCGATGATCAGCGAAACGGCGAGAGCCAGTCCGCCTCTGTAAAAGACCACGCTCCATCTATTTCCGAACGCAATAAAAGTAGAAAATAAAACGATAGGATTAATGATAGGCGCGGTCAGCATGAAAGCTACGCCCGCATGCAAAGGGACTCCCTTTAATAGAAGCCGCCTCGTAATCGGGATGATGCCGCATTCGCAGGCGGGAAATAAAATGCCGGCCAGCGCACCGAATAAAACGGCGAGAAAGCGGTTTTTCGGCATGATTCTTGCAATCATTTCTTCAGAAACAAACATTTGAATGATTCCGGAAAGTATGACGCCAATCAGAATAAACGGAATGGCTTCTATTAAAATGCTGATAAAAATAGAATTCAGCTGAAGAAAAGATGATTGTGCTGTCACAATAAAACCTCCGCTCATGTTAAGCTGCTTCTCTTATGATACCAGAAAAAAAGGCACTGCTTGTTTGACGGAGGAGGAGAAAGGATCGTTTCACTTTGGTGAGGATTCTAAAAAGCCGAGTAGGATACTGTCTGTTTCAGCAGCTTCTTTTCCGAGCCAAATCAGGTGCCCCCATGAGTGAAGCAAACAGAGGGCGGCGTCATGAATGTGCTCTTTTGCATGATGTCCATGTGACAAGTTGACAAATCCATCATAAACACTTTGCATAATCAGCACGGGACATGAGATAGCCTGCAGTTCTTTCGAAGAGACAGCGGTTGTTTGTGACAAGTCAAGAAGAAATCCTTCACCCGAGCGCTGCCGGCTGTTCATTTTTTGAAAAGCTTCTATGTCGCTTTCATCCATCAAGGACTTGATTCGCTGAAACGGAAGCGTGCTGAATTGCGGGCTCATAGCACGAAACATCAAACGCGGAAAGGCGTTATTCAAAGAAGAAATCAGCTTCCATATCCACTTTTCCAGCGGCGGACGGAAGAGAATCCTCCCCAATTTATATTCAGTATCTTTTGGGGTGAGCCATTCTTTGGTGACCGCGGATTGCAAGGTCAATGTATTTACTCTTTCCGGATAATGTGAGGCAAAGCATATGCCGCTCGGCCCTCCTGCTGAGATGGCGATCACATGGACGCGTTCGAGTTGTAAATGATCTAATATATTCACATAAAAACGGCAGGCATCAGCAAGGCTTTTTCCAATCTCTTTTGACGTTCGTCCGTAGCCGGGCCTTGAAGGCGTAATGATGGAATACCCCTGCTCAATCAGTGCTGTGTACCCGAATTCCTCGTAACAATTTGAATGCCCGCCATGCATGACAAGGATTGGGGTGCCCTTGCCTGTCACAGAATATTCTAGTGTATGGCCTTCGATAGTGATTGTTTCGACTCGTCTTTTCATTTGTTTCACCCAATTGTTTTTTGCCTATTATAGAGTTTTCAACAATTGACCACAAGGAGAAGAAATGAATAAACAAAGGCCCTTGAAATATGATATACTTTGTATTGATATTCATTCTCAATTAAAGTTGTTGATATAGATGTGAACGGGAGGCAGGACGGATGGCTGAGAATCAAGAGGTATATGACGTTACGATTATAGGCGGGGGGCCGATTGGGCTGTTTACTGCTTTTTACTGCGGGATGCGGGAGCTGAAAACAAAGGTAATCGAATTTTTGCCGAAGCTCGGAGGGAAAGTGTCTTTATTCTTTCCTGAGAAAATCATTCGCGATATCGGCGGCATACCGGGGATTGCGGGAAAGCAGCTGATCGAGCAGCTGAAGGAGCAGGCGGCAACGTTTGATCCTGATATCGTATTGAATCAGCGTGTGACCGGGTTTGAACGCCTGAATGACGGCACCATTGTATTGACAGGTTCTGAAGGGGAAAAGCACTATACAAGAACTGCGATTTTGGCTTGCGGCATGGGCACGCTTGAGGTCAATGAGTTTGACAGCGAGGATGCAACTCGGTACGCGGGCAAAAATCTTCATTATGGAGTGGAGAAGCTTGATGCGTTTAAAGGGAAGCGCGTGGTGATTTCAGGCGGCGGGGATACTGCCGTCGATTGGGCCAATGAGCTGGAACCGATTGCGGCGTCTGTGACTGTCGTTCATCGCCGCGAGGAATTCGGAGGAATGGAAAGCAGTGTGACGAAAATGAAGCAATCATCGGTGCGAGTGCTGACGCCTTATCGTCTGGAGCAGCTGAGCGGCAATGAGGAGCGCATCCAAAAAGTGACGATTTGCCATACGGAGACTGGCCAGAGGGAAGAGATAGAGGTTGATGAACTGATCATTAATCATGGCTTCAAAATTGATCTCGGGCCAATGAAGGAGTGGGGGCTGGAGATTGAAGAAGGCAGGGTGAAAGCAGACAGACATATGCGGACGAATCTTCCGGGCGTTTTTGTGGCAGGGGACGCGGCTTTTTATGAAAGCAAGCTGAGATTGATTGCCGGCGGCTTTACCGAAGGCCCGACAGCGGTCAACAGCGCTAAGGCTTATTTGGACCCTAAGGCTGAGAATATGGCGATGTATTCAACCCATCATAAAAAATTGGTGCATAAATAAAACAGCCCTTGAAAAAAGGGCTGCCATCCATCAGCTGTGAAGGAGTTTTTTTTCCGCTTGTTGATTGTGGATGAAAGCAAACAATTCATCCTGTGCTTTGACGGCTGCGAATCCATAAGCGCCGGCAGCCGAATCATCGCCTATGCAGACGATAGGGGGGCAGCTTGCTGACAATTCCGGCGAAATGCCAATTTGTTCGCCACCATTGATCAATTGCTGAACGGACAGCTTGTTCGGGCAAATGACCATGTGCAACGGGGATTCACTGATGGTACGCTGAATCATGTGGGTGAACCGGTCGTCTATGACGTTTTCATGAGTGATATAAAACGAACTGGACTCATGCGTCTGGACATTTTCCACTGCAGGGCGGCTCCCGACAACAAGGCGTTTTTCTGAATCAGGCTGAATGGCGGTGACAAGAAAACCCCGTTTTTCAAGCTCCGCCTTTGCTTGCTCAGTTGCTGCACTCAGTCGGGCTGTCAGCTGGCGGATGTCGATTTTCTTAGAAGCCAGTGCTTTGAAAAATTCACAAACCGCACGGCGCGATGTGAAAAGTATGTCTTCAAAGCTGCCGATCTTTCGAAGAATGTCTTCATTGACGGGCATATTTTCAGTCCGCCACTTGGGCCATTCGATGACATCGGCGCCGGAATCACGCAGCCTGTCTGCAAGCGGGTCTTCATCCTCGCCATGAGTGACTATCATCATATGCCGGCCGATAAGCGGTTTGCTTTCAAACCAGCTGTGTGTTTGAAAATTAACGATATCTCCGATGACGATAATCGCAGGGTTTGTTATCTGGTGCTCCTGCACTTTTTGCTGAATGTTCTCAAGCGTTCCTTTCACACTTCGCTGGCGGCCCCAAGTTCCCCATTGGATGACAATGACAGGGACAGAAGGCGATTTTCCGTATGAAATGAGCTGCTGGCAAATATAAGACAAGTTCTTGACACCCATGTAAAAAACAAGGGTTTGAACGCTTCGGGCAAGCCCTTCCCAGTCAAGGTTCGGCGTGCCTTTTAATGATTTATCATGCGCTGTAATCATGGCAAAAGACGATGCGAAATCCCGATGCGTGACGGGGATGCCCGCATATAGCGGCGCTGCGATTCCAGAGGTGATTCCCGGCACCATTTCATAGCGAATGCCGTGCTCATGAAGAGCATCCGCTTCCTCGCCGACTCTGCCGAATACGCTCGGATCTCCGCCCTTCAAGCGAACGACGGTTGACCCATTTAATGCTTTTTCAACCAGCAGGGCGTTAATTTCTTTTTGTTTCATAAAATGGCGGTCTGGCAGTTTTCCGCAATAAATAAACTGGCAGTCCGGTGATGCAAATTCGAGCAGCCTCGGGTTGGCGAGCCGGTCATATAAAATGACATCTGCTTCTTCGAGCGCCTGTTTTCCTTTGATGGTGAGCAGGCCTGGGTCGCCGGGTCCGGCTCCCACGAAATATACGATTCCGTTCTTCATGATCATGTCATCCTTCCGTCACTGTAAAAAATGAAGGACCACTAGAAAAGTGATCCGGTCTTTTGATCAATATACGAGATAAACATGCTCTCCTTCGATCAGCGTTTCGTATGTTTTGACGCATCCGTGGTCAGGTTCTTGAACGATTCCGTCTTCTAAGGAGATTTTCCAGTCGTGCATCGGGCAAAAAACATATTCGCCGCTGACGATGCCTTCTGCCAGAACGCCGCCCTTATGCGGACAGCGGTTTTCGATGGCGCGGATGCTTCCGTTTGAAAGCTTGAAGACTGCAAGCTCCTTATCTTCAATATACACTGTTTTGCCTAATTGTTCAGGCAATTCTCCAATTTTTCCGATACATACTTTTGTTACGTCTTTGTTTACCATGTCCATTCCTCCTTAATGTTTGTTTTTGTCATTATGATGTGGTGACGACATTTTCAAATAATTCTTTAGAGGTTTGTTTATCCTCTAAAAAGTCTTTCCACGGATCCTTGTGGACAGAGAGTGTTTCATTCATTCTGTCGTTCAGCTCCTGCCGTTTTGCCGGATCGTTTAACACGGACTGGACATGGGATAAACCGACGCGCTCAAGCCATGCGGATGTACGCTCCAGATAGTTTGCAGTTTCCCGGTAATATTGCAGGTAAGCGCCTGCGTATTCTAACACTTCTTCATTTGTTTTTACCTTCATCAGCAAATCGCCGGCACGCAAATGGGTTCCGCCGTTTCCGCCGACATAAAGCTCCCAGCCTCCGTCGATGCCGACTACGCCAAGGTCCTTAATGCCGGATTCCGCACAGTTTCGCGGGCAGGCAGACACGGCCATTTTGACTTTATGAGGCGTATTCAGCCCTTCGAATTTTTTCTCAAGTGCAATGCCCAGTGCCATGGAGTCTTGTGTGCCGAAGCGGCAGAATTGCTCGCCTACGCATGTTTTTACTGTCCGAAGTGTCTTTCCGTACGCGTAGCCTGATGGCATATCAAGATCTTCCCATACCTTCGGAAGGTCTTCTTTTTTCACTCCGATAAGATCAATTCGCTGGCCGCCTGTCATTTTCACGAGCGGGATCTCATATTTGTCGACGACATCAGCGATTTTGCGCAAATCTGTAGAGTTGGTCACGCCGCCGTACATCCGGGGAACGACTGAGTATGTTCCGTCTTTTTGAATATTGGCGTGCATTCGTTCATTAACAAAGCGGGATGTCCGTTCATCCTCGTATTTGGTTGGATTGATCATGCCTAAGTAGTAGTTCAGAGCCGGACGGCATTTGGAACAGCCTTCTGGCGTTTTCCAGCCGAGCACATTCATGACTTCTCTTGTATGTGACAGCCCTTTGGCTTTGATTTCTTCTACGACCTCATCTCTAGACAATGTGGTGCAGCCGCAAATGGCTTCTTTTTGCGCTGACGCATCAAAGTCTGATCCGAGCGTATGCTGGAGGATTTCTTCTACGAGCGGCTTACAGCCTCCGCATGAACGGGATGCGCCAGTGCATGCTTTGATCTCGTCCGTTGACGAGCAGCCCTTTTCCTGTATGGCTTGAATAATCGCACCTTTTGACACGCCGTTGCAGCCGCAGATGATTTCATCGTCGCTCATCGCTGCGGTAATGCTTGTGCCTGCTTCTTGGTCGAGAGGCTGTAAGATTGATATTTTTGAGGTTTCAGAGATATCGGCTTCTTTTTGAATCATAGAAAACAGGCGGTTGCCCTCGCTGCTGTCGCCGAATAAAACAGCACCGACAATTTGATTGCCTCTCAGGACGATTTTTTTATAGATGCCTTCCTGCTCATCAAAGACTTTAATCGCTTTTTTCTCCTCTGATTCGTTAAAGTCACCGGCAGAGAAGACTTCGACGCCTGATACCTTTAACTGTGTGGAGAGAACGGAACCTTCATACGGTTTTGTGTCGATGCCGCAAATATGCTTCGCCAGCACTTTTGCCTGTTCATAAAGTGGCGCCACAAGCCCGTAGGCGATTCCGCGGTGCTCAGCACATTCGCCGACCGCATAAATGTGCGGGATTTCCGTCTGCATATAATCGTTGACGATGATGCCGCGGTTGACCGGAATGCCGCTCTCGGCCCCGAGCGTTGTATTTGGGCGGATGCCGACAGCCATGACGACCAAATCAGCTTCAATGCTTGTGCCATCCTTGAAACGGAGGCCTTCGACACGATCGTCACCAACAATTTCTTCGGTTTGCTTTTCAAGTAAAAAGGTCATCCCTTGTTTTTCTAACTCGTTTTGCAGCAGGCGTCCTGCCGTTGCATCAAGCTGGCGCTCCATCAGGAATGGGGCGAGGTGGATGACGGATACTTCCATGCCGAGATTCAGCAGTCCGCGAGCGGCTTCCAAACCAAGAAGTCCTCCGCCGATGACGGCTGCTTTTTTATATTGTTTTGACGCGGCGAGCATTGTGTCTGTATCTTTTATATCCCGGAAAGCTGTGACGCCTTTTTTGTCTGCGCCCGGAATCGGAAGGATAAAAGGGACAGAGCCTGTCGCCAGAATCAATTCGTCGTAAGGCTGGATTCTGTCTGCGTCTGTGATGACTTTTTTGTTTTCCGTATCTACTTTGATGACCGTTTCATTTGTATACAATTGAATGTTGTTTTCTTCGTACCAGTCCCAATCGTTTAACGTAATATCTTTAATATCTGTATCGCCTTGAAGCACTTTTGACAAAAGGATTCGATTATAGTTGGGATGCGGTTCGGCACCAAAAATTGTGATCTGAAACTCGTCTTTAGCAACACTCAGTATCTCTTCAATGGCCCTTACCCCGGCCATTCCATTACCAACAAGAACTAGCTGTTTTTTTCCCATCAGATGATCCGCTCCTTATCAATGTTTTTTCCAGCGTAGCACAGCAAAAAGGAATATTTAAGATACATGTTATAAAATGTAACAAAATATACGAAAAGTTCTAAAAATTTTATGAAAAATTTAAATAGGTCTGATTCGGACGGCGCATACCTTAAAACCGGGCATTTTACAGGCTGGATCTAAGGCCTCCCCGATTAAATCATTCACATTTTGAGCGTCTGCCCAATGAATGGGAACAAAAACGGTATCCTTTCTGATTTGTTCTGATAATTTGCTGCGGACGGTGATGCTTCCCCGCGGAGATTCTATTTTTACCAGTACACGGTCCTCGATATTGTAGGTCGCTGCTGTTTGCGGATGGATTTCCATAAACGATTCAAAATGTCTTGCGGCAAGGGCGGCGCTTTTTCTTGTTTGAACGCCTGTTAAGTAGTGAGACATGACGCGGCCTGTCGTTAAATAAAGCGGATAATCGGCTGTCGGCTTCTCTTTTGGAACAGGCGGTTCATTTGGAATTACACTTAATGCTGCTTTTTGCTCCGGATGAGCAAATGATTCTGCAAACAAGCGCCCGGTTCCGGGATGATCAGGTTCTGGACATGGCCAGTGAATGCCGCCTTCACGTCTTAGCCTCTCATATGTGATGCCTGAATAATCGGCGATCCCTCCTCGGCTCGCTTCTCTTAATTCATTAAAAATATCCTCCGCTGACGTATAAGAAAAGTAGCGGCCTTTGCCGAGAACGGATGCGAGATCACAAATGATCTGCCAATCATGCTTTGCTTCGCCGGGACATGGCCGGCTTGCTTCTCTTAATGTCACGCGTCCTTCTACATTTGTCATGGTGCCCTCATCTTCTAAATAAGAGGAGGCTGGCAAAATCACATCTGCGTATTCCGCAGTCTCTGAAATAAACAAATCGATTGCGACAAAGAATGTTAGTTTTCTTAGGGCTTTTTTCACGAGATGCGCATTTGGGCTGGAGACAGCAGGATTGGAGCACATGAGGAACAGTCCTTTAATGTCGCCGTCATGGATTTTTTCCATCATTTCATAGGCTGAGACACCTTTTCGCGGCAGATCATCCTGATGAATTCCCCACACTTTCGCAATATGTGCCCGGTGTTGCTCGTTTTCAATAGATCGGTAGCCCGGAAGCTGATCGGCTTTCTGGCCATGCTCTCTTGCACCTTGCCCGTTGCCTTGTCCGGTGATCGCTCCGTAACCTGAGTAAGGCTTGCCGATTTTCCCTGTGATCAGCACCATGTTTAAGAAGCCTTTCACAGCCGCTGTTCCATCGGTTTGCTGTTCAATCCCGCGGGCTGTAAACAGCATGCCGGACGTTTCCTTTGCAAACTTTACAGCAGCTTTTCTTATATGCGCCAGCGGAACACTCGTCTGTTCGGCGATGTCATTCAGGTTTAACGAGTCAGTATGCTGCTTCAGCTCTTTGAATCCATTTGTTCGTGATTGAATGAAATCCTCGTTTATGAGCTGCTCGTCAATGATGATTTTGACGAGACCGTTGGCAAGGGCGGCGTCTGTGCCGGGTTTGATTTTTAGATGAAGATCGGCGATTTTTGTTGTCGCTGTTTCACGCGGATCAATGGCAATGATGTAAGCTCCGTTTTCTTTCGCTTTTTCAAAATACGGCATCATTGTAGGCTGGCATTCCGCAATATTGGTGCCGGCCAGAATGATCACGCGGGTGTGGGGAATGTCTGACAAGGGGTTCGTTAGGCCTCTGTCCGCGCCGAATGTTTGATTGGCTGCGGTTGCGGCGGCGGACATACAAAGCCTCCCGTTGTAGTCAATGTATTTTGTCTGTAAGCCCACCCGTGCGAATTTCCCCAACAAATACGCCTCTTCATTTGTTATCGAGGCGCTTCCGTATACAGCCATGGCGCAATGGCCGTGTTCTGTTTGGATCGTTGTCACTTGTTCTTTGATGTAATTCAGTGCTTCTTCCCAAGAAACAGGCATAAATTCGCCGTTTTTCTTTAGCAGCGGGTGGGTGATGCGAGAGGAGTTCAACGCATGCTGGTGAGCATTCATGCCCTTCATGCAGAGACGGCCCTGTGTCGTAGGATTGTCAATCCCAATCGCTGTGTACTTTTTCCGTGTGACGATGGTTTGTTCCACGAGCTGCATTTTGCACTGCATGCTGCAAAATGGGCATTGGGTGTCATACGTTTTTTCTGATTGGATGTCTTGTTGTTTATCGCGGAAATATCTAAGCAGTCGTTCGGTCAAAATGCCTCATCCTTTCTTATATGAGCCCGCCTCTACAGTCGGGTTTTGAATCAGTGACAGGTCTGTATGAAGGCTTTCCAGCAGCTGTGTCCTTAGGTCTTCTTCAAATAGCACTTCTCTGATATGAATGATTCCGAGACGGTCCATCCACTGATGAACGGCTTCTAAGTAATGAGCTGTTTCACGATAATACTGGATCAGTCCTTTGATCATGCCGGCAGTTTTTTCTGCGTTGTCTGTCACGCAAAACAGGGATCCGGAACGGGCGTGGGTTCCCCGGACGCCGCCGAAGTGAATGTCCCAGCCAGCTTGTGTCCGAATCGCGCCGACATCCTGCAGGGCGGCATCGGTGCAGTCTGTTTCACATGATAAGCTGATAGAAATGGGAGCGGGGAAGGAAAGCGTCTCAAGGTGTCTTTCGATTTGGGCTGCCAGCTGCTGAATCAATCGATTTTGCCCGCATGTACATGCTTTGATGCTTTGCAGCGTGTGCCGGAGTTCATTGGTGGAAACGGGCATCTTCAGGTCTTTTTTTATGTTCGGGAGATCCGCAGATTTGATCCCCGAAAGCTTCAGTCTTTGGCTGTGAGTGATGGATACGTCAGGGATGCTGTATGCCTCAATGATGTTGGCGATGTTTCTCAACTGCTCCGCGTTTGTCCGCCCGCCGTACATTTGCGGGATCAGAATGCATGTGTCTTCAGCGGCTGGCTCAGGCTGGACAAACCCAGGGTACAGCATTTCCAGATAGTATTGAATCGCAGGAACACAAGTACTGCATCCGTTTTTTGTTTTCCAGTCAAGCTGGTTCATCACTTCTGCCGGATTAGTGAATGGCCTGCGCTGAAGCTCAGCGATGATGTCGTCTTCTGTAAAATCAGTACAGCCGCAAAACGAAAGTGTGCCGGCGGGCTTCGTATATTCGCTGTTGGTCATGTACCTCAAAAGGTCTTCAACGAGCGGTTTGCATCCTCCGCAGGACCCAGAGGCTTTGGTGCAGTGCTTGACTTCCTCAACAGTTGTTAAGCTTTTCGTGTGCACCGCTTCTTCAATCGCGCCTTTCGTCACTGTGTTGCATTGGCAAATCGTTTCACTGGAAGGCATGGATTCAAATAAAGTGCCGCTTGTCTCCGGTTCGATGATCTGCTTTTTGACAATGGAGATGTCTCGTTGTTTAAGCAGGCTGTCGAGAAGCCGCTGCTTGTCACGGGTGTCTCCGAATAAAATAACGCCGGCCAGCTTGTCATCCTCAAAAAGTGCTTTTTTGTAAATGCCAGCTTGTTCGTCGTAAATATTGATGCTCGTCGTGTGTTCATCCTCTTGAATTTTTCCTGCTGACCACACATCGATTCCAGCTATTTTTAATGCCGCAGCTGAGGGTGAGCCTTGATATCCCTCACATGGAACGCCGCAAATATGTTTGGCGAGAACGTTTCCCTGCTCATAAAGCGGTGCCACCAATCCGTACACCGTTCCGTTATGCTCGGCGCATTCGCCAACGGCGTAGACATTAGGTTCGCTTGTCTGCATGCAGTCATTCACGATGATCCCGCGGTTCACTTCGATTCCAGCGGATACAGCCAATTCAATATTCGGTCTAACGCCAGCCGCCATCACAATCAGGTCTGCTTTTAGTGAAGCGCCATCTTTAAAATGGATTCCGTCTGCCCGCGTGGTTCCGGATATGGAGACGGTGTCTTTCTCCAAAAGAAAGGTTAAGCCTTTTTGTTCCAGCTTCGTTTGCAGCAGCCGCGCTGCCGTTTGATCGAGCTGTTTTTGCATAATGCCGGCGGAGTGGTGAATGACGCTGACATCCATGCCGAGCCGCTGCAAACCGATTGCAGCCTCCAGTCCTAATAAGCCGGCTCCGATCACCGCCGCCTTTTGATAGCGCTCGGCCATCTCCATCAGCGCTTGGCAGTCTTCTATTGTCCGAAATCCATAGACGCCTTCTTTGTCTGCCCCGGGGATAGGGAGAATATAAGGGGAGGAGCCTGTTGCAACAATGAGTTTGTCATACGACAGGATGCGCTTGCGATCCGTGATGATGCGCTGCTGATCTGTATCAATTTGAATAACCGTTTCGCCTGTGTAAAGCGTAATCCCGTGCTTGTCATACCAAGCCTTGCTGTTCAGTGTAATGTCATCGAGTGACGCTTCACCCTGCAATACAGAGGATAAGAGAATGCGATTGTAGTTGGGATGCGTTTCACTCCCGAAAATGACAATCTCAAACATGTGGCGATTCAGCTTTACTATTTCTTCAATACAGCGAATACCGGCCATGCCGTTTCCTGCTAACACCAACCTTTGTTTCTTCATGTATCAGACCTCCTTTGACGCGGCTCGTAAGTTTTCTCCTATTAAAAATTATGTCACAATGCATTGTTAACGCATTAAACGTGTCATAAAAACTAACACATGTCTTTTCCAGAAAATAATGGTCCTATATCCTTGATTCAGAAAATGTAAAATAATGAGGGTCAAGAAAGGGGAATCTTATGAAGCTGTCGGAACTGAAAACTAGCGGTCATCCACTCACTTTGCTCTGTTCCTTTTTATATTTTGATGTCAGTTTTATGATATGGGTGATGCTTGGGGCGCTGGGTGTTTATATTTCTCAGGATTTTGACCTGTCTCCTTTTGAGAAAGGGCTTGTCGTGGCTGTGCCGATTTTATCTGGGTCTGTGTTTCGTATCATTCTGGGTATTTTAACGGACAGAATCGGACCGAAAAAAACGGCAGTGATCGGGATGCTGGTGACAATGATTCCGCTGCTGTGGGGGACATTTGGCGGCCGTTCACTGACTGAGCTGTATGCCATCGGGATTCTGCTAGGCGTAGCTGGGGCAAGCTTTGCCGTTGCGCTGCCAATGGCAAGCCGCTGGTATCCGCCTCATTTGCAGGGGCTTGCGATGGGGATTGCCGGCGCGGGAAACAGCGGCACGTTGTTTGCAACCCTGTTTGGCCCTCGTCTGGCAGAGCAGTTCGGCTGGCACATTGTTATGGGAATTGCGCTTATTCCATTATTGATCGTCTTTATTCTTTTTGTCTCCTTGGCTAAAGATTCTCCTGCACAGCCGGCTCCGCAGCCGCTCAAAAGCTATCTTCATGTGTTTGGGCAAAAGGAAACATGGTTTTTCTGCCTGCTGTATAGCGTCACATTTGGCGGATTTGTCGGGCTCTCAAGCTTTTTATCTATTTTCTTTGTTGATCAATACCAGCTGTCAAAAATTCACGCAGGGGACTTCGTTACATTATGTGTGGCGGCGGGGAGCTTTTTCAGGCCTGTCGGGGGTTTGATTTCGGATCGCGTCGGCGGCACGAAAGTTCTTTCTGTATTGTTTGTCATCGTGGCACTGTGTATGGCCGGAGTCAGCAGCCTGCCGTCCCTCTCAATGGTCATTGTTCTATTGTTTGTCGGAATGATGGGGCTCGGAATGGGCAACGGCGCAGTATTCCAGCTCGTGCCGCAGCGTTTTCGCAAAGAAATTGGCATGGTGACGGGAATCGTCGGTGCGGCCGGAGGAATCGGAGGGTTTTTCCTGCCGAACATCCTAGGATCTCTCAAACAGATGACAGGCACGTATGCCATCGGTTTTATCACGTTTTCCTGTATCGCGCTGCTGGCGTTTGCACTCGTGCTTGCCGTAGGCTATTACTGGCGGAAAAGCTGGAGCGCGGAAAGCAGCCCGGCGGATGTGTAGGTTTTTGACGGACACGCGTTTGTGCGTGTCTTTTTTATTTTCTCTTGATTTTCATCAGTGAACCGATCAAAATAAATAGTAATTATTACGATTTGTTAGCGAGAGGAGTTTTCTGAATGAATCAACATACGCTGCTCCCGAAAAAAACGGAGCGTCTTCGATACTTTGGATCGGTCAGTCCGGCCAAGGGTGAGAAACCAGTGGAAAAAGAGAAAATGAAGGACCTGCAAAATATCAGGAAGGATTATTTTTTTGACATTCAGCATGTAGGTGTTGCTGATGTGTCCCATCCAGTCACAATCACTTCCGCCATGACGCCTGCCGAGCAAACAACGGCCGCGAACTTTATTATGACTTGTGATTTGCCGAGAAATCAAAAGGGAATAAACATGAGCCGGTTAACAGAGCTGCTGCAAGTCTATCATCAAAACGGCTGGATTCTCTCATTTTCCTCCCTTCAGCAATTTACGAAAGAGCTTGCAGAAAACATGGACGCATCCTCTGCTTCAGTCGAAGTGAGGTTTCCGTGGTTTTTCGAACGGAAAAGTCCGAAGCTTGAGAAAGCAGGTCTGATGCATGCTGACATATTCATGTCTGTTACGTATCGTGAAGATCAGCCGTTTAAACAGCGTGCCGGCATCTCAGCAAAGGTAACGACTCTGTGCCCTTGCTCCAAGGAAATTAGTGAATACAGTGCCCATAATCAGCGGGGAACGGTCAATATTTGGACTGATATTCACCCGGCTGCATCGCTGCCAAGTGATGTTAAAGCTGATTTGCTTCACGCCGCAGAATCAAATGCCTCTGCGAGACTGCATCCGGTATTGAAGCGCCCTGATGAAAAAGCGGTGACGGAAACGGCCTATGAGAATCCGAGGTTTGTTGAGGATCTCGCCCGGCTGATTGCTGCGGATTTGTTTGAGCTTGAATGGGTGTCAGCCTTTGAGATTGAATGCCGGAATGAAGAATCAATCCATCTCCACGACGCCTATGCGAAGCTGTGTTTTTCGAAGGAAGTGGATAGAATATGAAACTCTCATTATTCATTGTTGCCGTTCTTATGCCAGCCTGCCTGCTGTCAGCCTGCTCCGATCATGCGGAAGAACACGCAAGTGCCGATAAAAAGAAAACGGTCGAGCTCATAACGGACGTTCGAAAAACAGCAAAAGCAAGCATTGATTGGACAAAGCCTTCGGGCGGAGAATACCCGGATATGAAACAGAAGCATGTCTGGATTGATGTGAATGTGAAGGAGCAGAAGGCTTACATCAAAGAAGGAAGCAACACCATCTATACAATGATGATCTCTTCAGGCCTTGATCAAACAAAAGATGATGCTACACCAAAGGGCACCTTTCATATAGAGCCTGAACGGGGAGAATGGTTTTTCTCCGAAGGATACCAGGAAGGCGCGGAATATTGGATATCATGGAAAAACCATGGAGAATTTCTATTTCATAGTGTGCCAATGACAAAGGATCAAAAAGTCATCAAAGCTGAAGCAGCAAAACTAGGAACGAAAGCATCTCATGGGTGTATCAGGTTGACCATCCCGGATGCGAAATGGATATATGAAAATATCCCTGAACATACCAAAGTGGTGATCAACTGAATTGAAAGCTGTTGACAAAAAGGAAAAAAGACCATACAATTCAAATCGTAACAATTACGTTTTGTGGTAAATGAGGCTGTTCATCTGTGAAAAGTCCTCTTGAAATCTGGAAACGAAACACAAGCCACAGGTGAAATAATTGCGTGCTCCATCGGTTCATTACATGGACACAGAGCCGTTTAGATGCGCAAATCGAGCAATTGTCCTATGCAAGCTGCGGCTTTTATAGTGGTGAAAAGGATGATATATGATGGGAGCCCATGCTGAATGAGAAATCGGGTCGACAGCGAGAAATACTTTTTACACCATTGCGCATACAGCGAAGCATAAAATTTAAATCGTAATCGTTCTATTTTAAAGGGAGGATATCATGATGAAAAAAATTCCGGTTACCGTACTGAGCGGCTATCTTGGCGCGGGAAAAACAACATTGTTGAACAGCATTCTGCAGAATCGCGAAGGCTTAAAAATAGCGGTCATTGTAAACGATATGAGCGAGGTGAACATTGACGCGGGCTTGGTTAAGCAGGAAGGTGGCCTTTCCAGAACAGATGAAAAGCTTGTGGAAATGTCAAACGGCTGCATTTGCTGCACGCTTCGCGAAGACTTATTAATAGAGGTTGAGAAGCTGGCAAAGGACGGACGGTTTGATTATATCGTCATCGAATCAACAGGAATCAGCGAACCGATCCCGGTGGCCCAGACTTTCTCTTATATCGATGAAGAGATGGGAATCGACCTGACAAAATTCTGTCAGCTGGATACGATGGTGACAGTGGTGGATGCCAATCGTTTTTGGCATGATTATCAGTCAGGCGAAAGCCTTCTGGACCGCAAAGAGGCATTGGGAGAAGAGGATGAAAGAGAAATCGCCGACCTCTTGATCGATCAAATTGAATTTTGCGATGTACTGATCTTAAATAAATGTGATTTAGTCAGCGAGCAAGAGCTTGAACAGCTTGAAAACGTTCTTCGCAAACTGCAGCCTAGGGCCAAATTCATCCGTTCTGTCAAAGGAAATGTAAAACCGCAGGAGATTTTACATACAGGGCTATTTAACTTCGAGGAAGCGAGCGGATCGGCCGGCTGGATTCAAGAGCTGACGGCAGGCCATGCGGAACACACCCCGGAAACAGAAGAATACGGTATCTCTTCATTTGTCTATAAGAGACGTTTGCCGTTTCATTCTACACGATTTTACCGTTGGCTGGATCAAATGCCAAAGAACGTGGTTCGTGCCAAAGGAATCGTCTGGTGCGCATCTCATAACAACCTTGCTTTACTGATGTCGCAAGCAGGTCCGTCGGTTACGATTGAGCCTGTATCATATTGGGTGGCGGCGCTGCCGAAGCTTGAGCAGGAGCAAGTCAAACAGCAAGAGCCGGAAATGTTGGCGGAGTGGGACCCTGAATTTGGAGACCGCCTAACGCAGTTAGTGTTTATCGGAACTGATCTGGATGAAGAAGCGATCACGAAAGAGCTTGATCAATGCCTGCTGACTGAGTATGAATTTGATTCCGACTGGTCGCTGTTTGAAGACCCATTTAAATGGAAACTGAATCAATAGAAAAAAAGCCGTCCCCTGGGGGAGCGGCTTTTTTAATGAAACGTTTGTTTAAACATAATGAGCGTATTTTTTCTCAAGGATATTCTGAAAGGTTGCGGCAATTGAGCAGATGGCCCAATAAATGAGAGCGGTCAGAATATACATGGTCATGTAATCAAACTCTCTGCCTCCGATGATTTTCGCATGCTGGAGCAATTCCGGCACTGTAATCATTGCAGCGAGAGATGACGCTTTGATTAAGTCGAGCAATACATTGGCAAGCGGAGGCAACGCAATACGTATCGATTGCGGCAAAATGATGCCCCTCATCGTCTGCCAATAGGAAAGGCCCAGCGAGGATGCCGCTTCCCATTGTCCTTTATCAACGGATGAAATGGCTGAACGGTTAATTTCCGCAATGTAGGCGGCACTGTTAAGGCTAAAGCCGATTAAAGCAGCCGTGACAGCGGAAAATTCAATGCCGATGTATGGAAACCCAAAATAAAGGATAAACAAAATCACCAAAATCGGAACGCCCCGCATAAATGAGATATAGAGCTTCGCCGGCCATCTTAACAAAGCAAGCTTAGACATTCTGGCGAGTGATATGAACAGGCCGATCACAGTTCCGGCAAACATGCTTACAAAAGAGATGAGCAGTGTATACCCAATGCCTTTTATGACATAAGGAAACGATTCAATGGCCAGCTTCGTGTTGAAAATATATTCCCACTGAACGCTATTGATCATGGCGTCCGATTACAAATCAACGTCCTGAACGTCGACATTCAGTTTCTTTGATACATCTGCTTTATTGAAGAATTGCTTCGACAGCTTAGTCAAAGTGCCATCCTTGCTCATTTCCTTCAATGTTTCATTCATCTTTTTCTGAAGTGCCGCATTGCTTTTTTTCATGACAAGCGCCTGTTTGTTCGGCATGTACTTGATGTCAGGATGGATCGTAATGTTGAGATCCGGGAATGCTGCGAGCGCGAGTGTCTGCAGGTAATAGTCGTTTAAAATGACATCAGTGCGTCCGTTGGCGACATCTTTTAAATATTGCTCATTCGTCGCATTATCATAAATCACTTCTTTGGCGCCGTATTTTCTCGCGACATCCATGTAGACGGTGGTAGCAGCGCCAGCCGCTTTCTTCCCTTTCAAATCCTTAAGCGTTTTAATCCCTGATAAATCGTCTTTACGGACGATTGCCGTGCCGTATGAATATTTATAAGGAGTAGAAAATGCGAACTTCTTCTCGCGGTCCTTCGTCACATCGATGTCATTCGCGGCTGCGTCAACCTGTCCGCTGTTCACCGCTGTCAGCATCCCGTCAATGCCCATCTCCTTGAACTCAGCCTTCAGCCCCAATCGTTTTGCCGCTTCGCGAACGACTTCAACCTCGTAGCCCGTCAGCTTATCGGAGCCAGAGTCGGTATCGTGATAAGAAGTAGGATAGAGCGTACCTGATGTAGCGACTACGATTTTCCCTTTATCCTTAATCTGCTCCCAGCCTGTATCCTTGGAATCGGCTTCATTTTTGCCGGAACAGGCTGCCAATATAAGAAAGAAAGCCATTGTGAAACTGAATATAACGGCTTTGGATTGCTTGAATGATTTCACCTATAGTTCCCCCAATCTGTTAATCAACTAAAAAGATAGCATTGAACATAAGGGGTTGCAATATGTTGATGACGTTTTCAAAAAGTTCGAATTGTGTATACAAAAGGTATGGGTGGGTGTTTAAAAGCGGCTATGAAGGGAAGAGGTGATGAAAAAAGGAGTTATCCAAGGATGAATGCCTGACGTACCAAGGAAACGCATGTTAAAGGAAGGATGCAGCAGATCCGTCATTCATCTATGCCAATACCGTAAGAAATGGTCAAGAGGCATGAAAGCGATCTTCAGAATAAATTAAGTCTTGCTGCTGCCCCTAAGGCATATGATATATTCGGTGAGGAATAAAATGGAAATATTTAAACCGTAATGGGGGGCAAATGAATATTTACAAACCAGCCGGATTTTGGATCAGACTGGGAGCTGCATTGTTAGATTACATTATAGTCTCGGTACCTCTTTTGCTGATCTATTGGCTGATTACAGGAAAAGACCCGAACGACAGCCTGTTCATCGGCTTGGTTGTTCTGCTGTACTCTATGCTGCTGCCGGTGTTTTGGCGCGGCTACCTTATCGGAAAAAGAATCTGCGGAATCAGAATCGTAAAAAAAGACGGATCACAAGTCAGCCTGTTAACAATGTTTTTACGGGTTATTGGTTTACGGTATAACCTTCGGACTCGGCTTGATCGCCAGCCTGATTCTGATTGCTGTACGAGAAGACAAACGAACTCTGCATGATTTAATCGCGGGAACGTATGTCACGTACGCGTCACCCGGTGAAGAAGAACTTTATACTGACGAAGAGATTAGAAAGAGCGAATAATGTTCGCTCTTTTTATTTTTATGCATAAAAAATACAATGCAGCAAAACATATGAAAAATAGGATTGGAGGAATAAACTGGATGAAACGAATAACCATCAACGTGATCACAATGTTCATTGCCGCGGCTGTCATTTCTCTGACCGGTATAGCTGAAGCCGCTGAAAAACAGCAGCAGCCTCCCGCAAATGTCACACTGACAGATCGGCAAAAGAAAGAGATTGAAAAAATGGAAGCAGAGATTCTAAAAAAACGCAAAGACGTGATCTCAAAGTATGTACAATACGGCGTACTGCCTAAAGAAAGAGGAGAATATATCAAAAATCACATGGACAAACACTTTGAAATGATGAAACAAAACGGTTTTGTTCCAAAGCCCCATCCCCACCCGCATAAATTTGAAAAAAGACATTAAGATGTAAGCATCCAATGGGAGTTGGGTGCTTTTTTATTGTTAAAGGTTGCAAAATGAATTTTCCGAAAAATACATCGTTTAAATTGATTATATCTTATGATAAGATATAAATGAGGTGTATAAAGATGGAAACGGACTTCATAGCAAAACTTAATCAGCAGTGGACAGAAATTTATTATTTATTACATTATCAACATAAGGATAATATTTCTCACCAGGCAATACGAATCATGCAACATATCGAAAAGCAAGGTGAGGCAACAATAGGAGCTTTGGCTGAATACTTGTCTGTCTCACACAATACAGCGTCTGAGCATATTAAACGTTTGATTCAAAAGGGATTTATAGCTAAACGGCGAAGTCAGCAGGATGAACGAAAAGTTTTCGTTTTCTTAACGCAAGAAGGAAGAGCTGTTCTTGAACAGCATACACAGCTAGATAAAGAGAAATTGAAAGAAATAATTGAACGAATGAGCACATCAGAAAAGGAATTAGTTGAACAGGCATTTGAACTATTGAGTAGGAAAGCTAAACAATGGCAGTTTTAAGTAAAGTAATCATCTCTGCGTTGATTATCGGTTTTGTTACTGAAATATCAAAAAGACACCCGACCTATGGCGGCATCATTGCTGCTTTGCCCTTGGTCAGTTTATTAAGCCTTTTTTGGATGCAGTTACAAGGTGAAAAAACAGCTCAATTAAGTCAATTTGCATCTGGTGTGCTTACAGGAATCCCAGCTACAGTTTGTTTACTAGCTATTTTGGCTTTTTTGCTGAAAATTCATGTGTCGTTTTGGTTTGCATTATGTGTTGGAATACTAGGATGGGCTATGTTTTTATGGATGCAGAAGATCTTTCTCAATATATTATTTAACTGAGTATAGAAAGGAGATGCTATGTTTTTAAAAAAGGTTACTCTTCTTCGAGATAAGATTTTGGACTTTGACAGATTTCCTTTTACTATCCCGGCTATAAGTCAATTAAATGACATCTTATTTACTAGCCAAGTGACTTTTTTTGTGGGGGAAAATGGGTCTGGAAAATCTACTTTGCTTGAAGCGATAGCAGATAAGTGTGAATTCAATACAGCGGGTGGAAGCCGAAATAATGTCTATGAATTACAGGAGTCAGATTCCCATTTAGGAGATTACATACGTTTATCTTGGCTTCCAAAGGTAACAAATGGCTTCTTCTTAAGAGCTGAAGCGTTTTATCATCTTTCTCTTCATCTGGATGAAATGGAATTAGATGCTCCTCAGCCCTACCGTTCCTATGGAGGGAGACCGCTACACAAACAATCACATGGAGAGTCCTTTATGTCTCTATTCCGTCATCGTTTTAAAGAGAAAGCGATTTATCTTTTAGATGAGCCAGAAGCAGCACTTTCTCCAGCTAGGCAGCTAGCTTTTTTGAGAGTTATACATGATTTGGTGAAGGGCGGAAAGGTACAAATGATCATTGCAACTCATTCCCCTATCCTGCTGGGCTATCCCAATGCTAATATTTTAAGCTTTGATGATGGAAGAATACATCATATTGAATATGAGAATACAGAACATGTTCAATTAACACGATATTTTCTTGGACAAAGAGAAAAAATATTAGCTGAACTGTTCCGCGACTAAGATCGAGTTGATCTGAAACGCGTTTCATAGCCTATGATAGGTTTATCAAATCATTCAGGAGTGATAAACACTATGATTCACCAGCATCCAGAATCTTTTCCGAAACATTTTTTGTGGGGCTCTGCTTCTGCAGCGTACCAGATTGAAGGCGCATGGAATGAAGATGGCAAAGGCCCTTCTGTTTGGGATGTATTTACGAAAATACCTGGCAAAACGTTTAAAGGAACCAATGGAGACATTGCGGTTGACCATTATCACCGATATAAAGAAGATGTCGCCCTGATGGCTGAGATGGGATTAAAAGCGTATCGATTTTCCGTCAGCTGGCCGCGGATTTTTCCAAAAGGAAGAGGAGAGATCAATGAAGCAGGTCTAGCGTTTTACGACAACCTGATTGATGAATTGCTTTCTCATCACATCGAGCCGGTTTTGACTTTATATCACTGGGATTTGCCTCAAGCGCTTATGGACGAGTACGGCGGGTTTGAGTCAAGAAAAATCATAGAGGATTTTAATCATTACTGTATTACTCTTTATAAACGTTTTGGAGATAGAGTGAAATATTGGGTTACGTTAAACGAACAGAACTACAATTTTAATCACGGCTTTATTACAGCCATGCATCCGCCTGGAGTGAAAGACAGAAAACGATTTTATGAAGCAAACCATATTGCATTTCTGGCTAATGCAAAAGCCATTGAATCCTTTAGAGATTATGTGCCTCAAGGCAAAATCGGACCAAGCTTTGCTTATTCTCCGGCTTATCCTTTATCAAGCCATCCAGAGGAT
Organism: Bacillus stercoris; assembly: GCF_029772985.1. NCBI lineage: Bacteria > Bacillati > Bacillota > Bacilli > Caryophanales > Bacillaceae > Bacillus > Bacillus stercoris. The sequence continues at coordinate 3,998,943 of NZ_CP121861.1, read as the reverse complement.
ATCCTGGCATTTGAAAACGCAGAAGAATTTATGAACAATTGGTGGCTTGACATGTATTGCTGGGGAACCTACCCGCAAATCCCTTTCCGTTACTTGGAAAAACAGGGATGGGCGCCGACTATCGAAGCGGGAGATATGGAGCTCCTTGCCAAAGGGAGGCCTGATTTTGTAGGTGTCAATTATTATCAGACGATCACCTACGAACGAAATCCGCTTGATGGTGTGTCGGAAGGGAAAATGAATACGACAGGCCAAAAGGGAACCAATCAGGAGACGGGGATACCGGGAGTGTTCAAAACGAAAAAAAATCCTCACTTGACAACGAGCAACTGGGATTGGACAATTGACCCAATTGGGCTGCGTATCGGTCTTCGCCGAATTACAAGCCGCTATCAGCTTCCAGTGTTTATAACAGAGAACGGTTTAGGTGAATTTGATAAAGGTGAGGACGGCACTGTACAGGATGATTATCGAATTGATTATTTGCGTTCGCATCTTGAGCAATGCAGACAAGCCATCAGTGACGGTGTCGATTTAATCGGCTATTGCAGCTGGTCGTTTACTGATCTGTTAAGCTGGCTGAACGGCTACCAAAAAAGATACGGATTTGTATATGTCAATCGTGATGAAGAAAGCACATACGATTTAAAACGCTTGAAGAAAAAAAGCTTTTATTGGTATCAAGATGTCATCAAGACGAACGGAGAAAGTTTATAAAGAGTCCCTGAGAGTTATTCTCTCAGGGGTTTTTCATTACACAGAAACAGCATCAATAATATAAGTGTCAGCGTGCAAATCTGACATTTCAGCCGGCACAGTCCAGCATGTCAATTGATAGTCTCCTTTGGGGAGATCAAAGGACAGTCTTTTAGACATGATGCTTTCAATTTGAATTCCGTTTTCTGTGAGATGAAAAGGAACAGTCACTTTTTTCTCGTAGGCGTTTACTGTTTCTGAACTGTTCAGGCGCAAAAGAATAAAGGCCTTTGTATTTCGCTGCGCCTCAAAGGAAATGGCCCCGTCTGCCGCAGTATAACCTTTTTCAATCGCTTCGTCAGTCCAATCCATTACAGGAGGTGCAGAATCCTTTTGAAATACAGTAAATTGATGATATGAAATCGAAAGTTCTTGCGGCTTCCATGATTTGATCAATGTGCTGTTCCTCCTCTATGTACTGTTTACTGAATTGTGAATAAAACCTTTGTGCCGTCTGGATAATCGGTAAGCTGATGCCCGACCCAAGAGCCTGCTCCGCGATTGTCAGCGGGAGAAATGTATTCTACAGAAGCTCCCTCACCGCCTTCTTTGCACATGGCCATTGGCCATTCATCTCTGTCATACCCCGTTTTTGGCGGTACGTCTTTTAATGATTGCTCGCGGCGTTCCTCAGCTCCGTCTCTGTCGATGGTGCACACATCTGAGTGCCCCTCATTTATCGCATCCTTAATATGTTTGGCCGTTTCGGGATAACGGTCAGAAGGGAGGGCGATCGTTTCGTCATATTCTTTCGTTTGAGACGTTTTTTGATCAGCTGAGAAAAAGTCTCCCTTTATCAGGCCGACAGCTGCAGCTGCTATGACGACGATGACGAGAAGTATTGTTTTTATGATGTCCATCGTGATGTTCACCTCCCGCTTTTAGCAACTTTAAAACTGACACAAGAGTAATCCAGAAAGCATGTGGTGTAAAGGTTTAAATTTTAGGTTTTCTGCTCAGTTTATTGCAGAAATCGTAATTTTAGCAGGTCGAAATATTAGTTTTCAGCAAAATACGAATGCCAATTTACAATAATGATAGTAAGTCATCAGCCGTTTTCAGCTTGAATAATCATTTTAAATTGGCTTATGATACCGGTAAGCTCCTCAGCTAATTGAGACAGCGTTTCAGAAGCTGCGGTAATCTCCTCCATTGCAGCAAATTGCTCCTCTGTTAATGCAGCCGCTTGCCGGGTATTTTGAGTAGATTCTTTAATGTCGGCCGTATTGGCTGCAAAGGAATCATTTATTTGATGTGCACTGGCTGAAATGTTTGTTACAGATGCTGATAAATCACTAATCTCGGCGCTGATTTCACCTGTTGCAGCTGCAATTTCCTTAAATGCATCTCTGGTGCGCTGGATCATGGTGACTCCTTCTGCAGCTTCTGTTTTCACATGCTCAACAGATCTTGCAGATTGGTTCATATCATTTTGTATTTCTTTGATCAGTTTTGAAATCTGTCCCGCAGACTGTTGAGACTCTTCCGCTAATTTGCGTACCTCATCGGCAACAACAGCAAAGCCTTTTCCATGTTCACCGGCTCTGGCAGCTTCGATCGCTGCATTCAGCGCAAGCAGGTTTGTCTGGTCGGCAATTTGGGTGATGACCGATAAAATTTGCTCAATTTGTTTAGAGCGGCCGTCTAGCTGGTGTATGATTTCTCCGCTTTTCTGAATTGAATTGTGAATCGCGTCCATTTGAGCCTGTACATGTAAAATTTCCTTTTGCCCAATATCTGCTTTTGATTGCGCGAGCTGTCCTTTGTCGGCGATAGCGGCAGTATTTGCAGAAATATCCCGGATGTCTGCTGAAGCTTGTTGTAATGAGCTTTCACTGTTTTCAATTCGTGTGATCTGATCTTGGGCTCCATTTGCAATCTGCTGTACAGCTTCTGTAATCTTTTCTGAAGCTTGATTCGTTTCTTCTGCTCCGGCTGAGAGCTGCTGAGAGGCTGATGCAAGCTGAAGGGCTGATTGTTGTACAGTTTGGATGGTATCGTTCAGCTTCATTCTCATCTTGTTATAATAGGCGCTTAGTTCTGAGAGCTCGTCACCGGTTTTATCTGACACCACTATTGTCATGTCTCCGTTTCCGGCACTTTCAAACGCGCTTTTTAAAGCGTTCAGCCGCTTATTGATTTTTTTTGTGAAAACCAGGACAAGGATGACTGATACCATAATGACGATAACAAGAACGATAGCGAATTGAGTGAAAAGCGAATGTGTAAGTGATGCTAATATGCTTTGATTGGCTCCGGTATAAAGCATGCCGATGATGTTCCCGTTTTGATCTTTTAACGGCATGTATGCCGTCTGATAAGAGGAGCCTGCAACATCTGCCTGTCCGTAGAACCGTTTGCCGTTCTTTAATACAGCTTCAGTAACTTCAGAAGAAGCCTGGGTGCCAACAGCTCTTTCTCCATTCTTCATGACATTGGTTGCAACACGAGTATCGCCTTTGAAAATGGTAATGGTATCACCCGTTTTTTCGCCAAGCAGATCAACGATATCTTCATTTCCATTGATTTGTGTTTGCCCTTTATAGAGCTTATTGTTTTTCACCTGCCAGTCCCCTGAAATGACATCATCAATATAAGCATTGCTTAAAGCGAGATCCCCTTTCGCTTTTTCAGTTGCCATTTGTTTCATGTTTTCTGTAATTTCCTTAAGCATCACCGTGCCGACTGATGCGGAAAATAAAAGAATCACCACAAAAACCAGGAAAAGAATTTTAGTTCCTAGCTTTAACTTAAGTCGTTTTATCAACATAATTCCTCCTTTTGTGATTCGTAGGTCATATTACTTATCGGATTTTAGGGCTTAAAGTTTTATTTTAGAAAAAATAAAACCGGCCTGATCTTCAGGCCGGTTGTGTGAGGCTATTCAAGGTTCGCGTGGTGGGTGAACATGGTTTCAGAATCGAGTTCTTTTTTCTCCATGAGTTTTAAAATTACTGCGTCGTAGAATAGCAGCAACGTTTGTTCAAATAATGATCCCATTGGCTGAATGGTTTTATAGCTTCCGTTTGACTGGTCTTTAGGAGAACCAGGCATTCTAATGATCAGGTCTGCTTGTTTTCCGATACTTGATTGCGGATTGATGGTTAAAGCTACAACATTTCCGTGTAAGCTTTTCGCTTTTGCTGCGGTATGAATCAAGCTCTTTGTCTCGCCTGAGCCTGAGCCGATAATAACTAGATCTCCTTCGGCGAGCGGCGGAGTGAGAATTTCACCGACTATATGGGCGTTGAAGCCCATGTGCATCAATCTCATCGCGAAGGATTTTGCCATCAGGCCAGACCGCCCCGCACCCGCAGTGAAAATTTGATTAGACGAAAGAATGTGATCGGCAAGCTGGTCAGCTTCTTCATCAGAAATATAAGCTGCTGAACGGTGTAACTCATTGAGAATTTCCGTTACGTATTCAGTCGTTTTCATCTGATTTATCCTTGGGCAATCAGCTGTTTCATTTTTGAAGCTGTTTTGGCTTTGTCTGCCGCGCTTGTAATTCCGCCCCCAACAATGACAAGGTCAGGCTTTTGTTTGATTACTTCTGGCAGTGTATCAAGTTTGATGCCGCCTGCGATTGCGGTTTTTGCGTTTTTTACGGTATTTTTGATTGTCGTTAATTCTTCGAAAGAGTTTTTGCCCTCTGCTTGAAGATCATAGCCAGTGTGGACGCAGATGTAGTCAACACCGAGTGCGTCGATTTCTTTCGCGCGGGATTCGATGTCTTTCACGTTAATCATGTCCACTAGGATTTTCTTCTTTTGTTTTTTGGCTTCTTCTACTGCGCCTTTAATCGTTGCATCGTCTGTAGCCCCTAAAACGGTGATGATGTCAGCGCCCGCTTCCGACGCTTTCATGATTTCATAGCCCCCGGCATCCATGATTTTCAGGTCTGCGAGAACTTTCAATTGCGGAAATGTGTCTTTTATCTCTTTAACGGCTTTTAGGCCTTCATTAATGACGACCGGTGTTCCGATTTCAACCACGTCGATATATTGTTCCACTTCTTTGACAAGCTCAATGGCTTCGGGGATGTTGACGAGGTCTAATGCAAGCTGTAATTCCATTGTTGATCCACTCCCTTTTTCGAATTATTTTTCATTCTATAGGTTCCTTCTATTGATGAGAAGTAGGCACTTTGAAGTCAACAAGTTACTTGGAGGATACTGTGTGGAGCGGCAATCAGATTTCTTTCTCTTAGTATTATGTGTGAGTATAATGAAAAAAGAGTCTGCAAAAAAGTAAGTAAGTGACGATACGTATCTAACATATAAAAAGGTTACTGAGGGGGGATTTCTTTTGAGCCGGATGGACGGAAAAAGGTTTAATTGTGAGAAGGAATTAACGCTTGCAGTGATTGGCGGTAAGTGGAAAATGCTCATTTTGTGGCATTTAGGAAAAGAAGGCACAAAACGGTTCAATGAATTAAAAACATTGATTCCTGATATTACGCAGAAGATCCTCGCGAATCAGCTGAGAGAGCTTGAGCAGGATATGATTGTTCACAGGGAAGTGTATCCGGTTGTCCCGCCGAGGGTTGAATATTCTCTGACCTCCCAAGGAGAAAGCCTCATGCCTATTCTTGATGCCATGTATGAGTGGGGGAAAGGCTATATGGAATTGTTTGATATCGACAAAAATGTCATGAAAGAATCGTTATAAGGCGCTCTTCGCAAGGGTGTCTTTTTTTTTGCCTGTTTTTCGGTTTTTGCGCGGTAAACATATATCATGTAAAGACTGTAAATCGCAGTCAACAATAAATAAGATTGAACGCAGAAGTTTGTTTTAAAAATTTTTATTTTTCTGTAAATAATGTTTAGTGGAAATAATTGCGGTATCCCGCAAAAATATCCCTGTAAATAAACTGGAATCTTTCGGCATCCCGCATGAAACTTTTCACCCATTTTTCGGTGATAAAAACATTTTTTTCATTTAAAGTGAACGGTAGCAAGATAAAAAATATTGAAAACAATGAATAAATAGCCAAAATTGTTTCCTATTAGGGTGGGGGTCTTGCGGTCTTTATTCGCTTGTGTTAAACCCCGCAATGCTGACTGACGGCAGCCTGTTTTAATAGCGGTAGATTGGAAGCACTGCTTTTTAAGTGTAGTACTTTGGGCTATTTCGGTTGTTAGTTCATAAGAATTAAAAGCTGGTATGGATAAAAAAGAGAAAATGCGCTGCACATGTTCACTGCTTATGAAGACTAGGGGAGGTATGACAATATGGAAATAACTTTTTATCCTTTAACGGATGCACAAAAACGAATTTGGTATACAGAAAAATTTTATCCTCACACGAGTATTTCAAACCTTGCGGGGATTGGTAAGCTGGTTTCAGCCGATGCGATTGATTATGTGCTTGTTGGGCAGGCGATTCAAGAGTTTATTCGCAGAAATGAGTCCATGCGCCTTCGGCTGCGGCTCGATGAAAATGGGGAGCCTGTTCAATATATTAGCGAGTATCGGCCTGTTGATATAAAACATACTGACACTACTGGAGATCCGAATGCGATAGAGTCTATTTCACAATGGAGCCGGGAGGAAACGAAAAAACCTTTGCCGCTGTACGATTGTGATTTGTTCCGTTTTTCCTTGTTCACCATAAAGGAAAATGAAGTGTGGTTTTACGCAAATGTTCATCACGTAATTTCTGATGGCATCTCCATGAATATTCTCGGGAATGCGATCATGCACATTTATTTAGAATTAGCCAACGGCTCAGAGTCAAAAGAAGGAATCTCGCATTCATTTATCGATCATGTTTTATCTGAACAGGACTATGCTCAATCGAAGCGGTTTGAAAAGGACAAGGCGTTTTGGAACAAGCAATTTGAATCGGTGCCTGAACTTGTTTCCCTGAAACGGAATGCTTCCGCAGGAGGGAGTTTGGATGCTGAGAGGTTCTCTAAAGATGTGCCTGAAGCACTTCATCAACAGATTCTATCGTTTTGTGAGGCAAACAAAGTCAGTGTTCTTTCGGTGTTTCAATCGTTGCTTGCCGCCTATTTGTACAGGGTCAGCGGCCAGAATGATGTTGTGACGGGAACCTTTATGGGCAACCGGACGAATGCGAAAGAGAAGCAAATGCTAGGCATGTTTGTTTCTACGGTTCCGCTTCGGACAAACATTGACGGCGGGCAAGCGTTTTTAGAATTTGTCAAAGATCGGATGAAGGATCTCATGAAGACACTTCGCCACCAAAAGTATCCGTATAATCTCCTGATCAATGATTTGCGTGAAACAAAGAGCTCTCTGACCAGGCTGTTTACAGTTTCTCTTGAATATCAAGTGATGCAGTGGCAGAAAGAAGAGGATCTTGCCTTTTTGACAGAGCCGATTTTCAGCGGCAGCGGATTAAATGATGTCTCGATTCATGTAAAGGATCGATGGGATACTGGGAAACTCACCATAGATTTTGATTACCGAACTGATTTATTTTCACGTGAAGAAATCAACATGATTTGTGAGCGCATGATGACCATGCTGCAGAACGCGTTAACGCATCCAGAACATACAATTGATGAATTAACACTGATTTCTGAAGGGGAGAAAGAGAAGCTGCTTGCGATGGCCGGCGGTAAATCTGTGAACTACCGTAAGGACATGACGATCCCAGAGCTTTTCCGAGAAAAGGCTGAGCTGCTTTCAGATCACCCAGCAGTTGTATTTGAAGATCGCACATTGTCCTATCGAGCGTTACATGAGCAATCTGCACGCATTGCCAATGTGCTGAAACAAAAAGGGGTTGGCCCGGACAGTCCTGTCGCCGTACTGATTGAACGCTCTGAACGGATGATTACATCTATCATGGGGATTTTAAATGCCGGCGGAGCCTATGTGCCGATTGATCCCGGTTTTCCTGCTGAGCGGATTCAATATATTTTGGAGGATTGCGGGGCGGACTTCATCCTGACTGAATCGCAGATTGAAGCTCCTGCGTCCGATGCTGAATTGATTGATTTTGATCAGGCGATTGCGGAAGGCGCAGACGACATGCCGGAGGCTGATGTAAACGCGCGGAATCTTGCTTACATTATTTACACATCGGGAACAACCGGACGTCCGAAAGGCGTTATGATCGAGCATCGCCAGGTTCATCACTTGGTTGAATCTCTGCAGCAGACGATTTATCAAAGCGGCTGCCAAACCCTGCGGATGGCATTGCTTGCGCCTTTCCACTTTGATGCGTCAGTGAAGCAGATTTTCGCGTCGCTTCTTTTGGGACAAACCCTATATATCGTACCGAAGAAAACAGTGACGAACGGGGCCGCCCTTGCTGCTTATTATCGGAGAAATAGCATTGAGGCGACGGATGGTACACCTGCCCATCTGCAAATGCTGATAGCGGCGGGCGATCTTGGCGGACTTAAGCTGAAGCATATGCTGATTGGCGGAGAAGGCCTATCCTCTGTCGTTGCGGATAAGCTGATGAAGCTGTTTAAAGAAACAGGCGCGGCACCGCGTTTGACCAATGTGTACGGACCGACTGAAACGTGTGTTGACGCCTCTGTTCATCCGGTTATACCGGAGAGTGCCGTTCAATCAGCGTATGTGCCAATCGGGAAAGCGCTGGGAAATAACCGCTTATATATTTTGGATCAAAAAGGCCGGCTGCAGCCTGAAGGCGTGGCTGGCGAGCTTTATATCGCGGGAGACGGTGTAGGCCGAGGCTATTTGCATTTACCTGAATTGACGGATGAGAAGTTTTTACAAGATCCGTTCGTGCCGGGCGAGCGCATGTACCGAACCGGGGATGTGGTGCGCTGGCTTCCAGATGGAACAATCGAATATTTAGGCAGAGAGGATGACCAGGTCAAAGTCCGCGGATACCGAATTGAGCTTGGGGAAATTGAAGCTGTGATTCAGCAGGCGCCCGACGTTGCAAAAGCCGTTGTTTTGGCACGGCCTGACGAACAGGGAAATCTTGAGGTTTGCGCATATGTTGTGCAGAAGCCTGGAAGCGAATTTGCGCCAGCCGGCTTGAGGGAGCATGCGGCCAGACAGCTTCCTGACTATATGGTGCCGGCTTACTTTACAGACGTGACAGAAATTCCGCTTACGCCAAGCGGCAAAGTCGATCGCCGCAAGCTGTTTGCGCTAGAGGTGAAGGCTGTCAGCGGCACGGCTTATACAGCGCCGCGAAATGAGACTGAAAAAGCAATCGCAGCCATTTGGCAGGATGTGCTGAACGTTGAGAAGGCGGGGATCTTTGACAATTTCTTTGAAACGGGCGGACATTCATTGAAGGCCATGACCCTTTTAACGAAGATTCATAAGGAAACAGGCGTCGAGATTCCGCTTCAATATTTGTTTGAGCATCCGACGATTGCGGCTCTTGCACAGGAAGCAGATCACAGAGAAAGCCGGGCATTTTCGGTGATTGAACCTGCTGAAAAACAGGAGCATTATCCGCTTTCTCTGGCACAGCAGCGAACATATATCGTCAGCCAGTTCGAGGATGCGGGAGTCGGCTACAACATGCCGGCGGCAGCAATTCTGGAAGGGCCTTTAGATATTCAAAAACTGGAGCGAGCATTTCAGGGGTTAATCCGACGCCACGAGTCTTTGAGAACGTCATTTGTTCTTGAAAACAGCACGCCGAGACAGAACATTCACGACAGCGTTGAATTCAACATTGAGATGATTGAAAGAGGCGGCCGCTCAGATGAGGCAATTATGGCTTCATTCGTTCGGAGATTTGACTTGGCGAAAGCTCCGCTGTTCAGAATCGGTTTGCTGAAGCTTGAAGAGAACCGTCATATGCTGCTGTTTGACATGCACCACTTGATTTCTGACGGTGTATCCATTGGCATTATATTGGAGGAATTAGCACGCATTTATAAAGGCGAACAGCTTCCTGAGCTTCGTCTCCAGTATAAGGACTACGCCGTATGGCAAAGCAGGCAGGCTGCTGAAGGGTACAAGAAGGACCGAGCTTATTGGAAGGAAGTCTTTGCAGGCGAGCTCCCGGTGCTTCAGCTTCTGTCCGATTACCCGAGACCGCCTGTTCAAAACTTTGAAGGGGATCGGGTGTCAATCAAGCTGGATGCGGGGGTAAAGGATCGCCTCAATCGTTTGGCTGAACAAAACGGCGCCACTTTGTATATGGTGATGCTTTCCGCTTACTATACGCTTTTGTCAAAGTATACGGGACAGGATGACATTATTGTCGGGACACCGTCAGCCGGCAGAAACCATTCCGATACAGAGGGCATTGTCGGGATGTTCGTCAATACGATTGCGATTCGCAGTGAGGTCAAGCAGGATGAGACGTTTACTCAATTGATCTCGCGTGTCCGCAAACGGGTGCTGGATGCCTTTTCTCATCAGGACTATCCGTTTGAGTGGCTTGTTGAAGAGTTGAACATCCCGCGTGATGTAAGCAGGCATCCGCTGTTTGACACGATGTTCAGCCTTCAAAACGCGACAGAGGGCATTCCGGCTGTCGGCGATCTGTCCTTGTCTGTTCATGAGACCAATTTCAAGATAGCCAAATTTGATTTGACAGTGCAGGCGAGAGAAAACGATGAAGGCATTGAGCTTGATTTGGATTACAGCACGAAGCTCTTTAAACAAAGCACGGCAAACAGGCTGCTTACGCATTTTGCGCGTTTGCTTGAAGATGCTGCGGCTGAGCCGGAACAGCGGATTTCAGAATATAAGCTTCTTTCTGAAGAGGAGGCAGCTTCGCAAATTCAGCAGTTTAACCCGGGCAGAACACCTTATCCGAAAGACAAAACAATTGTTCAGCTGTTTGAAGAGCAAGCGGCGAATACGCCAGACCACACTGCGCTTCAATATGAAGGCGAATCACTCACTTATCGTGAGCTGAATGAACGGGCCAATCGTTTAGCCCGCGGCATTCTTTCTCTTGGAGCTGGCGAAGGCAGAACTGCGGCTGTCTTATGTGAGCGGTCAATGGAGATGATTGTGTCGATCTTGGCAGTATTAAAATCAGGTTCGGCTTATGTTCCGATTGATCCGGAACACCCGATTCAGCGAATCCAGCATTTCTTCCGTGACAGCGGCGCAAAGGTGCTTCTCACACAGAGAAAATTAAAGGCTTTAGCGGAAGAAGCTGAATTTGGCGGCGTTATCGTGCTCGCAGATGAGGAAGAAAGCTATCATGACGAAGCGCGAAATCTCGCACTGCCTCTTGATTCTGCGGCAATGGCCAACCTGACGTATACTTCTGGAACGACAGGAACCCCTAAGGGGAATATCGTGACACATGCCAATATTCTCCGTACGGTGAAGAAAACGAATTATCTCAGCATTACAGAACAGGATACGATTCTCGGACTTTCTAATTACGTGTTTGACGCGTTTATGTTCGATATGTTCGGCTCTTTGTTAAACGGAGCCAAGCTGGTGCTGATACCGAAGGAAACCGTCTTGGATATGGCTCGCCTGTCTCGCGTCATTGAACGGGAGAACATCAGCATTCTCATGATTACAACCGCTTTGTTCCACTTGCTTGTGGACTTGAATCCAGCGTGCTTGTCAACGCTGCGCAAGATTATGTTTGGCGGGGAACGGGCTTCAGTTGAGCATGTCAGAAAAGCTTTGCAAACGGTTGGAAAGGGCAAGCTCCTTCACATGTATGGGCCGTCTGAAAGCACGGTTTTCGCGACATATCATCCGGTTGATGAGTTAGAGGAGCACACGCTGTCTGTTCCGATTGGAAAACCGGTCAGCAATACGGAAGTATATATTCTTGACCGTACGGGACACGTGCAGCCGGTGGGGATTGCCGGAGAGCTTTGTGTCAGCGGCGAAGGACTCGTGAAAGGCTATTACAATCGTCCAGAGCTGACTGAGGAGAAATTTGTTCCCCATCCGTTTGCATCCGGTGAACGCATGTATAAAACGGGAGACCTTGCGAGATGGCTGCCGAATGGCAACATCGAATTTATCGGGCGCATCGACCATCAGGTGAAGATTCGCGGACAGCGCATCGAGCTTGGAGAAATCGAACATCAGCTGCAAACCCATGATCGTGTTCAGGAGAGTGTTGTGCTTGCCGTTGATCAAGGAGCGGGAGATCAACTGCTTTGCGCTTACTATGTCGGAGAGGGAGACATCTCATCACAGGAGCTGAGAGAGCATGCTGCGAAGGACTTGCCGGCATATATGGTTCCTGCGGTGTTTATCCAAATGGACGAGCTGCCGCTGACAGGGAACGGAAAAATTGACCGGAGAGCGCTGCCGATTCCTGATGCCAACGTTTCAAGAGGTGTTTCATATGTTGCGCCACGCAATGAAACGGAACAAAAAGTCGCAGACATTTGGGCACAGGTGCTTCAGGCTGAACAAGTCGGCGTTTATGACCACTTCTTTGACATTGGCGGACACTCATTAGCAGGCATGAAGATGCTTGCCTTGGTTCATCAGGAACTGGGCGTTGAGCTGTCACTCAAAAATCTCTTCCAGTCACCGACGGTTGAGGGCTTGGCACAAGTGATTGCTTCTGCTGAAAAAGGGACAGCCGCAAGCATCAGCCCGGCAGAGAAACAAGATACGTATCCTGTTTCTTCACCACAAAAACGGATGTACGTGCTCCAGCAGCTTGAAGGAGCGCAAACGAGCTATAACATGCCGGCGGTTCTGCGCCTGACAGGTGAGCTTGATGTTGAAAGGCTTAACAGCGTCATGCAGCAGTTAATGAAGCGTCATGAAGCCTTGAGAACCACGTTTGAAATAAAAGATGGAGAAACGGTGCAGCGGATCTGGAAAGAGGCTGAGTGTGAGATGGCCTATTTCGAAGCCCCGGAAGAAGAGACAGAGCGGATCGTTTCTGAGTTTATTAAGCCTTTCAAAATCGACCAACTTCCACTGTTCAGAATAGGGCTTATCAAGCATTCAGACACTGAGCATGTGCTGCTGTTCGATATGCATCACATTATTTCTGACGGTGCGTCTGTCGGTGTGCTGATTGAGGAGCTTTCAAAGCTGTATGACGGAGAAGACCTTGAGCCGCTCCGTATTCAATATAAGGATTATGCCGTGTGGCAGCAGCAGTTCATTCAGTCTGAGCTTTACAAGAAGCAAGAGGAACATTGGCTGAAGGAGCTGGATGGAGAGCTGCCGGTATTGACGCTTCCGACTGATTACAGCCGGCCTGCCGTTCAAACATTTGAGGGAGACCGCATTGCATTTTCATTAGAAGCAGGCAAAGCCGATGCTCTGCGCAGGCTTGCGAAAGAAACGGATTCCACGCTTTACATGGTGCTTCTGGCTTCATACAGTGCGTTTTTATCAAAATTGAGCGGACAAGACGATATCATCGTCGGTTCACCTGTGGCCGGACGATCTCAAGCGGACGTCAGCCGCGTTATCGGAATGTTCGTCAATACATTGGCGCTGCGCACGTATCCGAAGGGTGAAAAGACCTTTGCTGACTATCTTAATGAAGTGAAAGAAACGGCACTCAGCGCTTTTGATGCGCAGGATTACCCGCTTGAGGACTTGATCGGAAATGTTCAGGTTCAGCGTGACACAAGCAGAAATCCGTTATTCGATGCAGTTTTTTCAATGCAAAATGCGAATATAAAGGATTTAACAATGAAAGGGATTCAGCTTGAGCCGCATCCGTTTGAACGGAAAACAGCCAAGTTTGATCTCACACTGACAGCTGACGAAACCGACGGAGGGCTTACATTCGTACTTGAATACAATACAGCTCTGTTTAAGCAGGAAACGATTGAACGATGGAAGCAATACTGGATGCAGCTTTTAAATGCTGTTACCGGGAACCCGAACCAGCCGCTTTCCAGCCTGTCACTCGTCACTGAAACAGAAAAACAAGCGCTTCTCGAGGCATGGAAGGGCAAGACGCTGCCTGTGCCGACAGACAAAACGGTTCATCAGCTATTCGAAGAAACGGCTCAGCGCCACAAAGACCGCCCTGCTGTCACATACAACGGCCGATCCTGGACGTACGGTGAGCTGAATGCGAAGGCAAACCGTCTCGCGCGGATTCTGATCGACTGCGGCATCAGCCCGGATGAGCGCGTCGGCGTCCTTACGAAGCCGTCGCTTGAAATGTCCGCCGCGGTGCTCGGCGTCTTAAAGGCGGGAGCGGCGTTTGTGCCGATTGATCCTGACTACCCGGATCAGCGGATTGAGTATATTTTACAGGACAGCGGCGCGAAGCTTCTCTTGAAGCAAGAAGGGATTTCTGTGCCGGACAGCTATACGGGGGATGTCATTCTTCTCGACGGAAGCCGCACGATTCTAAGCCTGCCGCTTGATGAAAACGACGAGGAAAATCCAGAGACCGCTGTAACCGCGGAGAACTTGGCGTACATGATTTACACGTCTGGAACGACCGGACAGCCGAAGGGTGTCATGGTCGAGCACCATGCGCTTGTGAACCTGTGCTTCTGGCACCACGACGCATTCAGTATGACAGCGGAAGACCGCAGTGCGAAGTACGCGGGCTTTGGGTTTGACGCCTCCATTTGGGAGATGTTCCCGACCTGGACGATCGGCGCCGAGCTTCACGTTATTGATGAAGCGATCCGCCTCGATATTGTCCGCCTGAACGATTATTTCGAAACGAACGGCGTAACGATTACGTTCCTGCCGACACAGCTGGCGGAACAGTTCATGGAGCTTGAGAACACATCACTTCGTGTCCTCTTGACTGGAGGAGACAAGCTGAAGCGTGCCGTGAAAAAGCCGTACACACTCGTCAACAACTACGGGCCGACAGAAAACACGGTCGTTGCCACAAGCACAGAAATCCATCCGGAGGAAGGCTCGCTTTCCATCGGACAGGCAATCGCCAATACGAGAGTGTACATTCTTGGCGAGGGCAATCAGGTACAGCCGGAAGGCGTAGCCGGAGAGCTTTGTGTAGCGGGACGCGGATTGGCGCGAGGCTATCTGAATCGAGAAGACGAAACCGCGAAGCGGTTTGTCGCTGATCCTTTTGTGCCGGGTGAGCGCATGTACCGCACCGGTGATTTGGTGAAGTGGGTGAACGGCGGCATCGAATACATCGGCCGAATCGACCAGCAGGTCAAGGTCCGCGGCTACCGAATCGAGCTCTCAGAAATCGAAGTCCAGCTCGCGCAGCTTTCTGAGGTGCAGGATGCGGCAGTGACAGCCGTGAAGGATAAAGGCGGCAATACAGCGATCGCGGCGTATGTCACACCGGAATCAGCTGACATAGAAGCACTGAAATCAGCACTGAAGGAAACCCTGCCGGATTACATGATCCCGGCGTTCTGGGTAACGCTGAGCGAGCTTCCGGTTACGGCAAACGGCAAAGTGGACCGCAAAGCCTTGCCTGAGCCGGACATCGAAGCGGGAAGCGGAGAATACAAAGCGCCGACGACCGACATGGAAGAGCTGCTTGCCGGCATCTGGCAGGACGTGCTTGGAATGGCTGAAGTCGGTGTCACCGATAATTTCTTCTCGCTTGGCGGAGATTCCATCAAAGGAATTCAGATGGCGAGCCGCTTGAACCAGCACGGCTGGAAGCTGGAAATGAAAGATCTCTTCCAGCATCCGACGATCGAGGAGCTGACCCAATACGTAGAGCGTGCCGAAGGCAAACAGGCAGACCAAGGCCCGGTGGAGGGCGAAGTCATCCTGACGCCGATCCAGCGCTGGTTCTTTGAAAAGAACTTCACGAACAAGCACCACTGGAACCAATCGGTGATGCTTCACGCCAAGAAGGGCTTTGATCCTGAACGTGTGGAGAAAACATTGCAGGCGCTGATCGAGCATCATGACGCGCTTCGCATGGTTTACCGTGAGGGACAGGAAGATGTCGTTCAATACAACAGAGGACTTGAAACCTCTTCCGCTCAATTGGAGGTCATCCAGATTGAGGGACAAGCGAAAGATCATGAAGACCGTATAGAAAGAGAAGCGGAGCGTTTGCAAAGCAGCATCGACTTGCAGGAAGGCGGATTGTTAAAAGCAGGATTGTTCCAAGCGGAAGACGGAGACCACTTGCTGCTTGCCATTCACCACTTAGTGGTTGACGGCGTGTCGTGGCGGATTTTACTGGAGGATTTCGCCGCGGTATATACGCAGCTTGAGCAAGGCAATGAACCGGTTCTCCCGCAGAAAACACATTCATTTGCAGAGTATGCAGAGAGATTGCAAGACTTCGCGAACTCCAAAGCCTTTTTGAAAGAAAAAGAGTATTGGAGACAGCTTGAAGAACAAACTGTCGCAGCAAAGCTTCCGAAAGACCGCGAATCTGGTGATCAGCGAATGAAACATACAAAGACAATTGAATTCTCGCTGACTGCTGAAGAGACAGAACAGCTCACCACAAAGGTGCATGAGGCATATCACACAGAAATGAATGATATTTTGCTGACGGCATTCGGATTGGCGATGAAGGAGTGGACAGGCCAAGATCAAGTAAGTGTTCATTTAGAGGGGCATGGACGTGAAGAAATCATAGAAGACCTGACCATTTCCCGCACAGTCGGCTGGTTTACAAGTATGTACCCGATGGTGCTTGATATGAAGCATGCGGATGACCTGGGCTACCAGCTGAAGCAAATGAAAGAAGATATCAGACATGTGCCGAACAAGGGAGTCGGATATGGCATTCTGCGCTATCTGACGGCACCGGAACATAAAGAAGATGTGGCGTTCTCGATTCAGCCGGATGTCAGCTTTAACTATTTAGGACAGTTCGATGACATGTCGGATGCAGGCTTGTTCACGAGATCAGAGCTGCCATCAGGACAATCGTTAAGCCCGGAAACAGAAAAACCGAACGCGCTGGATGTTGTCGGATATATCGAAAACGGAAAACTGACGATGTCACTGGCCTATCATTCTCTTGAATTTCATGAAAAAACGATAAAGTCATTCAGCGACAGCTTTAAAGCGCATCTACTCAGAATCATTGAACATTGCCTATCTCAAGATGGTACGGAACTGACCCCGAGTGACCTTGGTGACGACGATTTGACGCTGGATGAGCTTGATAAATTAATGGAAATTTTCTAATAGAGGTGGCATATGAGCAAAAAATCGATTCAAAAGGTGTACGCACTGACACCAATGCAGGAGGGAATGCTGTATCATGCGATGCTTGATCCGCATTCTTCCTCATACTTCACACAATTAGAGCTTGGGATTCACGGCGCTTTTGATCTTGAAATCTTTGAGAAAAGCGTCAATGAACTGATTCGGTCATACGATATTCTCCGTACGGTATTTGTGCATCAGCAGCTGCAAAAACCGCGTCAGGTCGTATTAGCGGAACGCAAAACAAAGGTGCATTATGAGGATATCAGTCATGCAGACGCGAGCCGCCAGAAAGAGCACATTGAGCGTTACAAACAAGACGTTCAGCGACAAGGCTTTAACCTGGCAAAAGATATTTTGTTCAAGGTGGCAGTTTTCCGCCTTAATGCAGATCAGCTGTATCTCGTCTGGAGCAATCATCATATTATGATGGACGGCTGGAGCATGGGCGTCCTCATGAAAAGCCTGTTCCAAAACTATGAAGCGCTCAGAGCAGGCAGGACACCGGCAAACGGTCAGGGCAAGCCTTATTCCGACTACATCAAGTGGCTTGGAAAACAGGACAATGAAGAAGCGGAGAGCTACTGGAGCGAGCGCTTGGCGGGTTTTGAACAGCCAAGCGTGCTCCCGGGCCGCCTGCCTGTGAAAAAAGACGAATACGTCAATAAAGAATATTCATTTACATGGGACGAAACACTGGTTGCCCGTATTCAGCAAGCCGCAAACCGCCATCAAGTGACAGGGCCTAACCTATTTCAGGCCGTTTGGGGCATTGTTCTCAGCAAATACAACTTTACGGATGATGTGGTCTTCGGAACGGTCGTCTCGGGCCGGCCGTCTGAAATCAGCGGGATTGAAACGATGGCGGGGCTGTTTATCAACACCATTCCGGTGCGGGTAAACGTTGAACGAGATGCTGCTTTCGCTGATATTTTCACAGCTGTTCAGCGGCATGCAGTTGAAGCGGAGCGTTACGATTACGTGCCGCTCTATGAGATTCAAAAACGCTCAGCCCTTGATGGCAATCTCTTAAACCATTTGGTCGCGTTTGAAAATTATCCGCTTGATCAGGAGCTTGAAAATGGCAGCATGGAAGACCGCCTCGGGTTCTCGATCAAGGTAGAAAGCGCATTTGAACAAACGAGCTTCGATTTCAACCTGATTGTGTATCCGGGCAAAACGTGGACCGTCAAAATCAAATATAACGGCGCCGCCTTTGATTCCGCTTTTATCGAACGGACAGCGGAGCACCTTACCCGCATGATGGAAGCAGCTGTCGATCAGCCGGCCGCGTTTGTGCGTGAGTACGGGCTTGTGGGAGCCGAAGAGCAGCGGCAAATTGTCGAGGTGTTTAACAGCACGAAAGCCGAACTCCCGGAAGGAATGGCTGTTCATCAAGTGTTTGAAGAACAAGCGAAACGGACGCCGGCGAGCACTGCCGTTGTATATGAAGGAACCGAGCTAACATATCGCGAGCTGAATGCCGCGGCCAATCGTCTGGCGAGAAAGCTAATTGACCAAGGTCTTCAAAAAGAGGAAACAGTCGCGATTATGAACGACCGCTCAATAGAAACCGTTGTCGGCATGCTGGCTGTGTTAAAAGCAGGTGCCGCATATGTGCCGCTTGATCCAGCGCTTCCTGGGGACCGTCTTCGGTTCATGGCAGAGGACAGCTCCGTTCGAATGGTCTTGACCGGAATTTCTTATACAGAGCAGGCGCATCAGCTGCAGGTGCCGGTCCTTACACTGGACATAGGCTTGGATGAGAGCGAAGCGGCTGACAATCTCAACCTGCCATCCGCCCCGTCCGACTTGGCATACATCATGTACACATCCGGTTCAACGGGCAAACCAAAAGGCGTCATGATCGAACATAAAAGCATTCTGCGCCTCGTCAAAAATGCCGGGTACGTTCCTGTTACTGAAGAGGACCGTATGGCGCAAACAGGAGCGGTCAGCTTTGATGCCGGAACGTTTGAGGTATTCGGCGCACTGCTAAATGGCGCAGCGCTTTATCCGGTCAAAAAAGAGACGCTGCTTGATGCGAAACAATTTGCTGCATTCCTGCGCGAGCAAAGAATCTCGACGATGTGGCTGACATCACCTTTATTCAACCAGCTTGCCGCAAAGGATGCGGGTATGTTCGGCACACTGCGACATTTAATCATCGGGGGAGACGCCCTTGTCCCGCATATTGTCAGCAAAGTCAAACAGGCATCGCCGTCGCTTTCATTGTGGAACGGATACGGCCCGACAGAAAACACGACGTTTTCAACAAGTTTTCTGATCGACCGCGAGTATGGCGGCTCTATCCCAATCGGGAAGCCGATCGGAAATTCCACTGCCTACATCATGGATGAGCAGGCACGCCTGCAGCCGATTGGCGCACCCGGCGAGCTTTGCGTCGGCGGAATCGGTGTGGCGCGTGGCTATGTCAATCTCCCTGAGCTGACGGACAAGCAATTTCTCGAAGACCCGTTCAGACCGGGTGAAAGGATTTATCGCACTGGCGACTTGGCAAGATGGCTGCCGGACGGCAATATCGAATTTTTAGGCAGAATCGACAACCAAGTGAAGGTGCGCGGCTTCCGAATTGAGCTTGGCGAAATTGAAACAAAACTGAACATGGTTGAGCATGTGACAGAGGCTGCGGTGATCATCCGCAAAAACAAAGCGGATGAAAATGAAATTTGCGCGTACTTTACGGCGGACCGTGAAGTTGCTGTGAGCGAGCTGAGAAAAAAGCTATCTCAGTCTTTGCCTGACTATATGGTCCCTGCCCACCTGATTCAAATGGACAGTCTGCCGCTCACGCCGAACGGGAAAATCAACAAAAAAGAACTGCCCGCGCCGCAATCAGAAGCCGTGCAGCCGGAATACGCAGCACCAGAAACAGAGAGTGAAAAGAAATTAGCGGAGATCTGGGAAGGAATACTCGGTGTCAAAGCAGGTGTTACCGATAACTTCTTTATGATCGGCGGCCATTCTTTGAAAGCGATGATGATGACGGCAAAAATCCAAGAGCATTTCCATAAGGAAGTACCGATTAAAGTGCTTTTTGAAAAGCCGACCATTCAAGAATTGGCGCTGTATTTGGACGAGAACGAAAGCAAGGAGGAGCAGACGTTTGAACCGATCAGGCAAGCACCTTATCAGCAGCATTATCCTGTATCCCCGGCCCAGCGGAGAATGTATATCCTCAATCAGCTTGGACAAGCAAACACAAGCTACAACGTCCCCGCTGTACTTTTGCTGGAGGGAGAAGTAGATCAAGACCGGCTTGAAAACGCGATGCAGCAATTAATCAACCGGCACGAAATCCTTCGTACATCGTTTGACATGATCGACGGAGAGGTTGTACAAACCGTTCATAAAAACATATCGTTCCAGCTGGAGGCTGCCAAGGGACGGGAAGAGGACGCGGAGGAAATGATCAGAGCGTTCGTTCAGCCGTTTGAATTACATCGTGCGCCGCTCGTCCGTTCGAAGCTTGTCCAGCTGGAAGAAAATCGCCACCTGCTGCTCATTGATATGCATCATATTATCACTGACGGCAGTTCAACAGGCATTCTGATCGGTGATCTTGCCAAAATGTATCAAGGCGCGGATCTGGAGCTGCCGCAAATTCACTATAAAGATTACGCAGTTTGGCACAAAGAAAACGCTGATTATCAAAAGGATGAGGCATACTGGCTGGATGTCTTTAAAGGCGAGCTGCCAATACTGGATCTTCCCGCGGATTTCGAGCGGCCTGCTGAGCGGAGCTTTGCGGGAGAGCGCGTGATGTTCGGGCTTGATCAACAGATGACTGCTCAAATCAAGTCACTCTTGGCAGAAACGGATACGACAATGTACATGTTTTTGCTGGCGGCATTCAATGTACTCCTTTCTAAGTACGCGTCGCAGGATGATATCATTGTCGGCTCGCCGACAGCTGGCAGAACACATCCTGATCTGCAAGGTGTGCCGGGGATGTTTGTCAACACGGTAGCACTCAGAACGGCACCAGCTGGGGATAAAACCTTCGCGCAATTCCTTGAGGAGGTCAAAACAGCCAGCCTTCAAGCATTCGAGCACCAGAGCTATCCGCTTGAGGAGCTGATTGAAAAGCTTCCTCTTACAAGGGATACAAGCAGAAGTCCGCTGTTCAGCGTGATGTTCAATATGCAGAATATGGAGATTCCTTCTTTAAGATTAGGAGATTTGAAGATTTCCTCGTATTCCATGCATCATCATGTGGCGAAATTTGACCTCTCCTTGGAAGCGGTCGAGCGTGAAGACGATATCGGCCTAAGCTTTGACTATGCGACTGCTCTGTTTAAGGACGAGACGATCCGCCGCTGGAGCAGCCACTTTGTCAATATCATCAAAGCTGCCGCGGCTAATCCGAACGTTCGGCTGTCTGAAGTAGATATGCTTTCATCTGCAGAAACGGCTGCTTTGCTGGAAGAAAGACATATGACTCAAATTACGGAAGCCACCTTTGCAGCTCTTTTTGAAAAACAGGCCCAGCAAACACCTGACCATCCTGCGGTGAAGGCTGGCGGAAATCTGCTGACCTATCGCGAGCTTGATGAACAGGCGAACCAGCTGGCGCACCATCTTCGTGCCCAAGGGGCAGGAAGTGAAGAGATCGTTGCGATTGTTATGGACCGGTCAGCTGAGGTGATGGTATCCATTCTCGGTGTCATGAAGGCGGGGGCAGCTTTCCTTCCGATTGATCCTGATACACCCGAAGAACGAATCCGTTATTCATTAGAAGACAGCGGAGCAAAAATTGCGATCGTCAATGAAAGAAACATGACGGCTATTGGGCAATATGAAGGGACAATCGTCAACCTTGATGAAGGTAAATGGAGAAATGAAAGCAAGGAGCGCCCAGCATCCATTTCAGGGTCTCGCAATCTTGCATATGTCATTTATACGTCCGGTACGACCGGAAAGCCGAAGGGCGTGCAGATCGAGCATCGCAATCTGACAAACTATGTCTCTTGGTTTAGTGAAGAGGCGAGCCTGACGGAAAAGGATAAGACTGTATTGCTATCCTCTTACGCATTTGACCTAGGCTATACGAGCGTGTTCCCCGTGCTTCTGGGCGGGGGCGAGCTCCATATCGTACAGAAGGAAACCTATACGGCGCCGGATGAAATAGCGCACTACATCAAGGAGCATGGGATCACATATATCAAACTGACCCCGTCTCTGTTCCATACAATGGTGAACACATCCAGTTTTGCAAAAGAGGCGAACTTTGAATCCCTGCGCTTGATCGTCTTGGGAGGAGAAAAAATCATCCCGGCTGATGTTCTTGCCTTTCGCAGGATGTATGGACATACCGAATTTATCAATCACTACGGCCCAACAGAGGCAACGATCGGCTCCATCGCCGGACGGATTGATCTGTCTGAGCCGGATGCATTTGCGAAACGCCCGGCAATCGGAAAGCCGATTGCGAATGCCGGCGCGCTTGTCTTAAATGAAGCATTGAAGCTTGTGCCGCCGAGAGCGAGCGGACAGCTCTATATTACGGGACAGGGGCTTGCGAGAGGATATCTCAACAGGCCTCAGCTGACAGCCGAGAGATTTGTGGAGAATCCATATTCGCCGGGCAGCCTCATGTACAAAACCGGAGATGTCGTACGGAGACTTTCTGACGGTACGTTTGCATTTATCGGCCGGGCTGATGATCAGGTGAAAATCCGCGGCTACCGCATTGAGCCGAAAGAAATCGAAACGGTCATGCTCAGCCTCAGCGGAATTCAAGAAGCGGTTGTGCTAGCGGTTTCCGAGGGCGGCCTTCAAGAGCTTTGCGCGTATTATACGTCGGATCAGGCCATCGAAAAAGCAGAGCTCCGGAACCAGCTTTCACAAACACTGCCGTCTCATATGATTCCTGCTTTCTTTGTGCAGGTTGACGCAATTCCGCTGACGGCAAACGGGAAAACCGACAGAAACGCTTTGCCGAAGCCGAATGCGGCACAATCTTCTGGCAAGGCCTTGGCGGCACCGGAAACAGCGCTTGAAGAAAGCTTATGCCGCATATGGCGGAAAACGCTTGGCATAGAAGCCATCGGCATTGACGACAATTTTTTCGATTTAGGCGGCCATTCATTAAAAGGAATGATGCTGATTGCCAACATTCAGGCAGAATTGGAGAAAAGCGTACCGCTTAAAGCACTGTTCGAGCAGCCGACTGTTCGCCAGCTGGCGGCTTATATGGAGACATCTGCTGTTTCAGGCGGCCATCAAGTCCTCAAACCGGCTGACAAGAAGGCTATGTATCCATTATCATCCGCGCAGAAACGGATGTATGTGCTTAATCAGCTTGACCGCCAGACGATAAGCTACAATATGCCATCTGTTCTTCTAATGGAAGGTGAGCTTGATGTTTCTCGCCTGCGCGACTCGCTCAATCAGCTTGTGAACCGTCACGAATCATTGCGGACGTCATTTATGGAAGCTAATGGTGAGCCTGTTCAGCGCATTATTGAGGAGGCGGAGGTTGATCTTCATCTGTTTGAAGCGGAAGAAGACGAAGCGGACCAAAAGATTAAGGAATTTATCCAGCCATTTGACTTAACCGACGCACCGCTCATTCGCGCCGCTTTGCTCCGAATAGAAGCGAAGAAACATTTGCTGCTTTTAGATATGCATCACATCATCGCAGACGGCGTCTCAAGAGGCATCTTTGTAAAAGAATTGGCGCTGCTTTACAAAGGAGAGCAGCTTCCGGAGCCGTCGCTTCATTATAAAGATTTCGCCGTTTGGCAACATGAAGCTGAGCAAAAAGAACGGATGAAGGAGCATGAGGCGTACTGGCTGTCGGTTCTTTCAGGCGAGCTGCCAGAGCTTGATCTCCCGCTCGATTACGCCCGTCCGCCGGTGCAAAGCTTTAAAGGAGATACGGTTCGTTTCCGTACGGGAAGTGAGACGGCAAAGGCGGTCGAAAAACTGCTTGCTGAAACCGGAACGACCTTGCACATGGTGCTCCATGCTGTTTTCCACGTCTTTTTAAGCAAAGTTTCGGGACAGCGGGATATCGTCATCGGCTCCGTTACTGCGGGCCGGACGAATGCTGATGTCCAAGACATGCCGGGAATGTTCGTCAATACACTTGCCCTGAGAATGGAAGCGAAAGAACAGCAGACATTTGCGGAGCTTCTGGAGCAAGCGAAGCAGACGAACCTGTCAGCGCTGGAGCATCAGGAGTATCCATTTGAAGATCTGGTTAATCAGCTTGATCTCCCTCGGGATATGAGCCGAAATCCAGTATTTAATGTGATGGTGACGACAGAAAACCCCGATAAAGAACAGCTTACATTGCCAAATCTGAGCATTTCACCTTATGAGGCTCATCAGGGAACCTCTAAGTTTGATCTGACATTGTGCGGGTTTACTGATGAAACCGGCATTGGCTTGCAGCTCGAATATGCGACAGATCTGTTCACAAAAGAAACGGCTGAAAAATGGAGCGAATACGTTCTGAGGTTACTAAAGGCTGTTGCGGAAAACCCGAACCAGCCGCTTTCCAGCCTGTCACTCGTCACTGAAACAGAAAAACAAGCGCTTCTCGAGGCATGGAAGGGCAAGACGCTGCCTGTGCCGACAGACAAAACGGTTCATCAGCTATTCGAAGAAACGGCTCAGCGCCACAAAGACCGCCCGGCTGTCACATACAACGGCCAATCTTGGACGTACGGCGAGCTGAATGCGAAGGCAAACCGTCTTGCGCGGATTCTGATCGACTGCGGCATCAGCCCGGATGACCGCGTCGGCGTCCTTACGAAGCCGTCGCTTGAAATGTCCGCCGCTGTGCTCGGCGTCTTAAAGGCGGGAGCGGCGTTTGTGCCGATTGATCCTGACTACCCGGATCAGCGGATTGAGTATATTTTACAGGACAGCGGCGCGAAGCTTCTCTTGAAGCAAGAAGGGATTTCTGTGCCGGACAGCTATACGGGGGATGTCATTCTTCTCGACGGAAGCCGCACGATTCTAAGCCTGCCGCTTGATGAAAACGACGAGGAAAATCCAGAGACCGCTGTAACCGCGGAGAACTTGGCGTACATGATTTACACGTCTGGAACGACCGGACAGCCGAAGGGTGTCATGGTCGAGCACCATGCGCTTGTGAACCTGTGCTTCTGGCACCACGACGCATTCAGTATGACAGCGGAAGACCGCAGTGCGAAGTACGCGGGCTTCGGATTCGACGCTTCCATTTGGGAGATGTTCCCGACCTGGACGATCGGAGCCGAGCTTCACGTTATTGATGAAGCGATCCGCCTCGATATTGTCCGCCTAAACGATTATTTCGAAACGAACGGCGTAACGATTACGTTCCTGCCGACGCAGCTGGCGGAACAGTTCATGGAGCTTGAGAACACATCACTTCGCGTATTGCTCACAGGCGGAGACAAGCTGAAGCGTGCGGTCAAACAGCCGTACACGCTCGTCAACAACTACGGGCCGACAGAAAATACAGTCGTCGCCACAAGCACGGAAATCCATCCGGAGGAAGGCTCGCTTTCCATCGGACAGGCAATCGCCAATACGAGAGTGTACATTCTCGGCGAAGGCAATCAGGTGCAGCCGGAAGGCGTAGCCGGAGAGCTTTGTGTGGCGGGACGCGGATTGGCGCGAGGCTATCTGAATCGAGAAGACGAAACCGCGAAGCGGTTTGTCGCTGATCCGTTTGTGCCGGGTGAACGCATGTACCGTACCGGCGACTTGGTGAAGTGGGTGAACGGCGGCATCGAATACATCGGCCGGATCGACCAGCAGGTCAAGGTCCGCGGCTACCGGATCGAGCTTTCAGAAATTGAAGTCCAGCTCGCCCAGCTTTCTGAGGTGCAGGATGCTGCGGTGACAGCTGTCAAGGATAAAGGCGGCAATACAGCGATCGCGGCGTACGTCACACCGGAATCAGCTGATATAGAAGCACTGAAATCAGCACTGAAGGAAACCCTGCCGGATTACATGATCCCGGCGTTCTGGGTGACGCTGAGCGAGCTTCCGGTTACGGCAAACGGCAAAGTGGACCGCAAAGCCTTGCCTGAGCCGGACATCGAAGCGGGAAGCGGAGAATACAAAGCGCCGACGACCGACATGGAAGAGCTGCTTGCCGGCATCTGGCAGGACGTGCTTGGAATGGCTGAAGTCGGTGTCACCGATAATTTCTTCTCGCTTGGCGGAGATTCCATCAAAGGAATTCAGATGGCGAGCCGCTTGAACCAGCACGGCTGGAAGCTGGAAATGAAAGACCTCTTCCAGCACCCGACGATCGAGGAGCTGACCCAATACGTGGAGCGTGCCGAAGGCAAACAGGCAGACCAAGGCCCTGTGGAGGGCGAAGTCATCCTGACGCCGATTCAGCGCTGGTTCTATGAAAAGAACTTCACGAACAAGCACCACTGGAACCAATCGGTGATGCTTCACGCCGCGAAGGGCTTTGACCCTGAACGTGTGGAGAAAACATTGCAGGCGCTGATCGAGCATCATGACGCGCTTCGCATGGTTTACCGTGAGGAAAACGGGGACATCATTCAGGCGTATCAACCGATCGGTGAGAGCAAGGTAAGTTTCGAAATCGTGGATCTATACGGCTCTGATGAAGAGATGCTGAAAAACCAGATTAAGATTCTGGCGAACAGGCTGCAAAGCAGTATCGATCTGCAAAACGGGCCCCTTCTAAAGGCGGAGCAATACCGCACGGAAGCTGGGGATCACCTGCTCATCGCTGTACACCATCTCGTGGTCGACGGTGTGTCATGGCGGATTTTGCTTGAAGATTTTGCTTCAGGCTACATGCAGGCTGAGAAAGAAGAGAGCCTTGTCTTCCCGCAAAAAACAAACTCCTTCAAGGACTGGGCGGAAGAACTGGCAGCATTCAGCCAATCAGCGCATCTTTTACAGCAGGCTGAATACTGGTCGCAAATTGCCGCTGAGCAGGTTTCTCCTTTACCGAAGGATTGTGAAACAGAGCAGCGGATCGTCAAGGATACATCATCCGTCCTATGTGAATTAACGGAAGAAGACACGAAGCATCTTTTAACAGATGTTCATCAGCCATATGGAACTGAAATCAACGATATACTTCTCAGCGCGCTTGGTTTGACAATGAAAGAATGGACAGACGGTGCCAAAATCGGCATTAACCTTGAGGGACACGGCCGGGAGGACATCATCCCGAATGTGAATATCTCCAGAACGGTCGGCTGGTTTACGGCACAATACCCAGTTGTGCTCGACATGTCTGAAGCAGATGCCTCAGCTGTGATCAAAACAGTCAAAGAAAACCTGCGCCGCATTCCGGATAAAGGTGTTGGCTACGGCATTCTTCGTTATTTCACAGAAACAGCGGAAACAAAGGGCTTCACACCGGAGATCAGCTTCAACTATTTGGGCCAATTCGACAGTGAAGTCAAAACCGATTTCTTTGAACCGTCCGCTTTCGATATGGGGCGCCAAGTAAGCGGAGAATCAGAGGCGCTGTACGCTTTAAGCTTCAGCGGCATGATCAGAAACGGCCGGTTTGTGCTTTCCTGCTCCTACAATGAGAAGGAGTTTGAAAGAGCTACGATTGAAGAGCGAATGGAACGGTTTAAAGAAAATCTTCTGATGCTGATCCGCCATTGCACGGAAAAAGAAGACAAGGAATTCACACCAAGCGACTTCAGCGCCGAAAACCTTGAAATGGATGAGATGGGAGATATCTTTGACATGCTTGAGGAGAATTTAAAATAAAACGCAAGGGAATTACAGAAGGCGGGAGCGAAACATATGAGTCAATTTAGCAAGGATCAGGTTCAAGATATGTATTACCTATCGCCGATGCAGGAAGGGATGATGTTTCATACCATCCTGAATCCCGGCCAAAGCTTTTACCTTGAACAGATCACGATGAAAGTAAAAGGCAGCTTGAATATCAAATGCCTAGAAGAAAGCATGAATGTGATCATGGACCGGTACGATGTATTTCGTACCGTGTTCATTCACGAAAAAGTAAAAAGGCCTGTCCAAGTCGTATTGAAAAAACGGCAGTTTCATATAGAAGAAATCGATCTGACACATGTAACAGACAGCGAGCAAGCAGCCAAAATCAATGAATACAAGGAACAGGATAAGATCAGAGGCTTTGATTTGACGCGGGATATTCCGATGCGGGCAGCTGTTTTCAAAAAAGCTGAAGAAAGCTTTGAATGGGTATGGAGCTACCACCACATTATTTTGGACGGCTGGTGCTTCGGCATCGTCGTACAAGATCTATTTAAAGTATACAATGCTCTGCGCGAACAAAAGCCGTACAGCCTGCCGCCAGTCAAACCGTATAAAGACTATATCAAGTGGCTTGAAAAGCAGGATAAACACGCATCACTGCGTTACTGGCGCGAGTACTTAAAGGATGTTGAGGGACAAACGACGTTTGCGGAGCAAAGAAAGAAACAAAAGGACGGCTATGAGCCGAAAGAGCTGCTCTTTTCATTGCCGAAGGCGGAAACAAAGGCCTTTACCGAGCTTGCAAAATCGCAGCATACCACTTTAAGCACGGCGCTGCAGGCAGTCTGGAGCGTATTGATCAGCCGCTATCAGCAGTCTGGCGATTTAACGTTTGGTACAGTCGTTTCCGGGCGTCCCGCGGAAATTAAAGGCGTTGAACATATGGTTGGACTGTTTATCAACGTTGTCCCGAGACGTGTGAAGCTGTCTAAGGATATCACATTTACCGGCTTGCTCAAGCAGCTGCAGGAGCAATCGCTGCAGTCCGAGCCGCATCAATATGTGCCGCTTTATGACATCCAAAGCCAGGCCGATCAGCCGAAACTGATTGACCACATCATTGTTTTTGAGAACTATCCGCTTCAGGATGCGAAAAATGAAGAAAGCAGTGAAAACGGTTTTGATATGGTGGATGTTCATGTTTTTGAGAAGTCGAATTATGATCTCAACCTGATGGCTTCTCCAGGTGAAGAGATGCTGATTAAGCTTGCTTATAATGAGAATGTGTTTGATGAAGCGTTTATCCTGCGCTTGAAATCTCAGCTTCTCACAGCAATTCAGCAGCTCATCCAGAATCCGGATCAGCCTGTCAGCACGATCAACCTCGTTGACGACAGGGAGAGAGAATTTTTGCTTACCGGCTTAAACCCGCCGGCTCAAACTCATGAGACAAAGCCTCTGACCGATTGGTTTAAGGAAGCGGTGAATGTCAATCCGAATGCACCGGCGCTTACGTATTCCGGCCAGACCCTGTCTTATCGCGAATTAGATCAGGAAGCGAACCGCCTTGCGCACCGTTTGCAAAAACACGGTGCGGGCAAAGGCTCCGTTGTAGCGCTGTACACGAAACGCTCACTTGAACTGGTAATCGGCATTCTCGGTGTATTAAAGGCGGGAGCGGCTTATCTGCCGGTTGACCCGAAGCTGCCAGAGGACCGAATCTCGTATATGCTGACTGACAGTGCGGCAGCTTGTCTGCTGACACATCAGGAGATGAAAGAACAAGCGGCTCAGCTGCCGTATACAGGCACAACGCTCGTCATCGATGATCAAACACGGTTTGAGGAAAAGGAAAGCGATCCTGCCACCGTGATTGATCCCGATGATCCGGCATATATTATGTACACGTCGGGCACAACCGGAAAGCCGAAGGGCAATATGACCACTCATGCCAATATTCAAGGTTTGGTCAAGCATGTAGACTACATGGCATTTTCTGAAAAAGATACGTTCTTATCTGTTTCGAATTACGCCTTCGACGCATTTACCTTTGATTTCTACGCTTCCATACTGAATGCGGCACGGCTCATTATCGCAGATGAACATACGCTGCTTGATACAGAGCGGCTCACTGATCTGATCAAGCAGGAGAATGTCAATGTCATGTTTGCCACAACTGCGCTGTTTAATCTTCTCACAGATGCGGGAGAGGATTGGATGAAGGGGCTTCGCTGTGTGTTATTTGGCGGGGAGCGCGCGTCTGTGCCGCACGTCAGGAAAGCGCTGCGGGTCATGGGGCCGGGCAAGCTGATTAACTGCTACGGGCCGACTGAGGGAACAGTGTTTGCGACTGCTCACGTCGTGCATGATATACCGGATTCCATCTCCTCATTGCCGATCGGAAAGCCGATCAGCAATGCCAGTATTTATATTCTGAATGAGCAAAGCCAGCTCCAGCCATTCGGGGCGATCGGTGAACTGTGCATCAGCGGAATGGGCGTGTCAAAAGGATATGTAAATCGTGCTGACCTCACGAAGCAAAAGTTTATCAAGAACCCGTTTAAGCCGAAAGAAATGCTTTACCGCACAGGGGATTTAGCACGCTGGCTGCCGGATGGAACGATTGAATACGCCGGCCGTATTGACGATCAGGTCAAAATACGGGGACACCGGATTGAGCTTGAAGAAATTGAAAAGCAGCTGCAGGAATACCCGGGAGTGAAAGATGCGGTCGTTGTTGCGGACTGCCCTGAGTCTGGCGATGCATCAATCAACGCCTACCTGGTGACCCGGACGCAGCTTTCAGCTGAAGGCGTAAAGGCGCACCTGAAAAAGCAGCTTCCTGCTTACATGGTGCCGCAAACCTTTACTTTCTTGGATGAGCTTCCTTTAACGACAAACGGGAAAGTCAATAAACGGCTGCTGCCAAAACCTGATCAGGATCAGCTGGCGGAAGAATGGATCGGACCGCGAAACGAGATGGAAGAAACAATCGCGCAAATCTGGTCTGAGGTTCTCGGCAGAAAACAAGTCGGCATTCATGACGATTTCTTTGTGCTCGGAGGACATTCCTTGAAGGCAATGACCGCCGCCTCCCGCATCAAGAAGGAGCTCGGGATTGATCTTCCGGTAAAGGTTTTGTTTGAAGCGCCGACAATCGCCGGTATTTCAGCGTTTTTGAAAAACGGGGGCTCAGATGGATTACAGGATGTAACGATAATGAATCCCGATCAGGAACAGATCATTTTCGCATTTCCTCCAGTCTTGGGCTATGGCCTCATGTACCAAAACCTGGCCAACCGCTTGCCGTCATACAAGCTGTGCGCCTTTGACTTCATTGAGGAAGAAAATCGCCTTGACCGCTATACGGATTTGATCCAGAAGCTTCAGCCGGAAGGGCCTTTGACTTTGTTTGGATATTCAGCAGGATGCAGCCTGGCGTTTGAAGCTGCCAAAAAGCTTGAGGAACAAGGCCGTATTGTTCAGCGGATCATCATGGTGGATTCCTATAAAAAACAAGGTGTCAGTGATCTGGACGGACGCACGGTTGAAAGTGATGTCGAAGCGTTGATGAATGTCAACCGGGACAATGAAGCGCTCAACAGCGAAGCCGTCAAACAAGGACTTAAGCAAAAAACACATGCCTTTTACTCATACTACGTCAGCCTGATCAGCACAGGCCAAGTGAAAGCAGATATTGATCTGCTGACTTCAGGCACTGATTTTGACATGCCGGAATGGCTTGCATCATGGGAAGAGGCAACAACAGGTGTTTATCGTGTGAAAAAAGGCTTCGGAACACACGCAGAAATGCTGCAGGGCGAAACGCTAGATAGGAATGCCGTAATTTTGCTCGAATTTCTTAATACACAAACCGTAACGGTTTCTTAAATGAAGTGATGAAAGGAGGAGACAGCCAATGAGCCAACTCTTCAAATCATTTGATGCGTCGGAAAAAACGCAGCTCATCTGTTTTCCGTTTGCCGGCGGCTACTCAGCGTCGTTTCGCCCTCTCCATGCTTTTTTGCAGGGGGAGTGTGAGATGCTTGCTGCTGAGCCGCCGGGACACGGCACGAATCAAACGACAGCCATTGAGGATCTCGAAGAGCTGACGGATTTGTACAAGCAAGAACTGAACCTGGGCCCTGATCGGCCGTTTGTGCTGTTCGGACACAGTATGGGCGGCATGATCACCTTCAGGCTGGCGCAAAAGCTTGAGCGGGAAGGCATCTTTCCACAGGCCGTTATCATTTCTGCGATACAGCCGCCCCATATTCAGCGGAAGAAAGTGTCCCATCTGCCTGATGATCAATTCCTTGATCATATTATCAAATTAGGCGGAATGCCCGCAGAGCTTGTTGAAAATAAGGAGGTCATGTCCTTTTTCCTGCCTTCCTTCCGATCGGACTACAGGGCGCTTGAACAATTTGTGCTTCACGATCTGGCCCCGATCCAATCGCCTGTTCATGTCTTTAACGGGCTTGATGATAAAAAATGCATGCGAGATGCGGAAGGCTGGAAGAAGTGGGCAAAAGACATCACATTCCATCAATTTGACGGCGGCCACATGTTCCTGCTGTCACAAACGGAAGAAGTCGCAGAACGGATTTTTGCAATCTTGAATCAGCATCCGATCATTCAATCGTGATCAAAAGCGGACAGCTTAGGCTGTTCCGCTTTTTTAGTGTGGAATGACAATTTTTGCATGGTATAATAGTCGAAATACTCAAATAAAGGCAGGTCAAAACATGCGCACGTCTCCCAGGATGAAATGGTTTGTATTGCTGTTTACGTTTGTTTTCGCCATCGGAATGAACTCATTCAGAAACTCCTTTCAATTTTTTATGCTGCCAATGGCGGATACCTTCCATGCCGACAGGTCGCTGATCTCGGTTTCTGTCAGCATTTTTATGATCACAACCGGCATCGTCCAGTTTTTTGTCGGTTTTTTTATCGACCGTTTCAGCGTCAGAAAAATTATGGCGCTGGGTGCTGTTTGCATCAGCGCTAGCTTTTTGGTGCTTCCGTATTCACCAAATGTTCATGTGTTTTCCGCTATTTACGGTGTGCTTGGCGGGATCGGCTATTCCTGTGCGGTCGGCGTGACGACCCAGTATTTCATCAGCCGCTGGTTTGACACACACAAAGGTCTGGCGCTTGCTATTTTGACCAATGCCAACTCTGCGGGCTTGCTGCTTCTCTCGCCCATTTGGGCAGCGGCTCCGTACCATGCCGGCTGGCAGAACACCTATACCATTTTGGGAATTGTCATGGCGGCTGTTCTGCTGCCGCTCCTCGCCTTCGGGATGAAGCATCCGCCACATGCACAAGTGCAGTCAGTGAAAAAATCTTATGACTGGCGGGGATTTTGGAACGTGATGAAGCAGTCTCGCCTCATTCATATCCTGTACTTCGGGGTGTTTACTTGCGGATTTACGATGGGAATCATTGATGCTCACCTCGTCCCGATACTGAAGGATGCGCATGTCTCTCATGTCAACGGAATGATGGCCGCGTTCGGGGCGTTTATTATCATTGGCGGATTATTGGCGGGCTGGCTGTCAGATCTCCTCGGCAGCAGAAGCATCATGCTATCCATCTTATTTTTCATCCGGCTGCTCAGCCTGATTTGCCTGCTCATCCCCATTCTCGGAATTCATCACAGCGAACTTTGGTATTTTGGCTTTATCCTGTTATTTGGACTCAGTTACACAGGCGTGATCCCGCTGACCGCGGCGTCAATTTCAGAAAGCTATCAAACAGGATTGATAGGTTCGCTGTTAGGCATCAATTTCTTTATCCATCAGGTTGCCGGGGCTCTCAGTGTGTATACGGGCGGTTTGTTTTTTGACATGACTCATGATTATCTGCTGATTGTTGCTGTGTGTATCGTGTTTGTGGGTGTATCGGCTGTAATAGAGCTTGTGCCGTTTTTCGATAAACAAAAGGCAAAAGAAACCCATCAATCAATATAAAAGGACCGGCACTATCAATGCCGATCCTTTTTAAATTTGAGTTTTTTTGTTTCGGTATTTTTAAGGATAATCTCCTTGAATCTGTTCATCTCCACTTCGGAATGAAAAAAATGTTTTGGTATCGCAATATATTGGCTGCTGGATGTATTGATCCGAAAGATATTCTTATATTCGAAAACAGCTGTGATTTCATTCCAATTGAAAATGAGGTCATATTTTTTAGAACTTATACGAATTCCTTCTTGATTCACAGTATATGTTCTTTTGGATTTCATCCGTTCGTTCTTCTTGTATGCTCTGGAAAACTTCACATATAGAAGAAGGAGAAGCAGCAGTGTAAACAGAACGGACATCACGATAATCAACATACTGTTCATAAACAAGTTAAGCGCGTCACTGCCATAAACGATACGGGGCCATCCGTTAATGAAGTTAACTGCAGCAAATATGGCGCAACACAACAGAAAGTAAAAGCATGACATTTTTGCGATTTGATAAAAAAAGATTTCTCTTACATCCTTAAAAGTGATTTCTCCTGGAAGAATGATACTTTCACTAGCATATTGAATCATACGGTAAACCTACACCTCTAACCATGTTTTTCCTTTCAGTCTAGCATAATTTCTCATTTTTTTGCAGGCATACCAGAGCGCTTTGTTTTTTTCTGCAGATTGGTATTGCTCCCCAGCACGCCAATCATAATACAAACCGCTCCGGCAAGGTGATACCAGGCAAGGCTTTCGTTTAGAATCACCACTCCTGCAATCATCGTTACGATAGTAGATACATGATTAAAAGCACTCATTTTAAACGCCTCAATCCGTGACAGCGTATAGTTAGACAAGAATGAAGTGACAAGTGAAGACAGCACGCCCAAATACAAAATAGAGAGAACGAAGCCGGGCTCCCGGAATGGCAGAAAATAAGTGCCGACAGTTCCCGCCGCTCCGTGGCGCACAAGGGCAATGGCGTTGAAGACGACAAAGCCGATGGCAGACATGATGTAGGTAAGCTCGGTCAGCTTGAACCGCTGCGTCATTTTTCTGGCAGCGGTATTGTACATCGCTGAAGACAAGGCGGACAACAGTATCAGCAAAGACCCTTTTAAGCTGGCTGATTCCACGTCAACGCCTTTCATCACAAAAATAAACATGACACCGGCAACGGATAAAACCGTGAACCCCTTTTGCATCCACGTCGGGCGTTCCTTTAAAACATAAGCGGCAAACACCATCGTGAAAATCGGAATGGCTGCCTGAATAACCCCCGCTTCAGATGAGGACGAGTACACAAGGCCGAATGCCTGAAAGCTGAAAAATAGCGCGGGATACAGCAGGGCGAGCGGCAAAATGGCAATGACGTCCTTTATGCGGATTGAAAGCTTTACCCAGCCGAATAAGACAGGTACAGTGGCCGCAGCAAACGCAATGGTGAACCGGTGCGCCAGAATATCAAACGGCTCTGCTGTTTGCAGTGCGATTTTTACGAATAGAAAGGATAAACCGATAATAACCGAATAGAAAACAGCCGCTATATAAGCGGAGGCTTGCTGATGTTTAACCATAATGGGAGGTGCTCCTTTACCTGAATTGCAGCGCCGGTCGCTCCCTTTATTGTATGGCCGCGGTCAGCACGGTACAATGAGAAAAACAATGAACTGTACCGGTACAAAACAGGAGGAGAAGACATGGAGAAATACATGTGTCTATTAACGAGGATAGAGGAGATGATGCAAAGCACCGCCTATCAAGAAGGAGACAGGCTTCCATCTATCCGTCAGCTGTCCGCCCGCTACCAAGTCAGCAAAAGCACAGTGATCCGCGCGCTGCAGGAGCTGGAAAAGCGCCACCTTATCTATTCCGTTCCGAAAAGCGGCTATTATATTGTGAAAAAGACGGGGAAATCAAAAAGTGGGCAGCCTGGCCCCATCGACTTTGCCACATCTGCGCCGGATCCAGATGTGTTTCCGTATCTTGATTTTCAGCACTGCATCAACAAAGCGATTGATACATATAAAAACGATTTGTTTATTTATGGGACGCCAAAGGGGCTTCCATCACTCATCCGTGTACTCCGAAAGCTCTTGGCCAATCAGCAGGTATTTGCGGATGAACGGCACATTTTCATTACTTCAGGTGTCCAGCAGGCGTTATCCTTGCTTTGTGCCATGCCGTTTCCAAATGGGAAAGAGAAGATCGCCATTGAACAGCCGGGCTACCATTTGATGGTCGAACAGCTTGAGACGCTTGGAATTCCCGCCATCGGGGTGAAACGAACGGAAGAGGGGCTCAATTTAACCGAGGTTGAGCGGCTGTTTCAAACAGAATCGATCAAATTTTTTTATACGATGCCCCGCTTCCATAATCCGCTTGGCTGCTCTTTGTCAGAGCGTGATAAACAGGAGCTTGTAAGACTGGCAGAAGCGTATGATGTCTATCTCGTTGAGGATGATTATCTCGGTGATTTGGAGGAAAATAAAAAGGCAGATCCGCTGCACGCATATGACCTGTCCTCACATGTCATTTATTTAAAAAGCTTCTCGAAAATGATGTTTCCCGGCCTTCGCGTGGGGGCGGCTGTTTTGCCCGAAGCACTGACTGACACGTTTCATGCGTACAAAAAGCTGAACGACATCGACTGTTCGATGATTTCTCAAGCGGCATTGGAGATTTATCTGAAAAGCGGTATGTATGGCAGGCACAAGGAGAAAATCAGAGATTCCTATAAGGAGCGATCACTGAGGCTTCATCAAGCCATTCAAACCCACAGGCAGCTGGGAAGCGGACGCTTTACGTTTTCATGCGGCCAGGCACCCTGTATGCACACCCATCTGGTGCTTCCTGAGGATCTACCGGCCTCAAGAGTGATTCATAGACTGAAAAAACAAGGGGTTCACCTTGAGGCGATAGACCGTCATTATTTATCAGGTTATCAAAAAGAAAATCTATTAAAAATCAATATATCCAATGTGAAAACGGAAGATATTGATCGCGGTGTCAAGCTGTTGATGAGCCATTTATAAAAGCGCTTCGTACGAGACCATTGTGATATCCTCAGGGAAATCAGGGTGCGCGGCGCATACAGCCATTTTGTAGCCGGGATCGACATCATACGTTTTGATATAGCAGGGGGAATGGCTGTCCGGAAGCTCAATGGATACTTCTCCGTCCTGATGCAGGCGCACTGAAAAGGAATCAAGCGGTAGTGATAACCCCTTGCCCTCCTGTTTGATAAAGCTTTCTTTCATTGACCATAGATGATAAAAATAGTCTGTTTGCTCGTCCTTGTTTTTGGCTAAAAGGTCGCTGTACTCTGTTTTTGAAAAGAAGCGCTTGGCGATCTCAAGGCTGATCGGTTTCATTTTTTCAATATCGATGCCGATGGGCTGTGAATCAAACGCACCAATGACCCAGCGGCCGGAATGAGAAATGTTGAAATGGGCGTCAGGAAGATCGGGGATGCAGGGCTTCCCGTATTCCTGCGTGCTAAAGCGGATATCGGATTTGTCCAACTGATACTGCCCGCTTATGACTGAACGAACAAGCACATCTCCCAGCAGGGTGCGATGTGCATCTTCTTTATGATAAAATCTCCGGCATTTCTCCCGTTTTTCAGGCGATATGAAAGACATGAACCGTTCAGTCTCTTCCTGTGAAAGCGGGCGGTCCATATAAATTCCGTAAATCTTCATTCTAGGTCCTCCGTCTGCAAAAGATTGTCAAAACCATCCTATCATACATCAACAAGACTCATATAGAGGAGAAAATAAAAAACAAAGCCAAGACGGCTTTGTTTTAGTGTACAGGCGGAGATGCTTTCACAGCGGCTGTCCGCCTTGCCACGGCATAATTCAGCAGCTGGATTGACTGCGGCAATGAAAAGCGCAAAATGAGTCCGGTGAAGATGGCGGTCAAAATGGTGCCAAAACCGATCGGGCCGCCCATGCCCCATGCCGCAAATAAAATAGTTAATTCCATGCCGTTCCGCACCCATTGCACATTCCAGCCGGTTTTTTCTGTAATCAGCATCATCAGTGAATCACGCGGCCCCGCGCCAAGGCCTGCTGATACATAAACACCGACGCCGTAACCGATCAGCACCACGCCGAGAGAGAAGACGATGACGGAGCCCGTGTAGGTCGAGGGAGCAGGCAGAAGAAAATTGAAAAAGTCTATAAATACACCGATGAGCACCATATTCAGGATCGCTCCAATTTTTGGCCAAGCCCTAGTGAACAATGACGTTAATCCGACGATGAGCGCTCCAATAATGATGGACCACTGGCCGACGGTAAGCCCGTAGTGCTGAAACAGGCTGTAATGAAATGCATCCCACGGACTAATGCCGAGTGCTTTTCCTTCTATCGTCAGGGATACACCAAAAGCCAAAATGATCAAACCGGCAAAATAAAATGTCCAGCGCAGAACAAGTTCTTGCTTCACGTGAGGTCCCTTCTTTCGTAAAAATCAGTCGATTGTCATTGTAGCACATCTGACAGAAGGGCGGAATAGGCGAAAGGAGCTCAACAAAAAAACAGGGCCGCCGCAGGCGCCCTGTTTTTCTTATTACAGCGGGTTCAAAATCCGGTTCAAGAACCGCTGTGTCCGTTCTTCTTTTGGGGCGGAGAAAATTTGCTCCGGCGGTCCTTGCTCCACGATTACACCGCCGTCGATGAAGATGACTTCATCAGCAACTTCCTGCGCGAACTTGATTTCGTGGGTCACCACGACCATGGTCCAGCCTTCATTGGCTAAGTCCTTGATAACCTTCAGCACCTCTCCGACGAGCTCCGGATCAAGCGCTGAGGTCGGTTCGTCAAACAGCATGAGCTCAGGCTGAATCGCCAGTGCGCGGGCGATGCCGACACGCTGCTGCTGGCCGCCGGAAAGCTGGAACGGATATAAATCCATTTTGTCCTTCAATCCGACTTTATCAAGAAGCTGGATCGCTTCTTTTCTGACTTCCTCTTTGTTCCGTTTTTGCACCTGAACAGGGCCCTCCATCACATTTTCGAGGGCTGTGCGGTGCGGGAACAGGTGATACGCCTGAAATACCATTCCGGATTTTCGGCGAAGCTTTAGGATATCCGCCTGTTTCACCTTTTTGGAGAAATCGATGGAGAAATCATCAAATGCAAGCTCTCCGCGATTCGGAATCTCCAGCGCGTTCAGGCAGCGGAGCAGCGTCGTTTTCCCTGAACCTGAAGGCCCAAGTATGGCGATGACTTTTCCTTTTTCAATCTTCATATCTATCTTTTTTAAAATTTCATTTTCACCGAATGATTTGTTTAATCCTGTAACGGTAAGCATACTCGGAACCTCCTTATTTGGCCACGTAGCGGTCAAGACGCCGTTCGATGACATGCTGGACGAGTGAAAGCAGGAAGCAGATAATCCAATAAATAAAGGCTGCTTCAATATAGATCACTAAAATTTGATCAAGATTCCGCGCGCCGATTTCCTGGGCTTTTCTGAACAGCTCAGCGACCAGAATTTGAGAGGCGAGGGATGTATCTTTAATCAGGCTGATAAAAGTATTGGATAATGGCGGGATCGACACACGAAACGCCTGCGGCAGTATGACGCGGAACAGCGTTTTCTGATGTGTCATGCCGATTGTGTAGCCGGCTTCCCATTGCCCTTTCGGCACGGATAAAATAGATGCCCGGATGATTTCAGATGCATAGGCGCCGACGTTTAATGAAAAGGCGATAACTGCGCTTGGAAATGGATCTAATGTGATGTTAAAGGCCGGGAACAGATAGAAAATGATGAACAATTGAACGAGAAGAGGAGTGCCGCGTATTGCGGATACGTATACGCTGAACACCCATCTCAAAGGTCTCACTTTCGACATTCTGGCAAGCGCCGTAATCAGCGCCAGGATCATTCCAAATATAAAGGAAAGAATCGTAAGGGGAATCGTATAGTAGATTCCCCCTGAAAGTATCGGCCAGAATGACTGCTGCACCAGATCCCACGGGATCGCCGTGCCAAGCGTCAATGCCGGCAGATTATTTAGAAACATCTTCGCCGAACCATTTTTTAGAAATTTTAGAAAGAGTCCCGTCCTCTTTCATTTCTTTTAATGCTTTGTTGACTTGATCAACAACCTCGCCGCTTCCTTTACGGAACGTGAAATACGTTTCCTGCGGATCGCCTGTTTCAAACGCGATTTTTACGTTTTTGTTGCCGGATGTTTTTAAGTAGTTCAATACGGCAAGCTTATCGTTGTAGGTCATATCAACGCGGCCTTGCTGGATCATTTGAAGGGACTGCGCCATGCCTTCAACGCCTTCTACTTTCGCGCCAGCATTTGTAGCTAGTTTGTTATAGTTGCTTGTCAGTGATTGAGCTGACGTTTTTCCTTTTACGTCTTTTTCAGACTTAATATCGTTGTTGTCTTTTTTCGTTACGACAACGGCTCTTGATGTTGTGTATTTATCTGAGAAATCATATTTGTTCTCACGGTCTGTTTTTCCGACTTGGTTGGCAACAACGTCAAACCGTTTGGAATTCAGGCCGGCAAACATGCTGTCCCATTGTGTTTCTTTAAAATCGACTTTCAGCCCGAGGCGTTTTGCGACTTCTGTGATGACTTCGACATCATAGCCAGTCAGCTTGTCAGTGTCTTTGTCGTGGTAAGTGAACGGCTCATATGTTCCTTCCGTTCCGACTGTGAGCACACCTTTTTTCTTGATTGAAGCCCAAAGATCGCCATCTTTGGCATTATCTTTTGACTGATTGTCATTTCCTGCTCCGCAAGCTGCAAGAGCTGCAATACTTACGACCATGAATAAAGCCAATAATGCTTTTTTCATCTTATTCCCCACTTTTCTGGTTGATTTTATTGAAATAAAAAATTAGCTTACAAATCTAAAGGATAACTTTTTTTTAGTATGAGTCAAGTATTTGGTTTTCATAAGACAAAATCTTTTAAAATAAATCCAAAAATTGCTGTGCCGGTTTAGGCAAATAACTGTCCGTTCTCCACATGACAGCAGGCGTCATAATGAAGGGATTATTTTCGATATGGACGGTGTGAACGTGATTTCGCATATGAACGGGAATCATTGTGACAGGCAGAATGGACGCGCCAAATCCGGATGACACGAGGCTGAGCAAAGTTGCAGAGTCATGGCATTCACAAACAATGCTCGGCTTCAGGTTCAAACGATGAAATTCATTCATGACCTGATTATAAACGCCTTTTCCGTTAACAGGCCGGAGCAGTATCAGAGGAAACGAAGGAATGTCCTCCATTTTAATCGTGTCTCCGCACGGATATCCGGCTTTATCTGAAAGCACGAGCACACATGGAATGTCATCAAGCTGCTTGAATTGTACTCTGTCACTTTTGATCAGTGTTGTCGTGACCGCCGCATCGATTTGCCGGCTTTCCAGCAGTTCCAACAGTGTCGCAGGCTCATTTTCCCAAATATTAAAGGTGAGATGGGGGTATCTCTCTTTGATCTGTGTGACTTTTTCAAGCATCAGAGCCGCACAATAAATTGTTGAACCCACGGCTAGCGTGCCGGCTACCTCCTCCTTCAGCTCCTGTACCTCGATGACGGCATCTTCAAACCTATGCAAAATCTCCTTTGCTCTTTTCAGAAAAACAGTTCCTTCATATGTAAGCGTCATTTGTTTTTTCTTGTTCCGATCAAACAGAACAACACCAAGCTCGTCCTCCAGCTGTTTGAGCTGCCTGCTTAAAGGCGGCTGCGCCATGTGAAGCTTTTTGGCTGCGGACGTGATTTTCTGTTCTTGGGCAATGGTAATGAAGTATCGAAGCTGGCGAATGTCCAAAAGAAAGCGCCTCCTAATCATACCTTTTAGGTATTAAATATAGATTTTATAGATATTTTTCATATGGATATATCAGGAGTATGATTGAAATGAAAGCAGAATTCAAGCGTAAAGGAGGGGGCAAAGTGAAACTCGTTGTCGGAATGACAGGGGCAACAGGGGCGATTTTCGGGGTCAGGCTGCTGCAGTGGCTGAAGGCCGCCGAAGTGGAAACCCATCTCGTTGTGTCTCCTTGGGCGAACGTCACGATCAAACACGAAACAGGCTATACCTTACAGGAAGTAGAACAGCTGGCCACATACACTTACTCACATAAGGACCAGGCGGCAGCCATTTCAAGCGGGTCGTTTGATACCGATGGAATGATCGTTGCGCCGTGCAGCATGAAATCTCTCGCAAGCATTCGCACCGGAATGGCGGATAATCTGCTTACACGTGCGGCGGATGTCATGCTCAAGGAGAGAAAAAAACTCGTCCTCTTAACGAGAGAGACGCCTTTGAACCAAATTCATCTCGAAAATATGCTAGCGCTTACGAAAATGGGTACAATCATTCTTCCTCCGATGCCGGCATTTTATAATCAGCCGAGCAGTTTAGAGGAAATGGTTGACCATATTGTATTTAGAACGTTGGACCAATTCGGCATTCGCCTTCCTGAAGCGAAGCGCTGGAATGGGATTGAAAAACATAAAGGAGGAGCTTGATCATGGCTTATCAAGATTTCAGAGAATTTCTCGCAGCCCTCGAAAAAGAAGGACAGCTGCTTACAGTGAATGAAGAGGTAAAGCCGGAGCCTGATTTAGGGGCCGCCGCACGCGCAGCCAGCAACCTTGGCGATAAGAGCCCCGCGCTTTTATTTGACAACATTTATGGCTATCATAACGCGCGAATTGCGAT
This sequence comes from Bacillus stercoris, assembly GCF_029772985.1. NCBI lineage: Bacteria > Bacillati > Bacillota > Bacilli > Caryophanales > Bacillaceae > Bacillus > Bacillus stercoris. Next base: position 3,956,772 of record NZ_CP121861.1, on the reverse strand, counting down.
GAATGTCATCGGCTCTTGGCCGAACCATGCAATGATGCTGGGCATGCCGAAAGACACACCGGTAAAAGAACAGTTTTTTGAATTCGCAAAGCGTTATGACCAGTTTCCGATGCCGGTCAAACGTGAGGAAACAGCGCCATTTCATGAAAATGAAATCACAAAAGATATCAATTTGTTCGATATACTGCCTCTTTTCAGAATTAACCAAGGTGATGGAGGCTACTATTTAGACAAAGCATGTGTCATTTCCCGTGATCTTGAAGACCCTGACAACTTCGGCAAACAAAATGTCGGCATTTACAGAATGCAGGTCAAAGGAAAAGACCGCCTCGGCATTCAGCCTGTCCCGCAGCACGATATTGCCATCCATTTGCGCCAAGCTGAAGAACGCGGCATCAATCTTCCAGTCACGATTGCGCTTGGCTGTGAGCCGGTTATTACAACAGCGGCATCGACTCCGCTTCTCTATGATCAATCAGAATACGAAATGGCAGGCGCGATTCAAGGCGAACCATATCGCATCGTCAAATCAAAGCTGTCTGATCTTGATGTTCCGTGGGGCGCTGAAGTGGTGCTTGAAGGTGAGATTATTGCCGGAGAGCGCGAATATGAAGGGCCGTTCGGTGAATTCACAGGCCATTATTCCGGCGGACGAAGCATGCCGATCATTAAAATTAAACGCGTCTATCACAGAAACAATCCGATCTTTGAACATTTATACTTAGGCATGCCTTGGACAGAATGCGATTACATGATCGGCATTAACACATGCGTGCCGCTTTATCAGCAGTTAAAAGAAGCGTATCCGAACGAAATTGTGGCAGTAAACGCCATGTACACACACGGTTTAATCGCGATTGTATCCACAAAAACCCGTTATGGCGGATTTGCGAAAGCGGTCGGCATGCGCGCATTGACCACACCGCACGGACTTGGCTACTGCAAAATGGTCATTGTCGTTGATGAGGATGTCGATCCATTCAACCTCCCGCAGGTCATGTGGGCGCTTTCGACCAAAATGCATCCGAAACACGATGCGGTCATCATTCCGGACTTATCTGTTCTGCCGCTTGATCCGGGATCTAATCCGTCAGGAATCACGCACAAAATGATTCTTGACGCGACTACACCGGTTGCGCCGGAAACAAGAGGCCACTATTCACAGCCGCTTGACTCTCCGCTTACAACGAAAGAATGGGAACAAAAACTAATGGACTTAATGAATAAATAAGGAAAGGATGTTCGAAATGCATACATGTCCTCGATGCGACTCAAAAAAGGGAGAAGTCATGAGCAAATCGCCTGTAGAAGGCGCATGGGAAGTTTATCAGTGCCAAACATGTTTTTTTACATGGAGATCCTGTGAACCGGATAGCATTACAAATCCCGCGAAATACAATCCGGCGTTTAAAATTGATCCGAAGGAAACAGAAACAGCCATTGAAGTTCCGGCGGTGCCGGAACGAAAGGCTTGATCAGCGTGAACTGTCTATCAGACCGTCTTTTTGAACTGCTTGACGGGGACCGCCTAAATGAGAAGCAGCATGAGGCCTTCGTTCTGCAAACAGTATCAGAGGATGGCTGGCCGCATGCCGCTATGATCAGTGCGGGGGAAATGATCGCGCTGAACCGAAATGATATCCGAATCGCTCTGTGGAAAAACACAATGACTTCGGCCAATATCCTTCGCACAGGAAAAGCTCAGTTCACGGCATGGTGGAAGGGAGCCGCTTATTATGTAAAGCTTGAATGCACGCCTTTGTCGCCTTTGAAAGATGCCGAATATGATAGAGACCGTTTTGCCTGCCGCATCGTTTCGGTGAAGGAGGACGTTGCGAAATATGCTGTTTTGACTTCTGGTGTCCATATCCAGCTTCACAGCCCTGAAGAGGTGCTGAATAGATGGGAAAAGACGCTTGAGGAATTGAAGCAATAATATCGAAAGCCTGACGCCATGCGTCAGGCTTTTATTTTTATATAATGAAAACAAAGGAGGCGAGAGAAATGGAACGTACGGGGATCTGTCACTCAGACGGTTTTGATTTATCATATCGAATCGAGGGAGAGGGCGCACCCATCCTTGTGATCGGGAGTGTGGTTTACTACCCGCGCCTTTTTTCCTCAGATCTCAAACAGAAATATCAATGGATCTTTGTCGACCATAGGGGATTTGCTAAGCCTAAACGAGAGCTTCGTGAGGAGGATTCGAGACTTGATGCCGTTTTGGCTGATATTGAAAGGATGAGAGCATTTCTTCAGCTTGAGGATGTTATCATCCTGGGACATTCCGGGCACGCTTTTATGGCTTTAGAATATGCCAGGACATATCCTGAACATGTCCGGAAGGTTGCGCTTTTCAATACTGCGCCTGATAACAGTCAAGAAAGACAACGAAAAAGTGAATCATTTTTTATGGAAACAGCCAGTCCTGAGAGAAAGAAACGCTTTGAAACAGATATCGCGAATTTGCCGCAGGACATTGAAAAAGATCCTGAAAGACGCTTCGTGCACATGTGTATTCGCGCTGAAGCGAAAAGCTTTTATCAAGAGCGGCCGCATGCAGCTGCTTTATGGGATGGCGTATTTACGAATATGCCGATCATGGATGAATTATGGGGGAATACATTTGCCCGGCTGAATCTCATTCAGCGGTTAGCTGATATACAAGTGCCGGTGTACATCGGCTTAGGAAGATATGATTATTTGGTTGCGCCTGTTGCGCTATGGGATACTGTTGACGATTTATATCCCCATGTGGAGAAGGTTATTTTTGAAAAGAGCGGCCATCAGCCGATGCTGGAAGAACCGCAAGCCTTTGAACAAAGCTTCAGGAAATGGCTTGATCAATAAAAAACAGCCCGCAGATCAACATCCGCGGGCTGTTTCTGATTATAAGACCCCTTTCATCGCGCGTTTGATCACCGGCGAGAGCAGCAGGAGAATGCCGCCAAGAACGATAGAAATCAAACCGATGGTGCCGAAGTACGTTGTTTCAGGAATTTTATCAAACAATCCGGCTACTTGGGCATTGATCGCTTGGGCTGCTGCGTTCGTCAGAAACCACATACTCATTGTCTGTGCAGAGAAGGCAGCTGGCGCCAGTTTCGTTGTCACGGATAAACCGACTGGAGACAGGCACAGCTCTCCAAGCACAACAAGCAGGAAGCTGAGAACGAGCCAAAGCGGGCTTACGAGTGCTTCTTTTCCTTGCATAGCCGGGAATACCATAATGATAAATGACAATCCGGCAAGAATAATTCCGATTGAGAATTTAACTGGCGTAGACGGCTGGCGTTTGCCGAGCTTCATCCAGAGCCATGCGAATATTGGCGCAAAAATGACGACAAACAATGGATTTAATGATTGGAACCAAGATGATTGAAGTTCGAATCCGCCCAATGAAAGTCTTATGCGTTCATCAGCGTATACCGCAAGAATGGTCGCTCCCTGTTCCTGAATGGCCCAGAACATGACAGCACCGATAAACAAAGGAACGTAAGCGGCAAGACGGGATTTTTCTGTTTTGTCCGCTTTTTTGCTAGTAAACATGATGATGAAATAAATAACAGGAATCAAAATACCGAGAATACTTACAAGGTCGATGAAACGCTTGATCGTCAGCACGCCTGTTTGTACGGAGATAATCACTGCGATCGCCACAATGATCACACCGATTCCGGTGCCAATCGCAGATTTTTTAGACAGCGGATTCGGCACATTGGAACCTGCAAGACCGAGGTTTTTCTTTCTTGTCAAAGCAAATACGATAAGTCCGAGAAGCATTCCGACCGCGGCAGCTCCGAAGCCGAGATGATAGTTGTACTTCTGTCCGAGTGTTCCGACAATTAACGGCGCAAGTAAACCACCGAGGTTAATCCCCATGTAGAAAATACTGAAACCTGAGTCGCGGCGCGGGTCTTCTTTCGTGTAAAGATCCCCAACCACGCTTGAAACGTTTGGTTTTAATAAGCCTGTTCCGACAATGATAAGCACCATGCTGATATAGAATGCTACCGAACTGCCTGGATAGGCGAGTGCAATGTGGCCGAACATAATGAATATGCCGCCGTAAAACACGGTGTTTGCGGTACCGAATACCCGATCAGCGAGCCATCCGCCAATAATAGTGGACATGTATACGAGTGAGCCGTAAATCGACATAATGGCAACCGCAGTGCCTTTGTCAAAACCAAGCCCGCCGTTTACCGTCTCTGTATACAAATAGTAAAGTAAGATTGCTCTCATTCCATAGTAAGAGAAACGCTCCCAAAATTCGGTGAAAAATAGTGTAAATAGTCCTCGCGGGTGACCAAAGAACCCTTTTTGCGGGACGCTTTTAATGATACTTTCGTTATCAATCGAAGCCATGTCAGCCAAACCCTTTCTAAAAAAAGTGTATTATAAAAATCATATTCTTATATAATACTTGTGTCAATATAATTTATACTCATTTCAAATAGTTCCATAATGGAAAAATTATAAATGCCTAAAAATAGTGATTTTATCCTAATTTTTATACTCTTTATCGTGAGATTTTCTTACACAACTATTCCTTTATATTTTTTCAATAAAATTTTAGAGAAATGTACAAGCAGACCGGGCCTTTGTGAGTAACATGATAGTAATCATAGAGAAGGAGGCTCGCAATTGGCTGAATTCATATTAAATGCAGCGGATTTCGGTGTTCCTGGAGATGGTCAAACGGATTCGACAGAACTGATTAACCAGTGCCTTAGTACAGCTGTTTCGAAAGGCTATCATACTGTCTGGTTTCCAAAGGGCACATATTTAATAGATGGAACGCTTGGCGGAGATCTTAATCAGAAGTTTCGAAACGCGGGTATCATTGTTCCCGGTAACCTTGAGATTATGATGGACCCGGAGTGTATCATGAAAGTAATCCCGAATAGCTCGTGGGGTTATTCCGCATTTTATGTAGGCAAGCAAGAGAATATAACCATTTCCGGGGGACAAATTATCGGCGAACGCGATGAGCATACGTATGCCTCGGCAGGGATCAGGTCTACCCATGAATGGGGCTTTGGCATATGTATTGAAGGATGCTCGAATGTTGTCATTGATCAAGTGAAAATTTCTGATTTTACCGGCGATGGGATCATTGTCAGTCCGAGGGGATTAAAGACCAATCAAGATTATCGAACGTCAGAGCAAATTATCATCCGCCGCTGTGAGGTTCGGCGGTCAAGGAGAAATAACATTTCCATTACCGGATGTGACATGGTCACGGTGGAGGAATGCGTGATTGAAGATGCCGGAACGGGGAATGGGACAGCGCCGAAATACGGAATCGACATTGAAGGATATGGCGAAGGTGATGTTGATTATGAGGAACCGATTAATGTATCAATTCGCAATAACTACTTTATTGGAAACGTTTCAAGTTCTGTGACCAATTTTAATGGGTATGGCGTTTTAATAGAAGGAAATCTCTCAGATAATACAATCAGCTATGGATATGGGACGCAAACAGTGATCAAGGGAAATATTCTAAGAGGCCCTGAAGACGCGGCGGCTGCGACAAGAGTCGGGATAACCGGACTCGGTGTGTCACAAGGAAAAGAGACCAGTGATGCGGTGATCTCCGGCAATTTGATTACCGGATTTTCAACTGGAATTGATGTCAGGGGAAAGAGCGTTCTTGTGACCAACAACAAAATCAGCAACTTTGAAAACACAGGGATATTGGTTTATCAGTCTTCTGACGTAAAGGTAGACGGAAACCACATTCAAAACGGACTGTCTGAAACAAGGCGCAGCATCGGTCTTCGCGCAGTGCTGTCAGATGACATCGCGTTTCTGAATAACTGTCTCATTCAAGTCATTGACGGTGTGAACATCTCCGGAGGCGACATGATCATTAAAGATAATCTCCTGAGAAAATTCAGCCGAGGCATTTGGATCGCTCAAGGGAATGCGGCGATTGAAGGAAATACACTGCATCCTGACACGTTTGAAGCGGTCCCGGAATCATATGCTGTTTCCGTCACAAATAATGCTGGCGCTATCATCAAAAACAATACATTTAAAGAGTTTAAAAATTACCCGATTTACTGCTCCACAAGTGCAAAAACCTCAATTATCGGCAACCACCTCGAGAAATCTCCGCTTTTGGTCACCGTCTATATCAGCACAGGTGTGCATGAGATTTTTGATAATACCATTTCAGTCAACAGAACAGCCGGGAATCCGATTGTGATTTATGTCAATGGATCAGCAGGCTCTATCATTTCTGGAAACACCATCAATAACCTCTCCGCAGGCACTGCGACAGCTATTCAAACAAACACCTCAACCAATTCCAAAATCATTGGCAACCGCATTTTTAAAGGGACCATCAACAAACACAGCAGTGATACACTAGACGGCAATATTATCGCCTGAAAAAAAGCGCCCCCCTCTAGGGGTTCTTTTTTTCCGATTTATAGATCACGTATATTTCCCTCACAAGCACAATCACAAAAAATAAAAGCACGACCCATTCCGCAAACGTTGTCATCTTAAAGCTGGACATATTGTTATAAATGGCTTTTGTTAAACTGAACCCTTGAAGCATGTCCATCAATACAGAAATAGTTAATAAACAAATCAATATGACTCCAGTCACACCCAATATCTTCATGCTTCATCATCCTCCGCTTTTAGTGTCTATCGTTGGCGGCGAAGTTATACGGCATCTAAACCTAATGCATAATCTCAATTCTAATAGGAAGAATATGAGAAAACGACAAGGAAAGGTATTTGTGTATGCCTTTATTTTCTAATCGAAAGAACAATACCGGTTCAAAAGACAAGCAGAATACAGAAGAAAAGAATCAGGAACGGCAGCAAGAAAAAGAAAGGCCGGTTCTCATTTCCCCTAATTTGGCAAAGAATATAGCGAAAACGAAAAAGGAAGTCGGAAGCAGCTCTGACGTTATCATTCGCGAGATTAAAATCGGGGAGCAGGATCGTGTCCATCTAGCTGTCATCTATATTGCTGGGCTGGTCGATAATCACACGATCCATGAGTCGTTAATCGATCCATTGGTACAGGATGAGTCTATCCAGAATACTCATGCGATCCAGCAAATTCTTGAAAAAACGCTCCCGCTGGGCGGGGTGAAAGCGGAAAAGAGCTGGGATAAGCTTTTTTCCGAGTTAATGCTCGGCAATGCGCTTGTTTTTGCCGATGGCTATGCCGAAGCGCTGATTTGCAGCACTCAAGGGGGAGAGCAGCGCTCCATCCAAGAGCCGAGTACCCAGGTGTCATTCCGCGGTCCGCGCCAAGGGTTTACAGAGTCTCTGCAAACCAATATTTCCATGATCCGGCGATACATTAAAAATCCGAATTTATGGGTTGAAAAAATGAAAAAAGGCTCTGTCACAAATACGGATATCGCTCTCATGTACATTGAAGGAATATGTGATGAAAAGGTGCTGAAGGAAGTGAAGCAGCGCCTGGAAAAAATAGATATTGACAGTATTTTGGAATCCGGATATATTGAGCAGCTGATTGAAGATGAAACCTTTACGACGTTTCCGACTATGTATCATACAGAACGCCCCGATGTTGTAGCGGGAAATCTGTTAGAAGGAAGATTCGCGATTATTGTGGACGGCACACCGTTTGTGCTTATTGCCCCGGCTTTATTTGTCCAATTTTTTCAGTCTGTTGAAGATTATTATTCGCGTTTTGATATAGCGACAAGCATACGTGTCCTGCGGGTTTTAGTCTTTTTCATTTCGCTTGTGGCTCCGGCTGTCTATGTGGCAGCCACGACGTTTCACCAAGAAATGATACCGACTCAGCTGTTAGTGGTCATTGCGGCTCAGCGGGAAATTGTTCCGTTTCCGGCTGTTGTCGAAGCGCTAACGATGGAGGTTGCTTTTGAGATTCTGAGGGAAGCGGGGGTCAGGCTTCCCCGGGTTGTCGGCTCGGCAGTATCAATCGTAGGCGCTCTTGTAATCGGCCAGGCTGCCGTACAAGCTGGTATTGTCTCTCCGGCAATGGTGATTATCGTGGCACTCACCGCGATTGCGAGCTTCGCGACACCTGCGTTTGCAATGGCGATTTCAGCCCGGCTCATCCGGTTTATTTTTATTATTGCCTCAGCTGTTATGGGTTTTTACGGGCTGATTTTAGGGATCATTATGATGTTTGTGCACTTATGCAGTCTTCGTTCATTTGGCGTTCCATATATGTCGCCGCTTGCACCCTTTTCTTCACAAGGCGTAAAGGACGCGCTGTTCCGGGTTCCGTGGTGGGCCGATGAAAAGAGGCCGGAATCGATCAGTAAGGAAGATAAGGTGCGGCAGGGAGAGGGTCAGCGCCCAGAGCCGGCCGCATCACGAGGAATGGTGAACAAAGATTTGGAAGAAGGGGATCAGAATGGTACGTAAATGTCTATTAGCCGTTCTCATGCTTTTGAGCGTCATTGTGCTGCCCGGCTGCTGGGATAAGCGGGAGCTGACGGATCTTGCGATTATCTCGGCGATTGGCATCGATCGGACAAACAACGGCAACTACGTGCTGCATCTTCAAATTATCAATCCAGGAAATGTTGCCGGCGGCCTTCAAGGAGGCGGTGCCGGAGACAGGCCGCCTGTATCTGTCTATTCGATTGAAGGTAACAATATAACGGAAGCACTCAGAAAAGCCTCCATAAAGGTGTCACGCCGGCTTTATTTTGCCCATACCAATCTAGTCGTGATCAGTGAAAAGCTGGCAAAAGAAGAAGGATTGGATTTTGTTTTAGATAATCTTGACCGGGACACAGAATTCAGGACAACGGCAACATTCGTTGTTGCTCATAAAACAAAAGCAGAAAACATTGTGAAAATCTTGACGCCAATTGATAAAATTCCATCAAATAAAGTCAATAAAACTCTGGATTTCACCGAGGCGGAATACGGACGGGTGGTCAAAACCAATATTCAGGACGTTTTAAAAACACTTGCCGCCAACACTAGGGCACCGGTTATTCCGGGATATATGATGATTGGTGACGATAAAAAAGGAGTCAGTATGGAAAACACGCAGGCGACTGACCCGAAAGCCATTCTTCAGGCAGATGGTTTGGCGATTTTTGATAAGGCTGGGTATTTAAAGTATTGGCTTGAAGATCATGAAAGCGTGGGGGCAGTCTGGCTTATGAATAAGATCCAGCATACGTTTATTAATGCTGACTGGGACAAGACGAAGGATGCGGTCAGCTTGCAGGTTACCCATCAGGATACGAAGCTGGTACCGGAGATACGGAACGGACGTCCGTACATCCATGTGAAAGTGTCGGTTGAAGGTATTATAGATGCTGTCAAATACCCTTTCCACTTGTCTGACCCCAAGGTGCTGCCCGCTATTGAAAAAGCCCTCAACAAAGAGCTGGAAAAGGAAATCAGCCATACTGTGAAAAAGATCAAGAAGAATCAAATAGACTTTATCGGTTTTGGTGACACGATATATAGAAAGTATCCGGAGCAGTGGGCGAAAATGAAGGACACATGGGACAAAGAGTATTTGCCGGAACTGCCCATCGATGTGAAGGCCGAGACGTATATCAGAAGGACGGGATTGCGAAACAATCCGATCAAACACCAGTTTAAAGATGATTAGGTCTGTGAGAAAGGGGAAGTGACAGATGGAAAAAGCCAGAATAAGCATAAGGCAGCTGTTTGTCATGATTATCATTTTTGAACTGGGCAGCTCCTTATTGATTACACCCGGATCGATGGCGGGCAGGGATGCTTGGATAGCAGTTCTATTAGGCTGTGCGGCCGGGCTGTTTCTTTTCTATTTGTATCAGGGCATTTATCAATGCTATCCGGAATCTTCGCCGAAAGAATATATGGATGATATGCTCGGAACCAAGCTGAGCTGGCTGTTTTCATTTCTCTATATCTTGTACTTTGCCTATATTGCCGCAAGGGTGCTGCGTGACTTTGGAGAAATGCTGCTGACGTTTGCTTATCATGATACACCTATCATTATTGTAAATGCTTTATTAATGGTAGTAAGCATATATGCCGTAAGAAAAGGAATTGAAGTGCTCGCACGCGCGGCCGAACTGCTTTTCGGGGCCATGTATTTACTAGGCGCGCTCGGCCTCGTGCTGATTATTGTCTCAGGCACTATAGACCCGCACAATTTAAAGCCGGTTTTGGCAAACGGCATTTCTCCTGTCCTTCACTCTGTTTTCACACAGACCATGTACGTTCCATTTGGTGAAGTTGTTTTATTTGTGATGATTTTCCCTAACCTGAATGACAGAAAAAATGTGAAAAAAATGGGGATGATCGCCATGGCTATTAGCGGATTGGTTGTGGCGCTCACCGTGGCGATTAATATCAGCGTGCTTGATGTTGATCTTACACTCAGATCCCAGTTTCCGCTTTTAAGCACGATCCAGACAATCAAAGTCGAAGAATTTTTAGATCGGCTTGATGTCTTTTTTATGCTGGCGCTGATCATTGGCGGCTTCTTTAAAGTCAGTCTCTACTTATATGCCACTGTGGTGGGGACATCTACGCTCTTTAAGGAAAAGAATCCCTCCCAATTGGCTTATCCGATGGGATTGGGCATTTTAATCCTCTCTATTACGATTGCGACTAACTTTTCGGAGCACTTGAACGAAGGCCTGAAAGTGGTGCCGCTGTATATTCATTTGCCTTTTCAATTATTGTTTCCGCTCTTTCTGTTTATTGTGGCTGTTTGGAAAAAGAAACGAAGAGAGAAGTCAAAAGGGGCGGAAGCAAAAAAATGATAAAAAGAGCGGGGGGATGCAGCCGCCGCTCTTTTTATGTTCACTTCTATATAAAAGGGGGATATAGGGTGCGCCCCTGTCTGCACTGGCAGAGGCGCGTTTTGTTATACGACTGCGATGTTTTCCTTCACAGTAAAGCTTCCTCTTGAAAGTCTGATATTGATGTCTGACACTTTTGCAATTTGTTCATCGTGCGTCACCATGATGACACATTTATTTTCCTTGTGTGCCAGATCCTGAAAGAGCCGTACGATCTCTTTTGATGTGTCCTCATCAAGGTTTCCGGTCGGTTCATCGGCTACGATAAGATTCGTGTCACAGCAGAAAGCCCTTGTAATTGATACCCGCTGCTGCTGTCCGCCGCTCAGTGTGAGCACTTTTTGCCGGGCTTGTTTTTCGTTGATGCCAACCTTCTGCAGCATGTCAAGCGCATATGATTCTTTGTTCTTTTCTTTAGAACCTGTGATTTCCATAGCGGTTGTGACGTTCTGCAAAGCCGTCATATACGGAAGCAGGTTGTACGCCTGAAAAACAATTGATACATATTGATTTCTGAAATTGGTTAAGCCGATTTTAGAAACCGCTTTTCCGCCGTAAAGAATGTCTCCTTCTTTTGGTGCGTCAAGTCCGCCTGCCAGAGACAGGAAAGTGGTTTTCCCCGTCCCTGATGTGCCGACGATTGTGTAGAATTTGCCTTTTTGAAAGCTGATGTTAATATCCTGAAACAATGGCTGGCTCTTGTCTTTATACCAGTAGCCGACTTGTTGAAATTCTAATAAGCTCATAGGTTCCGCCTCTTTCTATTCCTGTTTTGTCAATATCGTTTTCGGATGAAGCCGCAGTACTGAAATGGACGGCAGCAATGTTGCAATGATTGCGATAAGGATGCCGATCCCGCCAAGAACAAGCATGTCGTTCATAGAAACCGCGACGTTCAGTGAATCGATAACGTCCGCGTTTGATGAACTGTGGCCGAACATTCCGCCGCCCATGCCGCCACCGCCGCCAGGCATTTGTCCGTTTTGCCCGCTTGCAGTTTGCGTTGAATCGGTTGATGAACTGATCTGCTGGGATAAAAGCTGATTTCCAAGCTGATTTGCGACGAGATTTCCAGTCACCGATGCAAGGCCGATCGCGATAACGGCCACGATCAGAATCTCAGTCAAGAACTGTCCAATCAATTTCCACCGTTTTTCACCGATAGCCATTAACACGCCCATTTCGTATTTGCGCTCCCTGATCGACATCATGACAATCAGGCCAAGAATGACAGCCCCTGCCACTGATACAAGATACACCACGTTTTTAGAAAAAGAAGCTACATTTTCAATCGGGCCGACCATTTGCTGGTACAACTGATCGTTTGTATTCAGTGTGTACGTATCGAAGTCAATGGATGTTTTCTTCGCTGCTTTTACGAAAGCATCCATATTTTTCGCATCGTCCATATAGTAAACGGCTGAGTCAATCGTATTTTGATAGTCGTCGCCTTTCAGCGCCTCTGTCGCTGTGTAAGGTGTATAAAGCTTGTTATAAGGATTTAAGAAAGAGAAATTTTGGGCTTGGTCATCGCCTGAAGATGTTGTTTTATAAATACCGACGATCTTCAGCTTTACTGTTGTATCCTCATCTGTTGCTGATTCAATTGTGATCGAATCGCCAACGCTTAAATCATTTTCTTCCGCTAATGTTTCGTTGATCACTGTTACTTTTTTGCCGACATCTGATTTTGTAATCGCGCGTCCGTCAGTGATTTTTGAATCCCCGTCAGAGAAATCATCAACTAATGCTGTGCTGATGACACCTTCAATCGAAAGATCGGCTTGCACCATTTGCGGTCCGCCTTGTCCGCCGCCTTGGCTGTTTTTAGCATTTGAGTTTGAACTGCTTGAACTGGAATCGCTTGAACTGGAGCTTGAGCTTTCAATCGCATCAAAGTTCCCCGCGTTGGCTGAAGCTGATGTGATGTAATTGTAGCTCTTCACATGATCGAGTGCTGCAAGCTTATTTGCATCAGACACTTTGACCGGTGTTGATTCGAAGCTGCGTTTTTCGCCGCTGTCCTGCTGTTTTTCCATTTGCTTTTGGCGGTCAACCTGTAGTGTCACGCTTCCGCCGAGCTCTTGTCTGGCCAGTTCGCTTGATTTTTGTGCTGCCGACTGGATGGTGAGGCCTGATAGAACAAAGACACATATGACTGTAAACACAAATAATTGCAATAACGTTTTTCCCTTTTTAGCCTTCATATTCCAAAAGGCCCGTTTGATAAAGTTCATTTATGTTCCTCCGTATAGGTATTGTTATTGATAAGGCCGCCTCTGGGGCGGGCTTGCTTGTTGATAAATTAATAGTAGTCCAAAGGTATGAAAAAAATATGAACAATCTATTTCTAGTTGATGAAATAAAAACTAACAATTGCGAAACGCAAAACCTTCTGTTTAAAATGGTGCTATTATAGAAAAAAGCATCAAAACAACCGGAGGATATAATGAAAATATTAATGATAGAAGATAATGTTAGTGTCTGTACGATGACGGAGATGTTCTTTTTTAAGGAAGGTTTTGAAGCGGAATTCGTTCATGACGGATTAGAGGGATACCAGCGTTTTACGGAAGAAAATTGGGATCTGATCATCTTGGATATCATGCTTCCATCTATGGATGGCGTGACCATTTGCAGAAAAATAAGAGAGACAAGCACGGTGCCGATTATCATGCTGACTGCCAAAGACACCGAATCAGATCAGGTCATCGGTTTTGAGATGGGGGCGGATGATTATGTCACGAAGCCGTTCAGCCCGCTGACATTGGTTGCCCGCATCAAAGCCGTCATCAGAAGATACAAGGCGACAGGCAAAGCGGTTGTTGATGAAGATATGATCGAATCGGAATGCTTTACAATTAATAAGAAGACGAGAGAAGTCTTTTTGAACGGAGAGCCTGTAGAAAATCTCACGCCGAAGGAATTCGATCTGCTTTACTACCTTGTCCAAAATCCACGGCAGGTGTTCTCCAGAGAACAGCTGCTTGAACAAGTATGGGGCTATCAATTTTATGGAGATGAGCGGACGGTTGACGTTCATATCAAACGGCTGCGGAAAAAGCTTGCCAGCGAAGACAAGCCTTTCCTATATACCGTGTGGGGAGTAGGGTATAAATTTGATGAAGATTAAATATTTATACCAGCTGCTTCTGAGCCATATCAGCATTTTGATTTTAGCGTTTGTCATTATCATTTCGCTATTTTCACACTTTGTGAAAGATTTTGCCTATCAAAATAAAGTAGAGGAACTGACGTCATATGCAGTGCAGATCGCGAATGAATTCCAAGCCGGCCAGGTTGATATGCGCAGGCTCTACCCTTATCAGGACATTTTAAGCACAAGAAAGACTCAGTTTATCATCTTCAATGAAAAGCAGCAGCCTTATTTTCTTCCTGAAGGCTTTCATCATCAGCCAAGGGAACAGCTGAAGAAATCAGAATGGAACAAGCTGAAAAAAGGGCAGACTGTCATGATCAGGGCAGATGGCCGTTTTGATGATGAAGTGTCTCTTGTGGCGCAGCCTATATTTGTTCAGAACGAGTTTAAAGGCGCCGTTCTGCTGATTTCTCCAATCAGCGGCGTTGAACAGATGGTCAATCAGGTCAACCTCTATATGTTTTACGCTGTAATCAGCACGCTCGTCATTACGATTCTTGTGAGCTGGCTCCTATCCAAATTCCATGTCAAACGGATTCAAAAGCTGAGAGAAGCGACAGATAAAGTGGCTTCCGGCGATTATGACATCCACTTGGAAAACAGCTACAGGGATGAAATCGGCGTACTGGCGTCCGACTTTAATATTATGGCGAAAAAGTTAAAGCAGTCGAGGGATGAAATCGATCGCCTTGAGAAGCGGAGAAGGCAGTTTATCGCTGATGTGTCACATGAATTAAAAACTCCGCTGACGACGATCAACGGTTTGGTTGAAGGGCTGAATAGCCATACGATTCCTGAGGATAAGAAGGATAAGTGCTTCTCGCTGATCAGTGAGGAAACGAAGCGCATGCTGCGGCTCGTAAAAGAAAATCTGGATTATGAAAAAATTAGGTCCCAGCAAATTACCTTGAACAAGCTGGATGTTCCGCTGATCGAGGTGTTTGAAATCGTAAAAGAGCACTTGGAGCAGCAGGCGGACGAAAAACAAAACAGGCTGATGATTCAGGTAGAGGATCACGTGATCGTTCATGCCGATTACGACAGGCTCATTCAAATACTCGTCAACATTACGAAAAACAGCATCCAATTTACGCAAAACGGTGACATTTGGCTGCGCGGAATAGAAGGTTATAAAGAGACGATTATTGAAATTGAAGATACGGGGATCGGCATTTCAAAAGAGGATATTGAGCATATTTGGGAGCGGTTCTATAAAGCAGATATTTCAAGAACGAACACGGCATACGGTGAATACGGACTCGGTCTCTCGATCGTCAAGCAGCTCGTTGAAATGCATCGGGGCACAGTAGAGATCAAGAGTGAAGAAGGGAAAGGCACAAAATTTATCATCCGCCTTCCCTTAACGGCAAAGCAGCAATAGCATACAGGGCGGCAGCATCATCAGATGAGCCGCCTTTTTTGCACACCGCTTCGGTTTATTGCGTGCTCCCGAAAACAAAGATTGCGTGTTTTTCGGGTTAGGACAGTCTATAAACATGATAAAATATGACATAAACAGTTTTTGATGGGAGAGGGTGAAGGAATGAAGAGCGGGGTAATTCCTTCTTCAGCGGTCGGTCAAAAAATTAACGAGTGGTACAAATATATCCGGACATTCAGCGTGCCGGATGCCGAAGTGTTAAAAGCTGAAATCCAGCAGGAACTGAAACACATGCAGCATGATTCCAACTTGCTGCTTTATTATTCACTAATGGAATTCCGGCACCAGCTTATGCTGGATTATCTTGAGCCGTTAGAAAAATTAAATATCGAAGACCAGCCAAGCCTGTCTGAATTATCACGAAACATTGACAGCAATCAGGCAGATCTTAAAGGGCTGCTCGACTATTACGTGAATTTTTTCCGCGGGATGTATGAGTTTGATAAGCGGGAATTTATTTCTGCCATCACATACTATAAACAGGCGGAGAAAAAGCTTTCCTTTGTCGCAGACCATATTGAACGGGCTGAATTCTACTTTAAAATCGCGGAAGCTTATTATTATATGAAGCAAACGTATTTTTCATTGATTAATATCAAAAACGCCTATGAAATTTACGTGGAGCAAGAAACCTATAATGTGAGAATCATTCAATGCCATTTCGTGTTCGGGGTTAACCTGATGGATGAAAGAAATTTCGAACAAGCCGCGCGCCATTTCAAATTGGCACTCGATATGGCCCAAGCGGAACAAAAAGCCCAGCTGGTCGGAAGAGCATACTACAATCTCGGATTATGCTATTACAATCAAGATCTTCTTGACCCTGCCATTGAGTACTTTGAAAAAGCGGTCTCCACGTTTGAAAGCAGCAGGATCATCAATTCTTTGCCGCAAGCCTATTTTTTAATCACCCTGATTTATTATAAACAGGGAAAACATGATAAAGCTTCGGAATATCACAAGCGGGGCTATGAATATGCTAAAGAAACAGACGATGCAGACTATGCCGTAAAATTCGAGTTTTTGGAATCCCTATATCAGGATCAGCCCAGTGAAGAAGGAATCGAACGATGTTTTCAATACCTAAAAAATAAAAATATGTACGCTGATATAGAGGATTTAGCCCTAGAAGTAGCAAAATATTACTATGAACAGAAGTGGTTTAAACTGTCTGCTTCCTACTTTCTACAAGTTGAAGAGGCAAGAAAACAAATACAAAGGAGTGAAGGTTTGTATGAAATTGAAATCTAAGTTGTTTGTTATTTGTTTAGCCGCAGCCGCGATTTTTACAGCGGCTGGCGTTTCTGCTCATGCGGAAGCACTCGACTTTCATGTGACGGAAAGAGGAATGACGTAAGAACCAGCCCCTTCTCTTTGGTGAGAAGGGGTTTTTCTTTTCAAAAAAACACCGCAAGACATAGTCTTGCGGCGCCCCCGCAGAGACGGTCAGCAGCTTAGTAGCCGCCAACAAACGCAGTCCCTACGATAATTAAAAGAATGAACAATACAACGATTAAAGCGAAAGAACTGATGCCGTAACCGCCGCCAGTAGAGTATCCTGACATAAGGTTTCACCTCCCTATGAAGGATACTATAAGATATGCTGAGCCGATCTGTTTGGCAGGGATAATAGTGGACAAGAGAAAAAAATGAACAATTCGGCTATATGAAAAATAGCGGGCGCTGCGGCCCGCTATTTATGTACGATTAAGAGATCAGCACGCCCGCGAAAAATTCCTGGTATAACGCTTGAACGGCTTTTCTTTCTTCGGCTTCTTTTACGCCAAACATCATGCTCACTTCAGATGATCCCTGATTGATCATTTCGATATTCACTTTAGCCTCTGATAATGCTTTGGCGGCTCTTGCTGTTGTACCGACATTGTGGCGCATCGCTTCTCCTACAACCATAATCAGTGCGAGATGATGCTCGACAATGACTTCGTCGGCATGCAAATCCTTTTCGATCCGTTTGATCACGCTGCGTTCAGTGGCGGCATCCATTTGACCCTCCCGCAAGATGATGGTCATGTCATCAATTCCCGATGGAACATGCTCATACGTCAATCCGTGCTCCTCCAGGATTTGAAGGGCTTTGCGGCCAAATCCGATTTCTCTGTTCATTAAATACTTGCTGATATAAATGCTGCAAAAACCGGTATCGCTGGCAATGCCGACGACAGGCCCGTTCGTGTTATCCCGCTTGCTGACGACACGGGTGCCTTCGGCTGAGGGGTTGTTCGTATTTTTGATCTGAACAGGAATCCCCGCTCTAAATGCCGGAATGAGCGCTTCATCATGAAACACTGAAAAACCGGCGTAAGACAGCTCCCGCATCTCTCTGTATGTCAGCTCACTGATTTCCTTTGGATTTTCAACGAAGGACGGATTGACAGAATACACAGCGTCCACGTCTGTAAAGTTTTCGTACAAATCAGCTTGAAGTCCGTTGGCAAGAATCGAGCCGGTAATATCAGAACCGCTCCGTGAGAATGTGATCACATCGCCATCCTTGCTGAATCCGAAAAAACCGGGAAAAATAATGAGTCCGTCACGTTCCCGAAGACGATAGAGGTTTTGATAGGATTCAGGAAGAACTTGCGCGTTGCCGGGTTCATTTGTCACAAAAAGGCCGGCATCCTTCGGGTTGACATATTCCGCTTTGACGCCTTTATAACGGAAATAAGCGGCGATCAGCTTGGCGTTGTTATCCTCCCCGCTGGCCTTAACTGCGTCAAGATATTGCTCGGGATTGCTTTTGTCTCCTTCTAAAAGCGTAAACAAATCATCTCTGATTTTATCGATAATGCTTTGCCCCAGCTGAAGCTCATTGGCGATGAGAGCGTACCGTTCCACAACCGCTTCCGCCAGTTCAGGTGCGCTGCCTGATGCCAAATATTGTTCTGCACATGCGATTAAGAGATCAGTCACTTTCGTATCCTCGGCATAGCGTTTTCCCGGAGCTGAAACGACTACAGCTTTCCGTGCCGGGTCTGAGGTAACGATGTGAAACACCTTGTCAAGCTGGGCGCCTGAAGCAAGTGAGCTGCCTCCGAATTTAACGACCTTCATGTTTACATCTCCTAATGTTTAAAATTTTCACACAAATTTAGTATTTATTATCTCTCTTTCAGTCCTGTAAATCAAGGGATAATTTCTCTCCGGAATGAACATTTGTATTTCCCACGAGGAATGATGTCGGGTTTGCTGACAGTAAACAGGCGTTCAAAAGATAAATATGGTAAACAGCCTAACGTTTTGGGATGGAAAATGGTTAGAATGATTAGTAAAATTGATAAATGACCAGGTTAATATTTTTAAAGAATATTGACTAACACTAGAAAAATGGTAATATGTAAATGATAATGATAATCAATTACTATATGGCCATATTGTTTTGAGTCCTTGCGGAGTAGGAGATACGTTCTTTTTGCTGTAAGGATGTAAGGAGGCAGCATGAAGCTACGTTATTTATTTATTCTACTTATCATATTAGCCGTCACATCTGTATTTATCGGCGTAGAAGATCTGTCGCCGCTTGATCTCTTCGATTTAAGCAAACAAGAGGCGTCAACGCTGTTTGCAAGCCGTTTGCCGCGATTAATCAGCATTGTCATCGCGGGCTTAAGCATGAGCATCTGCGGTTTGATTATGCAGCAGATCAGCAGAAACAAATTCGTGTCACCGACGACGGCGGGCACGATGGATTGGGCTCGGCTCGGCATCTTAATTTCCTTGCTGCTGTTTACATCCGCCAGTCCTTTAATCAAAATGCTGGTCGCGTTTGTCTTTGCCCTGGCAGGCAACTTCCTGTTTATGAAAATCCTTGAAAGAATCAAGTTTAACGACACCATCTTTATTCCGCTTGTCGGTTTAATGCTCGGGAATATCGTCAGTTCAATCGCGACTTTTATCGCGTATAAATATGACTTGATCCAGAACGTGTCATCATGGCTTCAGGGAGACTTCTCCTTAGTCGTGAAAGGGAGATACGAGCTTCTTTATCTGAGTATTCCGCTCGTTATCATTGCCTATGTGTATGCGGATAAATTCACATTGGCCGGTATGGGAGAAAGCTTTTCTGTCAATCTCGGCCTAAAGTACAAGCGGGTAGTGAACATCGGGCTCATTATCGTATCCCTGATCACGTCTCTTGTCATTTTGACTGTCGGTATGCTGCCGTTTCTCGGTTTAATCATCCCGAATATTGTATCGATTTACAGAGGAGACAATCTGAAGAGCAGCCTGCCGCATACTGCGCTATTGGGAGCGGTTTTTGTGCTGTTTTGCGATATATTGGGCAGAGTCATTATCTTCCCTTACGAAATCTCGATTGGCCTGATGGTCGGAATCATCGGCAGCGGCATTTTCCTGTTTATGCTGTTAAGGAGAAAAGCGTATGCGTAACCAGATGAAAATGGCGTTGCTCGTTGGTTTAGCCATTGTATGTATTGGCTTGTTTCTGTTTTATGACTTAGGCAATTGGGATTACACCCTGCCGAGACGAATCAAAAAGGTCGCCGCCATTGTGCTGACGGGGGGAGCGATTGCGTTTTCGACCATGATCTTTCAAACGATTACGAACAACCGCATCCTGACGCCGGGCATCTTGGGCCTCGATTCTCTCTACATGCTGATTCAGACCGGTATTATCTTTTTGTTCGGTTCTGCGAATATGGTCATTATGAATAAAAACATCAACTTTATCATCTCTGTTCTTCTGATGATACTGTTTTCTCTTGTTTTGTATCAGATCATGTTCAAGGGTGAGGGGAGAAATATCTTTTTCCTTCTGCTTATCGGTATCGTGTTTGGCACGCTGTTCAGCAGCCTGTCTTCCTTTATGCAGATGCTGATTGATCCGAATGAGTTCCAAGTGGTGCAGGACAAGATGTTTGCCAGCTTTAACAACATTAATACAGATTTGTTATGGCTCGCGTTCATCATCTTCCTGCTGACAGGCGCTTATGTCTGGCGTTTTACAAAGTTTTTCGATGTGCTGTCGCTCGGACGCGAGCACGCCGTGAATTTGGGCATTGACTACGACAAAGTGGTGAAGCAGATGCTGATCGTGGTTGCGATTTTGGTTTCTGTGTCAACAGCGCTAGTCGGGCCGATTATGTTTTTAGGCCTTCTTGTCGTCAACCTGGCGAGAGAATTTCTGAAAACCTATAAGCATTCATACTTAATCGCAGGCTCTGTTTTCATCAGCATCATTGCGCTGGTCGGAGGGCAGTTTGTGGTTGAGAAAGTGTTTACCTTCTCAACGACGCTGAGCGTCATTATTAATTTTGCCGGCGGGATTTATTTTATCTACTTGCTGTTAAAGGAGAATAAATCATGGTAGAGGTCAAAAATGTAAGCAAACAATATGGCGGGAAAGTTGTCCTTGAAGAGACGTCAGTCACGATTCAAAAGGGCAAAATCACCTCGTTTATCGGTCCTAACGGCGCCGGCAAAAGTACGCTGCTGTCTATCATGAGCCGCCTGATCAAAAAAGATTCCGGCGAGATTTACATAGACGGACAAGAGATTGGATCATGCGACAGCAAAGAGCTTGCCAAGAAAATGAGCATTTTGAAGCAGGCGAACCAAATCAATATTAGGCTCACGATCAAAGACCTCGTCAGTTTTGGCAGGTTTCCGTACTCACAGGGCCGGCTGACTGAGGAAGACTGGGTTCATATCAACCAGGCGCTCAGCTATATGAAGCTGGAAGACATTCAGGACAACTACCTCGATCAGTTAAGCGGCGGACAGTGCCAAAGGGCATTTATCGCCATGGTCATTGCCCAGGACACCGATTATATCTTTCTGGATGAGCCGCTGAACAATCTGGATATGAAACATTCAGTTGAAATTATGAAACTGCTGAAACGGCTGGTAAAGGAGCTTGGAAAAACGATCGTCATCGTCATTCACGATATCAATTTTGCTTCTGTCTATTCGGACTATATCGTAGCTTTGAAAAACGGCCGCATCGTAAAAGAGGGGCCGCCTGAAAAAATAATAGAAACCTCTGTGCTTGAGGAAATCTACGATATGACCATCCCGATTCAGACGATTGATCATCAAAGAATAGGTGTCTATTTTTCTTAATATATAGAAGAGGTGAAGAGCATGAAAAAGTTCGCATTACTATTCATCGCTTTGGTGACGGCAGTTGTCATTTCTGCATGCGGAAACCAAAGCACAAGCAGCAAAGGTTCTGATTCGAAGAAAGAACAAATCACGGTGAAACACCAGCTGGACAAAAACGGCACAAAAGTACCGAAGAACCCTAAAAAAGTTGTCGTATTTGACTTTGGAAGCTTAGATACATTAGATAAACTAGGACTTGATGATAAAGTAGCGGGCCTGCCGAAACAAGCCCTTCCTAAATATCTGTCCAAGTTCAAAGATGACAAATATGCTGATGTCGGAAGCTTAAAAGAGCCAGACTTCGAGAAAGTGGCAGATTTAGACCCTGACTTGATCATTATCTCAGGAAGACAATCTGAGTCTTACAAAGAATTCTCTGAAATCGCTCCGACAATTTACCTTGGCGTAGACACAGCGAAGTATATGGAATCATTTAAATCAGACGCGGAAACAATCGGTAAGATTTTCGATAAAGAAGACGAAGTGAAAGATGAACTCGCAAAAATCGATGATTCAATCGCAGATGTAAAGAAAACGGCTGAAAAGCTTAACAAAAACGGTCTCGTCATCATGGCGAACGACGGGAAGATCAGCGCATTCGGCCCTAAATCAAGATACGGCCTGATCCATGACGTGTTCGGCGTGACACCGGCTGATAAAAACATCAAAGCGTCTACTCACGGACAAAGCGTTTCATACGAGTACATTTCAAAAACAAACCCGGATTACCTGTTTGTCATTGACCGCGGTACAGCGATCGGAGAAACATCATCTACAAAACAAGTCGTTGAAAACGATTATGTGAAAAACGTAAACGCAGTGAAAAATGATCATGTCGTCTACCTTGATTCTGCTACTTGGTACTTATCAGGAGGCGGTCTTGAGTCTATGGCGCAAATGATTAAAGAAGTGAAAGACGGTTTAGAAAAGTAAAATAAGAACCCGATCTTTAGAATCTGATTAATTCAGTCTAAGGTCGGGTTTTTTCTTTCAAAAATCTCGATTCATAGAGATTTTAATGTTGAAATATAGAAATAAACTTTACTTTGTTTTTATATAGATGGATAATAAAGGTTATATTCATGAATTTATTGTTTTCAAGGAGTGATCCTTATGAGTCTAGAATTTTCTCCTTCAGTTATTTCACATATGAAAGATTGCATTTTGGAATTATTTTGGAGTAAATCTGATCTTTATGATTTTTTTAGAAGCAGTGGTTGTCCTCACCGACACTTGCCTCTGAAAAAAGAGCTACGTGATATGAAGAGATACCAAATAGTGGATGGTGTTTTTCGCAGTTTATCTTCCACACCGGATAAGGGAATAATACATATACGTAATATGCTCGAAACATTAAGTCAATGGGACTACTTTGATCCATATTATTTTGAGGAACTAAATAAATTAGATAGAAGCAAAGCAGAATCTTATATAAATAAGCTTAGTATTATTTATAAAGACTACACTAATAAGATAAGGGAGCAAAAAAAGAATAAACTAGGAAAAAGCTCTACTTCTAAAAAAACTATCTTGTTAGAAGAGATACATAATGAATACATGAGCTTATTGAGAAATAAAGATAGTAATGGACGTATAATAAGTAGTCAAAGAAGAGGGTATCATTTTGAGCGTTTAATAATGAAGATAGCCGAGCGAGAAAAGTTTGATGTTACTGAGCCATTTAAGATAAAAGGTGAACAAATTGATGGAGCAATTAAGTATGATGGAGAACATTATTTATTAGAAGGGAAATGGAATGATTCAGCCACAGCCTCTATTGATATGTATCACTTTGCACATAAGATTGAAGGGAAAATGTATGGAAGAGGACTATTTATCTCAGTGAATGGTTTCTCAATTGATTCAGTAAAGAGCCTTGTTTCAGGTAAATCAATTAAAACTATACTGATTGACGGAACTGATCTTATGTATGTTACAGAAGGTAGAATAACTTTTTGTGATTTATTAGATAATAAAATTAAAGCTGCTCAAACAGCAGGCTTTATTTATTTTGATGCTCTTATGCAAGAATCTAAGGTGTTAATTTAAAACGACTTAATATAAAAAAAGCAGCCCTAAACAGGGCTGTTTTTTTAGCGTGCCGGCTGCTGTTCGGCAGGGCGCTGAGGTTTCTTTAGTGTGAATGAGAGAAGGAAGCCGACAAGTGCTATGACGGCAGCCACAATAAAAGCGGCGTTCATGCCGTGCAGGGCGGCGTGCTTTACATTTGTCGTGCCTGCATGTGCCGCCTGGTTGCTCATCACGGAAACCAATAGCGCGGTTCCGATCGAGCCGCCGACTTGGCGAATCGTGTTGTTCATCGCCGTTCCATGCGGAATCAGGTGGCGCGGCAGCGCATTGATGTTAAGCTGTTGTCACCGGCATCATGATCATGGCGGTGCCTAAGAGACGAACGGTGTATAAAACGACAATCCAAGCGAGTGACGTATGATCAGTCAGCTGCATAAACGGCAGTGATGTCAGGAAGATGATGCAGAAACCGGCAATCGCCAGCCCTCTTCCGCCGACACGGTCAAAAACTCTGCCGATAATCGGCGACATGAAGCCCATC
This sequence comes from Bacillus stercoris, assembly GCF_029772985.1. Taxonomy (NCBI): domain Bacteria; kingdom Bacillati; phylum Bacillota; class Bacilli; order Caryophanales; family Bacillaceae; genus Bacillus; species Bacillus stercoris. The sequence goes on along the minus strand of NZ_CP121861.1, from coordinate 3,932,659 downwards.
ACAACGGCTCCCGGCAGAAGCATAAGCCCTGTATCAAAAGCTGTGACGTTTCTGACGTTTTGTGTATAAAGCGGCAGGATGGTTTCCGTACCGATCAATAATGCAAAGACAAGGGTTCCCAGCAGTGTTGTTAAGCTGAAAACGCCAAACGTGAAGACGCGGAATTCCAGCATCGGTTTTTCAAGCTTCATTTGTCTTGTGATAAATAAGAGCAGCGCGATGACACCCACCAGCAGTGAAATCAAGACGGTTGAACTGGTCCAGCCGTAAGAGCCGACGCTTGAGAAGCCGTACAGAAGGCCGCCGAATCCAAATGTTGAAAGGATCACTGATAAAATATCAATCTGTGTTTTTCTTAAAGTCGTCACGTTTTTCATCAGGATGCTGGCAAGAATCAAATCAATCACAGCAAACGGAAGAATAATATAAAACAATGATCTCCAAGAGAAAGCTTCGACAGCCCATCCGGAAAGAGTCGGTCCGATCGCAGGCGCGAATGAGATGACCAATCCAACCATACCCATAGCCTGGCCGCGCTTTTCAATCGGAAAGATTGTCAGGAATACAGTCTGCATGAGCGGCATCATAATGCCGGCTCCGGCCGCTTGAATGATACGAGCCGTCAGCAGAACCGGGAAGTTCGGCGCGAATGCCCCGACAATCGTTCCGGCGGTGAAAATGCTCATTGCTGTGATGAGCAGCGCCCGGCTTGTGAATTTCTCAATTAAAAACGCAGTGATCGGAATTAAGATCCCGTTGGTTAACATAAATGACGTGGTCAGCCACTGTGCTTGGTTGGCATCGACATTGAAATCCCTCATGATATGGGGGAGGGCGGTAATCAACAATGTTTGATTTAAAATCGCCACAAACGCTCCGGCTAACAAAATGCCGACAATGACAGAACGGTTAAAAGGTTTCGGTTCAATACTTGTGTCCAATACATATCCCTTCTTTTCTCTAAGTAATTAACAGTGTTTTTAACATGGAAACGGGCTGTGTTAAAACACCGGTTTGTTCCAGATAGCCAATCAGTGATTTGAGTAAAAAAGCGCGGGGTTCTTCCTTCTTCGCTTCTTCCTCCAGCATGGCGGCTGCGGATGTCAGTTCATCTACGTTATAGTCCGCGGCAGGCAGGGAAGAGATGCCTTTATGTAATTCCTTCAGGCTTTCCGATAATAGGACTGACTTATCCTTTGGCTTGTAGGAGGATGCCGAATGAATATAAAGATCGATGGCTTCGGGCGGAAGAAGAGACTGATGGGTTTCCCTGTTTCTGACAATCTGATTGAGGGTGCTGATGATAAACGCTGCGATCGGGTCAAGCTCAAGCGGTTTTTCCTCGATTTTGATCAGCATTAAAAACTCACGCATCATGCCGTGAAGAATGATGACCAAATCCCACACAAACGGGAGAATGGTTTCTCCATACGCCTGGATCAGCGAATCACGGTGCCAGCAGATAATCGTCGATCTGGTCTGATGGATATGCTGTTTGACCCGGTCATTATGCAGCTTGGGATTTCCGTAGGTCAGCATATTGAAAAACTGCTGATTCCGCCTGAAGCCCTCCAGTTCCATTTTGACCTTTTGCGTCAAACGCTCCTCCGGTGTAAGTGCGGTATTTTCCTGAAGTCTTGAGGCCGCGGCCACCATTTGCTTCTGGTTAAATGACAGTAGCTCCAAAAGCAGGTCTTCTTTAGATTGAAACAGCTTATATATCGAAGCTTTTGACATCTTACATTCTTCTGCGATCGCCTGCATGGAAACCGACGTAAAATCCTTTTCCGAAAAAAGCTTTCGCGCGGCTAACAAGATATCTGTTTTTTTATCAAGCATCTCATGGCTTCCTTCTTTCTTGAACATTAGAAAACCCATTGGTTCACAGAAAACCAATGAGTAACAATGAAAAAATTTTACCAAATAAACAAAATAGAAGTCAATGGATTTTAACCGGGTAAATGAAAGGCCTGCCGGAAAATCCGACAGGCCGGGTGAAGGCTTATTTTTCAACCTTAAATCCTTGTTTTTCAAGCATTTCACGGATATGCGGATAGTACAGGCGCTCATAGTAGGAAGCGATGCTCTGTGACCAGTTTCTTGTTTCTTTTCCGTTTGTCCGTTTATTCATGTATTCAGACATCTGTTCGTCGTATGCCTGAATGTGAGACGTCAGCTCATCCTGGTTCAAATAAGTTTCCTGATGATTGACTGCTGCCTGCGGGAGGCGCGGTTTTTTCGCGGAACGGTCAGCAGGATGCCCAATGACAAGTCCTGACAAAGGGAACACGTATTTCGGAAGCTCAAGCAGTTCGATCAGCTCTTGAGGGTTTCCGCGAACCGCGCCGATCGGAACTGTGCCAAGTCCGAGTGACTCAGCGGCTGCTGTTGCTGTGCCGAGGGCAATACCAGCGTCTACTGCCCCGACAAGAACAGATTCCAATCCATTTGTGATTTCCATTTTGAAATCATGCAGATCTTCAAGCGCGATTTTGGCCCGGTTAAAGTCTGCGCAGAACAGCAGGAAAACAGGGGCTTGATCGATCCATGGCTGGCCGCCTGCCAGCTCAGAGATTTTCTTTTTGCGCTCTTTATCCTGCACTGTGATCACAGTCACTTGCTGCCCGTTGATAGAAGAAGGGGCTGCTTGCACCGCTTCAATGATTTGGTCCAATTGCTCTTGAGCTACAGGTTCATCTGTGTAGCTGCGAATTGAGCGGTGGTCTGTTAATGATTTAATCACTTCATTCATATGAGACACCCTTTCTTTACTCGCTAAGCTCTGTTCGGACAACATCAAGAGGCGCGCTCAGCAGTTCTTTTGCTTTTGCGACAAACCCTTGGAAGTGTGCAGTTTCATTGTGGGATTTCATCGCTGCTTCACCTTTCCATTGTTCAAGCATGACAAATGTATTTTCTTCGCCTACTTTTTCAAATAGGTCGTACTGCGCGTTGCCTTCCTCAGCTCTTGAATGCTGAACAAGCGATTGCGCCTCGCTCAAAAATTCCTCGCGTTTTTCTGGTTTTACTTTCATGTAAGCTTGTAATACGATCATTCTAATCTCCTCCATCGTTATGCTGAATTTATTGTTCGAATTTCATCGAACTAACTGTACCATGTAATCTACATGAGGTAAAGGAAAAACCCTTAATTAGTAAAATTGTCATTCTAATTGTTGTGTGATACATTTGTGTCATGAACATTCCAAACCATCCAGAAACAGAAACATTGCAGCTGACAAAGGTTCTTCATGCACTTAGCGATCCGCTTCGTTTAGAGCTGGTCAAGCAATTAGCTGAAGCGAAAGAAAAAACGTGCAGCACCTGTGCGGATGTGCAGGTTGCTAAATCGACTTTGTCGCATCACTTTAAAGTTTTGAGAGAATCAGGCATCGCGCAAGTTCGGATAGAAGGAAAGCGCCGGTATTACTCGCTTCGCGCTGAAGACCTTGAAAAGGCATTTCCGGGCCTGCTTGAAGCCGTGCTGAATGTAGACCAGGACCGCTGGTGAATCAATCCCCTGTAACGGGGATTTTTTTATGTCCGTAAACAGCTTTGAAAAGCCGCTGCACACCCTCCTGAATATCCTCTTCCTTCAGCCGGGCAAAGCCAATAATGAGTGCTGGCCTGCCTGTTTGCCGCTGGTTTTTCTTCAAGTTAAACCGGCTCATACCGAATATTTCAAGCTGCAGGCCGGCGGCATGTGAGAGGATGTCTTGTTCGGTGCGGCTGGTATCAAATTCGGTAACAAAGTGCAGCCCCGCATTTGCTCCTTTAACGGTAACTGCTCCGCAGAACCCTGCTTCTAAAGCGGTGATCAGGCGTTCTCTCTTTTCTTTATAATGCTGCTTCATTTTTTTTATATGCTTCTGATATTCGCCAGACTCGATAAATTCCTGCAGGGTGAGCTGCGTCAGTGACGAGCAAGTCTGCAGATCATAGCCCCGCTGTTTGTATGTCCTCAACAGCTCAGGCGGCAACACCATATAGCTGATCCTCAAGCCGGGGAGAAGGGACTTCGAAAACGTTCCCATATAGATGACATTTTGAAAACGATCTAAGCTTTGCAGTGCCGGTATACTGTCTACATCATATGTAAATTCACTATCATAATCGTCCTCAATGATGTATCGGCGCGGCTTCCCGGCTGCCCAGTTCAGCAGCTGAATTCTTCTGGATACAGGCATAATCGTTCCGGACGGAAACTGATGCGACGGGGTCGTCACCAGCACATCAGGCTGCTGTCTGGTGATTTCAGCAATCGACATGCCTTTTTCATCCAGAATGATCGTTTTTACTTGTTTTCCGGCATTCCTCAAAAGCTGGTACATGCGCCTGTAGCCAGGCTCCTCCATCGCATACACGGCTTCCTTGGGCAAAAGCTCAGTCAACAGCTGCATGAGCACCTGTGTGCCTGCCCCTATGATTATTTGTTCCGGCCTGCATTTTACACCCCGCGTCAGAGAAATGAGCCTGGTAATGGCCGCTCTCACTTCATATATCCCTTGCGGATGCGACATCTCGCCGAGCGTGCGGTATGAGCGGGAGGCCGCTTTTTGCTCGCAGCGAAACCAGCTTTTGATCGGAAAATGGTCTGTATCGGAGCTCATGTGTGAAAACGAAATCCAATCGCTCTGATCAATGTGTATCTCTTTTAGGTCATCGGGCAGTGCATATGGAGTATGCTCCTCGGCGGAAAACATGTCTAGCTCCTCCACGAAGAAACCCTTTCGCTCAATGGCGTACAAATACCCCTCAGCCAGCAGCTGCTGATAGGCTGAATTCACTGAATTTACGCTGACCTTCAGATTTTCAGCCAGCTCCCGCTTGGAGGGAACCTTCGAGTGTGGCAGCAAATTGTGGCTGAGGATTTCTTTTTTCAGCTTTTGATAAATTTGCTGATAGATATAATCAGCTTGTTCTGAACGATCGAGTGTAATCGTGATATCCATTTGCAGATTCTCCTTCTGATACCATCCAAAAGTTATAATTGGTACTTTTCATCATACCAAAGAGAAGTCAGAATGATAAGAAAATAACGACAGGGGGATATTCACATGAGTCAAACAACAGCAAGCATCACAACTGCACAATGGCAGCAAAAACGAGATCAATTTGTGTCAAAAGGTGTGAGCAACGGCAACCGCAGTCTGGCGGTCAAAGGAGAAGGGGCTGAGCTGTATGATCTGGACGGCCGGAGATTTATTGATTTTGCAGGCGCCATCGGAACGTTAAACGTCGGACACTCTCATCCGAAGGTGGTTGAGGCTGTGAAGCGGCAGGCGGAGGAGCTGATTCACCCAGGCTTCAATGTCATGATGTATCCGTCTTATATCGAATTAGCCGAAAAACTGTGCGGCATTGCACCGGGCGATCACGAGAAAAAAGCGATTTTTCTTAACTCAGGGGCGGAAGCGGTCGAAAACGCTGTGAAAATCGCCAGAAAGTATACAAAACGTCAAGGGGTTGTCTCGTTTACCCGCGGGTTTCACGGGCGTACGAATATGACGATGAGCATGACAAGCAAGGTAAAACCTTATAAATTCGGTTTCGGGCCTTTTGCGTCAGAGGTTTATCAAGCGCCGTTCCCTTACTATTATCAGAAGCCGGCCGGCATGACTGATGAAAGCTATGACGACATGATGATCCAAGCGTTCAATGATTTCTTTATCGCTTCCGTTGCGCCTGAAACGGTAGCGTGTGTCGTGATGGAGCCGGTGCAGGGAGAAGGCGGATTTATTATTCCTTCGAAACGCTTTGTGCAGCATGTTGCTTCATTCTGTAAAGAACACGGCATTGTTTTTGTTGCTGATGAAATTCAAACCGGCTTTGCCAGAACTGGCACTTATTTTGCGATTGAGCACTTTGATGTAGTGCCTGACCTGATCACGGTGTCTAAATCGCTTGCGGCTGGCCTGCCATTAAGCGGTGTGATCGGCCGTGCGGAAATGCTAGATGCGGCAGCGCCAGGCGAGCTAGGGGGCACGTATGCCGGCAGCCCGCTCGGCTGCGCGGCGGCTTTGGCTGTCTTGGTTATTATTGAAGAAGAAGGGCTGAATGAGCGATCTGAAGAAATTGGCAAAACCATTGAAGGCAAGGCGTATGAGTGGAAACAAGAATTCCCGTTCATCGGTGACATCCGCAGACTCGGGGCGATGGCGGCAATCGAAATCGTCAAGGATCCTGACACGCGTGAGCCTGATAAAGCAAAAGCAGCAGCGATTGCTGCCTATGCGAATCAAAATGGATTACTTTTGCTGACAGCGGGAATTAACGGTAATATCATCCGCTTTTTGACACCGCTTGTCATCTCAGACAGCCTTTTAAATGAAGGGCTAAGCATCCTGGAGGCGGGCCTGCGAGCTTAATCATTGGAAAGAAAACGGCTGGGTCTGCTATCATTTTAAGTAATCATGAAAAGAAAGGAATGTTCAATATGCCTAATCAATTAACGGTCTACAACCCGGCTACGGGCGAGGAGATCAAAACGATCCCTCAGCAATCAGCCAAAGAAGTAGAAGAAGCCATTGAACGTTCACATCAAGCGTTTAAAACGTGGTCTAAAACATCAGCGAACGAAAGAGCGTCTCTTTTGAAAAAATGGTATGAGCTGATTGTTGAACATAAAGAAGAACTTGCAGATTTAATTACAAAGGAAAACGGAAAACCCTATCAGGAAGCAGTCGGAGAGGTATTATACGGCGCAGGCTATATCGAATGGTTCGCAGAGGAAGCGAAGCGTGTGTACGGAAGAACGGTCCCCGCTCCGACAACGGGTAAACGAATTGTGGTCACACGCCAGCCTGTCGGTCCCGTTGCTGCTATCACGCCTTGGAATTTTCCGAATGCGATGATTACACGCAAAGCGGCGCCTGCTCTTGCTGCGGGCTGTACATTTATCATCAAGCCGGCGCCGGACACACCGCTGTCTGCTTATGAGCTTGCGCGCCTCGCATATGAAGCGGGTATTCCGAAGGATGTTCTTCAGGTTGTGATCGGCGATGGAGAAGAAATCGGAAATGTGTTCACAAGCAGTCCGAAAATCCGCAAAATCACGTTCACAGGATCAACACCAGTAGGGAAAATCCTCATGAAAAACAGCGCGGACACTGTGAAACACGTTTCAATGGAACTCGGCGGACACGCCCCGCTGATCGTAGATGAAGATGCGGACATTGACCTTGCCGTTGAACAGGCGATGGCGTCCAAATACCGGAACGCCGGGCAAACATGCGTATGTGCCAACCGCCTGATCGTTCATGAATCCATCAAAGATGAATTTGCTGCGAAACTGAGCGAGCAAGTGTCTAAGCTGAAAGTCGGAAATGGACTTGAAGAAGGCGTCAATGTCGGCCCGATCATCAACAAACGAGGCTTCGAAAAAATCGTCAGCCAAATAGATGATGCGGTTGAAAAAGGCGCGAAGGTTATTGCTGGGGGCACATATGACCGAAACGATGACAAAGGGTGCTACTTTGTGAATCCGACAGTGCTCATCGATGTCGATACGTCCATGAACATCATGCATGAGGAAACATTCGGCCCGGTCGCCCCGATCGTCACGTTTTCTGATATTGATGAAGCGATTCAGCTTGCCAACGATACACCGTATGGCTTGGCTGCTTACTTCTTCACAGAAAACTACCGCCGCGGCATCTATATTTCCGAGAATCTAGAGTATGGCATTATCGGCTGGAATGACGGCGGACCGTCAGCGGTTCAAGCGCCATTCGGCGGAATGAAAGAAAGCGGCATCGGCCGTGAAGGCGGTTCGGAAGGCATCGAGCCGTACCTTGAAACAAAATATTTGTCCATCGGTTTGTAAAACTTAATATGTTATGAAAATGCGAATGAAAAGCGAAAACAAAAAACCTTTGTCGTAAGGGACTGACCCCCGTTTTTGAGACAGGGATCACAACACCTTTTATACAGCCAACTGCCGATGTTTATCGGTGATTGGCTGTTTAGTTTCATTTGAATACGAGTGTTGTTATATTAATGAATGTATTCTTTGACGGTGCGTTCTACGATGTCGGTCGTAGTACGACCAATGCTGTTCAGATAGAACGTTTTAAACTTTAATGGGGAATGAAACGATTCAATGGTGGCATTATCAGTGGGCATCCCTTTGCGGGACATGCTCATGGTAATGCCTTTTGTTTTAACAGCTTTCTGATACTCTTAAGATGTATACACAGATCCTTGGTCACTATGTAAACGCAGTTCACAGGCAGTGTTGGCAACTGATCAAGTGTGTTTAGAACAAAATCTGTGTCCTGTTTATCTCCAATCGTAAAAGCAATCACTTCTCCATTGTATAAATCCAATATATTGGAAAGGTGCAATTATTTCTGTCCAAGGCAAATACGTGATGTCCGTTACTAGTTTTTCTAGAGGACGATCAGACTGAAAATTCCGATCCAATATATTATCGATCACGGCATATGGACTACCCATTCTTCTTATGCTTTTTCACCTTAACCCGGCACTGCCACTGATTTTCCTGCATAATACGTTGAACCGTTTTATGGTTGATACGCATTCCCTTTTTTTAATATGGCTGTGATTTTCCGATATCCATATCGATACTTGTGCTGTTCGCACAACGTGCCGTTTTGTTTTTCCAAATGGCGCTTGGGATGATCTTTCGTCAGATTCTTCTTCTAACGATAATAAGACGCACGTAAGATACCTAAATGAATACAGACATCCTGCACGGTCATTGTGCTGTGCAATACTTCTACAAGTTCGACTGACGTTTCGCTATCAACTTCCTTTTTAATTCGTTGTACTTTTTTAAAACTTCATTCTGTTGTCTCAGTTAACGAATCTCTTCCTGCAGTTTCTCTAATTCGGAAGAATACTCCGAACCTTTACCGTAAGTGTATTGCTTACCAACAGGCTGTTCAAATCGATGTTTATCACCAGCCTTATACCATCTGACCATGTCTTAATCTACGTATTATTTTTGATATTCAACTCCTGCATGATCTCTTTCATAGGCAAGCCTGCCAATCTCATTTCTACAGCCTTCTGTTTCACTTCAACCGGATAACTCACTCTTGTCCCCATAGAAAAAACACCTCCAAGTCTAATTTTGGATAACAATCATCCGTATCCAAACTTGAAGGTGTTTTTATTTGTCTCATCTTATGGGATCAGTCCCGTAAATTCAAAGGCTTTTGTTTAAATTATTTTCACGTAAAGAATTTTTATTCAAATGATGCTTCTAAGACAACAGAAGTTGAATGTCATAACTTAAGATATCCATCTTGAGTTTGAGATGTATACAACTTATTGTAGTATGAACTTGATTTGATTAGCTCTTTATGTGATCCAATGTCAGTTATTTTACCATCTTTCATAACTATTACTTTGTCAACTAAAGTACATACATTTAAACGATGAGTAAGTATAATAATGGTTTTATCTTTGTCTTCTTTAAACAAATTCTTATAAATTTTATTTTCTGATATGGGGTCTATTGCGGATGTGGGTTCATCCATAACCATTATATTAGAATCCCGATAGTATAATCTAGCTAAAGCAACTTTTTGCCATTGCCCACCAGATAAATCAATTCCCTCTTCAAAAGAAGGATCAAGCACCGTTTTTAGTTTTAACGGTAATTTTTTTGCAAATTCATTAACTAAGCTTTTTTCTAAAGAATAAGTTAAATCAGGATCAATTTTTCTCATATTACCTAAATATACATTTTCCTCTAGAGAATATGGATATTCTATAAAGTCCTGAGCTAACCAGCCTATTTCTTTTCGTATCGTGTCTTGATTATATTCTTGTATTTCTCTACTGTCATAATATATACTTCCATCATAATTATCATATAGCCCTATTAAACATTTAATTAAAGTGGTTTTGCCAGACCCATTAAACCCAACAACTGCAACTTTTTCACCTTTTAATATTTCTAAATTGACATTTTTTAAAGAGTAGGATTCTGAGTTAGAGTATCTAAAACTTAAATCTTTTACACGAATACTATGTTCTAATTTATCGAAATTAATTTTCTTAGTGCCAGTCGATTCTTCCTCTTCCTTATTTAATATATTGAAATATAGAGGAAGGTAAATTATAGTTTGATGCAAGTTTGTTAAAGAACCGACTATCTGATGAGAAAAGCCTTGGAATTGTGATATTGCTTGAATTAGCAACATAAATGTTCCAATTGGTATATTAGGCCAATTGGAAATAATGAAAATGATTAGAATAACCAATTGCAAAATTTGAGTACCAATCATTAAAATTTGAACTAGAAATTCTCGTTTATTGTTAAGCCTTCGTTCAGGATTTACTGCTTTCCAGTAATATTTACTCCACTTGTTTATTAAATAAACGCCAACTTGAAACATTTTTATTTGAACAACTGATTCTCTGTTTTTTAACAGATCCCAAATTGTATCTTTTTTTCTTTTTATTTCACTAGTTTTATTCAAAATGGCTAGTTCTTCTTTATTATACAACCTTGACATAAGAAAATTAATGACGCTGATAATTACTAATAAAGTAACGATCGACCAGTGCAAATTCTTAAGGATTACAATTAATCCAGTTATGGATAAAATACCTTTAAATAGCTCTATAATATCAATTAATAAACGAGTCCCCATCAAAGGGATTACTTGGGAAACTTGTAGGATATCATTATATATTGTGGAATTATCTAAAGTGGAAGTCTTAATCTTACCTACTTTATTAATTAATTTTAATTCAAAATGGTACGTGAATTTGTAGTCTAAATTATTTTCGATGATGCTATTGATCAAAGAAAGTATCTGAATGCTAATATATAAGATTGCTTGAAAAATCAATAACCAGATAATCTTTGAAAAATCAGTCGAATTTGAAATGTTATTGCCTATCTCCTCAGTAACTGTAAGTGAATAGATAGGGAGTATAGAAAGCATAACAGAAAACAAAAGGAGAATAATCAAACTAAGTTTTGATATATGAAAGTAAATTTTAATAATTTTAAAAACTTTTCTAAACATTTTTAACCTCTTCAAAACGAACTAATAGTTTAAATTTGTTAAAGTGGAATTAATAAGTGAAATTAAATAAAAAAGAAAGACTTTAAAAGTCTTTCTTTTTTATTTATGCTTTGATACAAGGTTTAGCTGAGCATTTAGGCATTGCAACGATTACAGATTCACCCTTTTTGCAACCCCAAACCTCAGTATAACGGTAATATGAATAACCTACAAGATGGTTACATTTTGAGAAGTTATAAACACATCTATTTTTTGTTTTACATGCCATTGTATTCACCCCCTTTCATGATACTCACATTTTATTCCAAGTTGATAAATCACGTAAGACATCAATATTACCATGATACGTACCTAACGATCGACCTTCATAATCGATAGCCATAATTAATGGAAATTGATTGAATTTCAATTGTTCAAGTGTATCAACAGAGCTAATATAGTGAGTTATTCCTGGCAATTCTTCGATCACACTAAAATGTCTATTTCTATCTTTGTCAGGAATAACATTAGCTTCTGGAGGCATAAATGATAATACAACTATATTTTCATTCATGTTTCTTAAGTTATAAATAGAAAGGTCCTCCAGCAACTTTTGACATTCACCACAGCCGACTGCTGTAAATAAAAGAAAACCACCTTGTAAGGTATTTGAAGGGATTGCAGTTTCTTTGTAATTTACAGGATCAATAATCGTAAATTCAGGAATAATATCGCCTTTTTTAATTCCTTGATCTGTTACCTCATGAAGTTCTATTTTTTTCTTAATTGATAACCCAGTTTCATTCTTTTGCAATAGATTAGTTATCTTCCACATCAAATACAAAATTATAATTAATAAAAGCATTATTATAAGGTTGAAAATCAGATCAATCTGCATTTAAATCCCACTTTTCATCTAATAAATTATGAATATTCCGAGCGATAATAAAACCTGTAAATAAAAAAAAGATTCCTAGTTCTAGTAATATGAAATAGTATACATTTACTGTATTTGTTTTGGTGGGAATAATTAGTATAGCGGAAGATAAGAGCAGTAAGCTCAAATTTCTGAGAATGGTTTTTTTTCCAATAAAACTGCTTCCAAGAATTCCTCCACAACTACATTTTATAATGTTTTTTTTCTTTAAATTAAATGAAATTAATAATGTAAATACTAACAACAGAATTGATATTCCAAGTGCTCCAATCCATCGCGTCGATTGAAAAAATAATAATAATGATAAAACTAACTCTGCAGCAATGACAAATATAGAAAAAGTTAAAATGATTCGTGAATTATTAATTTTAGTAAAGGAAAAAACTGTTTTTTTAAAATTTGTGAACTTCATTATTTTTGAAAAACTCGTACTTATAAATATATTTGCCAGGAGTAAACGAAAAACTAAGGAGATACTTATCATTCTATAACAAGCCTCTTTTCAATCTTATATATGGAAATGGTAACTATTTCTTCTGAAAGGTATCATAACATCAGACGGATAGATTTACAATATATTTCATTATTTTTCATGTAATATACTTAAACGCTGATTTGTTGTTTGTCTTGTTAAGTTTTTTACCATAGACTAACTATTTAAAGTGAACTGAAATTATTATTATTTAAATATTTTTTTGAAAATAAATTATTACTGCAGCTTGTTCTTGGGATTTTGATTCGATTGTTAAAGATGGTTAAAAAATGTTTCTTTAGGCGAATAATCACAACAATTCCAGCCAAAATAACAGCAAATACATTTTGAAAGAAGGTTCCCCAACAATGGATTTATTATTGGCTCTTCTCCCAGCTTTGTTTTGGGGGAGCATTGTTCTCTTCAATGTGAAATTAGGCGGCGGGCCGTACAGCCAGACACTGGGAACGACGATCGGGGCGCTCATTGTTTCTATCGTGATTTACTTTTTTGTTCAGCCCGTTCTGTCACTTCGCATCTTTATTGTTGGAATCGTATCCGGCTTATTTTGGTCACTTGGACAGGCCAACCAGCTGAAAAGCATTCAATTGATGGGCGTATCTAAAACAATGCCGATTTCCACAGGAATGCAGCTCGTTTCCACCTCGCTGTTCGGTGTGATCGTGTTCCGCGAATGGTCAACACCGATTGCGATTACGCTCGGCGTTCTCGCTTTGATCTTTATCATTGTGGGAATCATTCTCACGTCCTTGGAAGATAAGAATGATAAAAAAGAAGGCGAGCCAAGCAATTTGAAAAAGGGCATTTTGATTCTCCTCGTCTCGACTCTTGGTTATTTGGTTTATGTAGTCGTAGCTAGATTGTTCAATGTGTCCGGCTGGTCCGCGCTGCTGCCGCAGGCAATTGGCATGGTGGTCGGGGGGTTAGTTTTAACCTATAGACACAAACCCTTTAACAAGTATGCAATCAGAAATATTCTCCCAGGCTTAATCTGGGCAGGCGGAAATATGTTTTTGTTTATTTCTCAGCCGCGAGTTGGCGTTGCAACGAGCTTCTCCCTTTCACAAATGGGAATTGTCATTTCTACGCTCGGGGGTATTTTCATCCTGCGTGAAAAGAAAACGAAACGTCAGCTAATAGCAATTGCAATCGGGATTATCCTGATTATTGCGGCCGCCGTCTTCTTGGGTATCGCGAAATCAAATTCATAACAAATGGAGGAAGATGTATATGTATCCGGATTTAAAAGGAAAAGTCGTTGCTATTACAGGAGCTGCATCAGGGCTTGGAAAGGCAATGGCCATCCGCTTCGGCAAAGAGCAGGCAAAAGTGGTTATCAACTACTATAGTAATAAACAGGATCCAAACGAGGTAAAAGAAGAGGTCATCAAGGCGGGCGGTGAAGCTGTTGTCGTCCAAGGAGATGTCACGAAAGAGGAAGATGTAAAAAATATCGTGCAAACGGCAATTAAAGAGTTCGGCACACTCGATATTATGATTAATAATGCCGGTCTTGAAAATCCTGTGCCGTCTCACGAAATGCCGCTTAAGGATTGGGAAAAAGTCATCGGCACGAACTTAACGGGTGCCTTTTTAGGAAGCCGTGAAGCGATTAAGTACTTCGTAGAAAACGATATCAAGGGAAATGTCATTAACATGTCCAGTGTGCACGAAGTGATTCCTTGGCCGTTATTTGTCCACTATGCGGCAAGTAAAGGCGGGATAAAGCTGATGACAGAAACATTAGCGTTGGAATACGCGCCGAAGGGCATTCGCGTCAATAATATTGGGCCAGGCGCGATCAACACACCAATCAATGCTGAAAAATTCGCTGACCCTAAACAGAAAGCTGATGTAGAAAGCATGATTCCAATGGGATATATCGGCGAACCGGAGGAGATCGCCGCAGTAGCAGCCTGGCTTGCTTCGAAGGAAGCCAGCTACGTCACAGGCATCACGTTATTCGCGGACGGCGGTATGACACAATATCCTTCATTCCAGGCAGGACGCGGTTAAACAAAAAAAGCGACCCAGACATCACATCTGGATCGCTTTCTTTATTAGGCGCGTTTTTTCTTAACAAGCGCTGCTACAGATAAAATAATGGCAGCCGCGGACAGCACAATCGCTGTAATGTCTAGAGCTGAAGAACCTGCGTTTTCAGAATCATCTTCTGTTTTCGTGGCGCCGTGCTCATCTGTCACTTGTTTTGCAGAAGTGATCTTTGTAATGGAGTGAGGTGTATCGGCATTCTCGTCACCTGTCCATTCAACAATGCTGCCGTCCTTATAATATTGATATGCGTCCCAAGCGGCTTCCTCCGCTTTGTCAGGGTTTTTTGCAACAAAGGTAAACTGCTGGAACTGTCCTTCCTGAATACCGCCGCCAGTCGCTTCCCACGTCACGGACACTGATTTGTCATCATGTTTTTGGGTGGAAACCTTCCAGCCTGGAATTGGCTCGTACTGCTGGAATTCAACATCCTTCGGCATTTTGAGGACAACCTTCGTTGTCGGTTGATTTTTCTCGGAAGGAACCTTCATTGTATACGTTTCCCAAGAGCCTGCAGCAGATTCAGCCGGTTTTACAGAAACATGCGCGCTGGCAGGAGCCGTAAAGAATAAGAGAGAGCCGACAATAGCCGGACATAGTGTCAATGCGATTTTTTTCAACAACGTAAACACTCCTTTAATTGGTCTTTGTAAACATGATATTGATTTCGTTAAAGTCACCGGTCAGTCCGTGGACTTTGATCTTCCAGTTTCCCTTCTCATTAATGGACAGGTTTTCATCCTGGAAGACGCCTTTTGTTTTCTCTTTTAATTGAAACGTGCTTTTGTTTTCGCTGCCTGACAGCCCTGTTTTATAAATGGTTAACGTGATTTGCTGGATGTTTTTCACCGGATCTCCGTTATGGTCGGTGACTCGCAGCTCAAAAACATTTTTCCCGGGCTGGTTTGGGCTGATGCTGAGTGAAACGCTTTGTCCGTTCTCAATCGCTTTGGTTTGGTAGAACGGTTCCGGCTGCGGCTCAGGCGGGCTTGGCAGGCTTGTAAACACAGCAGCTGTGATCAATACAGCAATGCCGATTGCCCACTCCGCTTTCAACGTTCGGCTGATTCCTGTGCGGCGCTGCTTTCTGGTGAGAAGAAAATGAATCGCGCCTAAAACCAGCATGAAAACAAACAGCCCGCTTTTCACTAAAAGTGCTTGGCCATACGCTGTATGGAACAGTGAATCCATTGAACGAATGATGAAAAATCCATTGAGCAAGCCTGAAAACAAAATGACGCCGACTGCAGTGAGTGCCCATGGGGAGAACCGGCTTACCGTTTCCCATGCGAGCGTTTTGTCAGGCTGCCTCCATTCTTTTGAGAGCAGCAAAACGAGTGCCGCAATTCCGCCGACCCAGATGGAAGCGGAAGATAAATGAAGGAAATCCATCAAAATGCCCACTGTTTTTTCTTCAACGACAGCCGCATGCCCTGTAAACGCCTTGGCAAGCAGGAGACCGAAAAAGAAAATGAGCGGCGCAGTCCAATAGCCAAAAGATGAAAAGCGGTTTTTCCGTATTGCAGGGATTACAGACAGTGCGAGCAGCACGAACAGTGCGGCCTGTATAATCCAAATTGAGCCGCCTGCTGTCTCAAACAGTGTTTCTCTGATGTAGCCCGGCTGGAATGCGCTGCCCCAGCCACCGCCTGCGTTCGCTTTTGTTTGAATCGGAAGCTGAAGCAAAAGCGCCAGACCCAATGCTGCGATCGAGACGATCAGGATACGTCTCGTCCGTTTCACGAGCTGTTCTGGTTTCCCTTTATACCAGAAAAGATGGAAGAAAACCGTTCCGATAAACAGAGATAAGGCTGTATACAGAATCGCGCGATCTGCGGCTGTTCCCGGATTCAGCGCTGAAACGGATGCTTTTTGGCTGCTGAATCCGCCATCCGCTTTCCCGATACTGAACGGAATGACGCCGGAAACCGGATGCCCGTCCGCGGATACCGCATTCCATTCCGCTCTGTACACATCATGAGGCAGATTCTTTTTTAGCTTCGCTGTCATGATGTGATTGTTGTCTTTTTTGATTTCCGTCTTGTCCATATCCACCCGGTCGCCGTTTGAATTATAGACTTTAATGTAATGAAACCCTTCTTCAACAGGTTCATTAAATTCAATCTCCACCTGTGCAGGCGCGGTTTTTAATTCGCTGTTTTCCCCAGGTGAGGATTTGACAATATAGGCGTGAGCAAAGCTTGTTTTCGGCAGGAAAACAAGAAAAAGCAGCAGGATGATCCACCATCTGTTTCGCTTCATCACTCAGACACCACCTTCCGCTGTATGTGTTGTGTTATTTCTTGGTGCAGGTGCAGCGTTTCTTTCTGTCTTTGAGCATGTCTTCCAGCGCTTGGTCGAAAGTGCGGACGGCGCCGCCGAATCCTGTTTGAAATCGTTCGGCATGATCGAGCGTCGCAAACGGAATGGCCTGCGGCTGGCAGCAGTGCAGGTTTAATTCAGCATTTACGACGAAATAAGCCGAACCGGCACTGACGGTTGTGTGTAACAGAAAATCTCTGCAAATCAAGTGTGAAACCTCTTCCGTTTTATCGGCGTAACGCAAAAATGCACAATGTGCGCAGCATAGCTGTTCAATGTCTTGGTTTACCGTAATCAGCTGAACCGAATGAGCTTGATTGACTGGCTTCAAGCAATAGCTGCACATATGATCTGTTTGAGGTGTTCGGACGGGAAGCGTGATACCGCCGGCTGTTTTAATGACTTGATTTGACTGAACCAGCTGATTGACATCTCTATATACCGTCATTTCCGAAACGCCGAACCTTGCGCTGATGTCAGAAATTCTAAGCGATCCTTCTTCTTTCAGCCACTTTAGTATGTGTTGCTGTCTATTAATCGGAAGCATGCATACACCCTCTTCATTAAGATCTATTTAAGCGTAGAGGATTTTAGAGACGGAGACAAGTAAGTGGATGATAAAAAATGTGAAAATGTGTTGAACAGAAACAAAACGTAACAGAAGGGACTCTGGTATAATAGACAGATGGAATAGAAAGTGAGGAATACCCTATGAAAGAAACACCATGCCCGAACTGCGGCAAACCTTTGACAGGCGATATGGTCAGATCATCAAATGTGCCTTGTCAATTTCGCTGCGGCCACTGCCGGGAACGGCTTTATGAATATAAAGTTTCAGCTCCGATTATGCTGGTATCATTAGCGGCTATCGTGCTGCTTATTTACCTTTTGATGCTCCTCCGCAATGCGGCAGGCTCAGTGCTGCCAGCTGTACAGCACGTGCCGATGGCTGTATTTGCGCTTGTGTGCGCGTATCCCGTTTTTATTGTGAGTGAGCGGATGATTGCAAAGTACGTGATTCAAAACGGCAACATTATTTATAGAGGAAAAAGAAAAGGCTCCTGATATCAGGAGCCTTTTTATTTTTAAAAAATTGTCACAGTCATGTGCCAAAGTCCTCTTTACTTTCAATTGTATAGGGGCTGTAAGCGTTTTAACATAGAGTCAAAGGGAAGGCATCATTCTCTAAACATATCTTTGTATTTTATAGCGACAAACAAAACAGGGAGGGTTTATATATGCAGCAGCAAGAACAGCAGCAAGGCGGCATGAAAGTGAAAGTGCAGCGCTTTGGGAGTTATTTGAGCGGAATGATCATGCCGAACATCGGCGCGTTTATCGCGTGGGGCATCATTACCGCGTTGTTTATTCCAGCAGGATGGTTTCCAAATGAACAGCTGAATACGCTTGTCAGCCCGATGATCACGTATTTACTGCCGCTTTTGATAGCGTATACAGGCGGAAAAATGATTTACGACCACCGCGGCGGAGTCGTCGGGGCGACAGCGGCAATCGGGGTGATTGTCGGGTCAGATATTCCAATGTTTCTAGGCGCAATGATTATGGGGCCGCTTGGCGGATACCTCATTAAACAAACTGATAAATTGTTCAAGGATAAAGTCAAACAAGGCTTTGAAATGCTGATCAACAACTTTACGGCAGGGATTGTCGGCGCGGCTTTAACGATTCTCGCGTTTTACGCCATCGGCCCGGTTGTCCTGACACTAAACAAATTGCTGGCGGCTGGTGTGGAAATCATTGTACACGCGAATTTACTGCCGGTAGCCAGTGTTTTTGTAGAACCGGCGAAAGTGTTGTTCCTCAACAACGCCATTAACCATGGAATCTTAAGCCCGATCGGAATCGAGCAAGCATCTCAAACAGGAAAATCAATTTTGTTTTTAGTGGAAGCAAACCCTGGACCGGGGCTCGGCATTTTGCTGGCGTACATGTTCTTCGGTAAGGGATCTTCAAAATCAACGGCTCCCGGTGCGGCGATCATCCATTTCTTCGGCGGGATTCACGAGATTTATTTCCCGTACATTTTGATGAAACCGGCCTTGATTCTCGCAGCCATTGCCGGCGGAGCAAGCGGACTTTTAACATTCACGATCTTTAATGCCGGACTTGTCGCAGCGGCGTCACCGGGAAGCATTATCGCATTGATGGCGATGACGCCAAGAGGAGGCTATTTCGGCGTATTGGCGGGTGTATTGGTCGCTGCAGCTGTATCGTTCATCGTTTCAGCAGTGATCCTGAAATCCTCAAAAGCAAGTGAAGAAGACCTGGCTGCCGCAACAGAAAAAATGCAGTCCATGAAGGGGAAGAAAAGCCAAGCAGCCGCTGCTTTAGAGGCGGAACAAACCAAAGCGGAGGAAGCGTCTGAGCTGTCTCCTGAAAGCGTAAACAAAATAATCTTTGCGTGTGATGCGGGAATGGGATCAAGTGCCATGGGGGCATCCATCTTAAGAAACAAAGTGAAAAAAGCAGAGCTTGACATCAGTGTGACCAACACGGCCATTAACAATCTGCCAAGCGATGCGGATATTGTCATCACCCACAAAGATTTAACAGACCGCGCGAAAGCAAAGCTGCCGAACGCGACACACATATCAGTGGATAACTTCTTAAACAGCCCGAAATACGATGAGCTGATTGAAAAGCTGAAAAAGTAATCTTATAGAAAGAGAGTGATACTCATGCAAGTACTCGCAAAGGAAAATATTAAACTCAATCAAAAGGTATCATCAAAAGAAGAGGCCATCAAATTGGCGGGCCAGACGCTGATTGACAACGGCTATGTGACAGAGGATTACATTAACAAAATGTTTGAACGTGAAGAAACGTCTTCTACGTTTATGGGGAATTTCATTGCCATTCCACACGGCACAGAAGAAGCGAAAAGCGAGGTGCTTCACTCTGGAATCTCAATCATTCAGATTCCAGACGGTGTTGAGTACGGAGAAGGCAACACGGCAAAAGTGGTATTCGGCATTGCGGGTAAAAATAATGAGCATTTAGACATTTTGTCTAACATCGCCATTATCTGCTCAGAAGAAGAAAACATTGAACGCCTGATCTCCGCTAAAAGTGAAGAAGATTTGATCGCCATTTTCAACGAGGTGAACTGACATGATCGCCTTACATTTCGGTGCGGGAAATATCGGGAGAGGGTTTATCGGCGCGCTGCTTCACCACTCCGGCTATGATGTGGTGTTTGCGGATGTAAACGACACGATGGTCAGCCTCCTCAATGAAAAAAAAGAATACACAGTCGAACTGGCAGAAGAAGGACGTTCATCAGAGGTCATTGGCCCGGTCAGCGCGATTAACAGCGGCAGCCAGCCGGAGGAGCTGTACCGGCTGATTAATGAGGCTTCGCTTATCACAACAGCTGTCGGCCCGAACGTGCTGAAGCTGATCGCTCCATCTATCGCGGAAGGTTTAAGACGGAGAAGCGCTGCCAACACACTGAATATTATTGCGTGCGAAAATATGATTGGCGGAAGCAGCTTCTTAAAGAAAGAGATATACAGCCATTTAACGGAAGCAGAGCAGGAATCCGTCAGTGAAACGGTAGGTTTCCCGAATTCTGCCGTTGACCGGATCGTGCCGATTCAGCATCATGAAGACCCGCTGAAAGTATCGGTTGAACCATTTTTCGAATGGGTCATTGATGAATCAGGCTTTAAAGGGAATACACCAGTCATAAACGGCGCGCTGTTTGTTGATGATTTAACGCCGTACATCGAACGGAAGCTGTTTACGGTTAATACCGGACATGCGGTGACAGCGTATGTCGGCTATCAGCGCGGACTTAAAACAGTCAAAGAAGCAATCGATCATCCGGAAATCCGCCGTGTCGTTCATTCGGCGCTGCTTGAAACTGGTGACTATCTCGTTAAATCGTATGGCTTTAAGCAAACTGAACACGAACAATATATCAAAAAAATCATCGGGCGCTTTGAAAATCCTTTCATTTCGGACGATGTGACCCGCGTAGCGAGATCGCCTCTCAGAAAATTGGGAGAGAATGATAGACTCGTAGGCCCGGCAAAGAAAATAAAAGAGCCGAACGCACTGGCGGAAGGAATTGCCGCAGCCCTGCGCTTCGATTTCACCGGTGACCCTGAAGCGGTTGAACTGCAGGCGCTGATCGAAGAAAAAGGATACAGCGGCGTACTTCAAGTGGTGTGCGGCATTCAGTCCCATGAACCGCTGCACGCCATTGTTTTAAAGAAACTCAATCAATAACCAACCACCACCCGTGACACAATGTCACGGGCTTTTTTTACAATCTCGCTATCTAGTATAATAGAAAACGCTTACGATAACAGGGGGAGGAGAATGACGATGAAACAATTCGAGATTGCGGCAATACCGGGAGACGGAGTAGGAAAAGAGGTTGTAGCGGCTGCTGAAAAAGTGCTTCATACAGCGGCTGAGGTGCACGGGGGTTTGTCATTCTCATTCACGGCTTTTCCATGGAGCTGTGATTACTACTTGGAGCATGGCAAAATGATGCCTGAAGATGGAATACATACGCTTACTCAATTTGAAGCCGTTTTCTTGGGAGCCGTCGGAAATCCGAAGCTGGTTCCCGATCATATTTCGTTATGGGGGCTGCTGCTGAAAATACGGAGGGAGCTTGAGCTTTCCATTAATATGAGACCAGCCAAACAAATGGCGGGCATTACGTCGCCGCTTTTGCATCCAAATGATTTTGACCTCGTGGTGATTCGCGAGAATAGTGAGGGTGAATACAGTGAAGTCGGCGGGCGCATTCATAAAGGCGGTGATGAAATCGCCATCCAGAATGCCGTGTTTACAAGAAAAGCGACAGAACGTGTCATGCGCTTTGCCTTCGAATTGGCGAAAAAACGGCGCGGCCATGTGACAAGTGCGACAAAGTCTAACGGCATTTATCACGCGATGCCGTTTTGGGATGAAGTCTTTCAGCAGACGGCCGCTGAGTATAGCGGAATTGAAACGTCATCCCAGCATATTGATGCGCTGGCCGCTTTTTTTGTGACGCGTCCGGAAACGTTTGATGTTATTGTGGCGAGTAACTTGTTCGGTGATATTTTAACCGACATCAGCTCGAGCCTGATGGGAAGCATCGGCATTGCGCCTTCTGCGAACATCAATCCATCCGGCAAATATCCATCCATGTTTGAACCGGTTCACGGCTCGGCTCCTGACACTGCCGGACAGGGCCTTGCCAATCCAATCGGCCAGATTTGGACAGCGAAGCTGATGCTTGACCACTTCGAGGAGGAAGAACTGGGGGCAAACATTCTGGATGTAATGGAGCAAGTAACTGCCGACGGCATCAAAACACGCGACATTGGGGGACAAAGCACAACGGCTGAGGTCACTGATGAAATCTGTGCGCGTTTAAGAAAGCTCTGATGAAACAGGCCGGGGAAGTTGGCTGCCCCGGCCTGTCCATTTGCTTACGAAAATTTCCCCAAAAGTCTAACCAAGCTGATCCAAATGCTGTATAATAATTTGGAATTCTTAGGAAAGCACTGGGTGAAGGAAGTTGAATGCAAAAACAATCACGTTAAAGAAAAAAATAAAAATCAAATGGATCGTTGTACTCAGTATCGTTATGATTGCAGCTCTCATTTTTACGATCAGATTGGTGTTTTACAAGCCCTTTCTCGTTGAAGGCTCATCGATGGCCCCAACGCTTAAAGATTCAGAAAGAATTCTGGTTGACAAAGCAGTCAAATGGACTGGCGGGTTTCATAGAGGCGACATCATAGTCATTCATGACAAAATGAGCGGCCGCTCTTTTGTCAAACGTTTAATCGGTTTGCCTGGTGACAGCATCAAAATGAAGAATGATCAGCTATACATAAATGATAAAAAGGTGGAAGAACCGTACTTAAAGGAGCAGAAACAAGAGGTCGAAGAGTCGGGTGGAACCTTAACAGGCGACTTCGAAGTTGAGGTGCCTTCCGATAAATATTTTGTAATGGGAGATAACCGTCTCAATTCACTGGATAGTAGAAATGGAATGGGCATGCCTTCTGAGGAAGATATCATCGGTACTGAATCTCTCGTCTTTTATCCATTCGGTGAGATGAGACAGGCAAAATAAAACGCAATGCAAAAAGTACATAGAACGTATGACGGCACTGATAAAAAAGCGCCGTGCACGTTTAAAAAAATGATGATGAAGCAGGGCGGAGACGTTTTTCCGCCCCGTTTTTTATGATGGAAAGCGTTTTGAAGAAAAGGGCCCTGTCGAAATAAACAGAATCAGGATTGGCGAAGCCGTGAAGCGCATCAAATTGATAAATCTTCAGATGGGCATGCTGTTTCTCCCGAAGTTTTTTGATCAGAAGTGCTACGTCAAACGATGGCTCATAAGAAGGGAAAAACAATAGGACCGGGCAGGCTGGCACGTGATGAAGAGAATCACGTATCCGGGAACCGTAATAACAAACAGCTCCGCTTACCTCGGGCATACTGCTGCATTTCCATGCGATGGTAGCCCCTACGCTGAATCCAATCACAAAGATGTGCCGTCCGGCGTTTTGCCTGATCACATTCTGGATGATGGTTTCTCCCGTTTTCAGCCGTTCATGTTGTGTAAATTGTTCGTATGCTGTTTTTTCCTCTAGCAGTGTGTAGACTTCATCCTGGCCGAGCAAGTTGGGCGTCAGCACATCATATCCAGCCATGTTGATCAGCCGGGCCATCTTTTTCATATGGCTGTTTACACCGTATATTTCGTGGACAAGAATGACAAGCGGTTTTGGGGACATAACGGCCTCCTTTTGTGTTTTTTCCATTATATCCTATCGTTACGCTTTAGGCTGATATATAATGGTCAAAAAAAGGAGATATACAATGAACCCATTATCTTTGCCTCACCGCTATCCTTTTTTATTTATTGATGGCGTGACAGAAAGTGAGCCCGGAAAACATGCGGCAGCTTATAAGCTGGTTAGTGAGAACGACTGGTTTATTACTGAGACGCAAACAGAAATGCCTTTTTCACTTGTGATTGAAGCACTTGCGCAAACCGCTGCTTTTACAGGGATTACAGATGAGAACAGCTTGGGGTTATTGTCTTCGGTGAAGAAAGCGGAAAAGCTGGGAGCGGCTGTGCCTGGTGACCGGCTTGATCTTACGTTTGAAGTCACGCGAAATCGGCGGGGATTTGTGTTCGGACATGCCAAGGCGTCAGTAGGAGAGCAGCCTGTTGCTGAAGCTGAAATCGGCATCTATATTGAAAAATGAAAAAAACCCTTCACAACATTTTGTGAGGGGTTCTATTTTGTGTCGTAATCCCGTTCGCTTTGAGAGTCATCTCTTTGCTGGCGTTTGTGTTTTTCATCATTCATATTTTCCTTCAGCTCTTCATTAGGAATTGGATCGGTTAAGTCGTTGTGCTCGGGATTTTCATTTGGTTTGTTTTGCTGTTTTCTTTCTTTCATGTTTGATCACCTCACCGTTTGTTTTCCTCTTATCCGTTCACCTCAAACATGGGAAATCGCTTTTTTGTCCCGCTGGGTATAATGTATTAGAATAGAGAGAAGCACAACAAAAAGATAAAGAGAGGTACATATATGTCTATTCAAAGAGAAGATGTAGATATCAAGCTGATCGCAATTGATATGGATGGAACATTGCTGAACGACGAGCAGCTGATCTCGGAGGAAAACCGCAAAGCCATTCGTGAAGCGGAGGATAAAGGTGTGTATGTGGTGATCAGCACGGGCCGGACGCTGATGACGTGCCGGGAGCTGGCGGAGTCGCTGAAGCTGTCATCCTTTCTAATCACGGCAAACGGCAGCGAAATCTGGGACTCGAATTTTAATTTGGTGGAACGGAAGCTGCTCCATACAGACCATATTCAAATGATGTGGGATTTGCGGAATAAACACAACACCAATTTCTGGGCTTCTACCGTGAACAAAGTATGGAGAGGCGAGTTTCCGGAAAACATTACGGATCATGAATGGCTCAAATTCGGCTTTGACATCGAGGATGACGACATCCGAAACGAAGTGCTGGAGGAGCTAAGAAAAAACAAAGAGCTCGAAATCACAAATTCAAGTCCGACAAACATTGAAGTCAACGCGCTCGGCATCAACAAAGCGGCAGCCCTTGCCAAGGTTACGGAAAAACTCGGCTTTGCGATGGAGAATGTGATGGCGATGGGCGACAGCCTCAATGACATCGCGATGATTAAAGAAGCGGGTCTGGGCGTCGCAATGGGTAATGCGCAAGACATCGTGAAAGAAACGGCTGATTGGATCACGGATACAAATATTGAGGATGGTGTCGCTAAGGCGATTCGCCATTGGGTACTATAAAAAAGAGAGTCCTAAGATGGACTCTCTTTTTGTTTGGCAGGTTTTCTTCTGGGACCATGGTAGGTTTTCTGACAAAAGTATTTCACAAACTAATATGCTTGACTTATAATGAAATAAAGTTCAAAAATTCGGAATAGTCGTTCCGAATTTCGGGACAATAAATACATAAAGCATATCGTTTGCTTTGGCAGGAGGGATTCTGTGTTTCAAATTGATTTAAACTGTGATTTAGGAGAAAGCTTCGGAGCCTACAAGATAGGCCTTGACCAAGATATTTTAGAGTATGTGACATCAGCGAATATCGCATGCGGATTTCATGCTGGAGATCCTAGTGTGATGCGAAAAACCGTCGCACTTGCAGCAGAAAGAGGCGTGAAAATCGGCGCGCATCCGGGTTTGCCGGATTTACTCGGTTTTGGGCGCCGCAATATGGCGATTTCACCTGAGGAAGCGTATGATCTTGTCATTTATCAAATTGGCGCGCTCTCTGGCTTTCTAAAAGCAGAGGGACTTCACATGCAGCACGTCAAGCCGCATGGTGCTTTATACAATATGGCGGCAGTCGATCAAAAACTGTCGGATGCGATCGCGAAAGCTGTTTATAAGATTGATCCCGGCCTGATTCTTTTCGGTCTTGCTGAGAGCGAGCTTGTAAAAGCGGGAGAACGGATCGGACTTCAGACCGCAAATGAAGTGTTCGCCGACAGAACATACCAATCGGACGGCACACTGACACCGCGCTCCCAGCCGGACGCACTCATTGAAAGTGATGATGCAGCCGTCACTCAGGTGATCAAAATGGTGAAAGAAGGAGCGGTCAAATCTCAACAAGGACATGATGTGTCATTAAAAGCAGATACGGTCTGCATTCATGGAGATGGAGCCCATGCGCTGACATTTGCCCGAAAAATCAGAAAAGAGCTTAAGGCGGCAGGAATTGAAGTGACAGCTATTTCAGAACAGAAGTCCACATAAAGGAGGAACAATAGATGGAGCAGGAGAAAAAAACAGCAGGAAAAAAAGCGGGCAGCTGGTCATTGCTGATGGGCGCCGCCTTTTTAATGGCAACCTCAGCAATCGGACCGGGTTTCCTCACTCAAACTGCAACTTTCACAAACACACTCGCGGCAAGCTTCGGTTTTGTCATCTTAATCTCTATTATTTTAGATATTTTTGCCCAAACCAATGTGTGGCGCATCATCGCAGTTTCTGGAAAACGCGGTCAGGAAATTGCGAATATGGTGCTTCCGGGACTGGGGTATTTCATCGCCATTCTCGTCGTGCTTGGCGGGCTTGCCTTTAATATTGGGAATATCGGAGGTGCCGGGCTGGGGCTTCAGGTGCTGTTCGGCATTAAACCGGAAACAGGCGCATTGATCAGCGCTGTTATCGCCATTTTGATTTTTGTCATTAAAGAAGCGGGAAAAGCGATGGATCGTTTTACGCAAATCGCGGGCTTTGCCATGATCATCCTAACGCTGTATGTCGCAATCACGTCTGCACCGCCAGTCGGACACGCTGTGGCGAACACGTTTGCCCCTGAACACGTCAGTATTTTTGCTATTGTTACACTGGTGGGCGGAACTGTCGGCGGATATATCACATTTGCCGGGGGACACCGTTTGCTGGATGCGGGTATTAAAGGGAAGGAATCCATTCCCCAAGTAACAAAAAGCTCGGTTGTCGGCATTTTAATTACCTCTGTCATGCGGATCGCTCTTTTCCTTGCGGTGCTTGGCGTTGTTTCAAAAGGCCTGCATATCGATGAAAGCAACCCTGCGGCTTCAGTCTTCAAGCTTGCTGCTGGAAATGTCGGTTATAAAATTTTCGGATTGATTATGTGGTCTGCGGCCATTACATCTGTGATTGGAGCAGCTTATACATCTGTTTCGTTTTTCAAAACCTTTTCTCCAAAAATTGAAAAGAATTCACGCGGCATTATTATCGGATTTATTGTGATTTCTACGTTAGCTTTTGTCACAATCGGACAGCCTGCGAAGATCCTCGTCCTTGTCGGATCGCTGAACGGCTTGATTTTGCCGATTGCACTCGGAACGCTGCTTGTTGCCGCCTACAAGAAAAACATTGTTGGTGATTATAAGCATCCGCTATGGCTGACAAGCACAGGCGCGCTTGTAGTGATTGTAATGGCAGTTATGGGAATCTACACGTTATGTACACAACTTCCTCAATTGTGGAGCTGATATAAGTGGAGCAATTAAACAAAATGGCGCCAAAAGATGTACGCGCCCTGATACGAGAGGGAAAAATAAACGGGCCGACCGCAGGCATGTCCGGCGGCTATGCCCAAGCGAATCTTGTGGTTTTGAAGAAGGACCTTGCTTTTGATTTCCTGCTGTTTTGCCAGCGAAATCAAAAGCCCTGCCCCGTGCTCGATGTGACTGAAACGGGTTCGCCTGTGCCGTCTCTGGCTGCGCCGGATGCTGATATCAGAACGGACTTTCCGAAATACCGTATTTACAGGCACGGTATCTTAACGGAAGAAGTATCTGATATTACGCCATACTGGGAGGACGATTTTGTCGGCTTTCTGATCGGATGCAGCTTCTCCTTTGAACAGGCACTGATCAACAATGGGATAGCGGTCCGGCATATTGATGAGGGGACAAATGTCCCGATGTATCAAACGAATATCGATTGTGTTCCGGCGGGGGCGTTTCACGGACGGATGGTTGTCAGCATGAGACCGGTTCCTGAACGGCTGGCTGTACGTGCCGCGCAAGTGACCTCGCGTTTTCCGGCTGTGCACGGAGGGCCGATCCATATCGGCAATCCGGGAGCAATCGGCATTCGCAATCTGGACAAACCGGATTTCGGAGATGCCGTTTCCATTCGTGAAGGCGAGGTTCCTGTTTTTTGGGCATGCGGAGTGACACCGCAAGCCGTGGCTATGAATGTAAAACCTGAAATGGTCATCACACATGCGCCGGGGCATATGCTCATCACAGATATTCGAGACGAGTCGCTTGCGGTGCTGTAACCTCTCGTCATCCTGATGAACGAGAATTAAAAGAGGTGAGAAAGATGACTGTACGATATCAAATCGAACAGCTCGGTGATTCTGCAATGATGATCCGATTCGGAGAAGAAATCAACGAACAGGTCAACGGCATTGTCCATGCCGCGGCCGCTTATATAGAAGAACAGCCATTTCCGGGATTCATTGAATGTATCCCGGCTTTTACAAGTCTAACCGTATTTTATGATATGTATGAAGTGTACAAGCATTTGCCTCGGGGTATAAGCTCACCTTTTGAGAAGGTCAAGCGCGATGTCGAAGAGCGGCTGGTAGAAATAGCTGAAGACTATGAGGTCAACCGCCGTATTGTGGAAATTCCCGTCTGCTATGGCGGTGAATTCGGTCCTGATTTAGAAGAGGTGGCGAAGATCAATCAGCTGTCACCGGAGGAAGTGATCGACATTCATACAAGCGGTGAATATGTGGTGTATATGCTCGGATTCGCGCCCGGTTTTCCTTTTCTAGGCGGGATGTCAAAACGCATTGCAGCTCCGCGAAAATCATCGCCAAGACCGTCGATTCCCGCAGGTTCGGTCGGTATTGCGGGATTGCAGACAGGTGTTTATCCGATTTCAACGCCGGGCGGCTGGCAGCTGATCGGCAAAACGCCGCTGGCGCTTTTCCGGCCGCAGGAAAATCCGCCGACATTACTGCGGGCGGGAGATACTGTGAAGTTCGTTCGCATCTCAGAAGAAGACTATCACGCCTATAAGGAGGAGTCCAATTGAGCATGAAAGTATTAAAGCCCGGACTGCTCACAACGGTTCAGGATATAGGCAGAACGGGTTACCAAAAATACGGCGTTCTGGCCAGCGGCGCCATGGACACGGTTTCACTGCGCATTGCCAATTTGCTGATCGGAAACGGCGAAAATGAAGCAGGTCTCGAAATAACGATGATGGGGCCGGGTCCGTCGTTTCATTTTGCAAAAACGACGCTGATTGCGGTGACAGGGGCGGACTTCACGCTGCGTATTAATGACGAGGAAGCGCCTTTATGGAAGCCTGTGCTCGTCAAGGAAAACAGCACGGTCAGCTTTGGCCCCTGCAAGCTCGGCAGCCGTGCTTATGTAGCCGCAGCCGGCGGCATCAATGTGCCTGCCGTCATGGAAAGTAAAAGCACATACGTCAGAGCAGGCATCGGCGGACTTCATGGCAGAGCGCTTCAAAAAGAAGATGAACTGTCTATTGGAGAGATGTCAGCTCTTTCGCAAACCATCCTTTCCCGTTTAAGTCCGCAGCTTGAAAAACAGGGATTTGCAGCACCGAAGTGGTCGGTCAGCCGCAGCAGATTTCTGCCGCTGAAGAAGAATCCCATCATTCGGGTGCTGGAAGGAAAGCAATTCGCCTTTTTCACAGAAGAATCAAAAACGCGTTTTTATGAAGAAGCATTTCGTGTCACGCCGCAATCCGACCGTATGGGCTACAGGCTCAAAGGAGAGCCGCTCGAACTGAAAGCCCCGCTTGAGATGGTGTCAGAAGCGGTTTCGTTTGGAACAGTTCAGGTGCCGCCTGACGGCAACCCGATTATCCTGCTTGCAGACCGGCAGACGACTGGCGGCTATCCGAGGATCGCGCACATCATATCCGCTGATCTTCCGATTGTTTCCCAAATCATGCCGGGCGAGCACGTCCAGTTTGAGCCTGTGTCCCTTCAGGAGGCAGAAGCGCTTGCGGTAGAACGGGAACAGCATATAAAAGAACTGAAAACGAGAATGAAGATGGAATGGCTGACATAGCAAAGGGGATGAATGATGCAGAATAAAAATAAAACCGTAGTCAAATCTATGGCGCTGCTCAATTTGTTTTTGCATAAACCAAGCCTAACCTTAAGTGAATTGGTGTCGCTGACTGAAATGCCGAAGACCTCTGTTCACCGGATGGTCAGCTCTTTGGAGGAAATGGGGTTCCTCAGTCGGGATGCGTCCGGCGCTTATTCGCTGGGATTGGTGTTTTTGGAATTCGGACAGCTTGTCGCTGACAGGCTGGATATCAGAAAAATAGCGAAACCCGTGATGGAAGAGCTGTGCCGGGAAGTGGACGAGGCTGTGCAGTTGATCATGAGGGACGGCAATGAAGCGATATACGTTGAGAAAATAGAAGGGACACAGACTGTGCGGCTGTATACGGCAATCGGCAGGCGTTCCCCACTGTATGCGGGAGCGTGCGCCAGAAGCATTCTGTCCTTTCTTCCCCGTGAAGAAATCGAAGCATACATCAAACAAACCGAGCTCATTTCGATTGGCTCCGGAACGATTACCGATCCCGAAAAACTGCTTCAGGAAATTGATGCCTCCGTGCAAAATGGCTATACTGTCAGCTATTCAGAGCTCGAAAACTATACGGCGGCGATCGGCGCCCCAATCTTTAACCATAAGCGCCAGGTGGCAGCCGGCATTAGTATCGCAGGCTTTGAAGCGAGATTTACAGAAGACAGGATGCCCTATTTAACAGAAAAGGTGAAGGACGCCGCTTTACAAATTTCAAGAAAAATAGGATATACATAAGTAGCCAATCTTTACTCTGCTGCGTACATTAACGTATCGACGTTCAGGAGTGGAGGAAAGAACATGGTGCTTCGATATACAGCTCTGGGCGATTCCTTGACGACAGGGAGAGGCTCCGGGCTGTTTTCACCCGGCTTCGTCCATCGTTTTGGAGACATGATGTCAGCTGACTTGAAAACAAAAACGGCAATAGCCATATTTGCCAGATCAGGCCTGAATACAGAGGAGATTTTGGGGCTCCTGTCATATTCCTATGTGCAAAAATGCATACGAGATGCTGATATGATAACGATCACAGGCTGCGGAAACGATCTTATCGATTCGGTCTTAGCCTACCAAACCTCTAAGGATGAAACAATTTTCAGCCGTGTATCCGCCCATTGCCATGAGAATTTTGAAAAGATGATTGCCAAGATCGCCGAGATCAAAGGAGAAAACCCTTCCCCGTACGCCATCCGTGTGTTCAACTTATACAACCCGTTTCCCGGCATTGAAATCGCCGGCAAATGGATCACATCCTTCAATTCACATTTAGCAACACTTGCATCAGCACCCCATGTCAAAATCGCGGATGCCTACAGCATCTTCAAAGGCAAGGAGCAGGAATACCTGTCCTTTGACGGTGTCCATCCGAACAGCAAAGGCTATCAAGCGATGGCTGAAGCCGTTCACAAGTTAGGCTATAAAGAATTGTCAGTTTCATAGAAAACGCGCCTCATGACAGGCGCGTTTTTTATGTGTGATCGAAATATTAAAAGAAACTTAAAATTCCCTTTCTTCTGTTCTACATCCCCAAAAAGTGCGCTAGAATAATGGAGGGCGTAGGCAAATATAGCCATAACGTTCAATATTTCGTATATAAGGAAGGATGGTCCTTTTGTTTCGCATTGTTAAAATGTCCTTTGCGGTTATCATTATTTTATTGGCGCTTATTGCTTTTAAATATACGGAACACACCTCTGTTATCCAATCGGTTATGCTTGTTTTTCTTGGTGCAGTCATGTTTATGCAGGGGCTTGAAGAACGCAAAAAAGAAAATGACGGCTCAGGCGCTTTTAATATTTATACCGCCGTTTTTGTATGGTCTGTCTCCCTTATCGGTTTTACACTTCATATTATATAAATCTATTACACATCCTGAAAATGCTCGACTGTCGGGAACGGGGTATAGAACCGATGAAGCAAGGCTTTCCACTCTTGATACTCTGAAGAACCGCGAAAGCCTTCCGTATGGTCCTCAAGTGTTTCCCACTCCACAAGAAGCAGATATTTATGCGTTTCCTCCATGCATTTTGATAACGAGTGAGTGATATAGCCCTTCATGCTGGAAATGATCGGCGCCGCTTGCCGGAACGCCGCCTCAAACTCTTGTTCAAGCCCTTCTTTAATGTGAAGCATTGCTGCCTCTCTGACCATGCTATCCCTTCTTTCTGTCTTTTCAAATAGTCTACAGCAAACGATAGGAGATTTCTGCAAAATCGGTGAACTTTTCCTTCATTTTCAAAAAAATCTTGCACGCACCAATTCAATTAAGAGAAAATAACAAGTGGAAGGCAGGGGAAAGTCATGTTAAAAAAGTGTATTCTACTAGTATTTCTATGCGTCGGGTTGATTGGATTGATCGGATGCTCCAAAACAGATTCACCAGAGGATCGCATGGAAGCATTCGTGAAACAGTGGAACGATCAGCAATTCGATGACATGTATCAAAGCCTGACTAAAGATGTCAAAAAAGAAATCTCCAAAAAAGATTTCGTCAACAGGTATAAAGCCATCTATGAGCAGGCCGGCGTAAAAAACTTGAAAGTCACTGCGGGAGAAGTAGATAAGGACGATCAAGACAACAAGACAATGAAACATATCCCGTATAAAGTCAGCATGAACACAAATGCCGGCAAAGTCAGCTTCAAGAATACTGCTGTGCTGAAATTAGAAAAAACAGATGACGAGGAGTCATGGAATATAGATTGGGACCCATCGTTTATTTTCAAGCAGCTGGCTGACGACAAAACCGTGCAAATTATGAGCATTGAACCGAAACGAGGCCAAATTTACGATAAAAATGGAAAAGGCTTAGCCGTCAATACAGATGTTCCGGAAATCGGGATTGTTCCCGGAGAGCTTGGCGATAAAAAAGAGAAAGTCATAAAAGAGCTCGCCAAAAAACTTGATTTGACTGAAGACGACATCAAGAAAAAGCTGGATCAAGGCTGGGTAAAAGACGATTCGTTTGTGCCGCTCAAAAAGGTCAAGCCTGACCAGGAGAAGTTAGTTTCTGAAGCGACGTCATTACAAGGCGTAACAAGAACGAATGTCAGCTCCCGCTACTATCCGTATGGCGAAAAGACAGCCCATTTGACAGGGTATGTCCGCGCCATTACAGCGGAAGAACTAAAGAAAAAGAAAGAAGGAACGTACAGCGATACGTCTAACATCGGCATCGCCGGACTTGAAAATGTGTATGAAGATAAGCTAAGAGGCACAACTGGCTGGAAAATTTACGTGCCGCAAACCGGGGAAGTCATCGCTGAAAAGAAAGCAAAGGACGGCGAGGATCTTCATCTTACAATTGATATTAAAACGCAAACGAAGCTGTATGATGAACTCAAGGATGACAGCGGGACGGCAGTCGCGCTGCAGCCGAAGACAGGCGAAACACTTGCACTTGTCAGCGCGCCTTCCTACGATCCGAACGGGTTTATTTTCGGCTGGAGCGATAAGGAATGGAAAAAGCTAAACAAAGATAAAAACAACCCGTTTTCAGCGAAATTCAATAAGACATATGCACCAGGTTCCACCATTAAACCGATTGCAGCTGCTATTGGAATCAAAAACGGCACCCTTAAAGCCGATGAAAAGAAAACAATCAAAGGTAAGGAGTGGCAAAAAGATTCGAGCTGGGGCGGCTATTCAGTGACACGTGTGTCTGAGAGACTTCAGCAAGTCGATTTGGAAAATGCCCTTATTACGTCAGACAATATTTATTTTGCCCAGAATGCGCTTGATATGGGAGCGGACACCTTCACAAAAGGCTTGAAGACATTCGGTTTTTCAGAGGACATTCCGTATGAATTCCCGATCCAGAAATCGTCTATTGCAAATGACAAGCTTGATTCAGACATTTTGCTTGCGGATACGGGCTACGGACAAGGGCAAATGCAAATGTCTCCGCTTCACTTGGCAGCTGCTTACACGCCATTTGTTGACAATGGAGACCTTGTCAAACCGAAGCTGATCAAAAAAGACTCGCAAACAGCTGATGTTTGGCACAAGCAAGTGGTCACGAAGGAAGGAGCGGCAGACATTACAAAAGGTCTGAAGGGCGTTGTCGAGGATGAGCGCGGATCAGCCTATCAGCCTGTCGTGAAAGGAATCACAGTGGCCGGAAAAACAGGAACAGCCGAGCTGAAAACATCCAAAGATGATAAGGATGGCGCGGAAAATGGCTGGTTTGTCGGCTACGATTACAAAAACAAAGACCTGCTTGTCGCCATGATGATCCAAAATGTGCAGGACCGCGGCGGCAGCCACTACGTCGTTGAGAAAGCGAAAAAGCAATTTCAATCGAATTAAAATGTCTTTTTAAAAGGGGCGAAAGGAAAAAGGGGATCTGAGGCCGAATGAACTAGTAAGGGGCAAAACCCGGTTTATACAAGGAAAAGAGGGATTTTGCATGCAACGTATTCAATTGGCGGAGGATCTTCAATTTTCAAGAGTCGTACACGGCCTTTGGCGGCTGAATGAATGGAACTATTCAGATGCTGAACTGCTGAGTCTCATTGAATGGTGTATCGATCACGGCATCACGACCTTTGATCATGCGGATATTTATGGGGGCTATACGTGCGAAAAGCTGTTTGGAAACGCCCTCGCCCTTTCGCCCGGATTAAGAGAAAACATAGAGCTGGTCACAAAATGCGGCATTGTTCTTGAATCGCCTGAACGGCCAGCTCACAGATCGCATCATTATAACACAAGCAAATCGCATATTTTGGCATCCGTTGAGCAATCACTTATGAACCTTAGGACGGATTATATCGATGTGCTGTTGATTCACAGACCGGACCCGCTCATGGATCCGGAGGGGGTAGCAGAGGCGTTTCAAGCGCTGAAATGCTCTGGCAAGGTCAGGTACTTTGGTGTTTCAAATTTTAAAGATCACCAGTATCGGATGCTGGAATCGTATTTGCCTGAGAAGCTCGTGACCAACCAGATTGAGCTTTCCGCATATGAATTAGAAAATGTGCGCGACGGCACTTTGAACCTCTGTCAGGAAAAACGGATACCGCCCATGGCTTGGTCGCCTCTGGCAGGCGGCAAAGTTTTCACTGGTGACACGGAAAAAGACCGGCGTGTCCGCACGGCGCTTGAATCCGTTCAAGCAGAGATCGGCGCCGCTTCTTTGGACGAGGTCATGTACGCATGGCTGTATACGCATCCGGCAAACATCATGCCGATTGTCGGAAGCGGAAAGCGCGAGCGGATTACCGCCGCGATAAACGCGATGTCATACAAGCTTGACCAAGATCAATGGTTTCGTATTTTTACAGCCGTACAGGGTTACGATATTCCATAAAAAGCATCAGCTTACCAGCTGGTGCTTTTTCAATGTTGTCACACCGCTTAGTGCCAAATTACCATTTATAAGTGATTGATTCTTATTTGAAAGCGTTTTATATTAAAAGGAAACCTCTCTATATCCTCTACTGCATCTCCTTGCGACTTCATCCGCACATCAAGATTGTCTAGGAGGTCTTTTTTTATGTATATGACTGCCAGAGAACAAAAGCTGTTAAAGCACTTGTTATTACAAAATAGATATATAACCGTAACTGAGCTTGCTGAGCTGATGGAGGTCAGCACGAGAACCATTCACAGGGAGCTCAAATCAATTAAGCCGCTGATGGAAACCGTCGGGCTTACGCTTGATAAACAGCCCGGCAAAGGGTTGAAAGCAGTGGGAAGTCCCGAGGATAAACAAAAGCTGCTCACCGATTTATCATATGAACAGCATGAATACAGCGCGGACGAAAGGAAACTGCTCATTCTTTGTTCGCTATTAGAGTCTCAGGAGCCCGTCAAACTGTACACGCTTGCTCATGATCTTCAGGTGACAAATGCCACGGTAAGCTATGACTTAGACGAGCTGGAGAAATGGATTTCTCCCTTCGGATTGACACTGATCCGCAAAAGAGGTTTTGGCATCCAGCTCATAGGGCCGGAGAATGCGAAACGGAAAATTGTCGGCAACTTGATTGTGAACCGCCTTGACATCCAAATGTTTTTGGAAGCGGTTGAATTAAACATCAAAGGAAAACCTGATTCTTCAGAGAAAATGTTCGGTGTTGTCAGCAAAGGTGAGCTGCTAAAAATGGAGCGCATCTTATTTCAGCTGAAGGAAAAAATCGCTTTTTCATTGTCCGACAGCTCCTATATAGCGCTCGTTGTCCATCTGACGTATGCGATCGAACGGATTAAGCTTGGGGAAACCATCACCATGGAGCAAAATGAGCTTGAGGAGATGAAGAATGCGAGAGAATACAGCTCGGCTCTTGAAATCGCAGGCGAGCTTGAACGAGCCTTCGGCGTGACGATACCGGAGGCGGAGGTCGGCTATATTACAATCCACCTTCGAAGCGCCAATCGAAAATACAAAACAGAATACAAAGCGCAGGAAATTGAGCTGGAAACAGCCCTGCAAACAAAGCGGCTCATTGCCTTTATTTCAGATAAAATCCGAATGGATCTCACGAAAAACTACTCTTTATATGAAGGCTTGATCGCCCATTTGGAGCCGGCCGTCAGCCGCATAAAAGAAAATATTGAGATATACAATCCGATGAAGGAACAGATCAAGCGCGATTATTTTCTGCTTTACATGGCCATCGAAGAAGGCGTCGAAAAATATTTTCCGGGCATGTCCTTTTCTGATGATGAAATTGCTTTTATCGTTCTTCACTTTGGCTCGGCTCTTGAAATCAAAAAAGAAGAAGCAAAAGTGAAAGCGCTTGTCGTCTGCTCAAGCGGGATCGGCTCTTCGAAAATGCTTGCCTCAAGGCTGAAGAAAGAACTGCCGGAAATTGAATCGTTTGATATGTCATCCCTGATCGAGCTAAAGGGGAAGGATGTTCAAGCGTATGATATGATTGTATCCACTGTTCCGATTCCTTATGAAAACATTGATTACATCATGGTCAGCCCGCTATTAAATGAGGAAGACGCAAACCAGGTCAAGCAGTATATCAAGCGGAAAATTCCCCTTATTCTTAACAAAAAAAGAAGCCCCAAGGAAGAAACGCAGCAAGCTGATGCACCTGATATGCTGGAAGCGGCGGAAAGCATAGGTCGGTATATGGAGGTTATTCAAGATGTTTTGCGCCATTTTTCACTAACTCAACTCAAAACAAACCCGGATCATAGCATGCTTCTATTAGAGCTTTTTCAGCAGCTGAAAAAGGATGGCTTGATCCGTGATCCAAAAAAAGCCGCGGTTTGCCTGGCTGAGCGGGAGAAACAAGGGGGATTGGGCATCCCAGGAACAAACATGGCGCTTTATCATCTCAAAAATGATGAAATCGTCCTGCCTTTTTTCAAAATGTTTGATCTCAGCGCCTCCTATGAAGTGGATGGCATGGACGGAAATACCCTCATCATGACACGCATCCTCGTCATGATGGC
Organism: Bacillus stercoris; assembly: GCF_029772985.1. Taxonomy (NCBI): domain Bacteria; kingdom Bacillati; phylum Bacillota; class Bacilli; order Caryophanales; family Bacillaceae; genus Bacillus; species Bacillus stercoris. The sequence continues at coordinate 3,895,307 of NZ_CP121861.1, read as the reverse complement.
GCCTGGTTCATTATCTGCTGAAGGCTCGGAAATTTTAAGCGCGATCAGCTCGGCAATTATCGAGAGCGGAGAAAGCATGGCGGGGTTTCAGGAAGAAGGAGAACAAGAATTGTATCAGCGGTTAAACCGCATATTTTTCACTTGGATGAAAGAAAAAAACATACTGTAATCCTTCATGGCACACGTCAAAAAATTGGTGTGTGTTTTTCTGTGGACGGGGAACAAAATAAGAAAATGTGGGACTATTTTATCATTCAGTATTGGAATAATTCCAAAATGAAATAGTTTTACAAGTTATCTTTTTTGGGTTAAAATGGGTGAGGTAAGGAAGAAAATCTAACAAATTATTGAAGATTCAAGAGAATATAGGAGATGACGATATGGAAACATTACAGCATCTGATTCTGCATGACATGCCGGATAGCGAAGAAATAGAGGCTGTAAAAAGCGGAGACCATACACTGACATATAAAGGTTACCGTAAACGGATTAATCAGCTGGCGAATGCCATGCTGCAAAAAGGAATTCAAAAGGGCGACCGTGTTGCATTGCTTTGCAAAAACGGCCATCCCGCATCAACTGTTATGTTCGCCGCGCTTGAAATAGGTGCTGTTGTTGTACCTGTCAGCTGGCAGCTGAAACCATATGAAATGACAGGCATTTTAAAAGCAAGTGAACCGAAAGCGATGTTTTACGGAGCGGAGTTTAAAGAGACGCTGGAGGAAATTCTTCCTGAATTGTCCTCACTGTGTTTAACAATGGAGACAGGAACAGCTTACGAAACATCTGCTGAATTTGAAGCGCTGTTTGCCGGTCCTGATCAATTGCCGGAAACGGAAATGGTTTCCCCAGATGATACAGCACTTCTCATGTTTACGTCTGGCACAACGGGAAACCCGAAAAGATGCATGATCACACATGGCGGCATATACAGATACGTCAAAAAATCCAACAGCTCAGTAACACGGATGAAGGGCCTTCGTTTTCTCGCGTGCCATCCGATTTATCATACGAGTGCGCTCATTTGCATCATGCTTGGAACGTTTGCAGGAACAACCTTTGTGTTCACAAAGGATCAGGATCCTGTTCACATGCTGAAGGTCATTGAAGAGGAGAAAATTCAGACCGTGATGGCTCTTCCTGTGTTTTACACGTATTTGCTTGAAGCGTGGGAAACGCACCAAACTGACTTATCTTCGCTTGTTATTTTAATGACAGGCGGAACGAAAGTGCCGAGCAGCCTAATCCGCCGCTATCTTGATATCGGCATTCCGCTCGCGCATGGCTATGGAAGTACTGAGGCTTGGGGAATCAGCACATGGATGCCTGATATGGGAATGGATAAAGCGGCATCTGCGGGGAAACCTGTGGAAGGCGTTAAAGTCAAAGTGGAAGATCCTCTGACGGGAGAAGAACTCCCCCAAGGAGAAATCGGCGAAATCGTTGTTCATACTCCATTCTTATTTAAAGGCTATGAAGACAACCCTGAAGCAACAGCGAAAGTGCTGCAAAACGGATGGTTCAGAACCGGAGATTCAGGCTATGTGGATGAAGATGGCTTTATTTTCATCACTGGACGCTACAAGGATGTCATTATTTACGGAGGTGATAACGTCTATCCTGATCAGGTTGAAGAAGTTATCCAGCAGATCCCGGGAATCCTTGAAACGGCGGTGGTCGGAATACCAGACCCGCTTTACGGTGAAAAACCGAAAGCTTTTATCGTGAAAAATGGCGGCCAGCGCATAACGGAAGAGGATGTTATCGCATTTTGTAAAGAGCGCCTGTCCGCTTACAAAATACCTGAAGTTGAATTCGTTAACGAACTGCCGAAAAACAACCTCGGCAAGGTGAAAAAAGACGTCCTGCGCAACCAGGCTGTACATTCATAAAAGAAGAAGCCCGCCACTTTATGTGGCGGGCTTCTTTGCAGTCGCACAAACGGCAAGCTCAGGCCTAATGTTCTTAAATTGTATATCAATGTCCTCGAAGCCGGCTGCTTTGAAGTCGGCAATCATCTGTTTTCCAAATGATTTTGTTTTCTCAGGACTGGCATCCGCTTCCCGCGGCTGCATCGTAATGGCTGCTTTGCCGCCGGGCTTTAATGCACGATAAATCTGTTTCATGCCTTTTGTTTGGTCATTCCAAATGGTGTAGTTGTTAACGGAAATCACTTTATCATAAAACGAGGCGGAAAGAGGAAATGTCTCGACGCTTCCTTGTATCAGGCGCACACCCTCTGATTTCACTCTGCGGGCGGCCAGCTTCAGCATGGCTTCTGACACATCAATCCCATGAAGATGAACATCCTTTTCGCGTTTCAATATCTGCTGCATGCAGTATCCAGGGCCAAACCCGACTTCTAAAATGCTGTCCCCGCGCATGATCTCAAGCTGATTGATTGTCCACTGATTCAGTGTTTGATTTTCAGCAGCCATGATGTACCCGGCAATCATGCCGATGACGCCCTTTGGCCTGCTGAATCTTCTAGAAAGCATGTTAATCATTCAGCAACCAACCCCCTTTTTGAGTTATTTCCTCCCAGCGTTCCATGTGAAACATTTTTCTGATAAAGCAATGCGAAGGTGCCGAGCCATGTTTATCCAAAGAGCGTGTGAGGTACACAACAAATAGACAAGAAACCAAAGGAGGAGAATCATCATGGCACATTATCCAAAAGAACTGCCGGCACAAACCCAAAATCGCCAGCCGGGAATTGAAAGCGAAATGAATCCAAGTCCGGTGTATGAGTACGAGGATTATAAAGGAGCAGACAAATTAAAAGGAAAAGTTGCGCTCATTACAGGCGGCGACAGCGGGATCGGACGCGCGGTTTCGGTCGCTTATGCAAAGGAAGGCGCTGATATCGCCATTGTATATAAGGATGAGCATGGAGACGCCGAAGAGACGAAGAAACGCGTTGAACAAGAAGGTGTAAAATGCCTGCTGATTGCCGGTGACGTTGGTGAAGAGGAATTCTGCAATGACGCGGTTGAAAAAACGGTCAAAGAACTAGGCGGCCTTGACATCCTTGTCAACAATGCCGGTGAACAGCATCCGAAGGAAAGCATCAAAGACATTACAGGTGAACAGCTTCACCGCACATTCAAAACAAACTTTTATTCTCAATTTTATTTGACTAAAAAAGCAATTGATTACCTGAAACCGGGCAGCGCCATCATCAATACGACATCCATCAACCCGTACGTAGGGAACCCGACACTGATTGATTATACAGCGACAAAAGGCGCGATCAATGCCTTTACAAGAACAATGGCACAGGCGCTTGTCAAAGACGGCATCCGTGTGAATGCAGTAGCGCCGGGACCAATCTGGACGCCATTAATCCCAGCTACGTTCTCTGAAGAAACAGTCGCCCAATTTGGGCAAGATACGCCGATGGGACGTCCTGGACAGCCTGTTGAGCACGTCGGCTGTTATGTGCTGCTGGCATCAGATGAATCATCTTACATGACAGGCCAGACACTGCATGTCAACGGCGGTAATTTTGTGACGACATAAGAGGGAGTGTGACATATGGGTATCACGAAAGAAGAAGTGAACAGCTACTATCAAAAGGCAGGCATTGTATTAACGGACGAGGAAGTAGACCAAATCCAGCTGATGGACTACGGCTTAGGAAAAGAAAAAACAGTCGGGCTCCAGCTCTTTGTCTACGTCAATACAGACCGTTATTGTTCAAAGGAGCTGGTGCTGTTTCCGGGACAGACTTGCCCGGAACACCGCCATCCGCCGGTCAACGGCCAGGAAGGCAAGCAGGAGACCTTCCGCTGCCGCTACGGAAAAGTGTATCTTTACGTAGAAGGAGAAAAAACGCAGCTGCCAAAGGTTCTCCCTCCTCAGGAAGACAGAGAACACTATACGGTCTGGCACGAAATTGAGCTGGAACCGGGCGGGCAATATACGATTTCCCCGAATACAAAGCATTGGTTTCAAGCCGGTGAAGAGGGAGCCGTCGTGACGGAAATGTCATCGCCGAGCACAGATAAACATGATATCTTTACCGATCCAAGGATATAAGGATGAGGCTTTGCAGCCCATCCTTTTTTGTATTGAAAAAAACGGAATCATCGCTATAATGGGTAAAAAAGGAAAGAGGGCGAGGCAATGTTCACTTGCAAGGTAAATGAGCACATCACCATCCGATTATTGGAGCCGAAGGATGCGGAGCGGCTGGCCGAACTCATTATCCAAAATCAGCAGCGGCTTGGCAAGTGGCTGTTTTGGGCGGAAAATCCAAGCAGCGCTGAAACGTACAGAGAAACGATCATTCCAAATTGGCGGTGGGAATATGCTGATCTGACCAGCATTGAAGCGGGGCTCCTTTATGACGGCAGCCTATGCGGCATGATCGGACTGCATAACCTTGATCAAGTGAATCGAAAAGCGGAAATCGGATACTGGATTGCCGAAGAATTTGAAGGGAAAGGCATTATTACAGCTGCCTGCCGAAAACTCATTACGTATGCTTTTGAAGAGCTTGAGCTGAATCGTGTGGCGATCTGTGCGGCTGTCGGAAACGAAAAAAGCAGAGCGGTTCCGGAGCGGCTCGGCTTTCTAGAGGAAGGAAGGGCACGGGACGGCTTATTCGTAAACGGCAGGCACCATGATCTTATCTATTACAGCTTGCTAAAGCATGAATGGAAAGGATGAAAATAAAGAGCACACTTTCTTGTTTAAATCTTCCCCGGATGTGGAAAAGTAACAGCGGAGACGTTAAAAAGGAGTGATTCGAGATGAATCAGAAAGACATAAAACAAAAAGTGCTTGATGTTCTAGATCACCATAAAGTAGGTTCGCTCGCAACGGTTCAAAAGGGCAAACCGCATTCCCGCTACATGACTTTTTTCCATGACGGGCTGACGATTTACACACCGACAAGCAAGGAAACTCATAAAGCGGAAGAAATTGAGAACAACCCCAATGTCCACATTTTATTAGGCTATGATTGTGAAGGCTTTGGCGACGCCTATGTCGAAGTTGCCGGAAAAGCCAAAATCAACAATTCGGCAGAACTCAAGGACAAAATATGGAGTTCCAAATTAGAGCGCTGGTTTGACGGCAAGGATGATCCGAATCTGGTGATTCTTGAAATTGAACCGGAGGATATCAGATTAATGAATGCCGGGGAGAAAACACCGGTCTCACTCGAACTATAAAAAATTTGTGTTTTCAGGGGCGATATGTTATTATGAATAGCTAGTAAGAAAAATAAGCAAATAAAAAAGAAAGTAAACTTCTTTTTTCTGTTTTGAGAGAGAAGCTTACCGCTTCCCAAGCAGCATAATCAGCTGCCCTTATTCTTTTCCTTCATAACAAATCGCCCCTAACGATGAGATGGAAAAAAGACTTTTTTGTTTTACAATTCACACCGGCGCGGCTTCGGAGCCGCAGTGACGATTGAGAGGTAGGGCTTTCGTTGTCTTGTGTTCAAGAAATTTCCATGGTGTTTACTTTCCAGAAAGATTCTTCGGAACAATGCTTTATGAATCTAACCCGCCCGAGCAGGCGGATGATATAATCTTTATTTGCGTATAGAAAAGAATAAGACAAACCGCCCGGCGTTCGCCGGCGGTTTTTTTATTGCAAAAAACACATCGTACTGAAACCTAATTGCCTTCTTTCCAGTCTTATCTCTAGGATGAAATTGGAGGAAGAATAACGTGCATGTCATTACAACACAAGTACTTTTTATATTTTGTTTTTTATTGCTGATTCATTCGATAGAAACCTTAGCCTATGCCACAAGGCTTTCCGGGGCCCGCGTTGGATTTATTGCGTCCGCGCTTTCCCTGTTTAATGTCATGGTCATTGTGTCCAGAATGTCGAACATGGTGCAACAGCCCTTTACCGGGCATTTAATTGATGATGCGGGAAAAAACGCACTGGCGATTGTAGGGGAGCAGTTCCGCTTTTTAATTTTCGGATCGACAGTCGGCACCATTTTGGGCATTATCCTGCTCCCGTCTTTTGTCGCTCTTTTTTCACGGGCGATTATTCACTTGGCGGGCGGCGGCGGCTCTGTTTTTCAAGTATTTCGAAAGGGATTCTCGAAACAAGGATTCAAAAATGCCCTTTCCTATTTACGTCTGCCGTCCATTTCATATGTAAAAGGATTTCATATGCGCTTGATTCCGAAGCGTTTGTTTGTCATCAACATGCTGATTACATCGATTTATACGATTGGTGTGCTTTCGGCTTTATACGCAGGCCTGCTGGCGCCGGAGCGCAGCACGACAGCCGTCATGGCTTCGGGTTTGATCAACGGAATTGCGACGATGCTGCTGGCCATTTTTGTTGATCCTAAAGTATCCGTTCTAGCCGATGATGTGGCAAAAGGAAAACGAAGCTATATCTATTTAAAATGGACCTCTGTCACAATGGTCACATCAAGGGTGGCGGGCACACTCCTCGCCCAGCTCATGTTTATTCCGGGGGCCTACTATATCGCGTGGCTGACAAAGTGGTTTTAATAAAAAAGGCTGGATCATAAAAATCCAGCCTTTTTTGCGTTCCCTTATTTATATTTCCTTAATCCGCGGTCGTACAAAAAATTTCCGAATGGGACGAAAGCGACGATGAAGCCGGCGGCTGACCATTTCAGTGGCCATTTGACAGAGAAGGTTGCATAAGCCAAGACAAGCAAATACAAAATGAACAACCCTCCGTGAACCGAACCGACAATTGTCACTGCAAGCGGAAGGCCTGCCCAATATTTAAGCGGCATAGCGATGAACAGCAGGATTAAGAGTGACATTCCTTCAATAAAACCCATCGTGCGAAGTCTTCCGATCGGCGTGTGCAGCATAAATTGCCCTCCTTGTGGACACGTTTTCATTTTATACTATAAACAATCCGGAGGGGCATATGACAGCTTTCGAAAAATGTTCGGAAAACATTCATTTTTACATGCCTTTTTCAGGGAACTGTACTTGTCATTTACAAAAATACCCGAGATAATGTGTACAAAATCATAAAAGAAGGATGTTGAAATGAAACTTGACCAGATTGATCTGAATATCATTGAGGAGCTGAAGAAGGACAGCCGGTTGTCGATGAGGGAATTAGGCAGAAAAATTAAGCTGTCACCTCCATCTGTGACAGAACGGGTAAGGCAGCTTGAATCGTTTGGCATCATCAAGCAATACACGCTGGAGGTCGACCAGAAAAAACTGGGCCTTCCCGTTTCCTGCATTGTGGAAGCAACCGTCAAAAATGCGGATTACGAGCGGTTCAAAAGCTATATTCAAACATTGACGAATATTGAATTTTGCTACCGAATTGCGGGTGCAGCCTGCTATATGTTGAAAATCAATGCCGAAAGCCTCGAAGCGGTAGAAGATTTCATTAACAAAACATCGCCCTACGCGCAAACCGTCACTCACGTCATTTTCTCAGAAATTGACACGAAAAACGGGCGCGGTTAGAGAGTGCCGCGCGAAGTCTGTTATAATAACAGGATGAGCGTGAAAGAAAGAGAAGTGATCAAGCATGTCAAAAACAGTTGTATTAGCTGAAAAACCTTCAGTCGGCCGGGATTTAGCCCGGGTGCTGAAGTGCCATAAAAAAGGAAACGGTTATCTCGAAGGTGATCAATATATTGTGACCTGGGCTTTAGGTCATTTGGTGACACTTGCTGATCCGGAAGGCTATGGAAAAGAATTTCAATCATGGCGTCTGGAGGATCTGCCAATTATCCCAGAACCATTAAAGCTTGTGGTGATTAAAAAAACCGGAAAGCAGTTCAATGCGGTCAAATCGCAGCTTACCCGTAAAGACGTCAATCAGATTGTCATCGCGACTGACGCAGGCCGGGAAGGAGAGCTTGTTGCGCGCTGGATCATTGAGAAAGCGAATGTCCGCAAGCCAATCAAGCGGCTGTGGATTTCTTCTGTAACGGATAAAGCGATCAAGGAAGGATTTCAAAAGCTTCGCAGCGGCAAAGAATACGAAAACCTGTACCATTCTGCTGTCGCCAGAGCGGAAGCGGATTGGATTGTAGGGATTAATGCGACCCGTGCGCTGACAACCAAATTCAATGCCCAGCTCTCATGCGGGCGTGTGCAGACCCCGACGCTTGCCATGATTGCAAAGCGCGAGGCAGACATTCAAGCGTTTACGCCAGTCCCGTATTACGGCATACGTGCAGCAGTCGACGGCATGACGCTGACGTGGCAGGATAAGAAATCAAAGCAGACGAGAACGTTCAATCAAGACGTAACAAGCCGTTTGCTAAAAGACCTCGAAGGAAAGCAAGCGGTCATAGCCGAGCTGAAAAAAACAGCGAAAAAAAGCTTTGCGCCTGCGCTTTATGATTTAACGGAGCTGCAGCGTGACGCCCACAAGCGCTTCGGTTTTTCTGCTAAAGAAACGCTTTCTGTGCTGCAGAAGCTGTATGAGCAGCATAAGCTCGTCACATATCCGCGGACGGACTCTAGATTTTTATCCAGTGACATCGTCCCGACGTTGAAAGACCGTCTGGAAGGCATGGAAGTAAAACCGTACGCCCAATATGTCAGCCAAATTAAAAAACGCGGCATCAAATCCCATAAGGGCTACGTCAATGACGCGAAGGTGTCAGACCACCATGCGATTATCCCGACCGAAGAGCCGCTCATTCTGAGCAGTCTGAGTGATAAGGAACGAAAGCTGTATGACCTGATTGCGAAACGTTTCCTTGCAGTATTAATGCCTGCATTCGAATATGAAGAAACAAAGGTCATCGCAGAAATCGGCGGAGAAACCTTTACGGCAAAAGGCAAAACCGTACAGTCGCAAGGATGGAAAGCCGTTTATGATATGGCGGATGAGGATGATGAGCAGGACGATGACAGAGATCAGACACTTCCTGCGCTTCAAAAAGGCGACACACTTGCCGTCCGCACGTTAACGGAAACAAGCGGCCAAACGAAGCCGCCCGCCCGCTTTAATGAAGGGACCCTGCTGTCAGCGATGGAAAACCCAAGCGCATTTATGCAGGGAGAAGAGAAAGGCCTCGTCAAAACGCTTGGAGAGACAGGCGGCCTCGGCACGGTGGCAACGCGTGCCGACATCATTGAAAAACTGTTCAACAGCTTTTTAATCGAGAAAAAAGGCCAGGATATTTTTATCACTTCTAAAGGAAAACAGCTCCTGCAGCTTGTTCCGGAGGATCTGAAATCACCGGCTTTAACGGCAGAATGGGAGCAAAAGCTGTCTGCGATCGCGGCCGGCAAATTGAAAGCGGCTGTCTTTATTAAAGACATGAAGGCTTACGCTCACCAAACGGTAAAAGACATCAAAAACAGCAGCCAAACCTTCCGACACGACAACATCACGGGAACGGCATGTCCGGAATGCGGCAAAATGATGCTGAAAGTAAACGGCAAACGCGGGACGATGCTCGTGTGCCAAGACCGTGAATGCGGAAGCAGAAAAACGATTGCCCGAAAAACAAACGCGCGCTGCCCGAACTGCCATAAAAGAATGGAGCTTCGCGGCCAAGGTGAGGGCCAGACCTTTGCGTGTGTGTGCGGCCACCGTGAGAAGCTCTCTGTATTTGAAAAACGAAAAAACAAAGACAAAGCGCGTGCTTCCAAACGGGACGTGTCCTCTTATTTGAAAAAACAAAATAAAGATGAGCCGATTAACAACGCGCTGGCAGAACAGCTGAAAAAACTCGGTTTGGATAAATAATAAAAAACCTGTGCCTATCGCACAGGTTTTTCTATTGGACTTAGGTCCCGTTTTTTAAATGTTCAAAAAGGGAAAAAAAAGCTAGCAATCTGCATTTTTTTCTTTTATAGTAAATGTACTTTGTAACATGGCAGTCATATTTTCTTCTATAACTATTTGTGAGCGTCTGATTCGCTTCAGGCGACAAAGGGGGATTTGCCTGTGAGGCATGCACTAATTGCTGTCATCTTATTCTTCTTATCTATCGGACTTTCCGCAGGGTGTGCTGAAGCTGGAAATAAGGCCCAAAATCAGTCGGCGGCAGAAGTGAACACCAGCCCGCTGCAGCCAGCGGAATATTTCATCTATCATAATCTAATGAATGAACAAGGGCTGATCAAAACCGATTTTTCAGACCAGCCTTCGTATTTATCGGAATCTCTCGGCCTGTGGATGGAGTTTCTGCTCAGCAAAAATGACGCACCGCATTTCCAAGACCAATATCAGCATCTGACTGATTCATTTCTGATGAGCAATCATTTGGTGACGTGGAAGATTCAAAGTGGCCAAGCGAGCGGGACAAATGCGCTGATAGATGATATGAGAATTATGCTGTCTCTTGACCAAGCCGCCGCAAAATGGGTCCGCAGCGACTACGCGCAAACGGCTAAGGATATCGGCACGGCTTTGAAGACATACAATATGAACAACGGGTTATTTACTGACTTTTACGACTCACAGGCCGCTTCAAAGGATGTGACGCTTTCATACGTCTTGCCTGATGCCTTAGCTGTCTTAAAGAAGAATGGAATCATAGACGAAGAAACAGAACAGCGGAATGCCAATGTTCTCTATTCAGCTCCTTTAAAAAATGGCTTTCTGCCGAAGACATACAGCTCGGAGACGAAGGAATACACATATGACAGTGAAATCAACCTGATTGATCAGCTTTACACTGCTTGGCATTTGCCGGAAGGGGATGAAAAAGCATCTGTTTTAGCGGACTGGATCAAGCAGGAATTTCAGACAAACGGAAAACTGTACGGGCGATATTCGGCAGATACGAAGGAGCCTGCCGTCCAATATGAATCGCCATCCGTATATGCATTAGCCGTATTGTTTTTGACAAAACAGCATGAAAACAGCTCTGTCATCAAAGCCATATATGACAGAATGAATGACTTTGAAATTCATGATCCGGTGAAATCGTATTATGGAGGCTATATGAGCGGCACTCAGACGCATTCATTTGATAATCTGCTGCCGCTGTTAGCCGAAAGGAAGCTTTTTAATGAAAATATCATTCAATGAATCACAAAAATTATTTGCTTATTTTTCAGGGCTCATCGCGGCCCTGTCTCTGTTTATTTATTATGTGTCAGCCCAGCAATCGGAAGGCGCCCTGATCCTTTGCATCACGTTTGTCGTCATCGCCGCAGGCATCTGGTTCGGCCCGATTTACGCGCTGGCGGTGACCTTAATCGTACTTTTTGTTCTCGGCACCTTAATGATGTTTTTCCAGACTGGACAGGCATCGCTCTTTCCAGCTGAGGAAGGGCTGCAAGTGCTTGTCGTGTGGGGAATCGCGCTTTTGCTGTTTTCTTTTATTTCCGGAAGAATCCACGATATCACAGCAGAGCTTCGGCGCTCAATCACACGGCTTCAATCCGAAATCAAAAGTTTTGTTGCTGTTGACAGAGTGACCGGGTTTGATAACAAGCAAAGGATGCAGCTGGAACTTTCAGAAGAAATGAAGCGGGCGGAGCGCTACGGCAATTCTTTTGTGTTTTTGCTGCTCCATATGCATTATTTCAAAGAGTTTAAGTCCTTGTACGGTGAAAAAGAAACGGATCGCCTCTTCCAATATGTCGGTCAGCAAATCAGGACGAGTGTTCGGGAAACGGATAAGAAATTCCGCCCCTCTGACGAGCGTATCGGGATCGTGCTGACGCACACGCCTGCTGAACATATGCCAGCCGTTCTGACTAAGCTGAAGAAACAATTGGATACATATCAGCTGGAAAATGGAAAGTATGTCTCGCTTACGTTCCACGTTTGCTATTTGCCCTACCGGAAAGATATCAAAACAGCTGATCAATTTTTAGAAGAACTGGAAAATGAGATGATGATGAATGAACTATAAAGGAATCACACTGCTCTGCATCATGCTGCTTCTGTTTTCAGCGATTGCGTCTTTTCCCGTTTCAGCGCAAGCGAAGGAGCGGGATGCCGGCATTCTCATCATCTATTCAACCTTGGACGGCAAAGAGTCGTCTCAAGTCAAAATGCTCGATTTGCTTGCGGGACACTTTACATCCCATGTGACAGTCAAAAGAGATTCAGATGTTGAAGCGTCGGATTTCAAAGGAAAAGATCATGTGATGTATTACGGCCAAACGAAAAGAAAGCTCAGCAAAAAATTGCTGTCTCTTATCAGCAGCGTAAAAAAACCGGTTGTCGCCATTGGCTATAACGCAGGACAAATCAGCCAATTTTCCGGGCTTTCATTAGCCCGCAAAGAAAATGTGTTTCAGGTTCACAGCAGGCCGGAAAAGGCCGATGTGTCTCTGGAAAGCGGGCTTAATGTGCTGAGCGTATCAGGCCTGAAAGGAACGGCGCTTTACACCTTCAAAGCCGATGACGGCAAAACGCATTCTTTTATATGGAAAACAAAAAAAGGGAATGTGTACATTGGATTAACGAATTTGTTAAATGACAATTTGATCGTGGCGAAACAGCTCAGAGAAGCCTTCGGAGAGAAGGCGGGGACGACGTTATTGTATTTGCGTCTCGAGGATATCAGCCCGATGTCTGATGAAAAATTGCTGCTTCAAGCCGGTACATATCTGCATAAGCGGCATATTCCTTTTATCCTGGCGGTCATTCCGGTTTACTTGAATCCGGAAACAGGCGACAAAGTGTATTTGTCTAATCAACCGAAGATGGTCAAGGTGCTGAAAAAGCTGCAAAGCATGGGTGGCAGTATCATTGTTCACGGCTATACTCACGCTTATCGCTACAGTGAAACAGGAGAGGGCTTTGAATTTTGGGATGCAAAGGCGGATCAGCCGATTACATCCGGAAATGCCGAAGATCCCCCGTCCATTTTGGAGAAGGCACAGGACTTCCCGAACGAACAAGCCTATCACAGCTATCTCGAACCATTTCGGGAAAAGGAAGAAACGTATACAAAGCAAAAACTGACGCGGGCCATTGAGGATTTGACATCATCGGGTCTTTACCCGCTGGCGTTTGAAGCGCCGCATTACACGATGTCCGAATACGGCTATCAAATCGCTTCACAGTATTTTTCAAGCATTTTTGGCCAGGTTCAGCTCAGCGACACAACGTGGAAAACCTCCGGTGCACCTCCGTTCGTGACCGCTCCCTCGATGCTGCATGGAATGACGCTTTATCCGGAGACGATCGGCTTTGTTGATACATCAAAGCAAAACCCGCTCGGCGAGATGGAGGAGCATATCTCTCAGATGATTGATTTTGAAGGCGGAGTAGCCGGTGGATTTTATCACCCGTACCTTGGGATGAAATATCTGCCGGAGCTGGTTGATCAGATGGAACGCATTCCAGACAGTGAATGGCTCGATTTAAAGAAAACGCAACAAACCGTCAAAACAGACAAAGTGGAAATTCATACAAGCGGTGATGGAACGATTCAGGTGAAAAACGGCGTAAGCGCCATAGACGAGTTTTTCGATCATCATCGGCAAACCCCTCTGGAAAAGGCATTATGGATTCTCTCCGCTGTCGTGCTCTTATTTGTCATCATGTTTGTCAGTTATACGTTTTACTTGAGAGCCACATTGAAAAAACGAATTTTTAAGGAGAGAAGAAGCCTTGGGTAATACGCTGTTCTTTATCTCGCTAAGTTTAATATGGGTGATGCTTCTCTACCACATGTTCCTCATGCAGGGCGGGTTCCGCCACTATATGACCTTCGAACGGAATATCCCGAAGTGGAGAGAAAACATGAAGGAGCTGCCAAAGGTCAGCGTCCTCATCCCGGCGCATAACGAAGAGGTTGTGATTCGGCAGACGCTGAAGGCGATGGTCAACCTTTATTATCCGAAGGACCGTCTGGAGATTATCGTCGTGAATGACAATTCGTCAGACCGGACGGGTGATATCGTCAATGAATTTTCCGAGAAATACGATTTCATCAAAATGGTGATTACGAAGCCGCCGAACGCAGGTAAAGGAAAATCCTCTGCACTTAACTCGGGTTTTGCCGAATCGAATGGCGATGTGATCTGTGTATATGACGCCGACAATACGCCTGAGAAAATGGCCGTGTATTATCTCGTGCTCGGCCTGATGAATGACGAAAAGGCAGGCGCCGTGGTAGGGAAATTCCGCGTCATCAATGCGGCAAAGACGCTGCTGACGAGGTTTATCAATATCGAAACGATCTGTTTTCAGTGGATGGCTCAGGGAGGCAGATGGAAGTGGTTTAAAATCGCCACGATCCCAGGAACCAACTTCGCGATTCGCAGAAGCATTATCGAAAAGCTCGGAGGCTGGGATGACAAAGCGCTCGCTGAGGATACGGAGCTGACCATTCGGGTGTACAATCTCGGCTATCACATTCGCTTTTTCCCTGCGGCCATCACGTGGGAGCAGGAGCCGGAAACATGGAAGGTATGGTGGCGCCAGCGCACCCGATGGGCGCGCGGCAATCAATATGTCGTGCTCAAATTTTTGGCGCAGTTTTTTAAGCTGAAACGAAAACGGATTATCTTTGATTTGTTTTATTTTTTCTTTACGTACTTCTTGTTTTTCTTTGGCGTGATCATGTCGAATACGATTTTTGTAGTGAATTTGTTTTATGATTTGCATTTATCGGTTGGATTTTTGGCAATGATTCTCTGGATTTTGGCATTTTTCTTATTTATGACAGAGGTCATGATTACGTTGAGCATTGAAAAAACAGAAATGAACAGGCAAAACTTTTTTATCGTATTTCTCATGTACTTCACATACTCGCAGGCATGGATTGTGCTTGTTATCTACTCTTTATTCGTAGAAATCAAGCACCGTTTATTCAAGCAGGAGGTCAAATGGTACAAGACAGAACGATACAATCAACATAAAAGCGGGTGACCTTTTTGAAACAAATAATGATTTTTCTCACAAGCTTCATGCTGCTGGCGATGGCTGGACAACCGGCTCTTGCCAAGGATGTACAGGTCAGCGGTTCGCTTCTTGGGAAAAGCAGCCAAGAACAAGCCAAACAGCAGGTGCTGACAAGCGAGCTGATTACACTGTATGGATCAAAAGACAGCGCGGAGCTGACGTATCAGATCCCGGCAGGCGCCTCTTCAGGCAATCAGCAATTGGTCATTGAATACGAAGCATCAAATCTTTTAATTTCTCCTTCATCGTTAACGGCTGTCATTGATGATGAACCAGTCAAAACGTTAAAGCTTGATGGTGATTCCAAGCGGAAAACAGTGAAGCTGAATCTGAATAAAAACCAGTCAGCGCAAGGTTATCACAACGTATCGCTGAAATTTTACGGCGTAATGAAAGAGGGCGTGTGTGTCAGACAGGATACGTCTGGCAACTGGATCAAAATTTATCCGGACAGCCGGCTGACACTTGCTGAAAGCGGTGAAGCGAAAGGAACGTCGCTGGACCATTATCCGTACCCATTCGCCCAATCTGGAAACACAAGCGAAGAAACCGCCCTCGTCATTCCGGATGACCCAAGTTCGGCGGAAATTGAAGCTGCGGTTAAAACAGAAGGCTATTTGAAAACGGTGGACAGCAGTGTCAGGATTGCGTATGTCACAGAATCTGAGCTGAAAAAAATCGATAAGCCGACGATTGTTATCGGAGTGGACAAGCATTGGAACGGCAAAGTGAAAAAACTGATGAAACAAGCCGGCTTGCAGGCAAAAGGAGAAGAACTTCTGCTTGCTGAGCGGGTGCTGAAAGCAGAGGGCAAGCAGCAGCCGGTTCTGTTTGCGCAAGCTGCATCCGAGGACGTGCTCGCTAAAAAAATCAGCGTGATGACAGATCAGACATACACAGGCCAGCTCAGCGGCGATACACTTTCAATCAGCAAGCTTAAGCAGACAGAAAAAAAAGAAAGCGATAAGCTGACCCTCGAGAATTTTGGAGCGGGCGATATCACAATTGGAGCCGATAAAACATCTTCAGCACATTATTTTTATCCGGCTTCGGCGGTTTTAGATGAAAACCAATCAGCGAAGCTGTCGCTTAAACTGAAAAAGTCTGAAACGATTCAAGCTTCAACGGACGAAAGTGAATCGCCTTCTCAGGCTTCAGAGCTGAAAGTGATGATCAACGGCCAGCCGCACTCGGTCCGGCTTGATGACTTAGGAAAAGAAGATAAAAACGGATTCTATCATGTTACGGTGAAAGTGGACCCTAAGCTGCTGCAAAAAAACCGCTACATTGATATTCAGTTCGTCACAACCGGGTTAAAGGAAAACAACCCTTGCAACACGACTGATGAAGAAAAGTGGGTCTTTATTGATAAAAGCAGTACATTATCATACGCCATCAAAGGGATGTCCCCGTCAGCGGATTTTCAGGAGTGGCCGCTTCCTTACGCCGGAAATCAGGATCAAACAACGGTAATCGTGCTTCCTGACACCGTAAGCCAATCGAAGCTTGAGGAGCTTTCTCTCGTAACAGAATCCTTTGGCAGCGAAGCACAGCATTCATACACGGTAAAGAAATCATCTGACGTTACAGCAAACGATGCGAAAGGCCGAAACCTCATTTTTATAGGGGGGATCAATCAATTTTCTCTTCTGAAGGAGAAATCATCAGACCTGCTTGTGCCGCAGGCAAAAAACGGCTCGTTTGATGTATCTGATTTCGAGATGCTGAATGAGACGACAAAACAAGTGGTATTTACCCAAGCATCGCCTTGGGATTCACACTATACAATGGCTGTTTTTGCACCGGCAAAAGGAGAAGGCACGGCTGTCACGAAAGAGATCATCAATTATCTGAACAGCAACGATGATTCGGCAACCGTCCTTAATGAAACAAATAGCCAGCAGGTGTTTACAAACCACCAGCAGCTCAAATCGGAGACAGTCAGCTCCGGCGCAGAACAACCAACACAGGATCATAGCCAGAAATGGATGTATATTGGTGTGCTGGCACTTATTATGGTGATTGCGGCAGTGTTCATTTGGGTTGCCGTAAGACGAAGAAAAAGAAAGACAGATACAGAATAAAAACAGAGGCAATCTAGCCTCTGTTTTTTTATTTTTGGTATGTAAATTCCATTTGTGGAACCTATCATTTTATTTTTTCCGCCCGGCCAATAAGCCTCTTTACAACGTGTGGGAACGGGAGTATGATCTCTTTTAGAAAACAAATCGCTTAATCTGAAATCAGAGCGGGGGACCCATTAGAATGGCTTTTTGCCGTTGGGGTGAATCCTTTTTAGGTAGGGCTAACTCTCATATGCCCGAATCCGTCAGCTAACCTCGTAAGCGTTCGTGAGAGGAGATGAATGAAACCTGTGTTCGATGTTATGGCACAGGGGCATCCGTTTGCCTCTGTGTTTTTTGCCGTTCATTTTTAGGAATGTAAATCGCATACAGAGACATCATAGCAGAAAGGACTATTGCAAAATGTGAGAGCAAGACACTGATGTTTTATTGTTTTAATTGAAAAATGAGAAATTAAAAGGGGAAGACATCGATGTATCATTCAATCAAACGTTTTTTGATTGGGAAACCACTAAAATCTCAAGCAGCGGGAGAGCAAAAACTGACGAAATTAAAAGCCTTGGCTATGCTTTCCTCAGATGCGCTGTCATCTGTCGCATATGGGACAGAGCAAATTTTAATCATTTTAGCAACAATCAGTGCTGCCGCATTTTGGTACTCCATTCCGATTGCGGTCGGCGTTCTCATATTACTGCTCGCACTGATTCTTTCATACAGGCAAATTATTTACGCTTATCCGCAGGGCGGCGGGGCTTATGTTGTTTCGAAAGAAAACCTCGGTGAAAAGCCGGGATTGATCGCGGGCGGTTCATTGCTTGTCGATTATATTTTAACGGTAGCGGTAAGTATTTCCGCAGGAACGGACGCCATCACGTCGGCCTTTCCTGCATTGCATGATTATCATGTGCCGATCGCTATTTTTCTCGTGTTAGTGATTATGATTTTGAACCTGCGCGGGCTTTCGGAATCGGCATCCATTCTTGCCTACCCGGTTTATCTGTTTGTGGTGGCGCTATTGGTTCTCATTGCAGTCGGGTTGTTCAAGCTCATGACAGGACAAATAGACCAGCCGGTTCATCATACACCGCTTGGCACACCTGTAGCCGGCATTACGCTGTTTTTGCTGCTTAAGGCTTTTTCCTCCGGATGCTCAGCGTTGACCGGAGTTGAGGCCATTTCTAACGCCATTCCTGCTTTCAAAAATCCGCCTGCGCGAAACGCGGCAAGAACGCTTGCGATGATGGGGATTTTGCTGGCGATTCTGTTTTCCGGCATCACGGTGCTCGCATACGGATATGGAACGGCGCCTAAGCCCGATGAAACAGTGGTTTCACAAATTGCGTCCGAAACCTTCGGGCGGAATGTGTTCTACTATGTCATCCAAGGTGTCACATCGCTTATTTTGGTCCTTGCGGCAAATACGGGATTTTCAGCTTTCCCGCAGCTTGCCTTCAACCTGGCGAGAGACCAGTATATGCCGCGAATGTTTACAGTTCGGGGTGACCGCTTAGGCTTCTCAAATGGGATTATCTTTTTAGGCTTTGCCTCCATTATTCTCATTATCTTATTCGGAGGACAGACGGAGCACTTAATCCCGTTATATGCTGTGGGCGTATTTATTCCATTTACGCTTTCACAAACCGGCATGTGCATAAAATGGATCAAGCAAAAACCAAAAGGCTGGATCGGAAAAATGCTGATCAACTCCTGCGGCGCTCTGATTTCGTTTATGGTTCTATCTATCCTTTTTGTGACAAAGTTTAATGTCGTATGGCCTGTGTTAATCTTTATGCCTATCGTCGTTTTGCTGTTTTTTGCGATTAAAAATCACTACACAGCGGTTGGTGAACAGCTTCGCATCGTAGACAAAGAGCCGGAAGAAATCAAAGGCACCGTTGTGATTGTGCCTGTAGCAGGTGTCACCACCGTCGTGCAAAAATCGATTCACTATGCGAAATCACTGTCCGATCAGGTGATCGCCGTTCACGTGTCATTTGACAGAGAACAGGAAAAGAAAGTCGAAAAACGCTGGGAAGAGCTCAATAATGGAGTGCGTCTCGTTACCCTTCACTCCTCGTACAGAAGCCTTGTCCATCCGTTTGATAAATTTTTAGAAACAGTTGAGGCGAAAGCGAAGAAGGAGCAGTTTTCTGTCATGGTGCTGTTTCCGCAATTTATAACGAAAAAACGCTGGCACACCATCCTTCACAATCAATCGGCCTTCCTCCTCAGAGTTCGGCTGTTTTGGAAAAAGGACATAATGGTTGCCACACTGCCGTATCATTTTAAAAAGTAAAGTCTAGGACCAAGGGAATCACCTTGGTCTTTTTTGCGGGAAAGAGAGGAATGGCGGTGTATACACAAGGTGCTTTTGTAATCGTACTGAACGAAAATCAGCAGATTCTATTGGTCAAACGAAAAGATGTCCCTTTATGGGATCTGCCGGGCGGCAGGATTGATTCCGGGGAATCGGCTGAGGCAGCGGCGGTACGTGAGGTATTGGAAGAGACGGGATACAATACAGCGCTTTCCGCGAAAATAGGTGTCTATCAAAGGCCAAAGTTTCTAGATGAACAGCATGTGTTTTTCGGAAGCATAACAGGCGGACAAGCAATAGCGGACGGCACAGAGACAGCACAATTAAAGTGGTTTTCTCCGCGGCGCTTGCCGCTTTTTATGGTGCCGAACCGAAAACGGCAAATCAAAGATTACGTGAATGGCGCCTTAGATGCAACCATCACCCTCAAGGACGTCGGCATGCTTGCGGCGATCGATCTGTTGAAAAGAAGACTGGGCAAGTGATTCACGTCTCCGGGTTTTAAAGCCTTTCTCCTGTGGTATTGAAAAAAGGAAAAAGGAGGATACGTTATGGCACACAAAACTGCAGGACAAGCAATGACAGAGCTGCTTGAACAATGGGGAGTTGATCATGTTTACGGCATCCCCGGAGATAGTATAAATGAGTTTATTGAGGAATTAAGACACGAAAGAAATCAACTGAAGTTCATTCAAACACGCCATGAAGAGGTAGCGGCACTGGCAGCCGCGGCTGAAGCAAAACTCACCGGCAAGATCGGAGTCTGTCTGTCGATCGCAGGGCCGGGAGCAGTGCACTTATTAAATGGTTTATATGATGCAAAAGCGGACGGCGCCCCTGTGCTGGCCATTGCAGGACAGGTTTCATCAGGTGAAGTCGGACGTGATTATTTCCAGGAGATCAAGCTGGAGCAAATGTTTGAGGACGTGGCTGTGTTCAACAGAGAGGTACATAGCGCGGAAACACTGCCGGATCTCTTGAATCAGGCGATCCGCACCGCCTACAGCAAAAAAGGCGTTGCGGTATTGAGCGTGTCAGATGATCTGTTTGCGGAGAAAATCAAACGCGAGCCCGTGTATACTTCACCAGTGTATATGGAAGGGAACCTTGAACCGAAAAAAGAACAGCTCGTCACCTGCGCGCAATATATTAATAATGCTAAGAAGCCGATTATCTTGGCGGGGCAGGGAATGAAAAAGGCGAAACGGGAGCTCTTAGAATTTGCGGACAAAGCCGCCGCTCCGATCGTAGTCACACTACCGGCAAAAGGCGTCGTTCCCGATAAGCACCCGCATTTTCTCGGCAACCTAGGGCAAATTGGCACAAAGCCGGCTTACGAGGCAATGGAGGAATGTGATTTATTAATCATGCTCGGAACGTCATTCCCGTACCGCGATTATTTGCCAGATGATACGCCGGCTATCCAGCTCGATTCAGACCCGGCGAAAATCGGAAAACGCTATCCGGTGACAGCGGGCCTTGTCTGCGATTCGGCCCTCGGCCTGCGCGAATTGACAGAGTATATTGAACGCAAGGAAGACAGAAGATTCCTGAATGCCTGCACAGAACATATGCAGCATTGGTGGAACGAAATTGAAATAGATGAGACAGAGGCAACAACACCGCTTAAACCCCAGCAGGTCGTGGCACGTCTTCAGGAAGCGACTGCTGAGGATGCGGTGCTCTCTGTAGATGTCGGCACTGTGACAGTTTGGATGGCGCGTCATTTCAAAATGAACGCGAACCAGGATTTCATCGTTTCCAGCTGGCTTGCGACAATGGGCTGCGGTCTGCCGGGAGCGATCGCGTCAAGCTTGGCCGAACCTGAGCGCCAGGCGATCGCTGTTTGTGGTGACGGGGGATTTTCCATGGTCATGCAGGATCTTCCGACCGCCGTCAAATATAAGCTCCCGGTCACTGTCGTTATTTTAAACAACGAAAATCTCTGCATGATCGAATATGAGCAGCAGGTTAAAGGCAATATCGATTATGTCACGCAACTCCAAAATGTCGACTATGCCGCATTTGCAGAAAGCTGCGGAGCAAAAGGTATCAAAGTGACCAAAGCGGAAGAGCTTGCGCCGGCTTTCCATGAGGCGCTGCGCTCTGACCAACCGGTCGTTGTGGATGTCATGATTGGGAACGAACCGCCGCTGCCTGGCAAAATCACCTACGGGCAGGCAAAAGGCTTCAGCAAGTACATGCTGAAAAACTTCTTCGAAAACCAAAAAATCGAAATGCCGTCACTGAAGAAAAGTTTGAAACGGTTATTCTAAAAAAGAGGCCCTTTTAGAGGCCTCTTTTTTGTGTTGGAAACAAATGTATTTCGGGTTATCATTGTATTATGTTGGTATGAGGAGGATTACATGTTTGAGTTCATAAAATTATCGTTGTATGCATTAGGATCTGCAGGAATGATCTATGCGTCATATTACGATTTTCGCCATGCTCAGAACGGGCAAAAGGACAAATGCATCTTCTTTCAAAGCAAAAAGACCAGCGCATTTGTCCTTGTATGTTTCATTTGTTTATTCTTATCAAATCTTACAGAGCTCTTCTCAGTATAGGGTTATTTCTCTTTTTTCTTCAGCCCGAAAAAGAAAGGAAAAGCAGAACCGACCAAGAAGGTGCCGAATAAAAACATGCCGCCGATAAACACGTGAAAATTCGTGTGTCCGGCTGTAAACGCGGTGATCAAGGAAATGACACTGAGCACGATCATGGCAATGCCGGGCGCGACTCTCATTTTCCCCTTGGATTTATAGGCAGCGACAGAACATATAATGCCGATGACAATAGGAACAATCCACAAATAAAACAAAATAAATACTGACATCATCAAAACTCCGATTTTTTCTTCTATCATAACAAATTTCTGTCAAAAAGGGTATCAATGAGCTTTTGCCAAAAATAAAAAACCGGCTTTTGCAGCCGGTTTTTTTATCGAAACGTATCTACAATTAAAAACACATTCAAAGCGACAATCAATACTGCAATCAGCCAAGACACCACTGTGACCCATTTGGCGTTGATCAGAGATCCCATGATCCGTTTATTGCTTGTAAACAGAATCAGCGGAATGAGGGCAAAGGCGATCCCGAAAGACAGCACGACCTGGCTCAAGACGAGAGCGGTCGTCGGATTTACGCCAGACGCGATGATCAAGATCGGCGGAATGATCGTGATAAACCGCCGTACATACAGCGGGATGCGGTAGTTGATAAATCCTTGCATAATCACGTCGCCTGAAAGTGTGCCGACAGACGAACTGGATAGCCCGGCAACGAGCAGCCCAATTCCGAATAAAGCCGCAGACATAGGGCTGACAAGATGTCCGAATTGCTGAAACGCGACATCAAGGTCCTCAACAAACAGGCCGTTTTTGTAGAATAATGCAGCAGCCACAATCAGCATACTTGCATTAATAGCTCCTGCAATTAGCATCGCTATTAAAATATCAATAAATTCAAATCTGAAGATTTTTTTCCGTTCTGCATCCGTTTTACCGACCACCCGCCGCTGTGTAAGGGCAGAGTGCAAATAAATGGCGTGCGGCATAACAGTTGCGCCGAGAATACCCGCGGCAAGAAGCACACTGTCAGTGCCATGAAATGCCGGGACAAAAAGTCCCTTCATCACTGACACGGCATCAGGCTTTGCGAAAAAGGTCTGCAGTGCAAAGGCGATCACGACCACAAACAGCATACCGGCGATGCCGGCTTCAAGTGAGCGATAACCGCGGCGCTGAAGCTCCAAGATCGCGAAAGAACCGATCGCCGCTATAATAGACGCTTCAAGCATCGGAATGCCGAACAGCAAATACAGTCCCAGAGCCGCTCCGATAAATTCCGCCAGATCAGTTGCGATAATGACCAGCTCGCCCTGAATCCATAATCCAATCGAGACAGGCTTCGGGAATTCTTCACGGGCAACCTCAGGCAGATTTTTGCCTGTCGCAATCCCAAGTTTGGCGGATAGAGATTGAATTAAAAGCGCCATGATATTGGAAAATAATATTACCCATAAGAGCATATATCCGTATTTAGAACCCGCCGAGATATTCGTTGCGAAGTTGCCGGGATCAATATAGGCGATGGCTGCTATAAATGCAGGGCCAAGAAAAGGGAGCAGCCCTCTGAATCCTCTGATTTTCCCGTCAAGCGCATCTTGGACGGCTTTGGAACGGGGAGATTGTGCTGTGATGTCCTTGTTCATCATGTCTCACCTGAATTCTGATTGTTTTTGCCGTACAACAAAGAGTTTCCTTAAGGCAAATTATTTTATCTACATCATATGACCATCCCGGTTTCTTGTCAACCGAAAATGTTCAAAATACATTCCTGAATTTTTCCCTGTTATGTAACATGATATGTAGGGATTCGGGATAAGGTCCCATATAAAAAGACATCGTTTCAGTTCGAAACGATGCCTCCTGTATCTAATGAGTTTAGGCTTCTTTCCGCAGCCCGCGGAATATAAGGCCCAGCAAGAACACGAAGATGGCTGCCCCGATGATGGCCGGGAAAATAGCAAAGCCGGCGAGGCTCGGTCCCCATGTGCCAAGAAGTCCGTGCCCAATCCAAGCGCCGATCAGCCCGGCAATCATAGAGCCGAAAATTCCTCCCGGCAGCCGGTTTCCTACAATGGCGCTTCCAATTAATCCGATAACGATAGCAACAACTAATGAAACCAAAAAGCTAAGCATCATGATCACCTCTCATAAATGATTTACCAATCAATAACCGCTCCTGATTATTTCGAAACACCTAAAAGCACATCGCTTTATGATCCCGTTTTGATCGTTCTCTGCACACTGCCGTCAGCCAAATGGACAACGACCTCAGTGCCTTTATGCGCAGCGATTTCCTTTGCCCGTTCAATCGCTTCTCTCTTTGTATCCTTGATGTCAGACGCACGTTTGGCTCCCTCGGCTTTGACTGCCCAGCCGTTTTTATGCTTGATGACATGCTCTGCTTTATGCATGAGTTCTGGGTCTCCGCCGCTGTTGGAACCATCATCGCGTTCTGTCTCGTCATCATGTTTAAGAAAATCATCAATTTCATCTGTAGATGCGTTTTCCGCCCATTCTTTCGCTTTGCTTGTTGCGATCGGGATCGCACGTCCGTCCTCATAGCCCTCATCAATCATCGCATTCGCAATCTCAATTGCTTTTTTCTTGACCGGCTTCTCAAGGTTTTTTAATGAAGAGGGATAATCCTTCATTGACCATGGCATGTCCATCACTCCTTTTCTTTTTATAAAAATGGTACCCGCAGGTGAAAAATAAAAACGCATCCGAAAAAATGAAGGTATACTATATAGTAGAAAAAACGGAAGGGAAGTGCGGATTGGGTGCCAACAGAACGAAAAGAAGACTTACATCAGCAATTAAAAGAGATAGAGAAATGGGAAAAAGATCAGCAAAAAGTCTGGTTTTGGGAAAAGCTCAGCCGTCTCCCGTTTCAACTCCTGGACAAGCTGACACCGGAATTCATCCAGAAAAAGATCGGCAAGCTCTTGGATGAGGTCGGCAGCTTTGTTCAAACAGGCGGACAGTACCTGACATCTGAAAAACAGATTATCAGGATATTTCAAAAGAAACTGCCGGAAGAGATCTTTGAATCGCTGGAGGACGTCCGAAAAGCGCCTCTTCCTGTCATGGATGAAATTGCGGAAGGAATGGGCAAAAACAGAATCAACGCAGCAACCGTTCAAGGCGCGACAACCGGTGTGGGCGGCGTGTTTACACTGGCGGCAGACATTCCGGCAGTGCTTGGCTTATCACTAAAAACATTACAGGATATCGCAGTTGCATACGGCTATGACCCAAAGGAGAAAAAAGAACGTGTCTTCATTGTGAAATGTTTGCAGCTGACGTCGGCTGATGTTGTCGGCAAAAGATCGATTTTGCAAGAATTAAAACACTACGATCAAGACCGTACATATAAGAATGTCGCATCTCAAATTCAAGGCTGGCGAGAAGTCGTTTTAGGCTATCGGGACACGTTTGGCTGGAAAAAGCTATTCCAGCTGGTGCCGGTCGCCGGAATGGTTTTTGGCGCTGCTGCCAATCGCTCAACATTAAACGACATTACCGAGACAGGCATGATGCTGTACAAAAAGAGGCGCATTCTTGAACGACTGAAAGAAACAGAACGAGAGATGGAATAGCAGAAAGCAGACGGACACCGCGAACCGCCTGCTTTTTTTATTGAAAACACACCCAATGTGTTTTGTTTGTTTAAAAGAATTGATAGCGGGAATACAACAACCAACACCAATTAAAGGAGGAATTCAAAATGGCAGACAATAACAAAATGAGCAGAGAAGAAGCAGGTAGAAAAGGCGGAGAAACAACAAGCAAGAACCATGACAAAGAATTCTATCAAGAGATTGGGAAAAAAGGCGGAGAAGCCACTAGCGAAAATCATGACAAAGAATTCTATCAAGAAATTGGCGAAAAAGGCGGAGAAGCCACAAGCCAAAACCATGACAAAGAGTTCTATCAAGAAATCGGTGAAAAAGGCGGAGAAGCCACTAGCGAAAATCATGATAAAGAATTCTATCAAGAAATCGGCCGTAAAGGCGGAGAGGCTACAAGCAAAAATCATGATAAAGAATTCTACCAAGAAATCGGCTCAAAAGGCGGAAACGCCCGCAACAACGACTAATCAAAAGCATAAAGGCAGACAACCTGTAAATAAAAAGCGATCCGGCACATCAGCTGGATCGCTTTTTATTTCGGGAATTTTCTCAATTTATGCGAAAATTGCGATACAATAAGTGAAAAAGGGGTTTTCGCTAATGTCCGAAATGCAAAATTTGCACGCCATCGCAAACGAAGTCAAAGAAAAACACGCCAATTTTTCAATTTCAGAGGTCAACGACCACTGCGTGCGCCTTGCGGTGTTTACAGGAGAATATGACTGGCACCATCACCCTGACTCAGACGAATTGTTTATTGTTCTTGAAGGTGAGCTGTTGATCGACTTTAAGGACAAAGAAACCGCGGTGCTCAAAGCAAATGACAGCCTCCTCATCCCGAAAGGCACGGTTCACCGCACACGCTCTTACGTCAGAACGGTGAATCTCTGTGTCGAGCATAAACAAGCCAAAACCGTCATCATAGAGGAGTAGCCATGCTGATCAAAAGGATTGTATGTGAAGTAGACACTGCAAATGCTGAAGCGTTTGCAAAAGCGCAGTCAGAGTGGGAAGCACTATCACATGTAAATGGCTTCATCAAACAGGCCGGCGGCTGGCGAAAAACGATAGACGGGCCGCTCACCGCAGAAATCATCAGTGTATGGGAAAACAGAGCCGCCTATGATTATTTTATGGAGAACGAACATGACAGCATATACGAGGAAAACGAACAGAAGGCTGTGATTCTTTCGATAGAGGTGACGCTGTACGAAGAGGATAAACCGTTCGTTCACGATTTGTTACATAACCCAGACATCCAATACGAACCAGACTGGACGGTTCTGAAGGCATAATCAAAGCCCAAAACATCATGTTTTGGGCTTGTGTCTTTACTCGCGTCCCGGAAGTGTATTATGGACAAAAGGCGGTGCTGGTTTTAACTCCGGTTTTTCTCCAAACGTTTTTGCTTCTTTCACATATTCAAAGGCTTCTCCATCAGGCGCTTTTTCATTCAGCCAGTTTTGCTTGGCGCTTTCTTCGCCTTCAGAGAAATTGATAAGCTGATGTGAGAACTCTTGTTTTTCGAGCGCTTTCGGGAATGTGCCCGGCACAATCGGACCTTCCTGTGCTTCTAATTCTTTAATGGCGGCGAGCCATTGATTTTGGTGCATCGTGTCACGCGCCAGCAGGAAGCTGAGCATATCTTTGACGCCTTTGTCATCCGTCATTTCAAACAGGCGTGCGACCTGCAGGCGTCCCTGTGATTCCGCATTCAGGTTGGCGCGGAAGTCTGCCAGCAGGTTTCCGCTTGCTACGATATAACCGCCGCTCCAAGGTACGCCTGTACTGCTTTCCGGCATGGCGCCAAGTCCTGATACAATCGCATGGTGAGGGTTCATGCCGCCCAGGATGGAGCCGATGACCGGATCTTCAGCGGCTTTTTCCTGCTGATCAAGAGGGGCGTCCTCTAGAAGTCTGGCGATCATCGTTGCGATCATTTCAACATGCCCGAGCTCCTCGGTTGCCGTATCCATCAGCAAATCCTTGTATTTTTCATTTCCTCTTGTGTTCCAGCCTTGAAATAAGTACTGCATGGCAACTGAAATTTCTCCGAATTGCCCGCCTAAAATTTCTTGCATTTTTTTAGCGAATAATGGATCTGGACGATCTGGTTTAGCAGGATGCTGCAGCATTTTTGTGTGCTTAAACATGTACCCATCTCCTTTTTCGTTTATCTCTTTTTATATTTCCGCTCGTTTGAAAGATAAACGAAAACCAGCGTATCGAGATGGGAACTATGAATCTTTTCGCAGCTCCAACAGTTCCTTGATCAGCTTTCGGCCAAAGATTGGCTCGTACTGCCGGTAAACAGGATCAAGACGCTTCATCCATTCTTTTTTCTCTTTATCTGACAGCTCATAAATATGTATAGCAGAATTCTTTTTGATTTCCTCCAGCTGCTCCTTGTTCATTTGTTCGGCATACGTTTCATTCCACTCTGTCGTCTCCTTCATCGCTTCAGTCAAAATGCGTCTTGTTTCTGGTGTTTGCGTCTTCCAGAAGTGCTCATCAGTCATGACAGCGTAGCCGAGGTAACCGTGGCTGCTTATTGTCAAATAGTCCTGAACATTATAAAATTTTTTAGAATAGATGTTTGAGATTGTATTTTCTTCACCATCAACTACATTGTTTTCTAGCAGCTGAAAGGTAGAATTGAAGGATTCCTGATGGGGTATTGCGCCAAGCAGCTTGAACTGATCCTCTATCACATCGCTTTGCATAATGCGCAGGTCCTGCCCTTTTAAATCATCCGGTGTTTTGACCGGCCCTTGATTTGTCGTGATTTGTTTAAAGCCGTTTGTCCAATAGGCCAGTCCTTTTAATTGGTTTTTCTTTAGAGAATCAAACAGCTGTGTGCCGATGCTTCCGTTCAGCCCTTTTTTGGCGGCATTGTAATCTGTAAAAGCATACGGCAGATCCAGCACTCCCCATTCAGGCGAGAGCATGCCGAGCTTCGATGTGGAGGGGGCGATAAATTGAACATCGCCGTTTTGCAATGCTTCGATTTCTTCAATGTCCGAGTACAGGCTTCCATTCGGAAATACTTCAATTTTTATTTTCCCGCCTGATTTTTCGTTCACCAAATCAGCGAATTTATTGGCGGCCAGCCCTTTTGGCGTATTTTCAGCAACCACGTGGCTGAATTTAAAGACGATTTGATCCTGCAAGCCTTCCTGGTCGTCATCATAAACAATCTCTTTATTGCCGGTATGATCATGGAATCCGATAAATAAAGCGGTTGCAATTCCAGCGATCATCAGCGCGAGACATGCAAGCAAACTCTTCATGAAAAGCCCTCCCCTATGTTAAGGATAATGGGGGCAATGACATTCGTAAAGACCTGAAAGGAGAAGCTGATGAACAAAAAGAAGCTCTCAATCCGTTGGAAAATCACGATCTTATCCTATATACTCGTCATTTTCTCCTTTTTGATCGGCGGCATTGTGCTCATCGGCAACATTCAGCATACAGAGGAGCGGGAGCTGAAAAAGCGGCTGATGAATACGGCCCGGACGGTGTCAGAGATGACAGAAGTAAAAGAAGCTTTGGCGCAAAAAAAACGAACAGAAGCGGTTCGCCATGCGGTTGAAGAAATCAGGATGATTAATGAAGCAGACTATATTGTCGTCATGGATATGAATCACATCCGATATACGCATCCTGTCAGCACTAGCATCGGCAAGAAATCAGAGGGAGCAGACGAGGAGGCGGCGTTTGCGGAGCACATTTATTTCTCTGAAGCAAAGGGTGAGATCGGCACGGCGGTTCGCGCTTTTTATCCGGTTAAGGATCACGACCTCAACCAAATTGGCGTGGTGCTTGTCGGAAAAACACTGCCGGGGATTGCTGACATCCTGCTTCATTTAAAGCGTGATATCGCATTCATCGTTGTGCTGACACTCGGCTTCGGGCTTGCGGGTTCCTTTTTGCTTGCCCGTCATATCAAAAAACAAATGTTTCAGCTTGAGCCACATGAGATTGTCAGAATGTATGAAGAGCGGACGGCGACGTTTCACTCGATGAATGAAGGGGTGATCGCCATTGACAACCGTCTCATCATTACGATTTTCAATGAAAAAGCGAAACAGATCTTTGAAGTGCAGGGGGATCTGATCGGCAAGGTGATCTGGGAGGTTCTCAAGGATTCGCGCCTGCCCGAAATCGTGGAGCGAAACAAAGCGGTTTATAATGAAGAAATTCGTGTCAGCGGTAAGGTCATCATGAGCAGCAGAATACCGATCGTCATGAAGAAAAAAGTGATCGGCGCCGTCGCGATTTTTCAGGACAGAACGGAAGCAGCCAAGATGGCAGAGGAATTGACTGGTGTCAGAAACTTTGTGGAGGCGCTTCGTGTCCAAAATCACGAGCATATGAATAAGCTGCACACGATCGCCGGTCTCATCCAGCTGGGGAAGTCTGAAAAAGCCTTGCAGCTTGCATTCCAGGCATCAACTGAGCAGGAAAATGTGACTGAATTTTTGCACCGCTCGATTCAAAATGACGCTGCGGCCGGCCTTCTATTAAGTAAAATCAGAAGGGGAAGGGAGCTCGGCATTGCTGTTCATATAGATGAAAACAGCAGTCTTCAGCAATTTCCCGAGCATGTTGATCAGCATGATATCGTCGTGCTTTTGGGGAATCTGATTGAAAATGCCTTCGGTTCATTTGAAACCGTTCAATCTGATGACAAACGAATTGACATTAGTATCGAACAAACGGATGATATCCTTGCTATTTTAATAGAAGATAACGGCTGCGGGATTGAACAGGCACATATGCCGCACCTTTATGACAAAGGTTTTACAGTCAATAAAACAGGCGGCACAGGCTATGGCCTGTATTTAGTGAAACAAATCATAGACAAAGGATCGGGCACGATAGAAGTTGATTCACATGCGGGGCAGGGGACATCTTTTTCTATCGTTTTTCCAATGAAGGGGGAGGAAGCACAGCATGGCTCGTAAAGAATGGAAGGTTCTGCTCATTGAAGACGATCCGATGGTTCAAGAGGTCAATAAGGATTTTATTACAACTGTTAAAGGCTTTACTGTCTGTGCAACAGCAGGAAACGGAGAGGAAGGCATTAAGCTGATTAAAGAAGAACAGCCCGATCTCGTCATTCTCGATGTGTACATGCCGAAAAAAGACGGCATCAAGACCTTGCAGGAGATCAGAAAGCAAAAGCTTGAAGTGGATGTCATTGTCGTCTCCGCTGCAAAAGACAAGGAAACGATCTCTCTTATGCTGCAAAACGGGGCGGCTGACTATATCTTAAAGCCGTTTAAGCTTGAGCGAATGAGACAGGCGCTCGAAAAGTACAAGCAATATAAACAAAAAATCGAAGCGAATGATACGCTGTCCCAGGAACAGCTCGATGCGATCCTGAATATTCCGCAGCAGGCCGTACAGGATCTGCCGAAAGGGTTGAATCACTTCACGATGAATGAAGTCACTGCATTTTTGAAACAGCAAACCGCATCCCTTTCTGCGGAAGAGGTCGCCAAGGCGCTCGGCATCGCCAGAGTGACAGCCAGACGATATCTTGATTACTTAGAAAAAACCGGGATCATCAAATTGGACGTTCAATATGGCGGAGTCGGCCTCAACCGCTACGTGTTAAAAGGATAAACCTGAGACCAAAAAGACCAAAATGTCCGTTATGATCATAAACTTCCTCAGACTATATGAAAACGCTATCATTATAGTAAGAAAGACACAAAGGCGAATAGGACAGGGGGATGAAGGAGATGAAACTGTTTAAAAATTTAACAGTTCAGGTCATAACCGCGGTCATCATCGGGGTCATTGTCGGGCTGGTCTGGCCGGATGTCGGCAAAGAAATGAAACCGCTTGGCGATACATTTATCAACGCTGTTAAAATGGTGATCGCACCAATCATTTTCTTCACAATCGTTCTCGGGATTGCAAAAATGGGCGATATGAAGAAGGTTGGAAAAGTAGGGGGAAAAGCGTTTATCTATTTTGAGGTTGTCACCACCCTCGCACTCATTATCGGTTTATTTGTCGTCAACATCATGAAGCCGGGTGCGGGTCTTGATTACAGCAAGCTTGAAAAGGGAGATGTATCACAATACACGCAAAATGGCGGTCAGGGAATCGACTGGATTGAATTTGTGACACACATTGTTCCGTCCAACATGGTTGATGCCTTCGCAAAAGGGGACATTTTGCAGGTCTTATTCTTTTCTATTCTTTTCGGAGTCGGTCTTGCGGCATTAGGTGAAAAAGGGAAAAGCGTCATTGATTTCTTCGACAAGGTTTCTCACGTCTTTTTCAAAATTATCGGCTACATTATGCGAGCTGCGCCAATCGGGGCATTTGGGGCGATGGCGTATACGATCGGGCACTTCGGTCTCGATTCCATCAAACCGCTGGCAAGCTTAATGATGTCTGTTTATATTACGATGTTCCTGTTCGTATTTGTTGCTTTAAATATCATCTGCAAGCTTTACGGATTCAGCCTGTGGAATTACCTGCGCTTCATTAAAGATGAGCTTCTGATCGTGCTTGGCACAAGCTCTTCCGAATCGGTGCTT
Source organism: Bacillus stercoris (assembly GCF_029772985.1). Taxonomy (NCBI): domain Bacteria; kingdom Bacillati; phylum Bacillota; class Bacilli; order Caryophanales; family Bacillaceae; genus Bacillus; species Bacillus stercoris. The sequence continues at coordinate 3,863,316 of NZ_CP121861.1, read as the reverse complement.
CCGCGTATGATGGATAAAATGGAGCGCTACGGCTGTTCCAAATCCGTTGTCGGGCTTGTGATTCCGACGGGCTATTCATTTAACCTCGACGGCACATCCATTTATTTATCAATGGCGACGGTCTTTTTGGCACAGGTGTTTGGAGTAGACCTCAGCATCGGCCAGCAAATTACGATTATCCTCGTGCTGATGCTGACATCGAAGGGAGCGGCAGGTGTGACGGGGAGCGGATTTATCGTCCTTGCCTCAACGCTGTCAGCGCTTCAGGTCATTCCGCTGGAGGGCCTTGCACTCCTGCTTGGTGTCGACCGTTTCATGAGTGAAGGAAGAGCCATTGTGAACCTGATCGGAAACGGAATCGCCACGATCATTGTTGCAAAAAGCGAAAATGAATTTGATGAAGCAAAAAGAGTAGAGGCTGTTGAAGGCATGAAAAAAATGAAAACAGCAGTTTGAAAAAAGAACGGCCCATTCATGGGCCGTTTTTTTAATTGTTTAAGAATTATTAAGGTAAGGACAGAGACCTCAGCATTTTTTTGTTATATAATTTACAAATGGATACTATATTGAATGAAGGACGTTTGTCCTAACAGGAGTGTATAAATGGCCGCTTTAGTTAAATTTTTTCAGCACCCGGGAGTAAGACGTTTCTCCATCTTTGTCGTGTTAACTGGTGTGTTATATCTATTTAAGAGCATGATCAACTTAATATTGCTTACCTTCATTTTCACGTTTTTAATGGATCGTTTGGAGCTTGTCGTGCGGCAGTTTGTAAGCCAGTTCTTCCGCGTAAGCCAGCGGGTTGTCATTACGTTTCTTTACATGCTGCTTGCTGTGCTGCTAACAGTCGGAGGTTTTGTATTTTATCCGGTCGTCGCCGCGCAGATCCAGCAGCTGGTTAAGCAGATTAAACATATTGCGTATCACCCTGACAGCATCCCTTTCTTTGATGAGATCACCAGTGTTTTCGGAGATATCAACATCAGTTCATATGTCAAAGAGGGCTTCAATGTAGTGTATACGTATCTGGCCGATATCAGCACATTCGGTTTGCAGGTCGTGATGGCGCTTATCCTCAGCATGTTTTTCTTATTTGAGAAAAAACGCCTTTCTGAATTCATGGCGAAATTTAAAACGAGCAAACTGAGGGTCTTTTATGAGGAAATTGCTTTTTTCGGAAGCAAATTTGCCAGAACGTTCGGCAAGGTGCTTGAGGCACAATTTATCATTGCGCTCGTCAATTGTATTCTGACGTTTATCGCGCTTTGGATTATGCACTTCCCGCAGCTGTTTGGGCTGTCTATTATGGTGTTCTTCCTTGGACTGATCCCTGTGGCAGGCGTCGTCATTTCCCTAATTCCGCTCAGCATTATCGCCTACAGCACTGGCGGCGGAATGTATGTGCTTTACATTGTGCTAGTCATATTCGCCATTCATGCGATCGAAACCTATTTCTTAAATCCAAAGCTGATGTCTGCGAAAACTGAGCTGCCAATCTTTTTCACCTTCACAGTACTCATTTTCTCTGAACATTTTTTCGGCATTTGGGGCTTAATTATCGGGATTCCGATCTTTGTATTTCTCCTTGATATTCTTGATGTCACCAACAAGGAGGATCGACCTAAAAGATCCAGAGAAAAAAGTAACAAAAAATAGTTTACAAAATTGGATCTTTTCTGTATAAATAAAATAGATCATATAATAGTAAGCCACACGCTTAATCCTATAACAAGGAGTGGGGGACCCGATCTTTTGGGGTTAATTTTTCATCTGAAAAACGGACATCTCTTCGTCCGAACCCGTCAGCTAACCTCATCAGCGTGAAGAGAGAGTCCTGTGGTTTGATTGTATAGCCAAAGCCCGCGGGAGTCTCTCGCGGGCTTTTTTCAAAAGAGGGAGGAATGCGGATGAAGCTGGCTACAAAGATTATCATTGCATTGGTGCTGGGTGCTGTAACGGGGATTATTCTTAACGTAACATCACCTGAATTATTTGAAAATTTAAATAAGTTTGTATTTGGTCCTCTAGGCACCATCTTTTTAAACCTCATTAAAATGCTTGTCGTTCCGATTGTCTTTTTCTCACTGACGCTGGGAGTAGCCGGGCTGGGCGATCCTAAGAAGCTTGGCAGAATCGGCGTGAAAGCCATTTCTTATTTTCTCATCACGACTGCAGTCGCGATTACGATTGCCATCATTTTAGCTCTTGTCATCAAACCGGGAGAGTTCGGAACGTATGATACTTCATCTGCCGAATTCACTGCTGAAAAAGCCCCAAGCATTGCAGACACTCTGTTAAACATTATTCCGACCAACCCTGTTCAAGCGATGACGGAAGGAAATATGCTGCAAATTATTGCTTTTGCCATTTTTGTCGGACTTGGGATTACAATGCTCGGAAAAAAAGCGGATATGCTTCTCAAAGTCGTTGAACAAGGAAATGAATTGATGATGTACTTGGTGAATCTTGTCATGAAGTTCGCTCCGTATGGTACATTCGGTCTGATTGCGACAGCTATCGGAAGCCAAGGATTCAGTGCAATGAAAGCGATGGGATTGTACATGGTTGTGGTAACCGTTGCATTGCTGATACATGCAGTCGTTACCTACGGATCTACAGTAGCGCTTCTAGCTAGAAGAAATCCGATCACGTTCTTTAAAGATTTCTCAGAGGTTATGGTTGTGGCGTTCAGTACCTCCAGCAGCAATGCGACACTCCCGGTATCTATGGATGTGGCCCAGAAAAAATTAAAAGTGCCTGAGCCAATCAGCAGCTTCGTCCAGCCGCTCGGTGCGACAATTAATATGGACGGAACAGCCATCATGCAAGGGGTAGCCACCGTCTTCATCGCGCAGGTGTTCGGGCATGATCTGACATTCACGCAGCTGCTGATGGTAATACTGACGGCTGTGCTGGCAAGTGTCGGAACCGCTGGTGTTCCGGGAGTCGGTTTGATTATGCTAGCCATGGTGCTTCAATCTGTCGGCCTGCCTGTCGAGGGAATCGGATTGATTCTTGGAATTGACCGCTTGCTTGATATGCTCCGTACAGTGGTGAACACAACAGGTGACGCGGCCTGCGCTGTCATCATTACAGAAACCGAAAAGAATAAGCAGACTGAGCAAGCGCCGACTCTATCGGTTTAACCAAACATTTGGAAGCAACAAATGCTATAATACAAACAGTGCCTAATTTTGGGCACTGTTTATTTTTGGTTGAAAAAGGAGGAAGGCTTTATGGCTGAGCCGATTTTACATATTGAAGGCCTCGATAAAAAGATTGGGTCTAAAGCGATTTTAAAACAGATCAGCATGGACGTCATGGAGGGTGAAATCATCGGTCTGCTCGGTCCGAATGGTTCCGGAAAAACAACACTTATCCGTATCATCGTCGGGCTGCTAAAACAAAACAGCGGAAGCGTGACAATCAGCGGATTCCAGCATGATACAGAGTTTGAAAAAGCGATGGAAGCGGTTGGAGCGATCGTTGAGAACCCTGAGTTCTATCCGTACCTGACAGGCTGGGAAAACCTCAAGCACTTTGCGAATATGCACAAAAAAATAGCGGATGAACGGCTTGATGAAGTGGTGGAGCGTGTCGGGCTGACGTCAGCGATTCATGATAAGGTGAAAACCTATTCCCTTGGAATGCGGCAGCGTCTGGGAATAGCCCAGGCAATTCTTCACCGGCCGAAGCTTCTCATTCTAGATGAACCGACAAACGGCCTCGATCCTGCGGGGATGAAGGATTTTCGCGATCATATTAAGGAGCTCGCAGAAGTGGAAGGAACAGCAGTCCTGTTCGCCACTCATTTATTGCGCGAGGTTGAAGATCTGTGCGACCGTGTCATCATCATTCAAAAGGGTGAGATCAAAGCGGAAGTCAGCTTACAAGGAACTGGTCAAACCACAGAAAAAGCGATTATAGAAGTGCAGCCGCAAGAAAAAGCGCTCAATTGGCTGACAGGCAATCAATATCAAACTGAGCGCCAAGCTGGGACGATTGTAGTTGAGGTGGCAAAAGAAAACATTCCGGAGCTGAACCGATCACTTGTCGGACAAGGTCTGAATGTATTTTCCATTACGCCTTACACGCAATCACTGGAAGACGAATTTATAAAAGCGACGACTGCTCATCAAGAGGAGGGAGAAGAGCTTGTCTAAATTAATTTGGAATGAACATATGAAACTTTTTAATCGGAAGGTCACTTTGGTTTCTCTGATCCTGATGGCTGTCTTCCAATTCTTCATGGCATTGATCATTAAACGGATTGTCGTCAGTGCCGGGACAGATGAAAACTTCATCGGTTATTTATCGTATACACCGAGCCTGAACATTTTGCTGCAGGCCTTAACGATCGTGATTGCTGCGACAATTATTTCGATGGAATTTGATAAAAAGACGATCAAATTTTTGCTCATTCGTCCGGTTAAACGCCAAAAGGTTTTTTGGTCAAAATTAATCACAGTCGTAATGGTCAGCTTTTATTTGTATGTGGCATACTACATTTTGGCTTTATTATTCGGTCTCGTGTTTTTTGGCACATCCGTGACCTCTGAATCACAGACATTGCTGATCAACACCTTGGCGCTGATCGGATCAAACTGGCTTGAAGCCGTGATGATGGGATTATTCGGCCTGCTTTGTTCTTCGCTGTTCCGAAATAGCGCGGTAGCAGTTGTTGTTTCCTTTGTCGTTTTATACGGAGCGAGTACACTTGTTCAGCTCATGAAGTTGTTTGAAAACAAGTGGGGAAGCTTTTTGCTTTTTGCGAACACTGACTTTACACAATACAGAAGCGGAGAGACAGCGTTGTTTTCAGGCATGACGCCATTGTTTTCAATTGGGATTCTCATCATACACGCGATATTCTTCATCGTCGTTGGCTGGTGGTGCTTCTGTAAACGGGATGTTCGGGTCTAAAGGCAAGGAATGACATTTTTGTGAAAAAGCTCACGTAAATCAATATCATTTGATATTTTGGTTTATACTAAAGGTACTGACGGAGGTGTCTCGATTGAGGAACTTTATTACCGCTTTACCGATCGTATTGCTGCTTGGATTCTCATTTGTGTCATTCATGTTTCAGTTTGAACATCTTGTTTATTTCAGACTCGCGCTAGGGTTGTTTTCTCTCGTGGGGCTGTACATGATATATAAAATGAAGACGGGCATTCGCTATTTTATCATCTATCTGTATGCCAGCTGGATTGTGTTGGCTGCAGTGACCGCTTTTGAAGAGCCGATTTTCTCAAGCTTTTTCTTTGGCGGCCTGGTGATGACAATGGGTTACCTGACATATATGCTGATTTATCTCGGCATGAAACAAGACCGGGATGCAAATCCTGTGTAATCGCGCTGTTCCCTAGGGGAACGGCGTGTTTTTCTATACTGGACAAAAAGATTAACAGTTGCGGAAAAATGGCAGGAAATCTATAATACATATTAAATTTATCGGAATTAAAACTTGGGGGGCTGCCGGATGTCATTATTTATACAAAACGATCAACAGCGGCAATGGATGGAGAAAATCGGACGGATTGCGGATGAATTTCAGCAAACTGCTGCTGAAGATGACGAACAGGGACGTTTTCCTGTGGAGAAAATACAAAAACTGCGTGATGCTGGCTATACGGCATTAACATTGCCAGCTTCTCATGGCGGAGGGGGCATTTCTGTTTACGAAATGCTCTTGTTTCAAGAACGGCTTGCACGGGGAGATGCTCCTGCGGCTCTTAGCATCGGCTGGCATTTGAGCGTAATCGGGGAGCTTGGAGAAGGAAACAGCTGGGATGAAGACGTATTTGCATTTGTTGCCAAGGAAGTCCAAAACGGAGCCGTCATTAACAGGGCGGCGACTGAAGCGAAAACCGGAAGCCCGACGAGAGGAGGGCGTCCGGGTACAAATGCCGTCAAAAAGGATGGCAAATGGGCAGTGAACGGAAGAAAAACCTTTACGACGATGTCACAAGCACTGGATTATTTTTTAGTAACCGCATGGATTGAAGACAAACAAACAACAGGCGTGTTTCTCATTCATAAAGATGATCCCGGTTTGTCGATTGAAGAAACGTGGGATATGATGGCGATGCGGGCGACAGGGAGCCATGATCTTGTACTGAACGAAGTCATGCTTGAAGAGAATAAGCTGGTTGAATTGCTTCAAGGGCCTCGTGGAGCTAAGCCGAATGGCTGGCTGCTTCACATTCCGGCGATTTATCTTGGTGTGGCACAAGCTGCGCGTGACTATGCAGTGCAATTTGCCTCTGAGTATTCTCCAAACAGTTTGAAGGGACCGATCAAGAATGTCCCGGCCGTACAGCAAAGGACAGGTGAAATGGAGCTTGAACTGCTTAATGCCAGACACTTTCTTTTCCATATCGCTCAATTATATGACGATCCGGAACGGCGTCCACATTTGACAAGCGAGCTCGGTGCAGCGAAACATATCGTCACAAACGCTGCGTTGTCTGTTGTTGATAAAGCGATGAGAATTGTCGGAGCCAAAAGCCTTGAACGAACCAACCCGCTTCAGCGCTATTACCGTGATGTACGCGCCGGTCTCCATAACCCGCCGATGGATGACGCCGTGATACACACCCTGGCAGCAGAAGCGTTTGAGTCATAAAAAAAAGAGCCTTTCCGGCTCTTTTTATGTATTGTTTTGCTCTTGCAGATTTTTTTGATGCTTGCGGTCGATCCTGTCATAAATAACATTCATCAGCTTTGGATTGCCCATAATCGCCTCTTTGTTTTCCTGGATCAGCTGTTGGTAAGTTTTTATTTTACGCTTCGGCATGCTCCGGCGCCCTCCTGACATGTTTGTATTCACTTTCTAACTCCGTCAGCGACAATTCATACAGATGACGCTTTGACTTTTTGTATATACCATTCTGTATTAACAGATGAATGAGCTGTTTTTTTCTGATTTCTGCAGACTGAGGTGTCATTGTGTCACCAACCTCCAATCAAACGATATTGATAATCATTATCAATTAACTTCAGTATACAATGCCCGCAATAGCCTGTAAAGATGAAAACAGTCCTATTCTTTGCCAATTTACAAACATTCAACAAATCGACAAAAAGTTTCCCGGGCAATATTTGCTGTCGAAATGTCCCGCTTCATTGAACGCAGTTCTGCTATTTTTCATGTTTTGAACCATACTATGTAATAGAATGGAGGCTGGTATACAATGGAGCGGACAGAAAATCTGAAAAAGGGAGAAAAAGGGGCGCTCCTCAATATTTTTGCATATGTCATCCTTGCTGTTGTGAAGCTAGTCATTGGGATTCTATATCATTCTGAAGCGCTGAGAGCAGACGGGTTAAATAATGGAACAGATATTGTTGCGTCCTTAGCGGTGTTCATAGGATTGCGGATTTCCCAAAGGCCGGCTGACAGCGATCATCCATACGGCCATTATCGGGCTGAAACAATTTCGTCTCTTATTGCGTCTTTTATTATGATGGCAGTCGGCATTGAAGTGTTAATCGGCGGAGGAAAAGCGATTGCGGGTGGCACAACGGAAACGCCAAATCTTATCGCGGCATGGACGGCGTTAGGCAGTGCTGTGTTTATGTATGGCATCTATGTATATAACAAAAGGCTGGCAGCGTCCATTAAAAGCTCTGCCCTGATGGCAGCGGCAAAGGACAGCAGGTCAGACGCTTTTGTAAGTGCCGGCGCGTTTGTCGGTGTTTTTTCGTCCCAGCTGCAGCTGCCGTGGATTGATCCGGTAACGGCTTTTATCATCGGCATCATCATTTGCAAAACGGCGTGGGATATCTTTAAAGACGCTTCACATTCTTTAACAGACGGCTTCCATTTAAAAGATCTTGAGCCTTACAGACAAACCGTCGCGAGGATCGGAAATGTGCATCGCTTAAAGGATGTGAAAGCGAGGTATTTAGGCAGCACAGTTCATATCGAAATGGTCATTACGGTTGATCCGAAGCTTACAGTAGAAGAAGGTCATGGAGTGGCTGATGAAGTAGAAGACAAAATAAAACATGAACACGATGTCACTCATGTTCATGTTCATGTAGAGCCCGACGACATAAAATAAGGCTGTTTAACGAATTAGCTTATATGTTCAGATAAAAATTCAGTCACTTCTTCAGGCGTTTTGGCATTGGCGCTGTGAAGATGAGCTGTTTTTTCACCGTTTTTGAAGATAAGCAGGCTGGGAATGCCCATCACTTGGTATTTTTCAGCCAAGTCAGGAAGCTCGTCCTTATTCAGCTCATACCAGTCGTTTTGATTATATTCTTCCAAAATATCGCCGATGAACATATTCATGCGTGTGCAGTCTGGGCACCAATCAGCATAAAACTTTACAATGATTTCTTTATCAGATTGAATCAGTTCATTAAATTGTTCGTTCGTTGTGATTTTTTTCATATGTCACATCTCCTTTTCAATGCCATTTTAATATAAAATAAAAAGGAATTACATACAAATGCATTCAACATCAGCATGCCCAAAAATAATTAGATCATTTTCTTGTGAAAGTGATAAGATAGTAAAGATGAATTGTAGTGGGGGGAGTATCCATTGAAAACAAGTCTAGGATTAGTGTACGGAGGAAAGTCGGCAGAACATAATGTTTCCCTGCAGACAGCTCTGGCTGTAATCAAAGCGCTAAATACTGAGAAGTTTGATATACATCCGATTTATATAACAGAAAAAGGCGAATGGGTAAGAGGCGCCCGTTTAACTGAGCCTGTTTCAAATGTGAAAATGCTTCAATTTGAGCAAGGAGGCAGTGCTTTTTCTCCAGCTGCCCTGAACCAGGAGATGTTTCCGCAGGAAGCGTCACAGCAAAATGAAGCAATCGACGTCGTATTCCCGCTCCTCCACGGACCGAACGGAGAAGACGGTACGATCCAAGGAATGCTCGAGCTTTTGAACATTCCTTATGTCGGCAACGGAGTGCTTGCTTCCTCAGCTGGCATGGATAAAGTCGTTATGAAACATTTATTCGCGCAGGCCGGCCTTGCTCAAGCTAAATACGCAGCTTTCCGTAAGAAGGATTGGACTCGTTCTCCGAAAGAATGCTGTGAGCAGGTTGAACAGGAACTAGGCTACCCTTGCTTCGTAAAACCGGCAAACCTTGGTTCAAGTGTCGGAATCAGCAAATGCCGAAACCGTGAAGAACTGCAAAAAGCGTTTGAGCTTGCTTTCCAATATGACCGCAAAGTCGTCGTCGAAGAAGGCATCAACGGCCGCGAGATCGAAATCGGCGTTCTTGGAAATGACGATCCTAAATGCTCTGTTGTGGGAGAAATCGCACCGAAGACGGATTTCTACGATTACAAAGCGAAATATGAGGATGGAGATACTGATCTGATGATTCCGGCGATTGTCACCGAAGAGGAATACGCAACAATCAGTGATATGGCGATCAAAGCGTTTAAAGCGATCGATGGTTCAGGACTCGTCAGAGCGGACTTTTTCCTGACAGCTGACGGCGAAGTTCTGATCAATGAAGTCAACACAATGCCTGGCTTTACACCTTTCAGCATGTTCCCGCTGCTCTGGAAAGAAGCCGGAGTGGAATACGCTGACCTGATTGAACAGCTTGTGGAGCTTGCAAAAGAACGCCACGCTGAAAAACAATTGATCAAGCATACATTCTAATGAAGAAGGACACTGCCGGTAAAAGGGCAGTGTTTTTTCCCGTATATACAAAAGAAAGAGAGGGACCTCACTTGATTAAGCGAACAGTAAAAAACATTGCTGAAATGGTCAATGGCACATTGACAAATCCGAAATATGAACAAACAGTCATTCATGGAGTGGCAACCGATACAAGAAAACTGGAACAACATCAGCTTTTCATTCCGCTGAAAGGGGAACGTTTTGACGGCCACGCTTTTGTGGAGCAGGCTTTTGAAGCCGGTGTAGCGGCCGTTCTTTGGGATCGGTCAGAGCCAAATCCGCCTGAGAATCACGCCGTCATTTTAGTGGATGATACCCTTACCGCACTTCAGCAGCTTGCAAAAGCCTATTTGCAGGAGCTTGGCACGCGTGTCATCGGAGTAACCGGAAGCAACGGCAAAACGACAACGAAAGATATGATTCACGCCGTCCTGGGAACCCGGTACCGTGTCCACAAAACAGGAGGAAACTTCAATAATCACATCGGTCTGCCGCTGACGGTTTTAGCGATGCCTGAAAATACGGAGATCGCCGTATTGGAGATGGGAATGAGCGCCAAAGGAGAAATTGACCTTTTGAGCCGGCTGGCAAACCCGGATGCGGCAGTGATTACGAATATCGGCGAATCGCATATGCAAGACCTTGGCTCTAGAGAGGGTATCGCGGAGGCGAAGCTTGAAATCATTAACGGGCTTAAAGAAGACGGAGTGCTGATTTATATCGGGGACGAACCGCTCCTTCAAAATGCATACAGCTGCCGGACGAAAACGTACGGAACGGGAGCACATAATGATTATCAGCTTCAGGATGTCAGCCAGAGTGAGGAAGGCACCCATTTTACAATCAAAGGGATGGAAACATCGTTTTTTATTCCGATACTCGGCAAGCACAATGTGATGAACGCCATGGCTGCAATTGCTGCTGGGGCTTATTTTGGCATCACGCCTGAGGATGCGGCGACAGGACTGAGCGGCCTAAGGGTAACCGGCATGAGACTTGAACTCATCAAAACAGACAGCGGCCTTTCGATAATCAATGACGCTTATAATGCGAGTCCGACCTCCATGAAAGCTGCGATTCAATTGACAGAAAGTCTTGAAGGCTATAGCAAAAAAATGCTCGTGCTCGGCGATATGCTTGAACTCGGCGATCTTGAAGAAACGTTCCATCAAGAGTGCGGCGCTGTAATCAGCCCTGAAAAAATTGACCGCGTTTTTACGTACGGAAAACTGGGAGCTTTTATCGCGGAAGGCGCACTGAAACACTTTGAGAAAGACCGTGTCAGCCACTACACTGAGAAAAAAGATCTCCTTCAAGCTTTGAAGGAAAACGCATCAAAAGGCGATTTGATTTTATTCAAAGCGTCCAGAGGTATGAAGCTTGAAGAAATCGTTAAAGATTTAATAGAGAGCCCGCTTTCTTAAGAAAATAATTTGCGGAAAAAATCATATTACATCATAAAATCATACGATGTGCAAACACTAATGTATGCCGGCCGGAAATTATGTATATCTGGCCGGCTGCGGCTATGATACAATATATATAGGTTATTTCGCGATACGAACATATTCGTCCGGCCTTTTCATCCGCTGACTCAAAGTTCTCCGCCGGACAAATGGGAGCGGATGGAGCAGCAGCCGGCATATTCGAGAAGCCGATCTGCTTCTCATCTTATTGAAAAACAAGTAGTGTAATGGTAAGATAAAACTTAAAGTAATTCGGGCTTTGTATACGGATGGATCCTGTCCCTTTTGTCTAAAGGGCAGTTTTATAAGTGGTAAATCACGACATTACTGAAACAGCAATTAGAAGGAGTTTGAATAATTTGACTATAACGTTTCAAGATTTTAATTTAAGTTCTGATCTCATGAAAGCAATTAATCGTATGGGATTTGAAGAAGCAACACCGATTCAGGCACAAACAATACCGCTCGGACTTTCAAATAAAGACGTCATTGGACAAGCGCAAACAGGTACAGGTAAAACAGCTGCGTTTGGTATACCCCTTGTTGAAAAAATTAACCCCGAGTCTCCTAATATTCAAGCAATCGTAATCGCGCCAACCCGTGAATTAGCCATTCAAGTATCTGAAGAATTATATAAAATCGGACAAGATAAACGTGCGAAGGTTCTTCCTATTTACGGCGGACAGGATATTGGACGACAAATCCGGGCGTTAAAGAAGAATCCGAATATTATTGTCGGAACACCTGGCCGTCTTCTTGACCACATCAACCGCCGCACAATTCGTTTAAACAATGTAAATACTGTTGTAATGGATGAAGCGGATGAAATGCTGAACATGGGATTCATTGACGACATTGAATCTATCCTATCAAACGTGCCGAGCGAGCATCAGACACTTCTGTTCTCTGCTACGATGCCTGCACCGATCAAACGCATTGCAGAGCGCTTTATGACTGAGCCGGAACACGTAAAAGTGAAAGCGAAAGAAATGACGGTTTCTAACATTCAGCAGTTCTATTTGGAAGTGCAAGAACGCAAAAAATTCGATACACTGACTCGACTTCTTGACATTCAGTCTCCTGAGCTTGCGATCGTATTCGGACGTACAAAACGCCGTGTCGATGAGCTGGCTGAAGCTCTGAACCTTCGCGGATATGCAGCTGAAGGAATTCACGGTGACTTAACGCAGGCGAAACGTATGGTTGCGCTTCGTAAATTCAAAGAAGGCGCAATCGAAGTTCTTGTCGCAACTGATGTTGCCGCTCGCGGACTTGATATTTCAGGCGTAACACACGTGTACAACTTTGATGTGCCGCAAGATCCTGAAAGCTACGTTCACCGTATCGGAAGAACGGGCCGTGCAGGAAAAACAGGTATGGCAATGACGTTTATTACACCGCGTGAGAAAAGCATGCTTCGCGCAATTGAACAAACAACAAAACGCAAAATGGACCGCATGAAGGAGCCTACACTTGATGAAGCGTTAGAAGGCCAGCAGCAGGTTACAGTTGAACGTCTTCGTACGGCAATCAGCGAAAACAACCTGAACTTCTACATGACAGCGGCAGCTGAGCTGCTTGAAGATCATGATGCAGTGACTGTGGTTGCAGCGGCTATCAAAATGTCTACAAAAGAGCCGGACAATACACCGGTTCGCTTAACAGACGAAGCGCCGATGGTCAGCAAACGCTACAAAAACCAGCGCTCTTCTAAACGCAGAGACGGCCAAGGCGGCGGCTACCGCGGCGGAAAAGGGAAAAGCAACAACCGTTCTTCCTACGACAAAAAGCGTTCAAACGATCGCCGTTCGTCAGGTGACAGACGCCAGAAAAAATCATACTAATTTGATCGATTTAGAGCCCAAAACATCATGTTTTGGGCTTTTTTATATTTACGATTTGTGATTCAGCAAACTTTCAGCTGACGGAAGCCATTTTTCTATGTATGCTTAAGAATGAAACCTTTCCGTACAAGAGACGTATAAGTAACGACGAAAAAAAGGGAGGTAGGTATTTTTGAGAGAGCAGCCAAAAAACCAAATCAGTCCAGACGGATTAAAGGTTTGGCGACTTCAAGAGATCATCATATCCGCTGTTTGCTTGCTTATCGTCATAGCAGTTGCAGTGTTAAGCTATTATTTTCATTGGCCGTACTGGATCAGCGGCGTGCTCGGCGCAGTTTGGCTGCTGGGATCGATTGTGACGGTCTTTCTCATTCCGAAGGTCCGCCATAAGGTGTGGCGATATGAAGTCCATGAACATGAAATAGATATTCAGTCAGGTATTTTTGTGGTGACACGTGTGATTGTCCCGATGGTCAGGGTTCAGCACGTTGATACGTCGCAAGGGCCATTATTGAAAAAATACAATCTCGCAACGGTGAAAATTTCCACGGCTGCGACCGTTCATTCGATCCCCGCTTTAGAGATGGAGGAAGCGGACCGACTGAGAGACTCCATTTCCCGTCTGGCAAGGGTGACTGACGATGATGTCTGAACCGAAACGCCTGCACCCGGCAGCAGTCATTTTGAATTTATGCCATACCATTATTCAAACAATAAAAAATATCATTCTGCCATTCTTTTTTGTGTATATCGTCAATTCAAACCATACTGTCCGTTTTTACGGAGCCATTGCGCTCGGTGTGCTGTTCATCTGGCTTGTAGCGGCAAGCATCATCAAATGGAGAAGGTTTACCTATCGAATTGAAGATGATGAATTTAGAATCGAAGAAGGCTTATTTGTGACGAAAAAGCGATACATATCGATTGATCGGATTCAAACGATGAATACGAGCGCGGGCCTTGTCCAGCAAATCTTTAAGCTTGTGAAGCTGCAAATTGAAACAGCAGGCGGAGGCAAGGAGGCAGAAGCCGTTCTTTCTGCTATTTCTGTGGAAGAGGCTGAACGCATCAAAGAAGCTGTCTTTAAGAAAAAAGCGCAAAGACGAGAAAATGAACTTGGTGATGAACAGCTTGAAGCTGAGGAGGAGTTAGATCCTGCCGTTGAGGTGCAAGAGCACTATCGCATGAACGCGAAAGAATTGCTCATGGCCGCTTCTACCTCCGGCGGAATCGGAGTCATTATCTCGGCTGTATTTGCGCTTATTTCCCAGCTCGATGAAGTATTGCCGATGGATTGGTTATTCGATAAATTTTCCTTTCTTCAGCACGCCAGCATCGGTATTTACGCGGTACTCATTTTTATCGGTTTATTTATCGCCTGGATTTTCAGCATTGCGGGCATGATGTTTAGATACGCGAACTTTCAAATCATAAAAAAAGAGCAGGAACTGGTGATTTCAAGAGGAATTATTGAAAAACATCAAGTCACGATTCCGTTGCGAAAAATTCAAGCAATTAAAATAAAAGAAAACATCATCCGCCAGCTTTTCGGCTTTGTAACGGTGTCCATCGTCAGTGCGGGCGGCGGCGACCGGGAAAAAGAAGAAGGTGCGTTGACCATTCTCTTTCCAATGATTCATAAAAAAAAGCTTCCGCACATGCTTCGAACATTTACGCCGGAATACACGCTGGAAGAAAACTGCCGCCGCCTGCCGCGGCGCGCGTTGAAACGCTATTTGTTCCGTTCTGTCATTTTTTCGCTCTTTTTGATCATTCCGTTATGTATTTTCTTTCAGCCCTGGGGCTACCTGTCGGTCATCCTGCTTCCGATTGAATTGTTTTTCGGCTATCTCGCGTATAAAGACGCTGCGTGGACAATCAACGGGAACCGTCTGCAGCTGACGTCTAGATTTATAGGCAGAACAACCGCCATTGTACTCAAAAAACGAATGCAGGTTTGCAAGTTCAGCCAATCCTATTTCCAAAAGAAAGGCCGCCTGTATACCATTTCTACTTCAGTGAAATCATCGAGCCACATGGAAGAATTAACGGTGAGGGATGTAGGTGAAGAGGATGCAGCCTTCATTTTAAACTGGTACTCATATGAAAAAGCGGACGGTTAATACCGCCGCTCCAGCGTGTCGACAAACCCTCGCATTCGTTGTCAGGACTGCGCATCGGTGCTCAATGCGAAGTGGATCAACGGCTAAATTCTCAGGCGTCCTGCCTAAACGCCGTCGTCATCACATCCTGTGAATGTCCGCTCCTATGCTCGTCCTTCCTAGACTTCAAGGGTTTTCAATCACGCTGAAAAGATGACAAAATCCTAAAATGAAAACCATTTTAGGATTTTGTCAACAATCTGAAGCGACGGTTAATACCGCCGCTCTTTTTTTTGCACACACAAAAACGAAAGAAGAAACCCGCCGCATAGTCCAAACAGATGAGCCATCATGTTAATATTGGAGTTGAT
This sequence comes from Bacillus stercoris, assembly GCF_029772985.1. NCBI lineage: Bacteria > Bacillati > Bacillota > Bacilli > Caryophanales > Bacillaceae > Bacillus > Bacillus stercoris. Next base: position 3,847,869 of record NZ_CP121861.1, on the reverse strand, counting down.
AAACGACATGAGAACGGCAAATGCGAGCAGGGTGAGGATCATTTTGGAATGCTCCTGCCCAATTAGCTCATTGCGAAAAAGAACCATAAACAGGTACACGCCGAATAGCCCGAAAATGGCGCCTGAAGCCCCGACATGCACGTAATCAAGAGGCTCTGTAACATACGTGCCGATATTGCCGATGATGCCGGAGCCGGCGTACACAAGAAGGAAACGCGCTTTTCCCAGCATGCGTTCCAAAGCCGGGGCAAATAAAAAGATGGACATGGAATTAAACAGCAGATGTGTGAAACCGGCGTGCAGTAAAATCGGTGTAATCAGCCGCCACCATTCACCGTTAGCGACACCTAGATTATAGCCTGCGACAGTATCCCTCCATAAAACGACTGAATGGACAGGAAGTGAAAAAAACAGCCAGAGAACAGCTTGCAAAGCCAATATAAAGGTGACAACGGGATAAAGCCTGATAAACGTTTGAAAATTTTCAGTCCGTATAAACATTCCGAGCCCCTTTTCTTCATTTTGGTATATCTATAGTAACACGTTTATGAGACAAACCATTTAAATAGTACGTGCGCAAAGGAGGTTATCATACATGATTTACGGCATTGGACTGGATATTACCGAGCTTAAACGGATCGCCTCTATGGCTGGACGCCAGAAAAGGTTTGCCGAGCGGATTTTGACGCGAAGCGAGCTTGACCAGTATCGTGAGCTTTCAGAGAAAAGAAAAATCGAATTTCTCGCAGGCAGATTCGCGGCAAAAGAAGCGTTCTCGAAAGCATTTGGCACCGGTATAGGGAGGCAGCTCAGCTTTCAGGACATTGAAATTAGGAAAGACCAAAATGGCAAGCCCTACATCATTTGTACCAAACTGAGCCAGGCCGCCGTTCACGTATCAATCACTCACACAAAAGAATACGCTGCCGCGCAGGTTGTGATTGAAAGGTTGTCAAGCTAGTCTGCATATTAGGGAAACCCCACTCATATATTTGATAGTGCATTAAGGGAGACAAGTTGTTTGAGGCTTTTATGGTACGCATCTGTTCTGCCTAAACGTGTACCGAGCGTACCGTTAAAGTCAAACAAGCGATTTCTTCCTTTTACATCAATTGAGAAAAAGGGGTTGAAAAAGGTGAGAAAAAGCTTTGTTTTGCTTTTAACGGGACTGCTTGCTGTTCTTATTCTTTCTGCCTGCGGGCAAAAAACACAGCAAGATATTGTGGCCGGGTTAGATGAAAAGGCGAAAGAATACACCTCGTACAAAGCAAAAGCGAAAATGACCATCGAGACAGGGAGTGAGCCTCAAGTATACAATGTGGAAATCTGGCACAAAAAGCCGTCTCTGTACAGGGTTTATTTAGAAAATCCGAAAAAGGACCAAAACCAAGTCATTTTACGAAATGAAAACGGAGTATTCGTTCTCACGCCGTCTTTAAATAAGAGCTTCAGATTTCAAAGCGACTGGCCGAACAACAGCAGTCAGGTCTACCTGTTTGAATCGCTCGTAAAGGATGTTCAAAACGATTCGGATGCAGTTTTCACAGCGAAAGAAAAGAAATACGTATTCGAAACAAAAACAAATTATCAGCATAACAAAATGCTGCCGACGCAAGAAATCACATTTAACAAAAAGGATATGAGCCCGTCATCTGTCAAAGTGATGGATACTGACCGGAAAGTGATGGTCAAAGTAGAATTCAGCAGCTTTGAATTTAATAAACAATTTGATAAAGAATCATTTGATGAAAAGAAAAATATGACCCTTTCTCAAATGGATGTTGCCACAAGCGCGAAGCCTTCCGATACATTCGCGGTCAAAACGCCGCTGGAACTGCCGCTTGGCGTAAAGCTGCTTGAAGAAAAAGATATCTCTACTGAAGACGGGAAGCGCATCATCATGACGTACGGAGGAGAAAAATCATTTACGTTAATTCAGGAAAAAGCCCAGATTGCCAAGGCTTCCTCCTCCGTTACGCTGAACGGCGAACCGGTAAATCTCGGCTACACCATCGGCGCTTTGTCGGATGCATCATTATCATGGACATATGACGGCGTTGATTACCTTCTCTCTTCTAAAGATCTTTCTAAAGAGGAAATGGTGACAGTAGCGAAAAGCATGCAGGGACAATCATCGAAATAACCGCCAAAGGCCAAACATGATTTGGCCTTTTTTTCGTTAGACATCGTTTCCCTTTGGCCTTTAATTTTAGTATGATATGTAAATGATATTGAATAAAAGCTAGGAAGTGTCGTAATGAGCACAAAACCTTTTTACAGGGATACGTGGGCGGAAATTGACCTGTCCGCGATAAAGGAAAATGTCAGCAATATGAAAGAACATATCGGTGAACATGTCCAGCTAATGGCAGTTGTGAAAGCAAACGCCTACGGGCATGGTGATGCAGAAACAGCAAAGGCTGCTCTTGACGCAGGTGCTTCATGCTTGGCCGTAGCCATTTTGGATGAAGCGATTTCACTGCGTAAAAAGGGCTTGAAGGCGCCTATATTGGTGCTCGGCGCGGTTCCCCCGGAGTATGTGGCAATCGCTGCTGAGTATGACGTGACCTTAACGGGTTATTCTGTTGAATGGCTTCAGGAGGCAGCCCGCCACACGAAAAAAGGTCCTCTTCATTTTCATCTGAAGGTCGATACGGGGATGAACAGGCTTGGTGTCAAAACAGAGGAAGAAGTACAGAATGTGATGGCCATTCTTGACCGCAACCCCCGTTTAAAGTGCAAAGGGGTATTTACCCATTTTGCGACAGCAGATGAAAAAGAAAGAGGCTATTTCTTAAAGCAGTTTGAGCGTTTTAAAGAGCTGATTGCTCCGTTGCCGTTAAAGAATTTGATGGTCCACTGCGCGAACAGCGCCGCCGGACTTCGGCTGAAAAAAGGCTTTTTTAATGCAGTCAGATTCGGCATCGGCATGTATGGCCTTCGCCCGTCTGCTGACATTTCGGACGAGATACCGTTTCAGCTGCGTCCGGCATTCACCCTGCATTCGACGCTGTCGCATGTCAAACTGATCAGAAAAGGCGAGAGCGTCAGCTACGGAGCCGAGTACACAGCAGAAAAAGACACATGGATCGGGACGGTGCCTGTAGGCTATGCGGACGGCTGGCTCCGAAAATTGAAGGGGACCGACATCCTTGTGAAGGGAAAACGCCTAAAAATTGCCGGCCGAATTTGCATGGACCAATTTATGGTGGAGCTGGATCAGGAATATCCGCCGGGCACAAAAGTCACATTAATAGGCCGGCAGGGAGATGAATATATTTCCATGGATGAGATTGCAGGAAGGCTCGAAACCATTAACTATGAAGTGGCCTGTACAATAAGTTCCCGCGTTCCCCGTATGTTTTTGGAAAATGGGAGTATAATGGAAGTAAGAAATCCTTTGTTGCAGGTCAATATAAGCAATTAGCTTACTTATATGGCGAATTTATAAAACAGCTTTGCTTGAAGAGTGAATAATGGTATCATTATCACTGGATGGATAAAAGAGTCGTATCCGTAAGTTTGGTGGAGGTGTATGTTTTTTGTCTGAATCCAGCGCAAGAACCGAAATGAAAATCAGCTTGCCCGAAAACCTAGTAGCTGAATTGGATGGTGTAGCGATGCGGGAGAAACGAAGCAGAAACGAACTGATATCACAAGCAGTGAGAGCGTATGTCAGCGAACGAACAACTCGTCACAACCGTGATTTGATGAGACGCGGCTATATGGAAATGGCGAAAATCAACCTGAATATTTCTTCTGAGGCTCACTTTGCGGAGTGCGAGGCTGAAACGACAGTTGAGCGCTTAGTCAGCGGAGGATAATCATTTGATTGTGAAACGCGGCGATGTTTATTTTGCTGATTTATCTCCTGTTGTTGGCTCAGAGCAAGGCGGGGTGCGCCCGGTTTTAGTGATCCAAAATGACATCGGAAATCGCTTCAGCCCAACTGCTATTGTTGCAGCCATAACAGCACAAATACAGAAAGCGAAATTACCAACCCACGTCGAAATCGATGCAAAACGCTACGGTTTTGAAAGAGATTCCGTTATTTTGCTGGAGCAAATTCGGACGATTGACAAGCAAAGGTTAACGGATAAGATTACTCATCTGGATGATGAAATGATGGATAAGGTTGATGAAGCCTTGCAAATCAGTTTGGCACTCATTGATTTTTAGACATATTTGCAGGTTGCTCACAAAGAGCAACTTTTTTTGTTTTCAAAAAACATAAACGATATAATAATGAAATAACGAAAAAATATGTTGTTTTTTATTGGGAGGTAAGCGAATTTGATGTCGAACCAGACTGTATACCAGTTCATTGCCGAAAATCAAAATGAACTGCTCCAACTGTGGACTGACACACTAAAAGAATTAAGCGAGCAAGAATCCTATCAGCTGACTGACCAAGTGTATGAAAATATATCTAAAGAGTATATCGACATTGTGCTGCTGTCTGTTAAGGACGAAAACGCTGCTGAAAGCCAAATCAGTGAACTGGCGCTTCGAGCGGTCCAAATCGGAATTTCTTTGAAGTTTTTGGCTACTGCGCTTGCTGAATTCTGGAAACGTCTCTACACGAAAATGAATGATAAGAGATTGCCAGATCAAGAGAGCACGGAGTTAATCTGGCAGATTGACCGATTTTTCAGCCCGATTAACACAGAAATTTTTAATCAATACTCAATCTCATGGGAAAAAACAGTATCCCTGCAAAAGATCGCGTTGCAGGAGCTATCTGCACCGCTTATTCCGGTGTTTGAAAATATCACCGTGATGCCGCTAGTTGGAACAATTGATACAGAACGCGCGAAACGAATTATGGAAAACCTTCTTAATGGCGTTGTCAAACACCGTTCCCAAGTCGTGCTGATTGACATTACCGGTGTCCCTGTCGTCGATACGATGGTTGCCCATCATATTATTCAGGCATCAGAAGCGGTAAGGCTTGTCGGAGCAAAATGCCTGCTGGCCGGAATCCGCCCGGAAATTGCTCAAACCATCGTTAACCTGGGGATTGATTTATCCCAAGTTATAACTAAGAATACCCTGCAAAAAGGAATTCAAACAGCGTTGGAAATGACGGATCGAAAAATCGTTTCATTGGGGGAATAACATTGTGAGACATCCAAAAATCCCGATCTTGAAACTGTATAATTGCTTATTAGTGTCCATTCAATGGGAACTTGATGACCAAACTGCATTAACCTTTCAAGAAGACTTATTAAATAAAATATATGAAACAGGTGCTAACGGCGTTGTCATTGACCTGACATCTGTGGATATGATTGATTCATTTATCGCAAAAGTGCTGGGCGACGTCATAACAATGTCCAAGTTAATGGGGGCAAAAGTTGTCTTGACCGGCATTCAGCCCGCTGTGGCAGTGACGCTGATCGAACTTGGAATCGCGCTTGAGGAAATCGAAACAGCGCTCGACTTAGAGCAAGGGCTTGAGACATTGAAGCGGGAATTGGGGGAATAGCGAATGAACGACCAATCCTGTGTAAAAATCATGACAGAATGGGATATTGTAGCCGCCAGACAGCTGGGACGAAACGTTGCGAAAGAACTGGGTTTCGGCACTGTAGACCAGGCTAGAATTACAACGGCTATTTCAGAATTAGCCAGGAATATTTATTTATATGCCGGCAAAGGGCAGATTGGAATTGAACAGGTCGCAGACAGAGGAAAAAAGGGCCTGAAAATCATAGCGGAAGACCAAGGGCCGGGAATTCCTGATATCCGAAAAGTCATGGAAGACGGATTTTCAACGTCTGGAGGACTTGGTGCGGGACTTCCCGGAGTCAAAAGGCTGATGGATGAATTCAGCTTAAATTCCGTATCGGGGGAAGGAACAGAGATACAAGCCATCAAATGGCTTCGGTAGGAGGTAAGAACGTGGATTTTAGGGAGGTTATTGAGCAGCGGTATCATCAGCTGCTTAACCGATATATAGCCGAATTAACAGAAACATCTTTATATCAAGCCCAAAAATTCAGCCGAAAAACAATCGAGCACCAAATTCCTCCGGAAGAAATCATCAGTATTCATAGAAAAGTGCTGAAGGAGCTGTATCCAAGTCTCCCGGAAGATGTGTTTCATTCGCTGGATTTTTTAATAGAAGTCATGATTGGTTATGGAATGGCTTATCAGGAGCATCAAACCCTTAGAGGGATACAGCAGGAAATCAAATCAGAAATTGAAATCGCAGCTAATGTCCAGCAGACGCTGCTCGGAACAAAAATTCCGCAGGAGGACGCGCTGGATATCGGCGCCATCAGTGTTCCTGCCAAACAGATGAGCGGTGATTACTACCACTTCGTCAAAGACAAGGAATCCATTAATATCGCAATCGCGGACGTGATCGGAAAAGGCATTCCAGCTGCTCTCTGTATGTCCATGATTAAATACGCAATGGACTCTTTGCCGGAAACGGGCATACACCCTTCTCAGGTGCTGAAAAATTTAAATCGTGTTGTTGAACAAAACGTTGACGCTAGTATGTTTATTACGATGTTTTATGCCAATTACAATATGGACAAGCATCGATTTACATATGCTTCGGCGGGACATGAACCGGGATTCTATTATTCTCAAAAAGACAACGCGTTTTATGATTTAGAGGCTAAAGGACTCGTTCTCGGCATCTCGCAGGATTATGACTACAGACAATTCGATCAGCATCTGGAAAAGGGTGATATGATCGTTTTATTTTCTGACGGCGTCACAGAATGCAGAACAGAAAACGGTTTCTTGGAGCGTCCTGATTTGCAGAAGCTCATTGAGGAACATATGTGTTCCTCCGCGCAGGAAATGGTCAAAAACATTTATGACAGCCTCCTCAAATTACAGGACTTTCAGCTTCATGATGATTTTACGTTAATTGTTTTGCGGAGAAAGGTTTAACGTCTTCCAGACGAGGGTATAAAGCAACTAGTGACTTGAAGGAAAATTTGAGGTGATACGAATGAATATAAATGTTGATGTGAAGCAAAACGAGAATGATATACACGTAAACATTGCAGGAGAAATTGATGTATACTCAGCGCCGGTGCTTAGAGAGAAGCTTGTGCCCCTGGCAGAACAAGGCGCAGACTTAAGAATTTGCCTGAAAGATGTCAGCTACATGGATAGTACCGGATTGGGCGTTTTTGTAGGGATCTTTAAAACAGTGAAAAAACAAGGCGGTTCGTTAAAACTTGAAAATCTTTCTGACCGCCTGATCCGCCTGTTTGACATTACAGGCCTGAAGGACATCATTGATATTTCTGCAAAGTCAGAAGGTGGAGTGCAATGAAGAATAAAGCTGATTACATCGAAATGAAAGTGCCGGCCCAACCTGAGTATGTGGGAATTATAAGACTGACACTGTCAGGCGTCGCAAGCAGAATGGGCTATACGTATGATGAAATTGAAGATTTGAAAATCGCAGTCAGTGAAGCATGCACAAATGCGGTTCAGCATGCTTACAAAGAAGATAAAAATGGGGAAGTGTCAATACGATTCGGTGTGTTTGAAGACCGTTTAGAGGTTATTGTGGCGGATGAAGGAGACAGCTTTGACTTTGATCAAAAGCAGCAGGATCTAGGGCCGTACACACCTTCGCACACAGTTGATCAATTATCAGAAGGAGGGCTCGGTCTATATTTAATGGAAACGCTCATGGATGAAGTTAGAGTGCAAAATCACTCCGGCGTCACTGTAGCGATGACAAAGTATTTAAATGGGGAGCGAGTTGATCATGACACAACCATCAAAAACTACGAAACTAACTAAAGATGAAGTCGATCGGCTCATAAGCGATTACCAAACAAAGCAAGATGAACAGGCGCAGGAAACGCTTGTGCGGGTGTATACAAATCTGGTTGACATGCTTGCGAAAAAATATTCAAAAGGCAAAAGCTTCCACGAGGATCTCCGCCAGGTCGGCATGATCGGGCTGCTCGGCGCGATTAAGCGATACGATCCTGTTGTCGGGAAATCGTTTGAAGCTTTTGCAATTCCGACAATCATCGGTGAAATAAAACGTTTCCTCAGAGATAAAACATGGAGCGTTCACGTGCCGAGACGGATTAAAGAACTGGGGCCAAGAATCAAAATGGCGGTTGATCAGCTGACGACTGAAACACAAAGATCGCCGAAAGTTGAAGAGATTGCCGAATTCCTCGATGTTTCTGAAGAAGAGGTTCTTGAAACGATGGAAATGGGCAAAAGCTATCAAGCCTTATCCGTTGACCACAGCATTGAAGCGGATTCGGACGGAAGCACCGTCACGATCCTTGATATCGTCGGATCACAGGAGGATGGATATGAGCGAGTCAACCAGCAAATGATGCTGCAAAGCGTGCTTCATGTCCTTTCAGACCGTGAAAAACAAATCATAGACCTTACGTATATTCAAAACAAAAGCCAAAAAGAAACTGGGGACATTCTCGGTATATCTCAAATGCACGTCTCGCGTCTGCAGCGCAAAGCTGTGAAGAAGCTCAGAGAGGCCTTGATTGAAGATCCCTCGATGGAGTTAATGTAATGATCCAGGTTGAAGAAAACGAGCATATTCAAACTCTAGTATATCAACTGAATAAAGAAGGAAAATCGATTTGCGGAGACAGCTTTTTTATGAAAGCTGATGACAAGGAATTAATTTGCGCGGTTGCTGACGGACTTGGAAGCGGATCGCTTGCAAACGAATCCTCTGCAGCCATCAAAGACTTAGTGGAAAACTATGCGAATGAAGACGTACAAAGCATTATCGAACGCTGTAATCAGGCGATGAAAAACAAAAGAGGCGCCACAGCATCTATCCTGAAAATCAATTTTGAACAAAGGCAGTTTACGTACTGCTCTGTCGGCAATGTACGGTTTATTCTGCATTCCCCGTCTGGTGAAAGCTTTTATCCTCTGCCGATTTCGGGCTATTTATCAGGCAAGCCGCAAAAATACAAAACGCACACCGCCACTTATGAAAAGGGTTCAAAGTTCATTATACATACAGATGGACTCAACGTACCCGATATCCGCTCCCATTTGAAAAAGGGCCAATCGGTAGAAGACATATCGAATTCGCTGAAAATGTATACGACATCGAGAAAAGATGATCTGACCTATATTCTTGGACATCTGTCCTAGGAAACCAGAAAAAAGAAGCTGGACATCCGGCTTCTTTTTTTGCGGTTGACTATTAGTAAGTACGCTTATTATAATTAATAAGTGAACTTATCAATTTGGGGGGCTTATGGGATGTGGAATGATGAATACATTGCGATAGCTGATGCGGATATAGACAAAATCTGGAGCCGTTATCAGCAAACAGAAACATGGGATCAATGGGATGCGGGTATTTCATCAGCTTCTTTGAAGGGACCATTTCAAAAGGGAACGGAAGGAACATTGCTTCTGCAAGGACATACAGTTTCTTTTTGGCTTGAGCATGTGGAGAAACATCGGTCATTTTCTGTCATGGCCAACATGCCGCATAACAATGTAAAAATGGAATTTTCTTACGTGCTTCAAAAGCAAAAAGAAGGTTTGCGTATCACACATGGAATTGTATTAGAAGGTGCTGAAGCAAAAAAATGTGGAGAAATCATTGGTACTGAACTGTCTAAAGACATCCCGGCGGCTGTCAGCAGGCTTGTTCACCTATGCGGAGGAGTGATAAAATGAACACTAATTATTGGATCGGCGTTGTGTCAGAGCAGCATGTATTAAAAGGTGCTGCCGGTGGTTTTGCACAGCTGTGCCATGGAAAAAAAGCCCCGCTCGCCAAAATGAAAGAGGGAGATTGGCTGATTTATTATTCTCCAAGAGACGCATATCCAGATGGCAAACTGCTGCGAAGCTTTACTGCGATCGGCAAAGTGAAAAGCGGAAATATCTATCCGTATCAAATGGCTCCGAATTTTATTCCATACCGATTAGATATAGACTATTATCCATGCCATAAAATCGGTTTTTACGACATTAAATCAAAGCTTGAATTTGTTCAGGAAACCAAGCATCTTGGCTTTTTATTTCGCAGAGGACATTTTGAAATCAGCAAAAATGATTTTTTGACAATAGCACAAGCGATGGGAGTTAACATAAGTGGAATGGCACTCTAAATTTAGCGGTCCGAACACAAGCCCGGGCTTTTTATTATGGCAGGCCACGCAAAGCTGGCAGCGGAAAGTGGGAAAAGCATTGGCTGAGTTTGACCTGACACACGTTCAATTTGTTCTGCTGACCTCGTGCAAGTATATGATTGCTCACGGAGAAACCGTCACGCAAAAAAAACTTGCAAGCTTCAGCCAGACCAATATCATGATGGTTTCAGAGGTTGTGCGGACGCTTGAGAAAAAAGGATTTATCGAAAGAAGCAAAAATCCCCAGGATAAAAGAGAGGTCCTCCTGTCTCTTACAGAAACAGGAGGAGAAAAAGTAACAGCGGCTTTGCCAATTGTTGAGAAGATTGATCAATCCTTTTTTGCAGCTGCGATGAAAAAAGAGAATTTTCTGAGCGGCTTACAGGAACTATTGAAACATGAGTAAAGATACGGGCAGCGCCAGCTGTCTTTTTTTATGTGTTTTTTTCGGTTTTTGATACACTAGAGAAAGAACGACAAAATTGGAGGCTTTGGTTACATGGAAACGTCAGCCCTTTTAAAACAGCAAATTGCGAAAGAAATAGGTTTATCACAAAAACATGTTGAAAGTGTTATCCGTCTGCTTGAGGACGGCAACACAGTCCCGTTTATTGCCCGGTATCGAAAAGAGCAGACGGGTTCAATGGATGAGGTTCAGATTCAAACGATTTCTGAACGCTGGCAATACATACAAAACCTGAATCAGCGAAAAGAAGAAGTCATCAGGCTGATTGCAGAGCAGGATAAACTGACAGATGATCTAAAACGTAAAATCGAGCAATCGGTGAAGCTTCAGGAAGTGGAAGACCTTTACCGCCCTTATAAACAAAAACGCAAAACAAAGGCGACAGTCGCTAAAAGCAAAGGCCTGGAGCCGCTTGCCGACTATATCCTGACACTCCCCCAAGATGATCGTCTGGCAAAAACAGCAGACCAGTACATCAGCGAAGAAAAAGAAGTGTTCACACGAGAAGAAGCGATTGAAGGCGCCAAGCACATTATTGCGGAACAAATCTCAGACGAGCCGTCTTTCAGAAAGTGGATTCGCCAGGAAACCTTCAAAAAAGGAACCATTAAGTCTGTTGCCGGAAAGTCGGCAGACACGGATGAAAAAAATGTGTATGAAATGTATTATGAATATGAAGAGCCAATCGCAAAGGTCGTTCCGCACAGGGTGCTGGCAATGAACCGCGGCGAAAAAGAAGACATTTTAAAGGTATCGATCGAACCGCCTGCGGATCACATTAAAGCGTATTTAGAAAAACAAATCATCAAAAACCGCTCAACGACCGTAAAAGAGATTTTGCAGGAGACAATTGAGGACAGCTATAAAAGACTGATCCAGCCGGCAATCGAGCGTGAAATCAGGAAAGAGCTCTCAGAAAAAGCCGATGAACAGGCGATTCATATTTTCTCAGAAAACTTGAGAAAGCTTCTGCTTCAGCCGCCAATGAAAGGCAAAACTGTGCTCGGTGTTGACCCAGCCTTTCGAACCGGCTGTAAGCTCGCTGTGTCAGATGAGACCGGAAAAGTCTTGAAAATTGATGTAATCTATCCGCATGCGCCAGTCAACAAAACAAAAGAAGCTCATGAAAAAGTGAAAAAGACTCTTGAGCAATATCAAGTCGAGATGGTGGCGATCGGAAACGGCACAGCATCCAGAGAAACAGAACAATTCATTGTCAATGTACTAAAGGATATGCCGCGCAAAATTTATTATGTAATTGTCAATGAAGCGGGAGCGAGTGTCTATTCGGCTTCTGAGCTTGCCCGAGAAGAATTCCCTGACCTAAAGGTTGAAGAGCGCAGTGCCGTATCTATTGCGCGAAGACTTCAAGACCCGCTCGCGGAGCTCGTTAAGATCGATCCGAAGTCTGTGGGTGTCGGACAGTATCAGCATGACGTCAGCCAAAAGCGCTTAAATGAATCTCTGCGGTTTGTCGTCGAAACGGTCGTAAACCAGGTTGGAGTAAACGTCAACACAGCATCTGCCGCGCTGCTTCAGTATGTAGCGGGATTATCGAAGTCTGTCGCAGGCAACGTTGTCAAAAAACGTGAGGAAATCGGAAAGTTTTCAAATCGAAAAGAACTGAAGGACATCCCAAGGCTCGGTGCGAAAACTTACGAGCAATGTATCGGTTTCTTAAGAGTGCAGGAAGGGACAGAGCCTTTGGATAGAACAGGCATCCATCCGGAAAGCTATAAAGAAACAAAAGCGCTATTGAAAAAACTCGGGCTTTCAACAGAACAGATTGGCACGGCGGAATTGAAGGACAAAATCAATCAGCTGGCACTTTCTGAAACGGCAAAAGAGCTGGGAATCGGCGAAATCACTCTGAAAGATATTTGTGAACAGCTGACAAGGCCAGAACGCGATCCGCGCGACGAGGTGCCAAAGCCTTTGCTGAAAACAGACGTCCTTCAGCTGGAAGATTTGAAAGAGGGAATGGAACTGCAGGGTACCGTGCGCAATGTAGTGGACTTTGGAGCGTTTGTTGATATCGGAGTCAAACAAGATGGGCTTGTGCATATCTCAAAACTCAGCAATCAATTCGTCAAGCATCCTCTTGATGTTGTCTCTGTCGGCGATATCGTGACAGTTTGGGTTGACGGCGTAGATGTACAAAAAGGCAGAGTATCGCTGTCTATGGTAAAATAAAAGCACTGCTTACGAGCAGTGTTTTTTCCTATAGAAATACCAGCATTGATTCAGCAGTTTAATTTGGTAATTATCTTTTTCAAGGAACGCTTTTTGCATCTGTTTTTTAAGCCAATTTGGCATAGGCTCATTCCTCCTCAGCTTTTATCATAAGAGGGACAGTGATTACCATATTGTATGCGAACGGTGAATTGTCCCGTTCAATGTTTTTTAAGTGAGGTGCACTATGGATAATATAGAGCTTCAAAAGCTGGCAGAGGATATTTCTGAAACGTACTTTAAAAAGCCGTTCCGCCATCAGGCGCTTTTTAATGACAGGCTTAAAACCACTGGCGGCAGGTACCTGTTAACCTCCCATAACATTGAATTGAACAGAAAATATTTGATTGAACACGGCAGGGAGGAACTGATCGGCATCATCAAGCATGAGCTCTGCCATTATCATCTTCACCTTGAAGGAAAAGGGTACAAGCACAGAGACAGAGATTTTAGAATGCTTTTGCAGCAAGTCAACGCGCCGAGGTTCTGTACACCCCTTAAGAAAAAAGCGGAAAACAAAAAAACTTATATGTATATCTGTACGGCCTGCGGCCAACAGTATATAAAGAAGCGGGCTATGAACCCTGACAGATACAGATGCGGAAAATGCCGCGGGAAAATAAAAAGAATTTTTTCGTGAAAAAGGTTGACGAATATGGCAAGCCTATGTTACATTATAAAAGTCGTCACGAGAGATAAATAAAAACATTTACCTCTTGACACTGAAAATCAAGACTGGTATAATAAGTCTTGTCTCATTATTCCACAGTAGCTCAGTGGTAGAGCTATCGGCTGTTAACCGATCGGTCGCAGGTTCGAATCCTGCCTGTGGAGCCATATTGGAGAAGTACTCAAGTGGCTGAAGAGGCGCCCCTGCTAAGGGTGTAGGTCGCGTAAGCGGCGCGAGGGTTCAAATCCCTCCTTCTCCGCCATAAGATTTCGATATAAGTTCTCAACCATCGGCCCGTTGGTCAAGCGGTTAAGACACCGCCCTTTCACGGCGGTAACACGGGTTCGAATCCCGTACGGGTCATTCCATTTCGTTGGGCTATAGCCAAGCGGTAAGGCAACGGACTTTGACTCCGTCATGCGTTGGTTCGAATCCAGCTAGCCCAGCCATTTTTATTTTTTTGAAATCGAATAGTAAGAGCCATTAGCTCAGTTGGTAGAGCATCTGACTTTTAATCAGAGGGTCGAAGGTTCGAGTCCTTCATGGCTCACCACTTATCTTTTTGCGGGTGTGGCGGAATTGGCAGACGCGCTAGACTTAGGATCTAGTGTCTTACGACGTGGGGGTTCGAGTCCCTTCACCCGCACTTTATTTACAAAGTGCACGCAAATTGGTTTTACTAGGTTAAGAGCCTAAACCAGCACAAACACAATTTTATCATCACGCGGTCGTGGCGGAATGGCAGACGCGCTAGGTTGAGGGCCTAGTGGGTGAATAACCCGTGGAGGTTCAAGTCCTCTCGGCCGCATTTCAATGATACCAAGGGTTTTGACGACCTTGGTATTTTTTTGTGTTTATTTTTAAATAATCTACTGCCCACTTAACTAAAGTAAGCCATCTAAAAAAATGTTAGATGTGTTTATGGCTGATGTTGCTGACCTGATTGTACAAAAAAAGCTAATTCATAATGAAGTGAATTAGCTTTTTTTCATACGGAGAATTCAAGAGTGTTTCTTAATAAAGTGCAGTAAAGTTTGTTTCTTCTTGAAAGAAAACATATAGCCTCAGGTTTAATTGCCTACTATCCAGTTTGTGTAGTTTTGATAGCTGTAGGTGTCTATATCTTGATTCGTACCTTGCCAATCATAGAGGCATATCCAATAATGGTGAAAAACGAAGAGTATATAAATAGTTCGGCTTTAAGCTTAGTAAGAAAGTGAGAAATAGAATGGATAATATCTAATAAAAGAGCCGAAAAAGGTTCTTTTTTTCATTATGAAAGAAAAAAGATAAAGCTCTCAGTTAATCTTAATTTGAAATAGGTTCATTATATTTTTAAATAAATTCATGTACTAGGAGTGAAAATATGAAAACACATATTACATGGGCTACAGCTTGTTTATTATTGATCTAGGTGACCGGATTTTCAAAGGATAAAAATGATAATTCTGAAAAAAAATCAAAGTATTAAACCATATATAATCAACAAGCAACCCTGAAAACAAGGTATTTTTCGAAGCGTTTTTTAATTACTCGGACATAGAAGCGATATGCATACAATCGAAAAAGGGTTTGATTATGGATTCCCTTCTCGTTCAGATAAAAAGCCAAAAAGATGGGGAATATTACTGGGATTATTCAGAGGATTATTCTGTTATATCGGATTTCTACAAAACAATGTCTTAAGTCATCATTGATTTTGGTGACCAATTAGTTGCCCTGAATTCATAAAAAGGGATAAAATAGCTGTAAATAAAGTTGCTATTTTAAAATGAGAATCAATTCATTGTCGGCAATAATAACTAATCGGCGAAGAAAGGATAATCAGTCAAATGAAAACATTAGTTATCGTTGTACACCCTAATTTGGAAACGTCTGTTGTCAACAAAACCTGGATGAATCGTTTAAAGCAAGAGAAAGACATTACGGTTCATGACCTATACGGTGAATATCCTAATTTTATCATTGATGTGGAAAAAGAGCAGCAGCTCCTGGTAGATCATGAGCGTATCGTGTTCCAGTTCCCAATGTATTGGTACAGCAGTCCCGCGTTACTCAAACAATGGGAAGATGATGTGTTAACACATGGCTGGGCTTATGGAACTGGGGGAACTAAATTGCATGGAAAAGAACTACTCTTAGCTATCTCCTTAGGCGCACAGGAATCTGATTATCAAGCAGGCGGAGAATATAATATCACGATCACCGAGCTTATCAGACCGTTTCAAGTCACTGCTAACTATATAGGAATGCGTTTTCTTCCTGCATTTACACAATATGGGACACTTTACCTTTCAAAAGAAGATGTTAAGAACAGTGCGGAGAAATTGGTTGAATATCTAAAAGCTGAGCATTGATCCGGTATTCGCGAGGGAGGCTGAAACAAATGATGTGTTGTGAAAATAAGGGTTTGTGATAGATTTTAATAAAACTTTATTTCAAAGTTACATCGAATACTGAATGCAGGGGGGGCATAGAGCGAGGGCTTAAAATTAATTACAGCAGGGCAATGAGTACATATTTCTTGATGAAATGTAGAGTTCCTTGGTCTCTAATAGGTGCCCAATTTGTGCCTAGAATTCATGAATATGATAAAAGTAGGTGTAAATAAAATAAACAGATGCTTTGAATAAAAGCTTTTGTAACTTGATATATTTTTACTATGTTGAGGGCCCAGTGGGTGAATAACCCGTAAAGGTTCAAGTTCGCTCGGCCGCACCCCTATAATACCAAGGGTTTAACCATCTTTGGTGTTATTTTTTTATGCAGAAAAACGACTATGGAAGATCGCATGCAAACCAATACTCACCAGTTATTTAAAACCACTTATTATATTTGATACTCCCCTGTATCCCCAAACCAAATAATTCAAAAAACGGTATCCTACATAGAACAGGTTTAGAGAGCATGTAATTGAACGGAAGATATAAATTTATCACTTTTATTATTGAAAGGTGTTCCTTTGGCATTAAGTTCAGTTAATTTTGGTCTAACTGTTTTCTTTTTGAACATTTTCATTACCTCTTTATATTATTAATAAATTCGAAAAGGAATTTAATGGAAATTAAATGATTGGCGTATGTATCTCTAATTCTCAAAATGAATGAATAGTCCTTTTTAAGATTTACACACAGTCATTCTCCAAGGAAAAATGACTCAATTTTTCGATTTTTTATGTAAATCAAAAAAGAATCATGTTAGAGTAGGTGTGCTGAAAATAATTTAAAAAATTATTTTGCGATATGATTAAAGTAATATTGCCAGAGAGTTCGGAATGGACAAAATTGTAAGTATTTAATACACTGGGGCTGCAATCAAATATGCACCTGGAATCAATTGCTAAACGGGGGAGTTTAAATGAACAACAAGAAAAATATATTTGATATTGTAATGTACATTATTTTCGGTGTGTTAAGTCTTTTTCTAGTTGCAAAAACTGATTATGGCACTGGAGTTTTAGTGTTTGTTGCAATTTTATACCTCGCTGTAATTGCTTATAAAATTAAGCAAGTATTTAGTAATTCAGATTCTTAAGGTGTAACACAAGGAGGATTTTAATTGAGAAAGAAAAGAGTTATTACTTGTGTTATGGCTGCATCATTGACTTTAGGCTCACTTTTACCTGCAGGTTACGCTTCTGCTAAGGAGGACTCTAAGACAACCCCTTCTTACGAAGAACTAGCACAACATTACAAAATGAAAAGTGAAAAGATTTCATCGAAGGGGAAATTAGTTGAAATTGAGTATGTGAGTGGAAATGAATCTCACAAAGTTCAGATGAACGGAAATGATCACACTGTAAAAGTCGATGGCATAGAACAAAAAGGCTTAAACTTTGAGTATGATGAAAATGTTGCTAACAGAACAAATTATGAAAACAATAATTTCAAATCTAATGAATTCACAACACAGGCTGCAAAACCTAAAAAGGGCTACCATTATGTGGGGACTTTATCTGGGCATACAAAAGCAGCTAAAAATGCGTTATCAGTTACAATGTCATTAGTCGGTATTGTCCCTGGCTTAGGGTGGGGAAGTAAGGCTGCCACAATTTTATTCTCTTATTGGGCTAAGGAACAAATCCCTGATGCGTATTATAAATATGATTTATATGAAAAAGGGGCAATGACTGATAGCTGGTATCAGTATGCTACAGTTCAATTTTTTGAAGATAAAGCTCATAAAAAGAAAATGGGCAAACCTTGGACTAGTACTCCTGCAAAAGTAGATTTACCTAATAGTTAATTTTAAAATCACTTTGTCTTTATAAAGGACAAAGTGATTTTTTATTATACAGAAGTAAAATTCCTGGTGAGGAATCTTGGATATAACATGTTTTTTCTTGCTAATTTAGTTTTTCTATGTATCGCTGCACATTCTAAAAAACAAGATATTAACCGGGCGGTTGAATGTCAAGCTCAAAAGTTTATATGGAAGTCAAAGCATAAAAAGGGTGTTACAACGTGTAGTCTTCTTTTTATTTTGCCAACGAAACAAGTGTGAAAGTAATGATTTGTAGAATGAGTTAAGAAATATTTAAGATTAGATATTGAAAAATTTTATATATTTTCAATAAAATACTGGTACTATTATAAATGTAGATAGATTGTATGGAGATGTAATTATTAAAAAGGAGTTTTTTAATTGCGTTGGAGTAAATGGTTCAATGTTTTTTGTATAGTAGCATTAGGATCAATATATGGTTATAAATTATTAACTAACCAAGAAGTCAGTACCACTCGTGTAATAATAGCTTCTGCAATTGTCTTGTGGAATATTGTTGGACTCTTTAGCAAAGATCCAATAAAACAAACACAGCAAGCAAATTAAAAGTCATAAAGTTGGGAAAGAAGGATATTACATTATGTAGTATCCTTCTTTATTATTCCTTGAAAAACGAAACAAATTGGAGATTACAGTTATATAATCAATTGAAGTCGCTGATTATTTTCATGAACAAGGAGATTTAATGCTTTTTGATGAATATTATCGTATGAGTATTGAAGTAAGATGAAACGTTACGTAAAGATTAAAGGGATGTGATAAACACTCCTCTTTATCGCACTCACCCGCCTCAAATTGTGGGAGACTGGAAGGTACGGAAATCGAAAAGGTTGGATCATAAAAAACTTATAATCTAAGGCGGTACATAGTTATGAAAAAGGCGTTATTTCTTATATTAGACAAGTATGCAGATTGGGAAGGTGCTTACTTAGCACCAGCATTAAATCAAAGAGAAGATTGGTCGGTTCATACTGTTTCTTTAGACCCTATTGTCAGTTCTATAGGTGGTTTTAAAACATCTGTCGATTACATAATTGGGTTAGAACCTGCGAATTTTCATTTACTAGTTATGATTGGCGGAGATTCTTGGAGTAATGATAATAAAAAACTTTTACATTTCGTAAAAACTGCATTTCAAAAAGACATTCCAATAGCAGCGATATGCGGTGCAGTGGATTTTTTGGCGAAGAATGGTTTGCTGAATAATCATAGCCATACAGGTAATTTAGTTTTCTTATGGAAGGATTATGAACAATATAAACCGATTAGCAGTTTTGTAGAGAAACAAGCAGTAAGAGATAAAAATTTGGTTACCGCAAATGGAACCGCCCCTATTGAATTTACTAGTTTGATTTTAGAGATAATTGATTTTGATACTCCTGAGAACATAGAGAAAATGATGTATATGAATCGTTATGGTTTTTATAATTTTTGTGATAAATATGGAAATCCATTTGTTGATTCATCTGCGGGAAATGATTTTCCTGAATAGGGGCTTTAATAAGGGAATTCCAAGACAATAGGGAGTTTCTTTATTATATTTATAAATGATTATTAAAAGGACGGCATGTGATGTCGGAAATCATGTTAGTCTTAAGCCGGTGTCTTTTGCAGTTTTTGAATGGGATCGTCTTAACTTATGAAAGAAAACACCATACGAAGAAGCCAAAGGTAATGAGAGGAGTAAACCATGTGTTTGCTCCTCTTTTTTTCTGTCTATAAAATGATGTCCTGTGAATTCAATGCGGTTTTTAACAATTTAGTCGGTTTAACTTTATTTTTTTGATTATAAACGATAGGCCATACCTATCATTTCTATATAAATAATTGAATTGTATTATAAGTTAGGCTGACCTATACTTTTATTGGAAATTGACTTTGTGAGAAACCAAGGAATAAGACAATTGTTAAATGCTAATTCCGAAAAAACCACGGAGGTATTGTATGAAAAATTTTAATGTTGCAATTCCAACTCCATTTCATAACGACGAGAGTTTATTTGTAGAAGGTTTTAATGACATTCTGGACTATTTAAAAGAAAATGGGATTGATTCTGTTCTTGTATCTGCTACTACTGGTGAACAAAATTCAATGAGCATTGAAGAACGAATCCAGATTATTCATTATTTTAATCAAAAACAATTCAAAAATGTTGAGCTTATGTTTGGTGTATCAGCAACAAGGACCAAAGATGCCATAACACTCATTAAGGAGCTTGAGGACTCTGTCTTTGACGCCATTTTGATTCAGTTCCCACCTTATATTCAACCAACTCAAAAACAGGCTATCAGCTATATGAATGAGTTGCTGCAACACACAACTAAACATGTAGTGCTTTACAATAATCCTTTTAGAACAGGATTTGAGCTAAGTGCTGAATCATTTGAAACGCTTATCAATCAAAAACATTCAAATCTTGTAGGACTTAAAGAAGAGAGCGATGCCAAACGTCATTCAAGTACAAACTTACCGGATGGCTTTGTGATGTTTGCAGGTGGTGATGTCAATCTTCCGGAAAAAATACTTAATGGCTGTAATGGGCTGTCCAGTATGGTTGGGAATGTATATCCAAAGGAGATTAAACAACTATTTCATCAATTAATGTTGAATCAACCAGTTGATCTTAGGAAATTAAACGATATCATTATTGAAGTTACAAGCGGTCAAGCAATAATGAATATAAAGAACCACTATAACTCGTTGGGAATAAAAGTAGGACCATGTCGTTCTCCGATAAATTGATTGTAAGAATCAAACCAGTGACGATTTCACTGCCGTAATTACAGATAAACACAAATGCTGTTGAAACAGTAAACATTCTGAAACTTAATGGTGTCATTGCGTGATACGGAGGGGCAATATTGATCATGGGTAATTCACAATTAACAAATTACGGAGGACAATCGCGATTGGATTTAAAGCCTAGGATAGGATGGCTTATCATAGGTATCATCCTAATTGGCGCAAATCTCAGAGCTTCACTAACATCGGTTGGTCCGCTAATAGCTGCAATTCGTGATGACTTGGGGATTTCTAATGCACTGGCAGGAGTCATAACCACAATACCTTTACTTGCTTTTGCATTTTTATCCCCTTTTGCTTCTCATTTAGCTCGGCGTTTTGGTATGGAGTTAACCCTATTGATGTCCTTAGTGATATTAACAATTGGGATTGGAATACGTTCGTTTGTTGGAAAAGAAACATTATTTATAGGAACGATTTTAATCGGATCATCAATTGCCATTGGCAATGTTTTATTACCCAGTCTTATCAAATATCATTTTATGAAACAAATAGGTATGATGACAGGACTTTATGCAGTATCTATGAATTTATTTGGAGCTGTTGGCTCTGGTATAAGTATTCCGATTTCGTCATCTTTAGGTTTGGGATGGTCAGGGGCTCTTGGATGTTGGGGGCTTTTATCTCTGCTCGCTATTTTTATTTGGCTGCCACAACTGCAATATCAACAAAAGTCTGTTCAGGTTGAAAAAACAGGAGAGGAAGTGAAATCCATCAGCTTATGGCGTTCTAGGCTAGCGTGGAATGTGACGTTATTTATGGGGTTTCAATCTTTCATTTTCTACACAGTGATTACATGGATACCTGAAATTCTTGAAGAAAAAGGGGTAAACACTCATGAAGCTGGCTGGACGTTGTCTTTAATGCAACTTGCTATGCTTCCTGTAACATTTCTCGTTTCTATTTTAGCTGGACGTTTAAAAAGCCAGCGGTTATTAGTAGCTGCAGCTGCTTCTCTGTTAATTTTTGGGTTTGTTGCTATCATGTATGGGGATACACTTCTTATGCCTTTATGGATGATCATAATTGGAATCGGAATTGGATGTGCATTTAGTTTAGCTATGATGTTCTTTAGCCTGCGTACTCAAAATGCGAACGAGGCAGCTGAACTTTCAGGTATGGCTCAATCTTTAGGTTATCTTCTGTCTGCTATCGGGCCTGTTTTATTTGGTTGGTTACATGACGTTACACATAGTTGGACGGCTCCTTTATATATGTTAGTTTTTACTTCAGTAATTGTTTTGATCTCGGGAATAAGGGCAGCGAAAAACGAATATGTGCCCATCAAAGGATCGAGTTTAAAGGCAACCTAATAGAGACAGACTATAAAGTACTATTCATTTCCTAAAGGAGGCGCGAGATGGAATTAAAACAACTTGAATATTTCTATGCAGTATGCCAAGAACTTCATTTTACAAGAGCAGCTGAAAAAGTAGGAATTTCTCAGCCTTCTTTAAGTCAACAAATTAAGCTATTAGAACATGAAATTGGCACTCCGTTATTTGATCGTATTGGTAAAAAAACAGCACTTACTGAATCAGGAAAGCTTCTCTTACAGTATACTCGCAAAATTTTTTATGAGGTAGAACAGGCTAAGACCTCAATAGATGAATTAAATGGACTTCAAAGAGGGACAATTTTGGTTGGCACTTTGCTGACAGTCGAGGATTACCTGATCACGCCTACTTTACTGAGTTTTCATCAAAAGTACCCTGGTGTGAAGGTATCCGTTTTTGGGTTGCGTACTGGGGACATTCACAAACAACTCATAGAAAATAAGTTGGATTTGGGAATTGTATTCTTACCTATGAAAGGCGATGAATTAGAATCAATTTCTTTATCCACAGAAGAAATGGCTTTTGCAGTGCCTGAAGGTCACCCGTTAGAGAATCAGGATGTGTTAGATGTAGAGGTGTTAAAGACAACACCCTCAATTTTACTCCCTCAACAGTATTTTATTAGGAATCTTATAGATGAAGCTTGTAAAGACTTAGGATTCCTTCCGAAGCCGATTTTTGAAATTACAACCATGCAGTCTTTAATCAATATGGTTATGAAAGGGGTAGGAGTAACAATCCTTCCTAAACCTTATTTAGAGTACCTTAATCACCCTCATATAAGAATCATTCCAATTTTAAAATCTAATCTTTCTCGTGAAATTGGAGTTGTGTATAGAAAAGATAAATATTTGAGTGCTGCAACCCATGCTTTTATTAGTGCGCTTAAAGAAACTGTATGTAAGCCAAATAACGAGTGAGATCTTGATTGAATACTGGACAAAATAACTCATGGCGATTGAAGGGGTATCATGAATAGACAAATCATTCATTTAGCTGTTGGAAAACCTAAGGAATATGATTGGAATCATCGAAAAGAAATGTCCGCGATAGGTAAGTCGACTGTATCATCTATTGAGCTGAAAAAAACCGGCTTGTTGGTGATGACGTTGCGAACCACAAATTTCACGGCGGCATTGATCGAGCAGTATGTTTATATCCATTTGAGCATTATTCTAATTGGGAACGAATGTTTAACAAAAAAATGACTCCGCCTATTTTTGGAGAAAATATTACTGCAACCGGCATGTTGGAAGAACAGGTTTGTATAGGTGATGTGTATAGAATAGGTGGTACCATCATTCAAGTAACACAAGGAAGAGTGCCATGTGCAACTATATCGAAATACAATGAAGAGAGAGATTTTCTGAAGAAAGTGGTCGAAACATGTCTAACCGGCTATTTTTTTCGGGTGCTACAAGAAGGGAAAATTGAGTCTAATTCAGACATAGAGCTTGTTGAAAAGGACCCATGTGACATATCTGTACTTTCTGCCACACAAGTTCTGTTTCATCAAAAAGAGGATCAAAAATCAATTGAAGAAATATTAAAAATCGATGCACTCGCAGAGGATTGGCGGAAAAGATTTTTAAAACTGTTGTGAGTTTTTAGCATGGAGTTGTGCAAAAAAGTTGGTTCATTGACATTTAGTTATTGAAATTTGACTAGATGAAATGTGGAATTTTAGGAGTTGAAATTAATGTTTGGAATTCATGATCTTTTTTTTGTTTGTATTGTCATCATTTGTTTTTATAGCTGCTCCTGGCATAGACGCTGTGTTTGTATTAAGCAGAAGCATCTCGAACGGCAGAGCTAGTGGTTTTGCTGCATCTGCTGGAATTGCTTCCGGCGCTTTTGTTCACACAATACTAGCTACTGTTGGATTATCCATTATCTTAGCGAAGTCGGTTGTTCTGTTTACTGCTATAAAAATAGGTGGGCTATATTTGATCTACATTGGAATGAAAGCACTTCTTAAGAAAAGTGACGGAATAACTTTAAAGGATACAAGCTAATGAGACGCTTAAAAAACATTATATCCAGGGGGTTATTACAAATATCGCTAACCCTAAAAACATTCTGTTCTCTTTATCGTTTTTGTCTCAGTTTGCATCAACATCAGGATCGACTGTGTCATTGTCATTTCTTATTTTAGGAAGCACCTTCGCCGTTATAGCCTTAGTGTGGTACATCTTAGTAACGTATTTTTCAACGATGGCCACAAAAACACTTAAAGACAACAAAAAATTCAATAATATTCTCAATAAAGTATCAGGAACAGTATTTATTGCTCTTGGCTGTAAGTTGATGGTTAGTCAAAAATAATTTTTAGGGGTAGTCATAAGTGTCTACTCCTTAAAGCAGCCTCCAAGTATATGTCATATCGTCTCCTTATATGAGTGTATTTGGAACTGAAAAAGTGCTGACCTCTGCACAACATCGTTGCGCGAGTCTGCACTTTTATTCTGCAAGATACACTGTCCCTTATCATCGATTATGGGGGAGTTTATTTTAATCCGTTGTTAGCCGCGCTGATACTTGGCTTTTAGAGGCTTTTTTTAAGTGGCTAAAACCGACAAATTTTTTTCCTTCTTCATCCCATAGGCGGAACTTTAACGACTTAAGACTAGTTGCCAATGTAATGGTCGGGACGTTTTGCAATGGTTCAGTGTTGTTATGCACTTTTTCAAGCTTATAATTGGGGACTCTTGGGCTTAAGTGATGAACATGATGAAAACCGATATTGCCTGTTAGCCACTGCATGACTTTTGGAAGCTTATAGAAAGAGCTTCCTTCAACTGCTGCTTTTACATATTCCCAATGCTCATCTTCTTCAAAATAAGAATCCTCAAACGTATGCTGAATATAAAACATCCAAATTCCTAGAGAGCCCGATATCATAAAAATCGGCACCTGAACCAGCAGGAAGTTCTGCCAGCCAATAGCCCAGCATAAAAGTGCTGCGAAAACGACGATCCCCAGATTCGTTACATACGTATTCATCCGCTCTTTGCGTTTTGCCCCTTTACGATTAAAACGATTGGTAATCCCGAAGACGTAAATCGGCCCAATAATAAACATAACAAATGGGTTTCTGTACAAACGGTACATTATTTTTGTCTTCGTTGAGGCTTCCTTATATTCCTCAACGGTCAGTACCCAAATATCGCCTGTACCGCGTTTGTCCAGGTTGCTGCTTGTCGCATGATGGACAGAATGGTCGTGTGCCCAATGATCAAAAGGATGCAGAGTCAGAATTCCTGTTAATGTTCCAAGGATTCGATTCGCCTTTCTGTTCTTAAAAAAGGAATAGTGGCAGCAATCATGAAAGATGATGAAGGTTCTCACTAAAAAACCCGCCGCAACGACAGAAATCGTTAATGTAAGGAAATAAGAAATCGACAAGCTTTTATATGCCAAATACCATAACAGGAAAAACGGTACCAATGTGTTAATGATTTGACAAATACTTTTGTGTAAATCGGACTTTTCATAAGGTGTAACCAGTTTTCTCAAAGTCCTTAGGTTTTGTTCTTTCATTTTTAAAAGTTTCTCCTTCCCTGGTGATCTTCTAAGTGTAGAAAACGTTTTATAGCCTTTGAAGGCCCAACGTCATACACCACATATATGATAAGTATTCTTCCCATCCATCTGTGAAATTATTGGAAATAATAAACTGATTTCCAGTTTATTATTAGCAGAGTCAGCCGGGATACAAAAAGCGTATGAAGATTATACCCAGCACTTTATCGGGTCAAACTCTCTCAATGCTCCCCTATGGGAATCGATTTATTTAGACCGTGAACATTGATTGTTTGAGGAAAGAGGTTTTGGACAATGATAATGAAGCAATGAGGGTATCCACATGTTTAACAAATAATGCTATGAGGAAAACGGAAATATTAATTTGCAGTTATTTCCGATTCCTGATATAATAAAGAAGAATTATTTTTGTTCGGTGTAAAGGATAGTATGAATATTGACTTTTCGTCTTGATGATACTTTGGGCAAGGATAGTATATACTGTGTGGTTACACACTAGGAGGCAACAAAAATGGAACAAGGTACAGTTAAATGGTTTAATGCAGAAAAAGGTTTTGGCTTTATCGAACGCGAAAATGGAGACGATGTATTCGTACACTTTTCTGCAATCCAAAGTGACGGATTCAAATCTTTAGACGAAGGTCAAAAAGTAACGTTTGACGTTGAGCAAGGTGCTCGTGGAGCTCAAGCTGCTAACGTTCAAAAAGCTTAATCTTAAATCGTTTATACAAACAGGCTCTTTATATAGAGCCTGTTTTTTTATGTCTATATCATACCCAATAAAAAACCCTACTCAATGTTCGAGTAGGGAGATGCTACAAGGTAATAGAAAAAGATTTAAAACTTCAAAGGTTTGTTTACAGTATAACATACTGGGTTGACAATATGCGGAATGTATATAAATTAATTACTTTTCTTTTCGAATACAACTGCATTTTCATTTTTCACTAACTGCCCGTAAATGTAAGTACAAGACTTCATAATCTCAAGTCCTACAAAAAACCATTTGCAGATAACCTCGATAGAAAAAGATATTTTTTTTCCTGTCCAAATGCTTAGTAGCCGTTAGTCGGGACCAATACTATTTTAGCGAGGAAGCAAAAAACCAGTGGAGATAAGAAATTCTTAAAGATAGAGTGGAAATTGATTCTTTTTTCTTCTAGAAATAATCACTTAGAGATACCCCTAAAACAATGAAAGCCCTACCTCTCTTTCATCCTTACGGCTCCTTGTCCGTGCCAGTGTGAATCAGGATTATGAAAACAAGTGACTATTTTATCAAGTTTTTTGATAAAACTTCAAAAGTTCGTAGAAGAAATTTAATATAATAAAAATGGATTAGATTGTAGAATAACAAAAGAGGTTAATACTCTAAAAGTAAGTTGAAGAAGTTGAACGTTTTGAAATGGATTTACTTTTTTAACATAATATTATTGAAAATTCAGGATATTCATGCAATACATAATTAACCTTAGCAGAAACTTTTTATTTGTTTTTCAGTGATTCCTTTAATTACTTCCAGTTCACTAATCAAAAATTCATATGCGTTTTCCAACATTTTTTTTTCGCTTGAATTAAGTGCTTTTTCTTTCTTCATGCGCATTAAATCACGTACAACTTCAGCGCCTTCTTGTATTTCACCCGTTTTTATTTTGTTCGTGTTTACTATATACCTTTGCTTCCACGGCAGTAACCTATCTGATTCTCCATGCTGAAAAATGTGTATAATGTGTTTTAATGCACGGATATCAGTAACTGGTCGTATACTTGAACTCAATATTTTACGCGTTGGAATCATAACTGTCATATTACTGATTGACATTCTTATGACATAATACTGTTGTTTTTCCTCTAAGAATTCTTTTTCTTCTATGGCTTCAATTATACCTGCTCCGTGCATTGGATAAACAATGTTATCGCCAATTTGAAACATATCATCCACCTCCATATATGGTAACCTTCTTAAGATTACCATATATGGAGGTGGAATATCAAACTTTTAATAATAACATGATCGAATTTTTGGTGTCAATAACTTTTTTCAAAAAAACAGATTAAGCAAAAACAACATCAAAACAATAGGGAGCGTGTCGGATTCCCAATAAAGGAAAGGTCAAGTGACCCGTGTATATCCTGAAACCTCGACTTATTAACATAGATCAGTTTTTCATTGAAAATGAGTTATTCAATCTCCCTTAGGAATTCATGACTTGGCTCATAAAAAAATGTTGGTATGAAATTAGACAGGCGGTTACTTTAACAGACAGGTTACCAGTGGCATGTTTGCTAATCGATATGGGCACAAATTTAATCATAAATTTCTAACAATAATTCGTGGATAGAGAGTGCAATGAAAACAAGCTTTCATAACTAGTGATATGGTTTTAAATGTTGAGGACTTAGTTGGTGAATAACCCGTGATGGTTCAAGTCTCTCGGCCCAACCAATGATATCAAGGGATGAAGACCTTGGGATTTTTTTGTGCTTATTTTTAAATGATCTACTGCCCACAAACGGCCACTTACTTCATGATGCATGTTCACTTATCTTGCGGACAGAAAAAGGTTTGCTGACAGGGAATTTGACAACCATCAAATGAGTATTGAGGCGAAAAGAAAAATAAAGAAAGGAGAGATTATAAATGAAGACCAGAAACATAAAGAAGTAAAGTGGAAAGAAACAAAGTTAATTGAAAAGCAAACTATATAAAATAGTTTGCTTTTTTTGGTTATGAATTCACTTGTTTTTCTTTCTCTTTAATCACTAATAAAACACCGCTAAGAATTAAAAACGAACCTATCCAAAATGTCCCGCCTATTTGTTCTCCCAGCAGAAGCCACCCAAGTAATGTTCCAACCAGAGGCTGAAAAAAGAAAAAGAGGCCTCCACTTGAAGCGTTTAATAATTGTAACCCGCGATTCCACAATAAAAAGGCACAAGCTGTTGAAACAATTCCCAAATACAGAAGACCACCTAGAATTTTAGGGTCAAGCAGCTGGGATGTGAAAATCGTGCTAGGTTTTACAAAAGGAGTTAGCGCCACAATGGCAACAAAAGTTGAATACGTTGTAACAAGTATAGGTGAATAACTGCTTGGAACGCGTTTGATCAGCACTGACATAAGTGCCCATGTAAGTGCTGCAACAAGCAGAGAAATACCGCCAAGCTGATGAGATGTATCAATATGTCCGTTTCCCACAATACATAATACACCTATGGTCGCTAAAATAATTGAGATTCCTTTTTTGATAGTCAATGGTTCCTTGAGTAATAGACGAGCGAATATAACCATAAACGCTGGTGTGGAAGACGTAATAATTGCTCCCATTTGTGCTGAAGACAACATCGTTCCATATTCTTGTGTAACAATTGAAATCGTGTTGCCAACAATTCCAATAGCAATTATTAACAAAAGGTCGGGTTTATGAATTTTCCAAGATTGTCTCTTTATGAAACCAATGATAAGAAGTGCAAGGATGGCGATTACGTACCTCATCCAAACCAGTTCAAAAGGCGGAATCACTGCGACAACAACCTTAACCACAACATACATGCCATCCCAGATACTAGCGGCTAAAGCTAAATATATAGAACCTAACAAGGTATTTTTCATTTTTTAGTTCCCTCCGTATTTAAAATTAGGTCATTACATGCCCTAACGGAGAGAAGTAGTCACTTTACTCCATTAAGGGCGGAGCAGTGCTACTGGAACATCATTTTCAAATAGTGGAGCTAAAAACATGTTGATATCACCTCGATTTTTAAGTTGTTTCTCATTATACAATGCCGTTTTTAAAACCGTAAACACTTTAAAGGGTACCATTAACAGGAACCCCATTTCTAAACTTGATAAATTAATGCTTCATATGAATTTTTTTGTATGTTAATGGTGTCATTTTCATCGCTTGTTGAAATTTACTTATAAAATAACTGGTACTGTTAAATCCAACTTGATAAGACACGTCTGTCACATTGGAGTCAGGGTGCTGCAGTAATAATAAGCTTTTTTGAATTCTATAATCCATTACATAACGTAATGGCGTTTGATTCAGCATTCGTTTAAAATAACGGCAGCATTCAGAACGGCTCAGTTGGCCAGCTTTTGCAATGTCCTCTAATGTGATTTTTTCAGCATAATGGAGATGAATCCAGTTTAACATTTGTTTCATTCGATGGCTTTTTATCATTTCAGATTGATCGTACTCTAATTGAAAACCATTAACGACCAGGTTTTTCCACATTAACGTTAATTGCATGGTAATGTCAATCTCATAAAGAGATGTCTTTTGTTGAATCAATTGATTTATTTTTTTTACAGCTTCTAGAATATTTTTTGCCCAATGTTGATTTCCGTCCAAATATAAATAGGATAAATTGGTTGAAAACATATAGGGCTGAACGTAGCTTGAATAAAGTTCTTGAGATAAAACGAAATGGGGTGATACATTTAAGCAAATATACGTACAATCCGAGCCATCCTTTTCTTCTGCCATGTGCAGGCAGCCACTATTGATAAATAATCCATCCCCTTCTTGAACCACTATTTTTTCTTCATTTATTTGAAAGACAGCTATCCCTTTTAGTATCAAAACAAATTGAATTTCATCATGCCAATGAAGCGGAATATAGCCATTTATATTTTGATTGATCCTTGTCTCGTAACAGGCAACCGGTAATTCTACCGTCCGGTGCTCTGTTAATTCTTTTAAATTTTGATCGATCACAAAATTCTTCATTCGGACATCCCCACCTCAATATATTTATATTTTTTTATTATATTTGAGTATTTTTTATAAAGGTATGCATTTATCATAACACTATTATTATATTTATTAGTGAGGAGTCATGTATGAATACTTCCAAAAGAGCAATAGGATTGTTCTATGTTATAACAGGGGCTACATGTTGGGGAATTGGAGGCACAGTAGCCAAAAAACTTTTTCAAGAATATCAAATTGATGTCAATTGGCTTGTAACGACACGCTTGCTTACGGCTGGAATGCTACTTTTGATGCTTCAATTGTTCAGAAAGGAACGGTCTCAGGTTATTGGGGTTTGGAAAAACAAAGCGTCAGTTGGTCAGCTTCTAATTTTTGGCTTATTGGGAATGCTTGCTGTGCAGTACACATATATGGCATCCATTCAACACGGGAATGCTGCCGTTGCTACATTATTGCAATATTTATCCCCAGTAATCGTTATTATCTACTCGCTTGTGCGAAAACAAACTGTTCTTGCCAAACAAGATATCATTACTGTTGTACTTGCTTTAGCGGGTTGCTTCTTTTTGTTAACAAATGGTTCAACGTCCCAACTTTCAGTGCCGGCAGCTGCAGTAGTATGGGGAGTTTTATCAGGATTTGCGGCAGCTTTTTATACTTTATATGCCGTTGGTTTATTACATAAATTTGATTCTCTTGTTGTAGTGGGGTGGGCGATGGTGATCGGCGGTTTTGCATTGAGCTTTATCCATCCGCCATGGCAGCTGGATTTTCAGCGTTTACCCGTTGAAGCGTATGCATATATCTTATTCGTGATATTATTTGGAACAATGACTGCGTTTTGGTTCTTCATAAAAAGCTTGGAAAGCCTTTCTCCAAAAGAAACAAGCCTGCTTGGCAGTCTAGAGCCTCTATCAGCAGTTGTAACAACTGTCGTTTGGTTAAAAGCGCCATTTGGTTCTTTTCAATGGGTCGGTGCTTTCTGTATTATTGGGATAACTTTAATATTGGCTTTAAATAAAGAGCCTTCTATGCAGAGTGAAAAGTCGATATGAAAGATTAGGAATCATGCAAATCGGGATATATAAGGGCTTGAACGGTCCAGCAATGAAAAACACTGGTGGAGTTTGAGCCCTCTCGGCTGCATCAGGGATACCAAGGGGATTGCCGCCCTTGGTATGATTTCTTCAAGAACCTTCAATGCCTCTTCCCTGATCGAAAACAGTATTACTTTTTTGCAATTGGTATCCAAATTTCACTTTTAAATGATGGTGATGTTACATCCTTATGCTCATTCCACAGTATTTCCGGGCCTTCTATTTGTTCGTAATTTGACGATGGAAACCATTCGGAATAAATGCGTCCCCACACTTCTTGCAGTGTATCCGGAAATGATCCAATGGCTTCGAATACCGCCCATGTTGAGGCAGGAACTTCTAGCTGTGAGAGGTGATTTGGACACTGCTTTGTTGTAGCTGCACCAATATAGTGATCAAGTTCTCCTTTTTCCTCTGTCCGACCTTCAGAAAAATTTGTGGATGCGCTAATGAGCCCTAATGGTGCTACATTAGAAAGCGATTTTAGTTCACTTATTGCTTCTTCATCTAAACTTTCCCACATAGCTGCAATTTCCGGATGAATCCCTTTGAAAATAATAGGAACTCTTTTTGTAATCCCAACAATGCGAAATGCCTCTTTTTCTTCAATGCGATAGTTCATTTCACTTCCTCCTTTGATTGATAATTGGAAGGTCATTTTTGGATAAGCTTTAAGAGAATGGCCATTAAGCCTGGCTTTTGATGGGTTTACGCCATGTAAGTTTTGGAATGCCCGTGTAAAAGAATCTGGTGAGTTATAACCGTACTTGATTGCGATATCAATCACTTTTGCATGGCTGTCTTTCAGTTCAAAAGCTGCAAGAGTAAGTCGTCTGCGGCGAATATATTCCGATAATGAAATACCTGCAAGGAAGGAAAACATCCTTTTAAAATGATATTCAGAGCAGAAAGCAAGCTTTGCTGCTTCTTTAAAATCAATATCATGAGTGAGGTTTTCTTCAATATACTGTAATGCCCTGTTCATACTTTTAAGCAAATCCATTTATTTGGCCTCCTTTAACCAAAGAATAACAGGAGTGAAATTTATCTATCCGACATTCTGTGCACAGTTTTGCAGGATGCTTATATGAAATAAAGTAAGTGATTCACTTGTATTTGTACAGGTTTTATTGAAGCATGCTGTTCACAAAAGGCATCAATAAAAGAAAGTTATAATTGTCTTATAAGCAGCACATTCATATAATTGAGTGAAAAAGGGTGCGAATCATGCCTATCAATTCTTTTGAAAACTATCCGATGAGCTGGAAGCCATCGATTGATAAAGCTGAAAAGCCTATTTATAAAGCAATTGCAGGGCAATTGGAACAGGATATTATAAACGGAGTATTATTACCTGGAACAAAACTTCCTCCGCAGCGAGAATTGGCCGATTATTTAGATTTAAATGTGAGTACGATTTCCAAAGCGTTTAAAGTGTGTGAGTTAAAGGGGCTGCTGAGTGCGACTGTAGGGAGCGGCACATTTGTATCGTATGATGCGTTATCGAATGCGTATTTACTTGAGGATACAAAGCCGACACATTTAATTGAAATGGGAGCAATACTTCCAGATCACGCTTCATATGAGCCCTTGTTACACCAGCTGAAAAACATGGTTCAGGAGGAGGATTATGAAAAATGGTTTAGCTACGGCCGGGCAGGTGAAAGCCTTTGGCAAAAGGATGCAGCTGTAAAGCTCATCCAAAGAGGCGGATTTGAAACAACTGTTGATCACATTTTATTTGCAAATGGGGGGCAGAATGCGATTGCTGCAACATTGGCGAGTCTTTGTAAGCCTGGAGATCGCATCGGTGTTGACCATCATACGTACCCTGGCTTAAAAACTGTTGCATCATTGCTTAGTGTGCAAATTGTACCGATAAAATCAGAAAACGATGAAATGAGTCCGGAGTCACTTGAATATGCGTGTAAAAACGAAAATATTAAAGGTTTATATTTAATCCCGGATTATCATAATCCGACGACTTCCTTTATGTCTGTTGAGAATCGAAGAATGGTTGCAGATATTGCAAAGAAATACAATCTGTTTGTTATTGAAGATGCATCGTACCATCTTCTCAACAAACATCCGCTTCCGGCACTCGCTTCATTCGCACCGCAACAGGTTATTCATATTGCAAGTTTATCAAAATCGTTAGCGCCAGGCCTGCGTTTGGCTTATGTAGCAGTGCCGAGGCAATATAAGGAGCTAATATCAAAGGCGCTTTATAATTTAAATATAACCGTTTCCCCGCTATTAGCTGAACTTACTGCTCGCACGATTGTATCAAATCAATTTGAAGTCTTAATTGAGCGTCATCGTGAACAAACCATTCGCAGAAATCAACTCGTAAACCGATATGTTGCGGGATATACATGTTTAGGCATTGAAACAGGCATTTTTCGTTGGTTGTTGTTACCGGGTAAAATGACTGGTGCCGAATTTGAAGAGTTGGCTGCGCGACATGGCGTGCAAGTGTATGCAGCTGAACGTTTTGTAGTGGGAAATAGTTGTCCTGAAAGAGCTGTAAGGGTTTCTGTCTGTGCACCGAAAACACTTGAAGAGCTTGAGCAAGGATTAATGATCTTAAAACGTTTGCTAGACGGCCTTACCTAATATTGTTTGCCATACAATTATGACATTGTATGGCTTTTTTGTGCATGTTATGATGATCCACATCTAGAGGAAGGTTTATACAAATTTAGGCTTTTAGAAAGGAAGGTCAGAATATGGCAAAGGACAGCGTAAAAGCAATAGACGTCCATACAGCTTCGTTACAAAGCTACATCAATTCCCCAGAAAAACAAAAATCGTTATACAAGCGTACATTATTCGTTGTGAGTATCTCACAAATTTTTGGCGGTGCAGGGCTGGCGGCAGGGGTGACTGTCGGTGCGCTTATTGCACAGCAAATGCTAGGCACCGATGCGTTTGCGGGTCTGCCTTCTGCTTTATTTACTTTAGGGTCAGCAGGATCCGCATTCATTGTTGGTAGGCTTTCTCAACGTTACGGCCGTCGCACAGGTCTTTCAGCTGGCTTTATGATTGGCGGACTTGGAGCAATAGGAGTGTTGATGGCAGCAATTTTAAATAGTATTTTCTTGTTATTTGCTTCATTGCTTATTTATGGTGCAGGAACAGCCACAAATTTACAAGCCCGTTATGCAGGTACAGACTTAGCAAATCATAAGCAGCGAGCGACAGCTGTTAGTATGACAATGGTTTTTACTACATTTGGTGCAGTCGCGGGTCCAAGTTTAGTGAATGTGATGGGGGATTTTGCTCTTTCTATTGGTGTTCCTTCACTTGCTGGTCCGTTCATTTTAGCCGCAGCGGCATATATGTTAGCAGGTGCAGTCCTTTTCATCATGCTTCGTCCAGATCCATTAGTTATAGCAAGAACAATAGAAGCGGCAAATGTAGAGCCTGGTAATAAAGGACATGTGGCGGCTGCTGAGCATACAGAAAACAAAAAAGGCATCATCGTTGGGGCAACGGTTATGATTCTTACTCAAATTGTAATGGTAGCTATTATGACAATGACACCGGTTCATATGAGTCATCATGGGCATAGCTTGGGTGCTGTCGGTCTTGTTATTGGTTTTCATATAGGTGCTATGTATCTCCCTTCACTGGTTACAGGTGCCCTTGTTGATAAGCTGGGACGTACTGCGATGGCGATTGCTTCTGGAACGACGCTTCTTCTGTCAGGTGTAATAGCAGCATTTGCTCCAGGTGATTCTATGGTTTTTCTTATCATTGCTCTTTCTTTACTTGGATTAGGGTGGAATTTTGGCTTGATAAGCGGGACTGCCCTTATTGTAGATTCAACTCATACTGCCACACGAGCTAAAACGCAGGGGACAGTGGATGTTCTGATTGCCTTGTCAGGAGCTGCTGGCGGAGCATTATCTGGAATGATTGTGGCAGGTTCAAGTTTCCTCGCATTATCACTTACTGGAGGGGTTTTGTCCTTATTACTCATTCCGGTGGTGGTATGGTCTAGGGCTGCTAAGGTGTAGGATTGTTTAGATTCCATTAATTTGTTATATTGTTAGATAAAGGTTTGTGAGTCGTTTAATATTCAAACCAAATATGAGTTTTTTCTTTAAATCTAGTTAAATAAGACATTTTGCTAAATATGACTTATCGATGTGACATATGAATGCATACCTTTCATTAGGTAACATAAAATGGTAATCGGCGTTAAAAAAAGGCCGGAATACTCGCTTTAGGTGAAGGAGTCATAACGTTGTTAAAAAGAATTTCTCTTGTTTTTGTTACATTAATGATGTCCATCGTTGCTGTTTTAGTGGCTGCCAAAGACTCCCCTGGAGATCACGTCATTTCATTTGATCAGCCTATTATCTTATTAATCTCAATTGGGATCGTTGTATTTTTATTTATCCCGCCATTAGCCATGTCTTTTTTCGATAACGGGGTTGTAAGAATCATATCAGGGGTATACCAATGTTTTATCGTTTTCGCTTTTCTGGGGCTCATTCCAATTGGATTTCTTATTCCCAATGGTTTTTGGACAATTATGGTTTCTATTGCAGGCACTTTAGTCAGTATAGCTAGTGTTGCAGTGACTTTATGTATTGGGAACAAAACAAGGTGAGAAGGCTATATGGGCCTTCTCTTTTTATGTTGTTGCATCATCTCCACTTTCAGCTTAATCTATTACATAATAGAGCAGGAATATATATAAGAATAAAATAAACACCGCGATGTCAAAAACACGAGGAACCAATTAGCCTTAATTAAAAATGCTTGGAAAGAGGGGAATTCCTTCATGACAAATAGCAGAACGAATCCGAAGGTTGATGATTTTTTAAATAAAGCGAAAAAGTGGAAGGAAGAATTTGAGAAGTTGAGAACCATCATTCTTGACTGTGAGCTGACTGAAGATTTTAAGTGGATGCATCCTTGTTACACATACAATAATAAAAATGTCGTTTTAATACATGGGTTTAAAGAATATTGTGCGCTTCTGTTTCACAAAGGTGCCTTATTACAGGATGCCCACGGAATTCTTATTCAACAAACGGAGAATGTACAGGCGGCGCGCCAGATTCGGTTTACCAGTGTTCAGGAAATAAATGATATGGAAACCATTTTGAAAGCCTATATTCAAGAAGCCATTGAAGTTGAAAAAGCGGGTTTGAAGGTGGAAGTTAACAACAATATTGAATTGAACATTCCTGAAGAACTTCAAAATAAATTCGATGAAATCCCTGAATTGAAAACTGCTTTTGAAGCATTGACCCCGGGACGGCAAAGAGCATACACTCTTTATTTTTCTCAAGCCAAACAATCCAAAACCCGAGAATCAAGAGTTGAAAAATATGTGCAAAAAATTCTCGATGGAAAGGGATTAAAGGATTAGGAATGATCTATTCGAACGACGATAAACAGTGCCTATATAGGCAAACGCAGCTTAATAGGATAGTTTCTATAGAAGAAAAACAAGCATAGTAAGATGCTTGTTTTTTCTTATCTGCCCATTATGAATTAGTCAGGTGCAGACAAACGTAAACTGTTTAATGAATCATCATGATAGTAATGAGCCGCTTGATTTTTTCATCATCGCCTGTATCAACGTACACTTTTTTTGTGTTTTTTATGATACTCTCAGTCACTTCCCGCATGACGCCTTTTTCGAGATTATCAGCGGAATCCCAGCGTAAAGGCACATTGTATACATGAATCGTGCCATCCCCATTACCATGATAAGTGACTGATCCATCCACTAAACGAGAACCTGCTAACTGGGTCACATCTTCTGGATAGCTGGCACTTGTATCATCATTAGGGTTAATTGGCTCACCAGCTGAAATATGCCGAACATGTAATTCATCTATCTCTTGATTGGGTCCAAGTTGAAGCCAAACTCTGGCATATTCGATTTTCTCAGAAGAGTATGCTGCCAATACATTGTCTTCTTTGAATTTCTCTTCTTCTGAAGTGGTCTCATTTGAAGCTTTGGTTGCGGGTTCTTCTGATCCTGTTGTTGGCTCTGATTCATCCTTGCGTATTTTGGTGCTGTCTTCAGTCTCAGTGTGTTTTTCGTCAGATTGTACAGCAGAAGCTTGATTTGAAGGTTGCTGTGCTTCTTCATCCTTACTGCCCGTACATCCAGCAAGTAAAATCATGAGCAGCAGGGCGGTATTGCAATAACAAATCTTTCTGTGTTTCTTCATTCTTTCATTCCTCTCCATTAACTCAAGTCAGCTTCATATATAAGTTTTATCTATCTAAATATTACCATGGAATAGATATGATGTTAAAACGGTTTAAGAAGAGGAAGCGATCTTAAATAGCATCGCCAAAACTTAAGAATTCTTAAGAAGTTTTGCCCCTTTTTCTTCAGGTTTTGAATGTAGAGTGGGATATAAATGCAAAACAAATACGATATGCCTTATCCGCCTCGACCGCATACAAAATACCAAGGGTTGCTGGCCCTTGGTATTTTTATGCCTTCATGCATTTTTGAAGTTTATGCTTAAAGGTCTGCCTTTACTTTGCAAATCGCCGAGCAGCAGCAACGCACATGATAACGGCGATATTTACTGCTACGAGTGTCCAGCCCACTTTCTCGTGCAGAATCACTGAGGCAAGCAGCAATCCAAAAAAAGGCTGGAGAAGCTGGAGCTGCCCAACCGCCGCAATTCCCCCTTGTGCAAGACCTCGATACCAGAACACGAAGCCGATCAGCATGCTGAATAAGGATACATATGCAAGACTGAGCAGCGCGGGAACGCCGATGCCCGACCAGGAATCCGGCGTAAAAAAGAACGACAATGGCAGCATAAGAGGAAGCGACAGGACGAGTGCCCATGAGATCACCTGCCAATTCCCAAGATGCCGTGAAAGCTTGGCCCCTTCTGCATAACCAAGACCGCATACAACGATGGAAGCCAGCATGTACACATCGCCTAGCGGAGATGAACCTCCCCCTTGAATCAGGGCGAAACCTGCTACCAGCAAGCTGCCGGCAGCTGAGAAAATCCAGAAGACGGGCCGAGGGCGTTCACCCCCGCGCAGTACGCCGAAAACCGCCGTTGCGAGTGGAAGGAGTCCAATGAAGACAATGGCGTGTGCGGATGTGACATGCTGAAGCGCTAAAGCTGTCAGCAACGGGAAACCAACCACTACGCCGAACGCGACCACTAACAATGAAATGAGGTCTCTTTTGGCAGGATGCTGCTGCCGGAAGATGAGAAGGAGACCTCCCGCCAGTACACCAGCTATCGCAGCACGGCAAACGGTGAGAAATAACGGATCGAAGTCTAACACAGCCATACGGGTCGCAGGCAGCGAGCCGCTGAAAATGAGTACGCCTATAAAACCATTTATCCAGCCATTTGTTGTTTTGTTCATTATAATCACTCCACATATGTTTCTTGTTCATTGTCTGTATTTTCTTAACAAAGCCGGTAGCTAAGGATTACAATGACTATAAACTGGAATTGGCCTTTTTTAAACGGCCAGTTTTCATAAAAAAATGCATACCAGTTAGGAGAACAATGTGCAAATGGATATCACGCCTTTTTTGAATAGAAATCTGGATCGTCCGCTTTATCAACAGCTTTATCGGTATTTTAAAGAAAATATGCATCAGGGCCGTATTCAAAAAGGAATGAAGCTTCCTTCAAAAAGGCTCCTGGCGAATCAGCTTTCCATCAGTCAAACGACTGTAGAACGTGCCTATGAACAGCTCGCTGCTGAGGGCTATATTGTGAGCAAGCCAAGAAGCGGGTGGTTTGCTGATTATCATAATTCTGATTTTGCCTATGGCAGAATGCCAAGCACAGCACCCATTCAACAAGAAACAGAAGAAAGCAAACAATGGATTGATTTTCACTATGGAAATGTAGATTCTTCTTACTTCCCTTTTTCCGCATGGAGAAAAAGCATGGTCAATAGTTTGGACCGATATGGACACGAGCTTTATCGGCCGGGACATGTGTTAGGGGAGTTTGAGCTGAGAACACTCATTGCAGAGTACCTGTATCAATCTCGGGGAGTTCATTGTGCCCCTGAACAAGTGATTATAGGTGCCGGGAACCCTATTCTTCTGCAAATCTTGTGCCAAGTTTTTGAGCCGAATATTTCTATAGGATATGAGGACCCTGGTTATCCAAGAGCACGCAAGATTTTTGAAGCCAATCGCATGAAGATTGTTCCAATACCAGTTGATGATGAAGGAATCTGTATACAGAAGATCAAAGAACAGCAGCCAAATCTTGTATATGTCACACCTTCCCATCAATTTACGCTGGGAACAATCATGACGATCAATAGAAGAATTCAGCTCCTCAAATGGGCGGCTGAAAATCAATCCTTTATCATAGAGGATGACTATGACGGGGAATTTAGGTACACAGGACAGCCGGTTCCTTCTCTGCAGGGGCTTGATCAGCATAACCGCGTCATTTATATGGGCACTTTTTCTAAGTCTCTTTTACCCTCGTTGCGTATCAGTTATATGATTCTTCCTTCGCCTCTTTTAAAAAAGGGCCATGAAATCACGTCCTTATATAAGCAAACGGTGTCCTGCCACAGTCAGCTAACGCTAGCTGAATTTATAAAAAATGGAGAGTGGCAAAAACACATCAACAGAATGAGAAAACTTTACCGTAAAAAAAGAGCCATTGTATTAGAGGCAGTGCAAAGGGAGTTAGGAGAGCATGTCAGGATTCGCGGAGAAAACTCTGGACTTCGTATCTTACTTGACGTTTATTTGCCATTTGGTGAAACAGAGTTAATTGAGAAGGCGAAAAAACATGGCGTAAAAGTTTATCCTGTTTCTCCTTCTTATCAACATCATCCTCCTTTAAAAAGGATCTCACTTGGATTTGCAGGGGTGTCTGAATCAGACATAAGAGAAGGCATAAAAAAACTCAAAGCCGCTTGGGAGATATGAGGGAGCTTTCAGTTTTGCGAAAAACCCAAGTGACGATTAAGTGTTGAGAGATGTTCAGTTTCCAGTCTATGATAAGCCTTGCGTCATTCCATTCTCTTAAACGAAAACCAGAGTTTTTGATTTGCTCATCACAGTGCTAAACTAAACATAGATAATAAAAAATAGAGGTGTAAGAATGAAGTTAGATGAGTTTACAATTGGCCAGATTTTCAAAACGAAATCATTAAAAGTAACAAAAGATGATATTATGCGGTTTGCGGGTGAATTTGACCCTCAGTATATGCATGTAGATGAAGAAAAAGCGAATAAAGGCAGATTTAATGGAATTATCGCTTCGGGCATACAAACACTGGCCATATCTTTTAAACTTTGGATTGAAGAAGGCTTCTATGGAGACGATATTATAGCCGGAACAGAGATGAATCATATGACATTCATAAAACCCGTATATCCGGATGATGAATTGTTTACAATTGTTGAAGTTATTGATAAGCAGCCAAAGAGAAATGAATTGGGAATACTCACTGTATTGTTATCTACTTATAATCAAAAAGAAGAAAAAGTATTTGAAGGTGAATTATCCGTATTGATAAAACGATAACTCAGAAAGCCCGCTTTCCTAAAGCAGGCGAAAGATTTTAGCAAGTTTCTTTTGAAAAATAAGAGGTTAAAACATCATAAACAATAGGCAAAGAAGTAAATCCCTCATCTTCTAGAAAATGACCTCCGTGCTGAACTTCATATAACGCAGCGTCAATTTGTTGTGCCAGATCCTTGCTGAATAAAAAAGGCACAATTTGGTCGTCCTTAGAAGCTATGACAGCACGATGCTTCGCGGACTCGATGATTTTTTGATGATCAAACGATCCCTGTGTAAATTCATCTAGCATCTGTAAAGTGGGCAACGATTTGGCAAAGCCGGAAACAAGGATGATTCCGCCAAGCTGTTTTCGTAATTGAATATGTTCTAAAAATCTCAAAATGGCGGGGCACCCTAAGCTGTGCGCAACCAAATACGTATTTTCATGTAAAGTGTGCTGATATAAAGAGAGTGTATCCAGCCAATCCTCAAGTCTTGGCTGGAGCGGATTAGGCATGTTTAAAATGTCTGCTTGGACCCCATCTGCGAGCAGACGTTTTTTCAGCCAAGGGAACCAATGATTTGTTGAGGAGGCTCTGTAGCCATGAATGATATAGACTTGTTTTGTCATTTTTTCCTCCTAAGAAATATTTTCATTCAGTATAAAATTCCTCTCATTGGGAAACAAGTACGCACTTTTTTGTAAGTAGCTTTTACGTATGAGGCATTCCTTGTGCCATTCCCCACTTACACATTTCATCTATAAGGGGATACAAAGACAGCCCTCTGTCAGATAACGAATACTCTACCTTCAGAGGTGTTTGAGAAACCTCAGACCGATGAATAAGGCCATCAGTTTGCAACTCTTTAAGCTGTGCGCTTAACATTTTATGGGTAATGGAGGGCATAGCCCTTTTCAACTCGCCGTATCTCATCGTTTTTTCACACCCTAACTCATAGAGAATTCTCATTTTCCATTTTCCCCCTATAAGAGATAAGGTGTATTCAAACGGGGCTTGTTGACTGCGGCAAAGATTATTCATTGTCATTAACCCTCCTTTTTTAAGTATCATATCAGAATCAACCAGGATTTTCGGTGTTGAGTTTTGAAGGGCCTGGCGGGTAAATCTGAGGGGGCAAGTTCTCTCGGCCGCATACATGAATGTTCTCATTCAAAGAGGGTTACCTTACTGTTAATTACTTTATTTAAAAAAACGCATGTTTTTAGCTGAAAATAACTATTATGGTATATTTAAATATAACGAAATATAAGAGAAATGAGGAATGGTATGAATACACCCAAAAAACATAAGAAATTTAAAGCGAAAATGATTTTCCAAATCATCATGGTTATCATTGGAGGAATCATAGCGGCATATGGACTAGAAACAGTACTCATCCCAAACAGTGTATCCGATGGAGGGGTAACAGGTCTGAGCATCGTTGGTTCACAGCTCTTCAACTTGCCACTGGGGATTTTGATTGCGGTTATCAATATTCCATTTGTCTGGTTAGGATATAAGCAAATTGGGAAAAGCTTTGCATTATTATCAATTATCGGAATCATATCGCTTGCCGCGGGGACAAGCTTTTTCCACCACACACCCGCTATCATAGAAGGAGATACCCTGTTAATTACCGTTGTCGGCGGGATTATCCTTGGATTCGGAATGGGGCTGGCGCTGCGTAATGGCGGCGCATTAGATGGCATTGACATGCTTGCTGTGCTGCTATCCCGAAAACTGCCGTTTGGAACGAGCGATCTCATCCTATTCTTAAACCTTTTTGTGTTTATTTTTGTTTCCACAGTATTTGGCTTACAAGGGGCGTTGCTTTCAGTCATTGCTTACTACATTGCATCCAAAGTGATTCATGTTGTTGAGGAAGGTTTAAGCGGGTCCAAAACCTTCCAAATCATTACAACAGAACCCGCATTAATGGTAGAGACAATACGTGAACAATTAGGCCGAAGCGCCACATATAAAGAAGCTTACGGGGGTTTTTCCCACGAGAAATTTAAAGAAATCACATGTGTCATCAACCGCTTAGAAGAGACCAAACTAAAGGAAATTATTAATGATATTGATAAAACTGCCTTTGTTACCGTGTATGATGTAGCTGAAGTGAAGGGCAGCAATTTTAGAAATCTCAATCATCATTAGAAAAAGAATGACCTTAACTGACATGCCGCCGATAAATATAATCAAAAACACTTTTTGAGGGCT
This sequence comes from Bacillus stercoris, assembly GCF_029772985.1. NCBI lineage: Bacteria > Bacillati > Bacillota > Bacilli > Caryophanales > Bacillaceae > Bacillus > Bacillus stercoris. Next base: position 3,804,853 of record NZ_CP121861.1, on the reverse strand, counting down.
TGAGGGTGTAACCGTAAAGGTCTGAATTATAGAAATACCAAGGGTGTCAAAACCCTTGGTGTTTTTTCTGCCAAAATAAGCCATTTTGGTGAAAGATTATTTCTCTGTGGCGAAATAAAGCGAAGCGATGACCGGAAAAGCGATACCAATCCATAATGCTGTACTCCACCCGCCTGTGGCATATGCCCATCCTCCAATAGATGACCCTATAGCACCTCCTAGAAAGAAGATTGCCATGAATAATCCGTTTAATCGACTGCGAATTTCAGGCGCCAACGAAAAAATGGCACGTTGACTGAGCACAAGGTTTGCAGATACGCCCATATCTAACAGAATAGCGGCAGCCACTAGAACTGTTATGCCGACGGGGGAGCTGCTCTGAATCAGGAGCGGCAGTAATAAAGAGACAATGACAACACCGAGAGCGATTCCAGTGGCAATCCTGGTCAAGCCGCGATCAGCCAGACGGCCGCCTATTGGTGCAGCGACTGCACCCGCAATGCCTACCAATGCGTAGAGTGCTATTGCCTTCTGAGAAAAATGAAAAGCAGGACCGGACAATAATAAAGGAACAGTCGTCCAAAACAAGCTGAAAGCTCCAAATACAAATCCATGATAGATGGCACGGCGGCGTAAGACTGGAGTCGTGCGCAGCAGCTTCCACATTGAACCGAGTAATGCCGTATAGTTTGTATTGGCTGTTGGTTTTCTGGCAGGAAGCACTTTTGATAATAAGATGGCCAGGGCAACACTTACCACGGCAGACAAAGCAAATATTGCATTCCACCCCCAAATATCAGCGACTAGACTGGATATCGGCCGAGAAAGCATAATACCGAGTAATAAGCCGCTCATGACATTGCCAACAACCCGGCCGCGTGCAGCGTCTGATGCAAGGTATGATGCAAATGGAACAAGCACCTGGGCTGCGATTGACCCCAATCCGATGAAAAATGAAGCTGCTAAAAACAGTGCTCCATGCTTCACAAATGCTGTTAGTGTCAAAGCCGCTGCGCTTAGCAGGAGCGATGCAACGACAAGTTTTTTGTTTTCGATAATATCTCCTAAAGGGACGAGAAATAGTAAGCCGGCAACGTATCCGATTTGGGTTAGTGTGACAACCAATCCAGCACTGCTTGGAGAAAGTCCAATTGCCTTACTAATTAATCCGACCAAGGGTTGTGCATAGTAAAGATTAGCAACAATGATACCGCATGCCGTTGCGAGAAGAAGGGTTAAACTGGGTGAGATCTTCTGACCTGCTTGTTTGTTTCCATTAGCCATAAGAATGAACTCCTTTTTAAGTGGTTTTTGAGTGTAATCATGACTTCTCTCATGTTAATTTCTAAACTGAACGTTTAGTTTTGTTTATTAAGGAAAATGATATACTAAACGTTCAGTTTTGTAAATAGGTTTCTGTTTTCTTTTTTTATTCCGGTTAAGTATACTGAACGTATCGTTTATATTTCGGGAAGGAATGATTTATGTGCAGAGTAAACGAGGGCGGCCGCGTGATGAAGGAACACATAAGGCGATTCTCTCTGCAGCCTATGACCTATTGCTGGAAAAAGGCTTCGATGCGGTGACAGTCGATAAAATTGCCGAGCGTGCGAAAGTGAGTAAAGCAACGATTTATAAATGGTGGTCTAACAAGGCTGCCGTTATCATGGACAGCTTTCTTTCGACCGCGACGGACAGGCTGCCTGTGCCTGATACAGGGTCGTCAGTACATGATATAGTAACTCACGCCACGAATTTAGCAAGGTTTTTGACAAGCAGGGAAGGAACGGTTATTAAGGAATTAATAGGGGCAGGGCAATTGGATGAAAAATTGGCAGAAGAATATCGCACACGATTTTTCCAGCCTCGCCGCCTCCAAGCGAAAGGCCTTCTAGAAAAGGGAATTCAAAAAGGTGAATTGAGAGAGAATCTTGATATTGAAGTAAGTATAGATCTCATATACGGACCGATTTTCTATCGTCTGCTTATAACAGGGGACGAGGTGAATGACTCCTATGTGCATGATTTGGTGATGAATGCGTTTAAGGGAGTTCAAGCTACATGAAGGATTTGGTACAGAAAGCCTTCAAAGAACAGGGAGAAATTAACGGCCATTTTGTAGATGTCATGGCAATGGAGAAAATACTTGCAGTATAAACTGGCCTCTAAAGAGGCCTGTTTTTTTATGACCGGATGCTCCGTCTATATTCAGCATTGGCTGAATGACCACTCCCTGCAACTTGAAATCGTCTCATTTTTATCATGATCTGGATCATGATTGAAAACAGCCGGTCCCATACAAATAAAATGGCATTCTTCAATGTCAAAATAATCAAATCGAATGTGTAATGAAGCAATGCAAAGGGTTTTCAGAATGAGGTTGGTGTTAAGGAATCAAAAAGCTTTGATGTTCCAAATATAAGGGATTGTTTATATAAATAATAGTTTATATAATGGCGGAGGCGCTAAAAAAACGCGGGGAGAGACTCATGCTTTCGTTTAGACAAACAGAGCGCTGTATAAAGAAACGTAAAGGGGAATGTATAGACATTTGTTGCTTATATAACGAGTTGTGAAGGACGAGTGCATATGACTATTGATGTTGCGGCGATGACTCGCTGTTTAAAAACACTTAGTGATCAAACAAGGCTTATAATGATGAAATGATTTCTTGAACAAGAATATCGTGTCTGTCAATTGGTTGATATGTTCGAAATAAGCCAGCATTTGCGAAAATTAAAAAACGCAGGGTTTGTGAATGAGGACAGAAGAGGCCAATGGCGTTATTATTCAATAAATGGTTCATGTCCTGAGTTTGATACATTGCAATTGATCTTACATCAAATCGATCAGGAGGGTGAATTGTTAAACCAAATCAAACAAAAGGAAACTCAAGCGTGTTGCCAGTAAGGAGGCATTAGATTGACATCAATGATTTTGGCGGTATTCATCTTTTTATTAACTCTAGTATTGATCATATGGCAGCCGAAAAATTTATCTATAGGGTGGTCAGCCTGTGGAGGCGCAGCTTTAGCTCTAGTAGCAGGTGTTGTCAATTTTCATGATGTGTTAACTGTGACAGGGATTGTTTGGAATGCGACATTGGCTTTTGTGGCTATCATACTGATATCGTTAATTCTTGATAATATCGGTTTCTTTGAATGGGCAGCGCTTCATATGGCTAAGGCTGCAAAAGGAAACGGTGTGCGGATGTTCGTTTATGTATCTATATTAGGAGCTATCGTCGCTGCGTTATTTGCAAATGACGGTGCCGCTCTTATATTGACACCAATTGTATTAGCAATGGTCAGAGCATTACATTTCAATGAAAAATTAGTTTTTCCTTTTATCATTGCCAGCGGATTTATTGCAGATACGACCTCGCTTCCATTAGTAGTGAGCAATTTGGTCAACATCGTTTCAGCGGATTATTTTCATATTACATTTATTGAATATGCATCCAGAATGATTGTCCCGAACTTGTTTTCGCTCCTGGCGAGCATCATTGTGCTTTACCTTTTCTTTAGAAAAAGCATACCAAAACGTTATGATCTGTCTGAGGTGAAGAAACCTATTGAAGCGATTAAAGATCAAAACATGTTCAAACTGTCATGGTATATATTAGGGCTTTTGGTAATTGGATATTTTGTAAGTGAATTTTTATCTATCCCTGTATCAATGGTAGCTGGCAGTATTGCAATCATTTTTTTAATCGCTGCGAAAAAGAGTCCGGCCGTCCATACAAAGAAAGTGGTGAAAGAAGCGCCATGGGCTATCGTATTCTTTTCAATTGGCATGTATGTTGTTGTGTATGGTGTCCGAAATGCCGGATTAACTGATGTCCTTTCAGACGTCATTCAAGCCGCAGCTGATCACGGGATGTTTGCCGGGACAATTGGAATGGGCTTTATCGCGGCCATTCTTTCTTCCATTATGAATAACTTGCCGACTGTTATGATTGACGCATTGGCTATTGCCGGTACAGATACACATGGGATGATGAGAGAAGCGCTTATTTATGCAAATGTGATCGGTTCAGATTTAGGGCCTAAAATAACGCCGATTGGTTCCTTGGCGACATTGTTATGGCTTCATGTCCTTTCACAAAAAGGTATGAAGATTTCCTGGGGCACGTATTTTAAAACAGGAATTATCCTCACGATACCCACTTTATTGATCACACTTGTCGGCCTGTATATTTGGCTGCTGATCATCCATTCTTGTTTCTAAAAGGACAAGTCAATATATCAAGGAAAACATTGCACAGGTAACTCTTGCCGCAGCCAAATAGCTGAAGGGTGGGGGGAAATACTTGGAGACAAGTGGAATGTGTACAGCGCAGCAATCGAAGCTCATGGATGACACCTAAATGCTGTCAAAGCCATGAAAGAAGCAGGGATTGATATTTCAAATCAACAACGGATATCATTGATCCGAACATTTTAAACAATGCTGATTTCGTTGTTACACTCTGCGGGGTGCAGCAGATAAATTGGGGGTTTGATGATCCGGCAAAAGCACACGGAACAGAAGAAGTTTTTCCAATCCGTGCTGAAATTAGTGACCGTTTGCTGAAATTGGGGAATAAATGTGCTGTTCAACAGGTGTCTGCGAGCTGAGTGCAGAGACCTGTTTTTTGTTTTCATTTGTCTGAGATCCGTAACAGAGAAGTTATTTAGCTTGTGACGGAGGAAAATTGATTTTGTTAACAGAATCATGAAGGAGAAGAGTTGTAAAGGGGTTGTTTGTTTGAAGGAATTAACGAAAGAAAAATATAGCAGCTTAAAAACAACGTTTGCTGACAAATATTGTCCCACATTTGTCTATTCAATATTAGACCAAGCCATTCCGGGAGCTGTTTATGTAGATGACCAAACTTGCCCTAAATCGTTTTTTATAGGAACGAAATCAGGCATTTATTTTATTGCGGGAGACCCGGAGAATCAAGTTTTTAATGATTTCATTGCTGAATATTATGAAAAACAAGCGAAATCAACAAAACGATTTACCCTGTTTTCTTCCAGTGATCGATGGGATAGCGTACTGAAAACCATATTGAAAGATGACATGAACCAAATGAGGAGAATGGCATTTTCTTTTCGGCAAAAACCCTCTAAACCGCCTTTTGAACTTCCAAAGGGGCTTGTATTGAAAAGAATAGATGAAGACATCATGTCAAACAGCACAGCTTTTAACAGCGCTTATTATGAGGAGTATTGGGATTCTGTCTCACAGTTTTCTTCAAAAGGCTTTGGATTTGCCGTATTACATGGCAATCATGTAGTAAGTGAGTGTACTTCTATATTTGTAGGGCATGGATTAGCGGAAATGGATATCTATACACTTGAAGAATACAGAGGACTGGGCTTAGCTTATTGCGTAGCAAATAGGTTTATAGCGTTTTGTATGGAAAATGGGATTGTTCCTAGCTGGGATTGTGATGTTTGCAACAAATCGTCCATTGCATTAGCAGCTAAACTAGGTTTTAAGCCGGTAACTGAATACTCTATTTACTTTTCTGGATAATCTTAAGAAAGAACCTTTAAGGAGATACCAAACGATGTTGGTATCTTTTTTGTTTTAGAGTTTTTTAATCCTTTTAGCAGAAAAATGGGTGATGAAAATTTTATTCATTTTATTTACTTTTAGGTAGGTAAAACATACCCCGCCAACTGTAACCACTCCGCCGAGCAGAGAGATCAGTGTGGGTATTTCGCCGATCCAGATCCAAGATATGATCAAGGTTAAAGCGGGTGTAACATAAAGTGAAAGGGTTGCTTCTGAAGCCCCGACGAGTGAAGTGACATATGCAAGGGCAAAGTATGGCACAACTGTTGGCAATAAACCTAAATAAACAATTGACAATGTTGCGTTCGTAGAGGCGTTTATCATCTCTCCGCCTAAGCCTGGCAGAAACATAAGCATAGGTATTGTTCCGCCCCAAATTGAAAATGTAACGAATCGGATAAATCCATATTTTTTTATATAGCGGGGTTGAAAAACGAAATAAATACTCTCCGAAAAAGCGGCCAGCAGGATGAACAAAATACCTTTCATTGAATAAGTATAGTCTCCAGACCCAAATGCAATCAATGACACACCCAATAAACTGATCATAGAGCCAATCCATTTCGCAAATCCAAAATGCTCTCTAAAAAACAGGCGGGATAGCATGGCTGAGAAGATCGGTGCTGTAGTAACGAGTAAGCTTGCAACTCCGGCACTAACTGTTTTTTCACTAATGTTCAGCAAAATGTGATAGAGTGCAAAACCTAAAAACCCTAAAAGAAAAATGGCAGGAATGTCTTTCAAGTCGGGTAGGCGCATCCGAGTCAAAACAGCAAAAAGCAATAATGCCATAGAGCCGATTAACAAGCGAAATAAAGCAAGGTGTTCTGGTGTGTACCCTTCTAGTCCTGCGCGAATTCCCGGAAAAGCAGATGCCCATAAACAGATCATCAGACTGTTTGAGGTGATCAATTGAACTGTTTTCTTTTGCATATTTCCCTCTCCTCTTTACAAAAACCAACCAGTTATTTAATGTGTTTTTATATTAATAAAGATTTGGTGATATGGCTTCAACCAGTTAAACGGATTTTGACCCAACCAATTTATTTTAAGGAGACCAATTCTATGAGCTTTCCAGAAGAAAAAAAGATGAAAAAGCTCCCTAAGTACAGACAAATCGTTCATTTTATTAAAGAGAAAATAGGAAATGGAGAGTGGCCGATTGGAAGCAAGATTCCAAGCCAGCGCACGCTTGCAAAAGATTTTCAGGTGAATCGGAGCACAGTGATTACAGCCTTAGAGGAATTGATGGCTGATGGGTTAATAGAAGGCACAATGGGGAAAGGCACAGTTGTTATGAACAACACATGGACACTGATGGCTAAGAATTCTGCTCCCGATTGGGATCGATATGTCACCTCTGGCATTCAGATGCCAAGCCGAAAAATCGTTCAAGAGATCAATCAATTAGAATCAAATACAGACCTTATACAGCTCAGTAAAGGTGAACTTTCAGCTGAGATTTTTCCTTTGGCTGTTATGAAAGAGATGATGGGGAAGGTATCTCAACACATGGAGGCATTCGGATATGAAGAACCAAAAGGTTACTTACCTTTGAGGGAGGCATTGAGCAACTATTTAAAAACCATTGGAATCAACGTCTCATCTTCTTCCATTCTGATTGTCTCAGGAGCGCTGCAAGCCTTGCAGCTAATATCAATGGGGCTGTTACAAAGAGGATCAACCGTATATCTTGATCAGCCCTCCTACCTTTATTCATTACACGTATTTCAATCAGCTGGTATGAAGCTGACTGGACTTCCTATGGATAATGAAGGACTTTTGCCTGAAAATGTTCATTTAACAAGAGGAGAGCGTGGAAGGGCTATCTTATATACAAATCCATGTTTTCACAATCCGACTGGTATTCTTATGTCTAAAAAGCGGCGGGAAGAAATCCTAGCAGTAAGTGAGAATACACAGCTTCCTATTATTGAAGATGACATTTATCGTGAGTTATGGATCGATGAAATCCCGCCATATCCTATTAAAACAATTGATAAAAATGGACATGTACTGTATATAGGAAGTTTATCGAAAACTTTAAGCCCAGGTTTGAGGATTGGATGGATCGTCGGACCGGAACCGGTGATTGAACGTTTATCTGACATTAAAATGCAAACAGATTACGGATCCAGTTCGCTATCCCAAAGAGTAGCGGCGGAGTGGTTTACTTCCGGCCAATACCAGCAGCATGTAGAAAAGGTTAGGCAGCAATTAAAGGTGAGAAGAAAATTGGCCTTGAGTGCTATAGAAACTCATTTGAAAGATGTGGCGACATGGAATATCCCAAAAGGAGGGTTTTTTGTCTGGATAAAAATATTGCCTTCCATATCAATGAAATTACTTTATACTAAAGCCTTATCAAAAGGGATTCTGCTCAATCTCGGCAGTATCTATGCTCAGGAAAAAGGGAATTATATTCGCTTATCATATGCTTATGCATCTCTTGAAGACCTTCAAAAGGGGATTTATGAGTTGGGTTTAATGATAAAAGAATTGGCAAGCAGGTAACTTTTATATCCTTAAATGGATGTTTCACTAAAAAAGAGATCAAGCCTAATGATCGCTTGATCTGATAATAACAAGGGTTACTAGAATAGACCAAATCATGGTTCGGTCTCAAAATAATCATGTCTCTGAACGAAAGGTCTTTCCGACTTCTCTTCCTAAGCCAAAATAATGTCTGAAATTATAGATAAGCGGGCTCCATTTGGAAGGGTTGATATGGTTTTCGTCCAGTATAATATTTTCATCGGCATGAAAGTGCAGTGCCTGCGTCTCTACAATGGCAAATGACTGATCATATTTTGGAATCCGAATATGCTTCACTTCGGCTTCGATGTGGATGGGGCATTCTTTAATTCGTGTTGGTGATACTGTTTTAGATTGTAAAGGCGTTAACCCTGCTGCCTCGTATTTTTCTTTTTTATATGTAAATCCGAGCTGCTTCTTTAAAGGCGGTATACTTTTTTTTCCGCTATAAGATGAAATTCTTTCAACGTTTTCCCATAAATCCGGGCCAGGCAAGTTTATGACACACTCTTTGTGTCTTTCCAAATTGTCGATGGCTTTTCCGCCCAGTCCTACTCCAAGGATTATATAATGTCCAAGAGCCCAAGAAGAAGACATAGGACTGATATTGGTGGTTCCATCCTCATTCAACGTGGTTAGAAGAAATGTCGAGGTTCCATAATACATAATCTTTGGCTTGATTTCTTTAAAACGAAGATTGTCTCGCTTTTTAATGTCCAACGCTATTCCTCCTTGTCATGCTTACATTTATATTGTAAAGGATTAACATTTCAACTATCATCGAAATATGAATGTAAGGAGGAAAATCATGAATCCTAATATTGCAAAAATCTCTTCGTTGCTATCAGATCCCTCGCGTTCTTCCATTCTTCTCAGTCTGATGGATGGAAGGATACACCCTGCGGGAGAGCTTGCATATCTCGCTAACATTAAACCTCAAACCGCAAGTTTTCACCTGAATAAATTGCTTGACGCGAAGCTGATTAGCGTAGAAAAGCATGGAAGACATCGTTATTACAGATTGTCTAACTCAGATGCTGCCAACTTGATCGAACAATTGCTTCATATTGCGCCTGAAGGTAAAGTCAAATCTTTAAAAGAGTCAAAAGAGAAAAAGGACTTGCATTTCGCCCGTACCTGTTATGATCATTTGGCAGGTTATGTGGGCGTGCAAATGGCACATTCATTAGTTGAGCAGGGGATGTTAAAAAAAGTTGATTTAAACTTTGAGGTGACTTCAGAGGGTGCTTTGTTCTTTTCGAAGTTAGGCATCAATGAAGAGCAACAACGGAATAAGAGGAGAGCCTTTGCCCGCTGCTGTTTGGATTGGAGTGAACGGCAGCATCATATTGCAGGAGCATTAGGAAACGCCCTATTGATGCGCATGTTAGAAGAAGAATGGATCGTTCGTATGCCTAAAACGAGAGCGATCAGGATTACACCAAGCGGGAAAATCGCGTTTGAAAAGCACCTAAACGTGAAGCTTTAGGATTTTGAAACGGAAACACATGATGATGCGGCACGATATCCAGGAGAAGGAGTAAGATTCGTTCTAATCTTACTCCTTCTTCTTATTTTGAAGCAGCTCGATTCCCCATTGCAATAGAGATGCGGTTCCAGCTGTTTATTTGATTAATGATGAGAACAAGGTCAACATATTGTTTTTCATCATAATGTTCCCGCACCCGATGATATAGCTCATCAGGAACCCTTTTAGATGGAATGAGCGTGATGTGTTCAGACAGTTCGAGAGCAACTTTCTCTTCAGGGGAGTAAAAATCACATTCATTCCAAGCATGTAAACAGTAAATTCGCTGTTCAGTTTCTCCCATTTTACGGGCATCGGAAGTATGCATATCTATACAGAAGGCACAGCCGTTTAGTTGAGAAACTCTGATTTTGATTAGTTCTCTCGTGGTTCGGTTAATTGAAGATTGTTTCGTGTATTTCTCCATATCCATCATGATTTTCATACCTTCAGGTGCAATCTCATAGTAGGACACTCTTTGACTCATCAGGCAAAACTCCTTTCCGTCGTATATCTAAATTGTATCTCGATATTGATATCTTTACCAATGTGCGAATTGTATGGCGTTATTTCACTATTTTTTGGCAAAAAGCTGCTTAGAATAAAAATAAGGGTAACCCAAAATGATGAGTGGAGCTGCTAAGGCAAGCAGGGTCCACGAGCCTGAGTGGCTGTCTCTAATGATTCCAATGAATACACAAGTACCGATGAGAAAATATAATAAAGCACCTAAAAACCAATACATGTTCATTCCTCTTTTTCCATGCATCTGATTTTTGGCTGCGTATTTTTATCTGTCATATGGCTTAATCGATCAGGATATTGATTTTTAAATACCTTCTCAGTCCGGATTCCTTTTCTTTTTAATGATAAAATTGTAAGATCAATTGATTTCAATGATGATCATTCCTTCAATGAATAGTATGTTCCTTTTGATTTTAAAGATAAATTTGAAAAGATAAAACGTACATAAAGGCAGAACGTTCATGTACGTTTGGGCAATGATCTTTTGTTTGAACCTCTAATGTTGGGTTCGATTCTCATGAATTTTGATTTGGTGAAACAGGTAAAGGAAGTGGATAAGGTTTGCTGATAAGGAATCGTTTCAAAGATAAATATTACTCACATGATAGGCGTGCATTAAACATGCTTGCGCTTAGAGTGCCTGGCCTGGCTTTTATTCTTATGATCTATATAGCCTCTATCGTGCTGCAATTTGTTTCTGGGAGCTGGTCTATTTTATTGTTTTATGCGTTTACCATATTGATCGGAATTTTTGCTTTGCTTCATTGGCACTCATATCGCTGGGTTAAGAAAAGAGTGATTCTGTATTTCGTGGTACAAGGTTTGATCACCTTTGCACTTGCTAATCTCATGACTGGCTTCTTTATACTTGTCATTATCGGCCTTTATGCATTTTTAATTGGGCAAATCATAGGAATGGCAGACAGAAGAAGGACTTTTCCCATTCTTTATCTATTGCTGCTGCTGGGCATAAATTCGGCGTATCACCTTAATAAAGGTGAAGTGCTGCATTTTATTGTTATTGCTGCGCCGATCATGATTGTCATCATCACTTATGCCGCAACATTTTTTGCCCAAGTTGATGAAAAAATTAAAGCTCAATTGACTCTTGAAAGGCTGGAGCTGGCTCATCAGCAGGTCGAACAGCTGACGCTGCAGAACGAAAGGCAGCGGATGGCCCGAGACTTACACGATACGCTTGCTCAAGGGCTGGTCAGTTTAAATATGCAGCTGGACGCGATTCATGTACATCTCTCCAAAGGCAACACAGAGAGAGCGAAGGAAATCATACAACAATCGATGAAAAGAGTGAAAAGCACATTAGCTGATGCACGTTCAGCAATTGATGATCTCCGCAGCAAATCAGAAGAAATCGGGGTTTTAAAAGAAAGAATTAACTCACTGATGGATCATTTTATAGAGTCGACAGGCATGGCTTGTTTATTAGATTACAGATTGCATCAGGTGCTGGATGTGCGTACAGCTGAAAACTGTTATTACATCATTGGAGAATGCATGACGAATGCGGCAAAGCATGCTGAAGCAAAAACAATCTGGATTTCCATTTGGGATGACGATAAGGGGAGGCTCCATTTAACAGTTAAGGATAACGGCAAAGGATTTGATGTTGAAAAAGGAAAGAAAAAGAGAGGGCATTATGGGCTTCTTGGCATACAAGAACGTGTCAGAGCCATGAATGGCCAATTCAATATAAAGAGTACAAAATTGAAAGGAACACAAATTGAGATCACTGTACCAATTCAGGGAGAGATGCAAGATGAATAAGGTTTTAATCGTTGATGACCACCTTGTCGTGAGGGAAGGTCTGAAGCTTTTAATTGAAACGAACGATCAATACACCATTATAGGAGAGGCGGAAAATGGCAGAGCAGCAGTCCGTCTAGCAGATGAATTGCAACCGGATATCATTCTTATGGATTTGTATATGCCGGAGATGAGCGGGTTAGAAGCCATTAAAAAAATAAAAGAAATACACGATATTCCCATCATTATTTTGACTACATATAATGAAGATCACCTAATGATTGAAGGGATTGAATTAGGAGCGAAAGGATATCTGTTAAAGGATACGAGTTCAGAAACCCTTTTTCACACAATGGATGCAGCGATAAGAGGAAATGTGCTATTGCAGCCTGATATCCTTAAACGCTTGCAAGAAATCCAATTTGAGCGGATGAAGAAGCAGAGCAGTGATACGCAGCTGACAGAAAAAGAAGTCATTGTTCTCAAAGCAATTGCTAAAGGGCTTAAAAGCAAAGCGATTGCCTTTGATTTGGGCGTCTCTGAGCGAACAGTAAAGGCCAGATTAACGTCCATTTACAATAAATTAGGCGCGAATTCAAGAACTGAAGCAGTAACGATTGCCATGCAAAAAGGTATTCTGACATTAGACAAATAAACTGCATATTTGAAAATTGCCCAAACGTACATGCCCGAATGTACGTTTTTTTTATTTCGTGGTCAACTACAATGAGAAAGAATGTGATTAAGCAATGTGTTGAAAGGAGATTATCATGTCAAAAATGTTATATACATTAGGAGGATGGGTTACTCGGCATCGCGTAAAAGTAATATGTGCATGGGTCGTTGTGTTACTTGCTTCGATTGGCCTTGCAATCACCTTAAAACCAAGTTTTTCTGAGGATATGTCCATACCTGACACACCTTCGGAAAAAGCGATGGATGTGATTGAAAAAGAATTTCCCCACGGTCCTGCTAAAGGGAGCATACGGGTGATTTTCGGTGCTGATGATGGGGAGAAACTGACTTCAAAGCCAGCGAAAAAAGCTATAGAAAAAACGTTCAAGGAAATCAGTAAAGATGATTCTGTTGACTCGATTGCAAGTCCTTTTGTGACAGGAACAATCGCGAAAGATGGCACAGTTGCCTATGCTGATATCAAGTATAAATCATCAGCAGATGATATAAAGGATTACTCTATCAAACACTTAAAAGACAGTTTGAAAATGGCTGATGATGAGGGATTGCAAACTGAGCTAAGCGGAGATGTACCGGGAGCCGAGATGGAGATAGGCGGTGTCTCTGAAATTGTCGGCATTATCTTGGCCTTTGTCGTTTTAGCTATTACATTCGGTTCTTTATTAATAGCAGGATTGCCGATTTTAAATGCGCTGCTTGGTTTAGGGGTAAGCATTGGACTGGTTTTGATTGGGACACAAGTATTCGATATTGCTTCCGTCAGTCTTTCATTAGCCGGAATGATTGGTCTTGCTGTTGGGATTGATTATGCTTTATTTATTTTTACGAAACACCGCCAGTTTTTAGGTGAAGGCATACAAAAGAATGACTCGATTGCAAGAGCCACCGGAACAGCTGGGAGTGCAGTCGTTTTTGCCGGACTTACTGTGATCGTCGCACTTTGCGGATTGACGGTTGTTAACATTCCTTTTATGTCTGCAATGGGGCTGACAGCAGGGCTTAGTGTACTGATGGCTGTTCTCGCTTCTATCACGCTGGTGCCTGCCGTCTTATCAATAGCAGGGAAACGGATGATTCCGAAAGCAAACAAGAAAAAAGGAAAACAAAGCTCTGCCACAAATGCATGGGGGCGTTTTGTCACAAAACATCCTATTCTGCTAAGTGTTTGCAGCATTCTCATTTTGATCGTCATTAGTATTCCATCTATGCAATTGGAACTGGGCTTGCCTGATGCGGGGATGAAAGCGAAGGATAATCCGGATCGGCGGGCATATGACTTGCTTGCCGAAGGTTTTGGAGCAGGATTTAATGGCCAATTAACCATCGTAGCGGATGCCGCAAGTGTCACAGGAAATAAAGCGGAAGCCTTCGCAGATGCAGTGAAAGAAATAAAGGGCTTAGACCATGTAGCAAGTGTCACCCCTGCAATGCCTAATAAAGAAGGGAACTTTGCCATCATTACGGTTGTTCCGGAAACAGGTCCAAATGATGTGGCAACGAAAGATTTGGTACACGATGTACGCAGTTTGTCAGATAAAAACGGAGTAGATTTGCTTGTTACTGGATCAACTGCAGTGAATATTGACATTTCAGATCGCCTGAATGATGCGATACCGGTGTTTGCTGTACTCATTGTCGGCTTTGCATTTGTATTGCTGACCATTGTTTTCCGTTCGCTGCTTGTGCCGCTTGTTGCTGTTGCAGGTTTCATTTTAACGATGACAGCCACTCTTGGGATCTGTGTATTTATCTTACAAGACGGCAATCTCATCGACTTTTTCAAAATACCTGAAAAAGGGCTGATACTCGCCTTCCTGCCGATTTTATCGATTGGGATTCTGTTCGGTTTAGCTATGGATTATCAAGTATTTCTTGTCAGCAGAATGCGTGAAGAATATGTAAAAACAAAGAATCCAGTACAAGCCATTCAGGCTGGATTAAAACACAGCGGTCCTGTTGTCACCGCGGCTGGTTTAATCATGATTTTCGTTTTCGCAGGATTTATCTTTGCCGGAGAAGCTACTGTGAAAGCCAACGGATTGGCCCTTTCCTTTGGTGTGCTCTTTGACGCATTTATTGTGCGAATGACACTGATTCCAAGTGTGATGAAACTGATGGGGAATGCAGCCTGGTATTTGCCGAAATGGCTGGACAAGATCATCCCAAATGTGGACATAGAAGGGCATCAGCTCACAAAGGAAATACAGCCAGAAATAGCTCATGAACAAAAGAAACAAATCATGTAATAGAAAAAGCAGATCTTTTATGATCTGCTTTTTTGCTTACTATTCCCGATCAAGCTGTAAACGATTTTATAGCCGAACATTGTGGTGGTATTTGGAAAGTGAAGGAGACACTTATGGCGCCATCACTCATTTTCGATATGTGGCAGAAGCTGCGTCATACTAGCAGGCATCCCAGGAGAAGTGATAAAGCACATCAAATGATTTTTTTGACTTTGCATTCACTCCTTGATGCCAAGGATCTTGAGAATCCTTTTTAAAAATAAAAGAAATTTAAAACTGATCTGTAAAAAATGCAAATGAAACAAGCACACAAAACCAGTTCTGGGTCTTTGTCCAATTGATCATGATATAAATGCAAAAAAGAAAATGATGTGTAAAAAATAGAGTCCCTATGAGAGACTCTATTTTTTAAATGCCCGGCTAGAAGCATATTGCAGTTCTTTATGAATGCGAATCACTATCTTAATAAGCACTTATTGTTCTGCATTAAAAAAACGCATTACACGTTCATTTACGTATGCGGGTTGCTCCATCGATAAAACATGTCCGGCATTTTTAATGACTTCCGCCTCAATATCAGGAACGAATGAAGAGGCTCGGTGCAGGGCTGAGTGGGGATCATAGATGACTTCATGTTCACCGAGTAATAATAGAATAGGGACTCTTGCTGATTGTAATTCCTCATCGGTAAATACATACGGAAATCCGTCGGCTTTAGGATTTGGATTTCTTGATCCATCCTGCCACATTACCCCCGCCTGAAACTGCTTCACAAAAATCGGGTGCAGCACACTGTGATCATTCATCATCCAATGTAAGAATGTTTCAACTCCATTTGGAGCTGTAAGGCCAAGAGCGTATTTGTAGAAATCGTGATGAAATGGCAAAAATGTTTCTGCCGGACTCAGTATAGCTGCGCTTTTTACTCTCTCAGGCATACGTAAAAGGAAATTCATCGTATGGAGACCGCCAAGCGAAAGTCCGATCATGTGGGACTTTTCGATCCCCAGATTGTCAAACACATCAAGAAGCCAATTGGCGTAATCCGTTCTCGTACCGCTTAGATTCTCAGGAATACTCTTGTTTTTATCACCTATGATATCAACTGCATAAGTTCTGTATTTGCTGCTCCAATCGGCGATGCTGGGATACCACATCGTGGAACTGAATAATGCTCCGTGGAGTAATACAAGCGGCGGGGCATCCTCTGGCCCGCTAGCAATCACATGTGTTTGACCAAAACGAGTAGATATGTAGAATGATTTGCAACGGACCGGCCAAAGACTAAGGCTTTCATTATAAGTTTGATAATAGCGGATACCGCTGTCACTTAATTCGGGAATACTAGATGAATGGTTTGACATACAAGTGCCCCTCTCAATTTTGTTTAAATGAATGTGCCGTTTCGTGATGGGGAGTCTGATTTTGATATAACAGAATTTATTTACAATATAATACAGAGGTTATTAGACGTCAAATCCAAGATAAAAAGGAAATAAAATGATTGGGACAGATTATTGAAAATCAATATAACAGAATATTAAACTCCTTTTTGGGAGCGCCGCAGCAATTCCAAAACCAAAAGTTGAAGCGAGCACAATGGAGGTGATCTCATCTAATATTCCGTTTGTCAGGAGGTATGATAATCTCCATGCAAAGCGGCTTCAACAGTGCTTAAAATTGAAAGCGAACCGATACAGAATAATAGGATCACAGTTGATAAACCCCCCGCTAAATTGCTTTGTTCACCAGCATGTTGAATCGTAATTCCTTCATTTTAACAACCTTTCTGTTCATATGATTTATACATTCACATTAAATAGTACAGTGAGTTCCAAAGGTAAAGTTTGCGGCATAATGAAAAAGCCCCTTTTAAAAAGCAGATCTTTTATGATCTGCTTTTTTGCTTCACGTTCATTGCCTGATCATGTTGTAGGCGATTCTATGGCCACTCAATGTGGCAGTATTTAGAAGGTGAAGCCGCCATTTTGTTTTTACGCAGGTAGAGGACATCAAGCGGTATAGGGTGTGTTTGATCAAGTTAGCCGAGATAATGTTTCAATCTCCCTAATCCTATTCTCAACTCGTCTAATGATTCTGTTGAAGAAAGCGCAACACGCAAATGCTTATGAGGAGTGGCAGAACCGCTCAAAAAGCGATCAGAATGAAATGCGCGGATTCCATGTTTCTTCAAATCCGTTTCCAGCTGTAACGCATCGGTATCATCATTGATGGAAAGCCATCGATAAAAGCTGAGAGGATGTCCATGCACCTCTGTTTCAGGAAAAAACTCTGCAAACATATCATTAGCCGACTGGGCAAGCTGTTTTTTTTGAGAAACAATATCATGCGCTTTTCCTGATAAAATCAGTTCTGTTATGACCTCTGCATCAAAAGAAGACGTTTTTACATTAATGTTGAACATCGCCTGATGGATTTTCTCGCCCAAGGCATCTCCATAGACCATATAGGCCACTCTTAATCCTGAACAGATTGATTTAGAGGTGCTGCAAATATATACGCTTTGTTCTGGGAGCAAGTTGAACATGGGCTCCTGATAATCAGAAATCAAGCCTGCGGTCATAAACGCATGAATATCGTCTTCGATCAATAATAAACGATGTTTTCGGATCACTGCCGCGATTTCTTTCTTTCTGGCATTCGACATCATAACAGTAGTTGGGTTACAGCAAGAAGGCATCAAAAAAATGCCATGAATGTTGAGTTGAGTACATTGCTTTTCTAGTTCGTCCGGCAGCATTCCATACTCATCTCCAGGAATCGGCACTAGCTGAATGTGGTGCATTTTTGCAAGTTCAATAAAGTTTGAGTACGTGTATAAGTCAGTGGCAATTCGATTCCCTGGCTCAAACAGCGCGGCCAATGAAATGGCCAGCGCATTTTGGGCACCGGAAACAATTGAGATATGGTCTTGGTCAGTTTGAATGCCAAACGATTTCATCCAGTTTAGCCCTGCTGTTTTTTGATGCGGAATGCCTGTTGGATCATTGTAATTGAGTAACTGTTTTACGTAATGTTTACTCGCAACCTGTTGAATCACCTCCGTTACAATTTGATTGGTTTCTTCAAAAGAGGCGATTAAACCAAGATCGATACAGTTGGTGATTTTATCTTTAGAAATCGTAATTGAACGAGCGGCGCTAGGAGAAACAAAGGTTCCCTTTCCGGTGACCGCATAGATCAGCCCCTTTACCTCACACACTTTATAGGCTCGGGTAATTGTAGTGAAGTTTAAGTCAAGAAAGTCAGCTAATTCTCGCTGGGGCGGGAGCTTTGTACCCGGTGCTAAAAAACCATTTTTGATATCGTGTTCAAGCAGTGCAGCAATTGATTTATAGAAAGGCCGCTTTAACGCCTCTCTTTCTGGCTTCCAAGACATTGGGTAATTGTCGAATGAATTGACCGGCATAATCCACCTCTATTGTTTCGTTTTCCATGAATGGTTTTTAAAAGGATGCAGCAAGTTTTCTCTATTATGATACAAAGGATAATTGTAATCCATACAATTATCTTGTTTGTTGTATGGATTTAATATGGTACTTTAAAATAAAAATGTTGCAAGGTGTGAATCTTATGACAAAAAGAAATCAAATAGGGGCTGCATTTCGTTCGGCCTTCCCGTATACGATTCCGATTTTTGCCGGTTTTTTATTTCTGGGAATTGCTTATGGAATCTTTATGCATTCTTTAGGGTTTAGTGCAATTTATCCGATCATCATGAGTTTTATTATATTTGCGGGATCAATGGAGTTTGTTGCCGCCCATTTCTTGCTGGGCGCGTTCAACCCGTTGAATGCCCTTTTTTTGACGTTGATGATCAATGCCCGACATTTGTTTTATGGAATTTCCATGTTGGATAAGTACAGGGGGACTGGAAAGAAAAAGCTTTATTTGATCTTCGGGATGTGCGATGAATCATTTTCTATCAATTATACCGCTAATGTTCCGGCGAATGTTGACAAGGGCTGGTTTATGTTTTTTGTGACATTGCTTAATCATTTATATTGGGTCGCGGGAGCAGCGATAGGCGGTATTTTTGGATCGTATGTGAAATTTAATACCGAAGGGCTTGAATTTGTGATGACCGCCCTCTTTATTGTGATCTTCATTGAGCAGTGGATGAAAGAGCAAAAACATCACAGTGCTCTCGCAGGCCTTGGGCTTTCAGCTGCCAGCCTTATCATTTTTGGCGGAAACCATTTCATTATTCCTGCTATGCTCGCCATTTTAGGGATACTCACTGTTCTGAGAAAACCATTAGAGAAAGCTGAGGTTTCTGTATGATGATGAGTATAACGCAGCAAATCATTACCGTTGCTATGGTCGTGCTTGGCACAATGCTGACACGGTTCCTTCCATTCATGATTTTCCCGTCTGGGAAACCGACGCCGAAATACATACAATTTTTGGGCAGGGTGCTGCCATCAGCGGTAATCGGGCTTCTGGTTATTTATTGTTTTAAAGACGTGAGTCTACTTTCTGGGAGTCACGGTATTCCTGAATTAATTGGAGCAGCTGCAGTTGCACTGCTTCACTTTTGGAAAAAAAATATGCTACTTTCTATAGCGGGGGGAACCGTTGTTTATATGGCTATGGTACAATTGGTTTTTTAACCGTATGGGGAACGATCAAGGATCAAACTTTTATTGAACTTTTTAAAAATTAATGAAATTGACACAATCTTATTTTGGACTCAGCACCGTGCCAATGTATATAGCATCTGTAGTGTTTCTTTGCCATTCAAGAGGTGTCTACTTTATTCGGAGGATTTATCATGTCAAAAAAAGTGTCTGCTTCCTATATCATCATTATAGGATTAATGCTATTTGCATTGTTTTTTGGGGCGGGAAATCTCATTTTCCCGCCTATGCTTGGGCAAATGGCTGGAAAAAATGTATGGATTGCCAATGCAGGTTTCTTGGTGACAGGAGTTGGCTTGCCGCTGCTGGCAATGACTGCATTTGTTTTTTCAGGTAAAGATAATTTACAATCGTTAGCCAGCCGTGTGCATCCGGTGTTTGGCATTGTGTTTACAACGATTCTCTATCTGGCCATCGGGCCTTTTTTCGCTATCCCAAGATCGGGGAACGTATCGTTTGAAATTGGAGTGAAACCTTTTTTATCAGATGATGCAGGCCCTGTTTCATTGATCATATTTACAATATTGTTTTTTACAGTTGCATGTCTGTTATCACTTAATCCCACAAAAATAGTGGATGTGGTCGGAAAAGTTTTAACACCAATTAAATTGACATTTATCGGTTTGCTTGTAGTGGTAGCTCTTGTTCATCCAATTGGAACCATTCAAGCGCCTTCAAAAGGGTATACATCGCATGTGTTTTTTAAAGGCTTTCAGGAGGGATACCTTACACTGGATGCCCTTGTAGCATTCGTTTTTGGAATCATTGTGGTGAATGCAATGAAAGAACAAGGGGCAGCCACCAAAAAACAGCTGATCATCATTTGTGCGAAAGCCACTGCGATTGCTGCGACACTTTTAGCCCTTATCTATACTTCCCTTTCATATATGGGGGCCTCCAGCGTTGAAAAGCTGGGGTTTTTAGAAAATGGGGCCGAGGTTTTGGCTAAGGTTTCATCCTATTATTTTGGATCCTATGGTTCTATCTTATTGGGTTTAATGATTACGGTAGCATGTTTGACGACAAGTGTCGGACTCATCACAGCGTGTTCTTCGTTTTTTCATGAATTATTTCCGAGCATTTCTTATAAAAAAATAGCTGTGATGTTAGCGGTGTTTAGCACACTTGTTGCAAATATAGGATTAACAGAGCTCATTAAGGTGTCCAAGCCTGTCTTAATGACGATGTATCCAATCGCGATTTCCTTAATATTTTTAACGTTTTTGCACTCTGTATTTAAAGGGAAGGCTGAAGTGTATCAGGGGAGCTTACTGTTCACGTTTATCATCAGCCTATTTGACGGTTTGAATGCAGCTGGGATAAAGATTGAAGTCGTGAATCGCGTTTTCACTCAGGTTCTTCCTATGTACAGCATAGGGCTTGGGTGGCTTATTCCAGCCATTGCAGGGGGTATAGGCGGCTATATACTGAGTATGTTCCGAGCAAAAAAATCATGATTTAGCGCTGTAGGGCCGATAGAACCACTCACCTTTATAGATGGTGATTTCCCTGATCCGTGTTCTAAAGAGTTGAACAATGACTCAGATCTGCAGGTGGAATAAAGCTCTTTTCCGCCTGCTTAATTGGGGGGAGAAGCTTTGTGTATGAGATTAGCACACATAGATAAACACGAAAGATCGATCCTTCGTGAGTTTCAGCTACAACAGTCAAAGGCGCGACCATCTCAAGTCTCGCTCATGGAGCAAGCTGCAAATGATGTAAAGACATATCGCGTAACATCAAAACCAATCCAAAAGAAAAAAAGAAGGCAGGGCAGAGCTGAATCAAAAGCCTCCCGTGAAGCAGCATTACACATATTAAAGCAGCAGAATAAGCCAATGAGCAGTATAAATTTGAAAAGAAGGATTGAAAAGGAAACCGACGTACACATTTCGAATATGACATCATTTATGAATACTTTGATGAAAACACACCCCGAGGTGAGAAAGCCTTATAGAGGGCAGTACATTGTGATTTGAATGCATGGTATCAAAGGCTCAGCATTACAAATGTAGATCAGAGACAGAAACACAAACACAGCGCATGTTCAGCATGATACCAAGGATCTTGACGACCTTGGTATTTTTGTTGTGAACTGCCGACCATCGATCGGTTTATGTACAAAGACGATCGCAAAGATTGTGATGAATGAATTGATGCCCATATGACCATTCTCCGTCTGTTCAAGTAATAAAACATGGCCGGCATTCATGATTTTCGCTTAATTGATGCCGATTTGTTAAAAATGTAATCCAAATGATTGAATCACAAAAATCACAACAGGAGGGATCAACAGGGAAGGCAGCAGATTCAGTGTTTTGAACTTCTTGATTCCAAGAATGCTTAGACCTGAACTGAGGATGAGTATGCCTCCCACAATAGTAATTTCGTTAATAAGGTCTGTATTGATTGCGCTCTCCATTACTTTAGCAAATAAATAGATGGAGCCCTGCCAAGCAAACAATACAATGGCAGCTGCTGCTATTCCAAAACCAAAAGTCGAGGCGAGTACAATGGAGGTGATCCCATCTAACATACCGTTTGTCAGAAGGTACGTATAATCTCCATGCAAAGCCGCTTCAACAGGACCCAATATTGACAGCGAGCCTATACAAAATAATAAGATCGCAGTTGATAACCCCTCCGCTAAATTGCTTTTAGAAAATTTGTTCACCAGCTTGTTGAATCGTAATTCCAGATTGATGATCTGGCCAAGCAAACCTCCAATGGCTAAACTCACGATGAAAAGAATGGGGTATTTACTATCAGGCAAATGCTGTGTAACGGCGTTGATTCCCAGCGCGACTGCAGCGAACCCCATTGCCTGCATCAAAATATCCTGGTATTCATCTTTAATGCCTTTTTTGAATATCCCCCCGATTATGCTTCCCGCAATGATCATCACTGTGTTAAAAATTGTTCCAAACATAAGCTTTCTCCTCCAATAATGATTCCTGCATAAAAAATAAACCCTCTAGTTAGTAGAGAGTCAAGGGAGATCAAAAACATATTCATGAGATTATTTGATGGGCAAGAGGATTTCAGTCACATAATTGTCTAGGTTATTCGTAATGCCATAATCAATGAGTGTGATTTCGATAGAATCTCCTGCTACCTCATAATGATGCTCTTCCATATACGCCAGTAATGTTTTGTAGTAGGGTTCGGCTTCTGGGTGTGACCCTCTAAACCTAATTTGCAGATATTCTCTTGAAGGGAAAATGATTTCTGATGAAGTTTTTTCATTTTCATCTTCATCTTCAAGAATCATAAATATACTGGAATATTTGTCAAACTGTTTTGCCTTCACATTTGCTGCTGAAATGGATAAACCGATTTTGCCTATAAATATATCTTCGTTCACATTCAGGTGGGTTCTCAATTCCGCTAACGAATGTTCGATATCATGGCCGAGAACATATTCATGCTGTAAATAAGCCACTCGAATTGCGGGAAGTTTGATTTTTGAAATGTGATGTAACGGCATGTTAACGGCATCTTCTATATGTGTGATGCGGCGGGAGATCTTTCGTTCAATGCGTTCTAATTCTTTCTTCTTGCGATCAATTTCAGCTTGCTGGCTTTTTAGTAGATGAAGAAGGGTATTTGTATTTTGAGAGTTATAAAAATCAAGCAGCTTATGGATTGGCAGACCTAAGGCCCTCAAATACTTGATGGTATCCAGCCGCTCAAACTGTTGGGTGGAATAATATCGATAGTTCGTTTTCTCGTCTTTATATTCCGGCTTCAAAAGACCGATTTCATCATAATACCTAAGAGCAGAGATTTTCACATTGAATAACTTTGACACTTCCCCAATCGAAAAAAATTCCTTCATTCTAACAACCTTTCTGTCCCTATGATTGATATACATCCATATTATATAGTACAGCGAGTTCTAAAGGGAAAGTTTAACAGCATAAAGCAAAAGCTCCTTTTCAAAAGGAGCTTTTCATTCTTCGAAATAAGGATTCACATGGATGAGCACTTCTTCAACATCGGAAAACTGTCTTTTGATTTCATTTCGAATTTCGCGGGCAATGTCGTGTCCCTGCTTAATTGTCAAATCATGATCCAAAGATAAACGGACATCAAGCAATTTATAGTGACCGTGTTCTCTCGCGCGGATTCTATCGATTCGTTTTACCTGATCACATTGAAAAATAACAGCTTTATATTCCTCGATCAGCTTGGGGTCAACGCTCTTTTCCATAAGCACATCAACAGACGGCCTGATTAATTCCATAGAAATCTTAAAAATGAGGTAAGCAACGATTGCACTGGCAATTGCATCGGCGTACAACAGATAGGACCAGCCGCGGGTGTTTCCGATGATAGCCAACAAGACGCCGATAAAAGCGGCAAGGGAGGCAACGATATCGCCTTTATGATCGTATGCAATCGCTATAATCGCTTTGCTGTTCCATTTTTCCCCTTGCTTGATAGAATAACGATATAAGATTTCCTTAGCCACGTACGAAATAAGACCCGCAAACAATGCGCTGTATTGGGGAACGCTTGGCCCTTTAACAAAGGACAGAATCGCTTCAATGAGGATATAAACGGATACGATCACTAAGATTATTCCTACAATCGCCTCACTAATGACTTCTGCTTTTCCATGCCCAAAAGGATGGTCTTGATCGGGCGGTTTATTGGAAATGCCGATCACTGCCAAGACCGCAATCGAAGCAACGACATCTGCCGCAGAATGGATTCCGTCTGCAAAAACGGCTTCACTATCGCCTATCAGTCCAAAAAAGACCTTTCCTGCCATTAGGATCAGATTGGCGATCAATGCAATCAAAGCAACTTTTCTGCTGATTTGTTCTCTTTCACTTGCCATTTTTTCCTCCTATAAAACTGCACAAAAAAATAGGAGTGCTCTTTAGACGCTCTCCGTATCCTTTTCTGTGTAATCACTTTGCTTATCATACCAATTCAATTTCGAGTGGGTCTATAGCAACGTTGTTTCCTGGTTACTAATAAATAAGGTAACAGAAAAAAAGTTGGAGCTGTGCTAAAAGCTTACACTGCAAACAAATGAGTTCTCATGTAACAAGGAGTGGCGATAATAATGCTGCCTTCAGCGGAAAAATTCCATCTGTTATAAAAAAACTATTGACATTAGATGATCTGTATTTTACTATTATCTCATATTCAAGATATTTTAATTCAAGATATTAAGTTAATAAGATCAACGATCAAGGTCCAATCGCAGTCAGTTCTTTTTTAAAAATTCAATGAGATTTTTTATAGAATAATATCTCGAATTCAAGATAAAAAGGAGTGTATCGTAATGGCTGAATTTACACAGTTAGTCAATGAAAGAAGATCTGCAAGCAATTTTCTTTCAGGTCATCCAATCACAAAAGAAGACCTCAATGAGATGTTTGAATTGGTTGCATTGGCACCATCGGCTTTTAATTTGCAGCATACAAAATATGTGACGGTTCTAGACCCGGATGTAAAAGAAAAGCTGAAACAGGCCGCAAACGGACAATATAAAGTGTTTAGCTCATCTGCGGTTCTTTTGGTATTAGGGGATAAACAGGCATATCAGCAAGCGGATGACATCTATGAAGGATTAAAGGTGTTAGGGGTATTAAATAAGCAAGAGTATGACCATATGGTTCAAGACACCGTTTCGTTTTATGAAAACAGGGGAGAACAATTTAAGAGAGATGAGGCGATAAGGAATGCTTCACTTTCTGCGATGATGTTTATGCTGAGTGCTAAAGAAAAAGGCTGGGACACCTGCCCGATGATCGGCTTTGATGCGGAAGCCGTAAAACAGATTTTGAACATAGATGATCAGTTTGAGGTTGTCATGATGATTACAATTGGGAAAGAAAAAACAGAGAGCAGAAGGCCGCGCGGCTACCGTAAGCCTGTGAATGAGTTTGTTGAGTATATGTAAAAGGAGCAGATAAAAATGGCTAAAAAAACAATGGGAATTCATCATATTACAGCGATTGTCGGCCATCCTCAAGAGAACACAGATTTCTATGCAGGAGTGCTTGGGCTTCGTTTGGTCAAGCAAACTGTCAATTTTGATGATCCAGGTACGTATCATCTTTATTTTGGAAATGAGGGCGGGGAGCCGGGAACCATCATCACTTTCTTTCCGTGGGCTGGAGCCCGCCAAGGCGTCATTGGAGACGGCCAAGTTGGCGTAACGTCATATGTCGTGCCTAAGGGGGCTATGGCATTTTGGGAAAAGAGACTAGAAAAGTTCAGCATTCCATACACCAAAATCGAGCGCTTTGGAGAACAATATATTGAGTTTGATGATCCTCATGGCCTGCACTTAGAAATCGTGGAAAGAGAAGAAGGAGCGGCTAACACGTGGACCTTCGGAGATGTAACGCCTGATCTTGCCATTAAAGGTTTTGGGGGCGCAACTTTATTATCAGCGCAGCCTGACAAAACCGCGGAGCTATTGGAAAACATTATGGGGCTGGAACGAGTCGGCAGGGAAGGAGACTTCATTCGTTATCGTTCTGCCGGTGATATCGGAAATGTGATTGACCTTAAGTTAACGCCTATTGGCCGCGGTCAAATGGGAGCCGGCACGGTGCACCACATTGCTTGGCGGGCTAGTGATGACCAAGATCAATTAGATTGGCAAAGACATATTGCTTCTCACGGATACGGTGTAACTCCTGTTCGGGATAGACATTATTTTAATGCCATTTACTTCAGGGAACATGGGGAAATCCTGTTTGAAATCGCAACTGATCCACCGGGCTTTGCCCATGATGAATCACACGAAACAATGGGCGGAAAATTGATGCTGCCTGTGCAATATGAACCGCATCGGGCACAAATTGAACAAGGGCTGCTGCCGTTTGAAGTAAGAGAATTAGATTGATTTGACACATAAAAAAATAAAGAAACATATATTCAATTGATGATTGCTGGATGGATGGTACCGTCAGCAAAGAATCAGATGAAATCAAAGATGAGGAGAGATAAAAATGGAAGATGCAGGACTGTTGCTTATTCGGATTATGATTGGTGTGGTGTTTCTGTTTTATGGCACACAAAAATTATTCGGCTGGTTTGGGGGATACGGAATTAAAGGGACCGGACAATGGTTCGAATCTATTGGGGTAAAACCAGGTAACGCTGCGGCCGCTCTGTCAGGCCTTGGGGAGTTAGTAAGCGGAATTCTATTTATTTTAGGTGTGTTCCTCCCGCTTGGAGCTGCTATCATCACAATCATTATGTTAGGTGCGATCGTAAAAGTTCATGGAGCGAAAGGCTTTGCGAATGGCGCCGGCGGTTTTGAATATAACGTGGTGCTCATTGCCGTCTCCATAGGGGTTGCACTCATCGGTTCAGGAGCTTACGCTTTGCATTTTTAATACGAAAGTAAATCAGAACAGTTACTGTCATGCAGTAACTGTTCTTTTGTATTTACATTTTCGGCAAGTTTGCAGGTAATCTGCAAAGCAAAAAAGCGGAAATACTAAATATAAATCTGTATAGTGAATGGTATATTTTAGCTTGGCCATAAAGGCAGACCTATTTGAAGGAGTAAATGGATGAAAGAAATGACAGCATTACATTCATTAGATTCTATAGATCATTTTATCAAACAGCACCAATTCAGTTTTATCTATATATCAAGGCCTGGCTGTACAGTATGTCACGCAGTTCTGCCGCAGCTTAGAATAGTATTGGATCAGTTTCCAAACATCAAATTGAGGCATGTCAATGCTGACGATGTAGCAGAGGTTGCCGGCAAATTTTCAGTCTTTACTGTTCCCGTGCTTCTTTTGTTCATAGATGGGACTGAGTATTTGAGAGAAGCCCGCTTTGTTCATTTTGAACAGCTTGAACAAAAGCTGGATAGGGTTTATCGATTATATGAAGGCGAATAAATGGTTTATCCATTTAGATCTTTTCGCTTCTTTATTGGTCGTCATGAACCCATCTGCATATGAATATTCCTCACTTTATCATATCCGCAGCACTCATCCTGTGGAACATCATTGGGCTTTTCAGAAAAGAAGCATCATATCAAACGAGACAAACGATTAAAAAAGAACTCATATGAGTTCTTTTTTTGAGCATCATGTTATTCTTCACTAGGTGAAGAAGGGTTATCATTCTGCCCTTGATCACTTGTATCATTATCACAACTTGCTGAAATAATAATGGAATTAGAAGGAGAGTAATCTCCTAATGTGAAATTGACACCGTAGTTTTTGCTGTTCGCAGTATGGCTGTTTTGCAAGTTTTGTCCGATATCTGTATTGGCGTTTTGTGTCATCCCATTTATCGTGAGATTTGAGATGTTGATTTGAGATCGCATGCTTCAAAAGCTCCTTTCATTCAGAAGTAGATGTCATAGAGGACGCTGGCAGTCTATTTACTTCTATGATATTTCGTTTTTATTTCATTGCATCAACATAATGGTAAAAATAATAGTGCCTCTTTAAGCGAGTCAATGAGCATCTCTTTTGAAGATGAACGTAACAGCATTCAAACCTATCAGCAGATTTAAAGCCGCCTGATAAAGAGGCGGCAGATCGTTATATGTCATCTATGAATTTGATGTATCGTTTTTCGTTTGCCTGAAGGATAAGATGGTCGTTTTTAATGATGAGTAGGAGCCTATAGCGGCGTAGCCATAAAACCAGCCCATAAACACGCCGGAAAAGAGGCTGTGTCGATGGCTTATGAAAACAGAAATGACAAGACCTATTATTAAAGTAACCGATGGCACAAAAGTTTTGGGGATTTTCAATAATATTTTGAGGATTTGGGTTATCACTATGATGATTGGAATGGCTATCACAGCATCCCAAAAGTTTGTATGAATAATTGGAAAAGCCATATGGCACCTCATGAAGTGTTTATTTCTTAATTTTTACGCTAAAAGCTTGGAAAGCAGCTCTTGGATCGCATATGTTACATTTTGGGCTTGATTGGCGGAGCTTGTTTGGCTTAAAGTATTGGATTCAAAAACCAAACCTGTATTACTCCCACCGGAACCTTCTGTTGTTTTAGACACAGAGAACGGGCTGATGGAAACTGCAAATCCGTTATTAAAAACGCTGTTCCCGGATATCGAATGAATATAAACTGGGCATTTCATCATTCATCTCTCCTCTCCGTTATGACTGTTTATACAATATGGTGTGTGAGCAGCAGTTGCTTAAACAAAACGGCAAAAACTTTCAGTAAGAGACAAAAACCTGCAAAATGCCACAAGCGCCTTTTGTTAATGCAGCTTTTTAGGGACGTTTTTTTTATTTTTTTTACCAACTTCATCAAAAATATTCTGATTGCCAGACTGGGCTTGTCCGTCCTTATTTATGAAATCCGGGTGAATGAGTTTTTTCAGATCCCTGACTGTTAAAGGCTTGGCGTCATCAGTCAATTCTATTCCTAATTGCCCGTTGGCCTCTAATGTCGCTATTTTAACATCTTGTATAGCCGTAACGCCGTGAAGCCGTAGCTGCATTTCAAGCTGATCAACTGTAAGTCTCATCTTCTTTAAGTTTTCGATATGAAGCTGTCCGTTTTCAATAACAACTTTTGCCTTTCCGGTCAACATCTTTTCTATGATGTTCGATTTCATTTGGATCCATTCCATAACGATGAGTGTGCTTGTGAAAATTGCCGCTGCAATTAATGTTTTGAAGAGGCTGTACTTGATGATTGGCTGCACGATAATAGTTCCGATTGAAATCATGACAACCGTTTGAGTTAAAGTCATTTGTGCGATTGATTTCATTCCTGAAATTCTCAGCAAAATGACTCCGGCTACAATGAGAACAAGAGATTCCCAAGTGAAATCCATGCTACCACCTGACCAATGAGGAATTAGATTTGTCTTGGGATTGGCTTTCCTTCCGGCCAATCGCAATTTAATATATCCGAAAGGCAGTTTTTCATTCTGTCCTAAACCGAACAATATTTTTGGTATAGATGGATATATTAAGCCAAACAATGATAGCAGCAGGAGTTTTTTGGCCGAAACAATCTGGGAAGCGGAGAGCGCCATAAGATGATTGAACTTGAAGTTGTCATTAGAACGGTTGCTAGCTTTGGCTTGCTGTTAATCGCAGAACGAATTTTAGGCAAACAGACAATCTCTCAAATGACGATTTTTGATTTTATTGCGGTAATCACACTAGGGGCGATTGCTGCCGGATTAGCTTACAATACTTCAATAAAACCGCACAATATGGCCATTTCGTTTAGTATTTTTGTGCTAACCATTTTTCTGATTTCGTTCCTGTTGATAAAGAACAGGAAGCTGAGGAAATTTTTTGCCGGAGATCCAACAGTGCTGATTCAAAACGGGAAGATACTTGAATCGAATATGAGGAAAATGCGTTACACACTTGATTATTTAAATCAGCAATTACGTGAAAAAGAAATATTTAATATCGAAGAAGTACTTTTTGCAATCCTTGAAACGAATGGTCAGCTGACTGTGTTAAGAAAACCGCAATTCCGGCATGTAACCAAACAGGATTTAATGATTGCGGTAAACCAAGAACACAGGCTTCCGATAGAGCTTATTATGGACGGAGAAATCATTGAGAATAATATAAAGCAGAATCGTTTGACGGAATCCTGGCTTTTGGAAGAATTGCGAAAAAGAGACATAAAGGTGAAAGAGAACGTGTACGCAGTGCTGCTGGGTAATGGGGATATTTATGTGGATCAGTATAAAGACCATATATCAGTCCCTATGGATAAGGAATGAAGGAACAATCAATCTTAAAGCCCCTTATTGAACGCAATGGTTTCAATTTGTCTTGGGTACGAAATGTGCAGAAGCCCGTTTAACAGCTGAATTTGTAATAAATGAGATTCAGTGGCTTCGGGAAGCTGAATGATTCGCTCAATTTCTCCGTAATACCGTTCACGCAGCACTTCCATTTCGGCTGGAAAAACAGGCGTGATCGTTCCTTTGATCAGCAGCTGGGTTTTAGATAGTAAGCGGATCGTTAATTCTTCCTCATACACACCGGGCATTTCCACAATGATAAAATTATCTTCTTCATCTTGATAAAAGTCGTAAACGAGCGTATAGGTGTTGGTATTAAAAAATTGTTCCGGGGCTTTATACTTGAGCACATTTGTCCAAAAGTCATTTTGCTTATATTCATTTGTAATCTCAAGCCACTTTTTCATTTTTTCGAGATCCATCTAGGATCCTCCTTAAATTTGGTTTGAAATCGGTGCAGAAGGGTTTCCAATTTGGTCTTGATCACTGATATCAGTATCGAGGTTCCCAGTATTTAAAAGAGAAGAAGAAGGCGAAAAATCCCCTAGAGAAAAGTTTGCCCCAAAGTATTTGCTGTTCGCTGTATGGCTGTTGTGTACGGTTGGGCCGACATCAATATTTCCGTTTTGTGTGACGCCGTTCACCTTAATATTTGCGATGTTAATTTGGTATGGCATAGCGAAACTCCTTTTAATCTAAAATTGGCGGTACTGGAAGCGGAG
This sequence comes from Bacillus stercoris, assembly GCF_029772985.1. NCBI lineage: Bacteria > Bacillati > Bacillota > Bacilli > Caryophanales > Bacillaceae > Bacillus > Bacillus stercoris. Next base: position 3,773,852 of record NZ_CP121861.1, on the reverse strand, counting down.
GAGCATTCATATTGGTAGTATCAGAGTTTCCGAGTTCTGTCTGATCGTTGACATCAGGATCATTTAAGAAGTTTTCCATGATTGATTCTGCAGGTGATGTATCACCGAAAGAGGAGTTGATCCCTTGAGATTTATTATTTGCGGTATGGCTGTTATGCGCGGCTTCACCTATTGTAATTGAACCATTGCCCGAAATACTGTTGATCTTCAAATAATATAGGTTGATTATTGTAGACGGCATCCCATCACACCCTTCCATCATTCTGTACAGTACATTATGCGCCGCTGCACCCAATTGTTCCTTGCATTTGCGGGCAAAACTCTATCTGGTCCCGGAGTGATGCTCGTTAGAAAAAAAGAATAAAGTTTGGCACGGCCTGAATGTAATCTATTCAGCAAATACTTATCAGTGAATGAAAAGCCATTGATATAGGAATCAATGAATTGATCCAGTTACTCGAAATACATAAGACCTTTAATATAGGAAGCTGGCAACAGGATCAGTTTGAAATCATTGACAAGGAAGCTAATGCCATGAAATAATACTCGTGAATAACATTACTTGTGAGTATTATTTTAGGGGTGGTCCTAGTTGAAAAGTAAAGGACGTAAAGGAGAAGAAAGCCGAAAACGATTACTCAAAGCTGCCGCTAATGAATTTTCGATTCGGGGATTCCATGACACGAAGATAAGTGAGATTGTAAAAAAAGCTGGGTTCACACAGCCCTCATTTTATCTGTACTTTCAAAGCAAAGAAGCCATCTTTGAGGAGTTAATCACCTATTTTCACTCCCGAGTAAGAAAGCTGACAGAGTCACTTCTTCTGGAAAACGGATTAAACACGGAGGATGTGTCAAAACGAGTGCTGTCTGCTGTGGAATCTGTTTTTCAATGTCTAGCTGAAGACAAGGATGTAACCAAGATCGGCTTTTTTCTCAACCCGGAAGCGAAACAAATGAAAAAAGACTTGGCGATGGTTTTGAATGAAAACCTAGAAGCAGAACAGCGGCTTGGCTATTTTCACTCCGAGCTGGACATGGAAACGGTCGCTGAATGTTTGATCGGCATGATTGAACATTTAACCGATTCATTTTTGTTAACCGGAATCAAAGATCCGGCAAGTCTCGCAGCAGAGGTTGTGAATCTTTTAATATACGGGATGCTTCCGAAAGAAAGGGAGTGACGTAAGATGATATCTATTATTTTGAAAGTCAGTTTGGCAGTTTTTATGCTTGTGGGGGGCATCATAAAGGTAAGCCGCGTTCCCTTTCAAGTTGAGCATTGGCGGCATTATCAATATCCATTATGGTTTCTGACTGTTACTGGCATTCTTGAAGTAGCCGGGGCACTTGCTATGACAGCGGGAATTTGGAATCGGTATGCAGCGTTAGGAGCAGGTGTGCTGTTTGTCGTTCTCATGGCGGGAGCAATTCATGCGCATATTTTTCGAGCGCGGCAATCGGTCCTTATGACGATACCTGCGATGATCTGTTTGATTGTGTCTATCATGATAATCATGGTGTAACAAACCTATATGCAGGAGATCTCCTTCTCTTATTGAATAATAGAAAGTCCCAGGTATTAACCGGGTAATTGAAATAGAGCTCCATTTCTGCGTTATTCGTCCGGCATCAGCTGGGCTTTTTTTATAAAGGAGGAGTACAGAATGACATTAACTTTAGAAGCCATGACTTTGAAAGAATTCGAAGCCTTTCGCGGGATGTCCGTGCAAAATTATGCGAAACAAAACATAACGTCGGGAACTTGGACGGAAAAAGAGGCGCTTGAGAAATCGGAGCAGGCATATGAGAACATGATTCCGAACGGGCTCGACAGCAGCAATCATTATTTTTGGAACATCACAAATGTACAAGGGGAAAGCATGGGCTGGCTCTGGCTGTATGCTGATCCGTTTCATCCGCAAAAGGAAGCGTTTATCTATTCCTTTGGATTGTATGAAGCCTTTCGCGGAAAAGGACTGGCTCAATTGGCGCTTCAAACGCTTGATGAAAGAGCAAGAGAGCTTGGTGCGGAAAGGCTGGCCCTTCATGTGTTTGCGCACAACGAGACAGCCGTCTATCTTTATCAGAAGATGGGCTATGCCATGACCAATATACGTATGCGGAAACAGCTAAGCTGAAAAGCCGCTACGTTACTCAAACACAGCATGCCTATCTGGAAGCGATGATAGGGGGTACTATAAGTCATCTTTTTGAAAATAAAAAGAAAAAGGACAACAGCTGTTGTCCTTTTCAATGCCGCTTGAACTTTGCCTCTCAGCCTTTTTTGTCTTGATGATCCAGCGCTTTGATTTGTTTCGTAAGCTCATGGAAAGCTTGATCAAGCTCCTTATACCCTTTATCATTTGGCGTCATAAAACTGAGCTTTCCCAGCACTTCTTGTCTTTCTGTCTCAAGCTTTAACCGAAGCTCCTCCCGCTCATTTCTTTCTGAAGGAGTGTCGTTTAACTGCTTTTCGATGCCGTTGTTTGAGATAACGAGTTTACTGTTTGTTGTTTTTTCGAGAAAGTAGCGGTCATGTGAAACCGCCAGCAATGTGCCGCTGTATTGGGACAGTGTTTCTTCCAGCTGTTCACGTGACGGCAGGTCGAGGTGGTTTGTCGGCTCATCTAAAATCAGCACATCTTTTTCCTCCAGAATATATGCCATCAGCTTGACCTTTACACGCTCCCCCATACTCATATGCTTGATCGGTTCAGTCCATTGGGCGGCTGTAAAGCCTAAGTGCCTCATCAGATTTTGAACGTGCCCCCTTGCTTTGAATGTTTCATTCTCAAATAACTCTTCCGGTGTTTGTTCTAAAGGCAAATCAAACACCTCCTGCGTTAAATAGCCGATGTTTGCGGACGGCGACGCCCATACACTTCCTTCTGCTGTTTCCTGTCCCAGAATGATGTTCAGTAATGTCGTTTTTCCGCTGCCGTTGGGGCCTAAGATGGCAACCTTTTCGCCATGCTGAATCGTAAAGTTAGCGTTTTTAAAGAGAGTCCTTTCTCCAAAAGCCTTCGTTACATTCTGAACTTCCAAAAAACGTTTTCCTGTTTTGTGGGTTGTATCGATTGAAAAGCTGACTTTATATTCTGGGGTAACGGGTTCCGCCTTTGCTTTTTCCAGCTCTTTTTCAAGCCGCTTCCGCTTGGATTTTATTTGGGCATCCGTACGCTTCGCTTTTACCCGGTGATATTCTTTAAACCCCTCCTTTTTCGTCGATTGGGCGTGGGCTTTTTCCGACCAAGAAGAGAGCTCATTCATTTGTCCTTCAATTCGTTCAACCATTTTTTGCTGCTTTTCATATTCGCGCTGCTGGGTGAGTCTTCTCTTCTCCCGGAACTTCATATACCCGGAGTAATTCCCTTTGAATTCAACCAGCGTCTGATCCTCAAGAGACCATATTTTTGTGGCGGCTTCGTCTAAAAAATATCGATCGTGAGAAACGAGAATCACAGTGCCGTTATAATGTTTCAGCTGTTGGATGAGAAATTGCAAGCTTTTTTCATCAAGGTGGTTTGTCGGTTCATCTAACAGCAGCAGATCTGCATCCTCTGAGAGTCCTTTCGCCAGCCGCGCTTTCAGTTTTTCACCGCCGCTTAACTGATGAAATTCACGAAGGGGCACATGCCATTTCTCCAGTAACTTCTTTTCGGCAGGTGTCTGATTGGCAAAGGAATACGCCGCAGTTTCCTGTTCGACCAAAGCCATTTTTATATCCGCCCGAAGGATTTGTCCTTGTGCAGGGGCCAAGTCGTTGTGAATAAGGTGCAGCAGCGTAGATTTTCCAGCGCCGTTTTTGCCGATAATCCCAATGATATCTCCTTGCTGAACACTGGCATTTACGTTTTTAAAAACAGACAGATCCTTCACTTCGTAGCTCACGTTTGTTAATGTTATCATCTCTTTCATCCATATCCCTCGCTTTAAAGGGAGAATAAAAAAATCCTCCCAAATGTGTTGGAAGGATTAGCCGTGCCTGTGCATGATCAAATAAGCTACTCTTTATAAATAGCGGTGTCGTTTATATAGAAAATGGGCAGACTAATCCTATTTTTTCTGATTTGAAATATTGATTTCAAACGGTAAAAATAAGATTAGTTAATCATTGTCCACCCATCATCCCTTCTTGTTTTGATTACAAACACTATAGCATACCTTCAAATTCAAAAGCAAAGGTCATTTTCATCAAAAAAACTCCTGCTCTCATTTCTGAGGCAGGAGTTTCGAGTCTTATTGATGCTTCGCTTTTCTCACTTTATAAATCACAATCAGCAAAATAAACCAAACCGGTGTGACAAATAAGGAAACACGAGTATCCTGTGCCAGTGCCAGCACAACCAGAACAAACGCCAGGAACGCAAGAATCAGGTAATTTGTAAACGGATAAAGCGGAAGCTTAAACTTGTTTGTTTTCGCTAATTCAGGTCTTGTTTTACGGTATTTCATATGGCAGATGACCGTAATTCCCCAAATATAGATAAAGCATACGGTTGAAATACTTGTGATCAGGGTGAATACGCCTTCTGGCATGATGTAGTTTAACGTAACACCGATTAAAATCACGATAGCTGAAAAGAATAAAGCATTTCTAGGCACTTTACGCTGAGTCAGTTTCGCCATTGACTCCGGCGCATTGTGATCTTTCGCCAGGGAATAGACCATACGGCTTGTACTGAATACAGCGCTGTTGCATGCTGAAGCAGCGGATGTCAACACAACAAAGTTGATAATACTTGCAGCCCCGACGATGCCAACCGCAACAAATACTTGTACGAATGGGCTTTCGCTGGGATTGATGACATCCCAAGGATAGATGCTCATAATCACAAGAAGAGCACCAATATAGAAAAGCAGCACCCGGACAGGGATATTGTTGATCGCTTTAGGAATTACTTTTTCAGGGTTTTCTGTTTCACCGGCTGTAAGTCCGACCAGCTCAATGCCGACAAAGGCAAACACAACCATCTGGAACGAGAGGATAAACCCGTGCATGCCATTTGGGAACAGGCCTCCATGACTCCAGAGATTTGTGAAGCTGGACACTCCTGAGCTTGTGGAAAAGCCTTTGAAAATCATCACAAGGCCAATGACGATCAGGGCCAAAATGGCGATGACTTTAATTAAAGCAAACCAAAATTCTAATTCTCCAAAAAGCTTGACGGTTGCCAGGTTCATAATCAGTAAAATAATCAGAGCGATTAAGCCGGGCACCCATTGCGGCACACCAGGGAGCCAATATTGAGTGTAAAGCCCGACGGCTGTCAGATCAGCCATCGCAATGGAAATCCAGCAGAACCAATAGGTCCAGCCGGTGATAAAGGCTGCCATATCGCCTAGGTAGTCTTGTACAAAATCCACAAAAGAGTGGTAGTTCAAATTTGATAACAGCAGTTCACCCAGCGATCTCATAATTAAAAAGCAAATGATTCCTGTGATCATATAAGCAAATAAAATCGACGGTCCGGCAAAATGAATCGATTTGCCTGAGCCGAGAAATAAACCTGTCCCAATAGCTCCGCCGATGGCGATAAGCTGGATATGCCTGTTTTTCAAGCCTCTCTGCAATGTTTGCTGATTTATATTGTCTTTCGTCATGTCGTCTGTCACTTTATGTGTTCCTCCATTAAAAATTGATTATTGAGTCAGCAATCTATTTTTAATGATTATTATAACACTAAAATTTCTATCTTTTTTACTATAAAGGGTATATGAAAGGAAATTTTAATGTGATTTGGACTATTTAGCGAAAGAAAGCAGCTCCATGTAGGAGCCGCTTTCCTATGCCTGTTCAGTTTTTTGCATATACAGATAGAGCCCATAATCTGTCGGTGCGGATGCGTATCCTGCCTGCCGCAGCATTGCCGTGATATTGCCGCGGTGGTACGTTCCGTGATTAACAACGTGGGGAATCAGTTCGGAAACAGTTGTTTTCATGATTCCGCCTGAGGGATTTTGAATCTGGAGGGGCTGATTGAGCTGTTCTTTTTGCTGTAAAAATAGTGTGTAGCGCTCGGATAACTTCAGAAACAGGTCTTCCATTTCCTCCATTTCTTTTGCCGCTGTCTGTTCTTTTAGCTGTTCAGCTAACGCCAAAGCATCGCTCATCGTTTTGCCGGAAAACACTTCAATCCAGCCGAGATCAGAAAGGTAAACATGAGACAATACATGGGATATCGACGGAAACACACTTTGAATGTCTTGATGGTATACCTCTTTTGGAAGCTCTTTTAATCGGTTGAAGATTTGTTGATTGGCCCAGATGTTATATTGATACAATTTCAGTGCAAAATCTGACATGTCAATTTTCCCCTTTCGCGGTTATAACTCCTATTATACACGAACGAGTGTTCTTGGTGTGTTCATAAATAAAATATGTTGACAGATATAGTTTAGAGGAATAAACTAAATAACATTAATCATAAAGTTTAGCAGGGTAAACTACAATGAGGAGGGGAAGATGTTGAATGAACAAAAGCTATGTCAGGCGATAAACCTGTTTGTGGAAGTCCTGCTTGAAGGGACAGAGTTTGTGCATCGTGAAATCAATCAGGATGTCTTCAAGCATATCTCCAGAGAACAGGCAGACCTGTTAAAAATTTTAAAGGTCAAGGGCCCAACCTCTCCCGGCAGTCTGGCCATGTATCAAAATGTACATAAGAGCGCGATCTCTAACAGGCTGAAAAAGCTGCTCGATAAAGGATGGGTTGAATGGGATGACTGTCCGGCAAAAAGTGATAAGCGCTCTAAGCTTATTAACATCACAACCAGCGGTGAAAAAATTCTCGAAGAATTAGATTCCGCCATCTTTAACGCGCTCAAAGAGCTGATCGATGATATAGATGAGGAACACGTAAATTCCATCATAGAGATATTCACCATTTTAAAAAGCAAATTTAAAGGAGGAGATTCTGCCGAATGAGAGCCATCATCAAATTCAAGTGGGCAATTGCAGCCATTATATTAGCGCTTACCGTCGTATTGAGTTTATTTTCTCCGAACTTAACGGAGCTGGCCAATCAAAAGGGGCAGGCCCAGCTTCCCGCTGATGCTGTTTCAGAAAGGGCAAATGCCATTTTAAAACAAGCGGGAGAAGACAATCATTCGATCAGTGTTGTCTTTACATTAGACCACGCTTTAAAGAAAGAAACAGAGAATCAGCTCCGGACAATGATCGATAAAATCAAAAAGATCGACGGTGTAGAAGAGGTAACATCTCCTCTGTCAGCGGAAAAAGAAGTCAAAGACCAGTTGATGTCGAAAGACAAGAAAACCGTTCTCATTCCTGTCACGATTACAGGTTCTGATAAAAAGGCGGAAAAAATCGCGGACGAGATTTATCAAATCGTTCCCGATGATTTGACGGCATATATTACGGGAGCTTCCCTTATTAATCAGGATTTCGCTCACAGCTCAGAGGAAGGGCTTAAGAAAACGGAAGTGATCACAGTCTGCCTGATCATCGGTTTACTGCTGATCGTGTTCCGATCTGTTGTGACGCCTTTTATACCGATTGTAGCAGTGGGTTTTTCTTATCTGATCAGTCAATCCATACTTGGCATCCTTGTATACTATGTTGATTTTCCTATCTCGACGTTTACGCAAACCTTCTTAGTCGCGATTCTGTTCGGCATTGGAACAGATTACTGCATTCTGCTTCTTACACGATTCCGGGAAGAATTGGCAAACGGGCATGACAAAAAAGAAGCGGCGCTTATCGCTTACCGCACAGGGGGAAAAACCTTATTCATCAGCGGATTCGCGGTATTAATCGGATTTTCCGCGTTAGGATTTGCGAAGTTTGCGATTTTCCAATCCGCCGTAGGAGTAGCGGTCGGTGTGGGAATCTTAATGATCATTCTCTATACACTGCTGCCATTATTTATGGTGACACTGGGTGAAAAATTATTCTGGCCATCAAAGAAAGTGCTGTCGCACAGTGACAACAAATTATGGGCGTTTCTTGGCAGACACTCCGTTGCGCGTCCGTTTCTGTTCATTGCCATCACGGTGGTGATTACGCTTCCGTTCATCTTGACCTATGATGACCAGATATCATTCGATTCAACTGCGGAAATCAGCAGTGATTATCAATCAATCAAAGCTCTCGAGGCCATCAAGGACGGATTCGGGGAAGGAAAAGCGTTCCCGATCAACGTTGTCGTAAAAGGAGACAAAGATCTCACAACAGCTGATACAATCCCTTATCTCGGAAATATCAGCAAAGCGATCGAGAAAGTTGATCATGTTGACTCTGTCATGACAATCACGCAGCCGACTGGTGAAAAAATCAAAGATTTATATATTGATAACCAGCTAGGATCGGTTTCAGACGGGCTGGATAAGACGGTAAAAGGGATTGCCGATGTCCAAAACGGATTAACAGATATAGAAAACGGCCTGAATCAAATGGCAGGGCAAACCGGCTCGGCCTCAAATAGCGGCTCTGGCGGTTCACTGGGCGATGCCGCAGATGGTTTGGGCAAAATCAATCAGCAGCTGCAGCTCGTGAGCAAACAGATTTCCCAAACTGGAAATACCGCACAGACCGTGCAGCAGCTTACAGCAATCAGCGGACAGCTTGGCCAGATTCAAACCGGCCTTGAACAAGCGAACCAGCAGCTCTCAGGCCAGCAGGCACAAGCCGGAACATTGACAGAAAGCCTGAAGAAGCTGTCAGAAGGCGTGAAGAGCGCAAATGAAGGCCTGACGAAAGTCTCTGACGGCATTACAGCTTCCAGTGATATGTTAGAGGACATGAGCAAAAGTCCAACTGTAAGAGATACAGGCATATTCATTCCTGGTCAAGTAATGAAGGACAAAGACTTTAAGAAGTCAATTGACCAATATTCCTTTGCAGACGGCAAAGGTGTTCAATTAAGCGTCGTTCTGGATTCAAATCCGTACTCAGAACAAGCCATTACGACAATAAACCAAATCAAAAAAGCTGTCGCAAACGAAGTTGACGGCACTCCTCTGGAGGATGCCCAGATCGTGTACGGCGGAGTCACGAGTATGAATGCGGACTTAAAAGAGCTGTCCACAACGGACTTCTCCAGAACGATGGTGATTATGATTATAGGCCTGTTTATCGTGTTAACCATTTTGTTCCGCTCCATGATCATGCCGATTTATATGATCGCGTCACTGCTGCTGACGTACTATACGTCCATATCTATCACAGAATTGATTTTTGTAAACGGCTTAGGAAACGCCGGCGTCAGCTGGGCAGTACCATTTTTCAGCTTTGTTATCTTAATCGCGTTAGGGGTAGATTATTCGATCTTCTTGCTGGACCGATTTAAGGAAGAGGTGCACCTTGGCATTCAGCAAGGCGTTGTCAGGTCAATGAGCAAAATGGGATCTGTCATTATTACAGCTGCCATTATACTGGCTGGTACGTTCGCGGCGATGATGCCTTCAGGCGTCAATACGCTGATGCAGGTGGCAAGTGTTATCATTATCGGGCTCTTGCTATATGGCCTTGTCATTCTTCCGCTCTTTATTCCGGCAATCATTGCGACCTTCGGAGAAGGAAACTGGTGGCCGTTCGGCAGGAAGAAAATAAAAGAATAATAGAAGAAGAGTGATGAGTGGTCATCACTCTTTTTTCATAAATAAACGACAAAATCAAATCAAGGGTTAACTTCAGACATGTTAACCAAAAGGTCAGACGATCGAACGGCGGCTATACTTAAAATTAAAGAGCCCGGAAAACATTCCTGGGCTCTTTGTTTTATTTCCATTCTGCAATTGTATCAATCGGCAGGCGGTAGGAAGCATAGCCTTCGTCTGCTGCTTTTCCGATAGAAAGCAGCATGACCGGTACATAACGTTCTTTATCCAATCCGAAGGTTTCCGCGATGTTTTCTTTATCGTATCCGCCGATCGGGTTTGTATCGTAGCCGTGTGCGCGTGCAGTCAGCATCAGCTGCATGGAAACGAGGCCTCCGTCAATCAGGATCGTTTCGCGGTTCACCTGTGCCGGAAGCTTTTCAAAATGAGCGGTCAGCGCGGCGATTTGTCTGTCTTTGACCTCCTGCGGCATATAACCGAGTTCAACGGCTTTAGAATAGATTTCTTCTAAGTAGTCATCATTGTTCATGTCTGCAAATACAGCGATGACAGCAGATGATGTTGTGACTTGTGTTTGGTTAAAGCTTGCGAGCGGTGCGAGCTTTTCTTTTCCTTCCGGGCTGTCAATGACAAGAAAACGCCATGGCTGCGCGTTAACAGAAGATGGCGCAGTTGTTGCTTCCTCTAAGATTTCAGTCATCTCTTCTTTGCTGATTTTCACTGTCGGATCATAGTTGCGAATCGAACGGCGGCCTTTCATAATTTCCATAAAATCGTTTGTTTTGATCATGTTGATACACTCCTCTTATGCTTCAATATTGTTTATGTTGTTCCGCATGCGCCCCAGCACATCAATGAGCAGGCGGCGCTCTTCTGCGCTTACATTTGCGAGCATTTCCTTCATGAAACGCTCCTTTTCTTTCTTAGAAGACTCGATTCGCTCTCTTCCCTGATCTGTAAGCCGAACAAGGGTGATGCGATTGTCCTCAGGCTTGCGCCGTCTTGACACCATGCCTTTGGCTTCCAGCTGTTTCAGATGTCTGGTAACGGCTGCGCTATCGATATTTACTTTCTTTTGAAGGTCGCTTTGACTGATCTCATCTGCATGATAAAGCAATGTCAGCAATTCCAAACGAGATTGGCTGATGCCCGTGCATGCCTCGAACTTCACGCCAATCACCTTGTTCACGCCTTGCAGCTGATATAAAATCTCGGCTTCCTCTGAACAAAATGACGCCAAAACCCATCCCTTCTTCCTGTCAAAATTATTAATTGATATATCAATGATTGACACATCAATTAATATACAACGATTGATTTCATCTTGCAAGTCATTTGCGTTTTTTTTAAAAATTTCCAGTATATAAAACTCGCTAGGCTAGAGCTTAGCAAAAAAAGCTGGCCGTTTCTTCAAATGGCGCTGATCACGATGATTCCCCGGCCCATTCCCTTTTGAGGTGTTTGGAATATCGCTTTGCCGAGCCAGTACTCAAGCGGCTTTCATAGGTTGAAAGTTATGATACAATATACAAATGTTTCACAGCTTCAATCCATTATTGGAGCTGACATCCATTATATAAGGGATTTGGTTGAAGGGAAGGTTTGATAACATGCAGCACAATCCAACTGGAAAAGAACGCTTGGCACTGGCGTTTCTGCTCGGCATGCTTGCTATATTGGGCCCGCTTAATATAGATATGTATTTGCCAAGTTTTCCTGAAATCGCGGAAGATTTATCAGCGAGTGCTTCACTTGTTCAGTTAAGTTTAACAGCCTGTCTGGTCGGACTTACGATCGGCCAGCTGATTGTCGGGCCGGTCAGTGATGCGCAGGGAAGGCGAAAACCGCTATTAATCTGTATTTTTTTATTTGCGTTATCCTCTCTGTTTTGTGCACTGTCGCCCAATATTACAACTTTAGTGGCTGCGCGTTTTTTACAGGGATTCACTGCTTCCGCAGGGCTTGTCCTGTCTCGCGCAATCGTCCGCGATGTGTTTACCGGAAGAGAGCTTTCTAAATTTTTCTCGCTGCTCATGGTGATTACCGCCGTGGCGCCGATGGTTGCGCCTATGACAGGCGGTGCCATTTTGCTTTTGCCGTTCGCAACGTGGCATACAATTTTTCATGTACTAACAATCATCGGATTTTTACTGGTTCTTCTGATTGCATTGAGGTTAAAAGAAACGCTTCCGCCGGAAAAACGGATTCCAAGCTCAATCGGAACATCCGTCAAAACGATGGGCAGCCTGCTGAAGGATCGGTCCTTTATGGGGTACGCGTTAACTGTCGGGTTTATTCACGGAGGAAGCTTTGCATATGTGTCCGGTACGCCTTTTGTATACCAGGATATCTACGGGGTATCTCCGCAGGTATTTAGTATCCTTTTCGGCATTAACGGCCTGGCCATTATATCAGGCAGCTTTATCATCGGGCGCTTCGGCGGAATCATTCACGAAAAAAGCCTGCTTCGCATGGCGGTCATTACGGCTATGATTGCGACGGCTGTGCTATTAACCATGACCATCATTCACGGTCCTCTTGCCACATTAGTCATATCCATTTTCATTTACATGATTACGATCGGCATGGTTCTGACCAGCACGTTCACGCTGGCCATGGAAAAGCAGGGGCACCGCGCCGGAAGTGCAAGTGCACTGCTTGGAATGCTTCCGCTGCTCCTCGGTTCAATCGTGTCGCCGCTTGTAGGCATTAATGAGACAACAGCCGTTCCGATGGGAGCGATTATGTTTGTGACAGCTGTCATCGGCTCACTGGCGTTTTTTGGATTGACGAAAGAACGAGTAGGGCAGAATTCATAAAAAAACCTGACATGACGTCAGGTTTTTTGTTTTATTTAGAATAACAACAGCAGACCCGCAATCGCCGGAGTCAAAAAGATGGCTGATTTCAAAACCACCTTTGGCATGAGGTTGGTGAATTTCGCGCCTACATAGGCACCGCACATTGTCCCGACTAGAACTTTGACAAGCAAAACGTAATCAACAAAACCTTCTGTAATGTATCCGATGCCTCCACCTACAGCCAGAGGGATGATCACAAGCATCGTCGTTCCCACAGAATGGCGAATGGACAGATTCAGCATAATCATTAACCCGATTTGAATAAAAGGTGCCGACCCGATGCCGAATGTGCCGGAAAGTACACCTGCTGCAATTCCTAAGATAACCGCTCTCGTATACGTTGAAAGAGTGCTTTGATTCATTTGAGCCTTCTCTTTTAAAATAAATAATCTGATTAAAATAAGAATCGCTGATAAAAATAACATTCCAGCCGTCAAATAATGAAGCAAATCAGCCGGAATAAAAGATGTCAGCTTGGCGCCGAAAAATGAGCCAACCGCAGCAAAGCCTCCGACTATTAAGCCGATTTTCATTTGGATGTTGCCCTCGCGATAGTGGCTGTATGCCCCTGATAAGCTGGTGAAAGCCATGCCGGCGAGAGAAGTGCCTAAAGCCGTATGGATCGGGATATGAAAAAGCAGCGTTAAAAGAGCAATGACAAAGCCCGCTCCACCGGCGCCAATAAAGCCTAAAATAATTCCGAGAAGAAACATAACAAGAATAATGAGCATATTTTTTCCTCCATTGAAAAGATGTAAAAATGTAATCGTGCGCTATTCTGGCGGAGGTATCGTGTCCTATTGACGAAAAAAACACGTCGGTTTTTCAGTTGTCAGTAGTCCGTCGACCGTCGTTTAGCAAACATATCGTACCTCAAATTCTGGGATCTGACAAGGCAGTTTGTTGCTTCCCATTACCATCTGTTATATGATTTTGATGAAGAAAAGCCCTTGAATATATTCAAAAGAGGTATTATATATGGACGATTTTAAATTAGATAAGCCGACTCCCTACTACCTGCAATTTTATAACCAGCTGAAAAAAATGATCTTTAACGGGACTTTTAAGCCTGGGGAACGGATAAACGAAACACAGCTGGCCAAAAGCTTTGGCGTCAGCCGCTCGCCGATAAGGGAAGCCATGCGATTGCTTGAGAAAGATGGTTTGTTAAAAGCGGATGACCGAAATGGCTTTTCGATCACGTCATTAACGGCAAAAGATGTAGATGAGATTTATAAAATCAGAATTCCGCTCGAGCAGCTGGCAGTCGAATTGGTCATAGACGAAGCGGACGAAGAAGAGCTGACCATACTTGAAAAGCAGCTTGAAGAAACAGAGAAAGCGATTCACAACGGCACGGAAGATACGGAAATCATTCGTTTAAACCAAAAATTTCATGAGCTGCTTGTTGATTTCAGCCATAACCGGCATTTGAAAAATTTGCTTGAGCATGTAAATGATCTGATTCACTTTTGCAGAATCCTTAATTATACCGGCGACCATCGTGCAGAAACGATACTACGTGAGCACCGCAGGATATTTGAAGAAGTGAAAAAGAAAAACAAAGAAGCAGCCAAACAGCATGTGCTGGCTCATTTCAATCATGACTGTGAGCATTTGAAGCATGTGCTTGAAGAAGGAAAAGAGAATTGATTGTATGATCCGGTACCAAGGGGAAGCAGAACCCTTGGTATTTTTTTATGCATTCACCACATATTTAAGCGGCCCCGTTAATAAGATTTTATGATGGTTTGACTAACGAATAATGGGGGTTAAACATGTTTATCCATATCGTCGGGCCTGGTGATTCTTTGTTTTCGATAGGCAGAAGATACGGTGCTTCTGTTGATCAAATACGGGGTGTGAATGGTTTAGATGAAACGAATATCGTGCCGGGGCAGGCTCTGCTTATCCCTCTTTATGTATATACAGTCCAGCCGGGAGACACGCTTACAACCATTGCGGCAAAAGCGCTTGTTCCATTAGAGCGCCTGCGGGCAGCCAATCCGGGCATCACCCCAAATGCTTTACAAGCGGGATCAAAAATAACGATTCCTTCGATCTCAAATTACATTGCGGGAACATTAAGTTTTTACGTGCTCCGAAATCCTGACCTTGATCGGGAGCTAATCAATGATTATGCGCCATACTCGTCTTCAATTTCGATTTTTGAATATCGTATTGCACCTAACGGCGATATTGCAAACCAATTAAATGATGCGGCTGCTATCGAGACAACTTGGCAAAGGCGAGTCACGCCGCTGGCAACAATAACGAACCTTACATCAGGAGGCTTCAGTACGGAAATTGTTCACCAAGTGCTGAACAATCCGACAGCAAGAACCAATCTGGTCAACAACATTTATAACTTAGTTTCTACAAGGGGATATGGGGGTGTCACAATCGATTTTGAACAGGTGAGCGCCGCGGACCGCGATCTTTTCACTGGCTTTTTGCGCCAGCTGAGAGATCGCCTTCAGGCGGGAGGGTATGTGCTGACGATAGCTGTTCCGGCAAAAACAAACGATAATATTCCATGGCTGAGAGGCTACGATTACGGGGGGATAGGATCGGTTGTCGATTATATGTTTATCATGGCTTATGATTGGCATCATGCGGGAAGTGAGCCGGGCCCTGTAGCGCCGATTACTGAAATAAGGAGAACCATTGAGTTTACGATTGCACAGGTGCCGAGCAGAAAAATCATTATCGGAGTCCCGCTCTACGGGTACGACTGGATCATCCCGTACCAGCCGGGTACAGTTGCTTCAGCGATTTCAAATCAAAACGCAATCGAAAGAGCGATGAGGTACCAAGCTCCGATACAATATTCTACCGAATATCAATCACCATTTTTCCGGTACAGTGATCAGCAGGGGCGCACGCATGAGGTATGGTTTGAGGATGTCAGAAGCATGAGCCGGAAGATGCAGATCGTCCGCGAATACAGACTGCAGGCTATTGGCGCTTGGCAGTTAACGCTGGGCTTTACACCGGGCCCATGGCTTCTGCGGAAATTTTTTACGATCAGAAAAGTATAAAAAAAAAGACACCACAGCTGGGGTGTCTTTTTTTGATTACGTCCAGAGCAGCAGAATAGTTCATTCATTTGTCCCTTGCATGAGTTGTGTTCCCATCTTACGATTAGTAGTAGTCTGATCAAACAAAGATTCAGAATACGATTTGAGAGGGAGTTGTCTACATGAAGACAGTATTGATTTTGAATTTTCCTGCGGAAGGCCATGTGAATCCTACCTTAGGCATTACAAAAGCGTTTTCCGATAAGGGATATGATGTCCATTATATCTCCACTGAAAAATATAAAAAACGTTTAGAAGCAGCGGGAGCAACTGTCCATCTTCACAGGGATCTGCTGAGAACAACACCTATTCATGTCGGTTCGCCCAATGGCATTCTTGAATTCGTCAAAATCCATATTAAAACGTCATTGGACATTTTACAGATTGTTAAAGACTTATCTAAAAGCATTCAATTTGATTTTATTTATTATGATAAATTCGGCGCGGGGGAATTGGTGAGGGATTACTTAGATATTCCAGGAGTCTCTTCATCGGCGTCTTTCCTGTTTGGAGAGGAGCATCTGAAAATCCTGCCGCTGCATCCGGAGTCTGGAGCGCCGCTTGAATTGGATCAAGAGTGCGAAGACCTTTTGGAAAAAATGAAAGAAACGTACGGTGTTGCCCCGAAAAACCTGGTTCAATTCATGAACAATAAAGGGGAATTGAACGTAGTGTATACAAGCCGTTATTTTCAGCCGGAAAGTGATCGTTTCGGGGACGAGTGTCTGTTTATCGGCCCGAGCTTTCCAAAGAGAGCGGAAAAAACAGATTTCCCGATTGAACAGCTAAAAGATGAAAAAGTCATTTATATTTCAATGGGGACTGTACTGGATCATACAGAGGAATTCTTCAACCTTTGTATCGATGCATTTTCCGCCTTTAACGGAAAAGTCGTCATCGCTGCTGGAGAAAAAGCAGACTTGACCAAATTAAAGCAGGCCCCAGAAAACTTTATCATTGCTCCGTATGTCCCTCAGCTGGAAGTGCTGGAGCAATCGGATGTTTTCATTACACACGGCGGAATGAACAGCGTAAACGAAGGGATTCATTTCAGCGTGCCACTGGTTGTCATGCCTCATGACAAGGACCAGCCGATGGTGGCGCAGCGTCTCTCTGAACTGCAAGCAGGCTATGTCATCTCTAAAGATGAAGTCAATGTCCAACTATTAAAACAGGCTGTAGATGAGGTTTTACACAACGATCAGTATACGGCGGGCATTAAAAAAATCAATCAAAGCTTCAAAGAGTGCATGGAGATGGAAGAAGTGATGGAGCGGATTGAGGAATTGATTCGCCAAAAAAACAGATAAGAAAAAGAACTCCCGTACCCTTGTACGGGAGTTCTTCATTTAAAACTTGATTTTGATCTTTTGAGCATCACTGATTTTATGATGGTTATGGTCAAAGACGTCACTTGTCGTGATTTCGATCCACTTGATCTCTGCTTTCTTCTGATCTGCTTCTTTATCATGAGCATGGCCGCTTGATGCGTTCACAATAAAGCCGAGATTACCGGACTTTTCGGCGCCGCCTTCCAATTCGCCGTTTAACTCTTCAAGATAAATATCTTTGTTCCAATCAAAGGTTTCGCCTGTATTTGTTTTCATCAAGGCAATCGGCGCAACATTTACTTTTTTTGAAGAGGTGTTCTTAATATCAACGAAAACCTTAACGAAATCGAACTCTTCATCGTGTGTTAACTCATGAAAATAATCAATCATGCTGTAGTCCGGGCGCAAGTGGATCAGCTTCATCTCTTTTACCGTTAACTCCACGTCGCCAATCTTATAGGTTTTGTTCACTTGTTTGATATCTTTTAAGACAGCTTTTCCCTTATCATCCGAAAACGTTTGGCCGACCTTAAGCAATGACCGGTCATCAGTTACCTGGGAATTAGGCTGATAATCATCTGTACTGTCCTTCTGGGATAAAGTGCTTTGCGGCTCGGCCTTTACTGTTTTCTCCCCGCCTGCATACTGTTTTTCAGTACTGGCGTTTGATGAGCAGCCCGCAAGCATGATGGCAAAAACCAAAATTGAAAGAATTCTTCTCATGATGATTCCTCCATTAAAAAGAGATCCCGTTACTTCATACAAGCAACGGGACACCTTGTATTCTTTTACTTATCGTTAATCTTAATGTTGTATTGTAAAGCCTTGAAGACATTTTTGGCGATTTCTGTATTATCGATTTGGCCGGCAAATGTCTCACTAGACGGACCGTACGCATAGACGGGAACATCTTCACCGGTATGGCCCCCTGTTGTCCATCCAGTGTGAGAGCGTTTATTGAAAATGTTTTCGATGGCGTTATCGATATCCAGCACTTCCTTCGATTTGGCCGCTTCTTCAACCGATTGAATTTCGGATTTTGTTAAAGCCAATTTCTTTTGATCGATATATGTTTTTAACGTTTTTTCAACATTCGCGCCGTCAGCGATCTTTTCTGCCATAAAGTCAGGTGTGCGCTTTGCGGCTTTAATGGGTTCACTGAACCAATTGTAGATGCCGTCCGCACCGATGGAATATCCGCCGGTTGAGTGGTCAGCCGTTGCCACAACCAATGTGTGCTTGTCTTTTTTGGCGAAATCAATAGCCGCCTTATAAGCTTGTTCGAAGTCTTCCATCTCGCTCATGGCGCCGACGATATCATTGTCATGGCCCGCCCAGTCAATTTGGCTGCCTTCCACCATGAGGAAGAATCCGTCTTTATCCTTGTTTAACTTTTTAATCGCTGTGTTTGTCATATCTTTAAGTGAAGGAATATCCTTCGTCCGGTCAATCTTTTTAGGCAGGCCGCCGTCAGCGAATAGGCCGAGAACTTGGCTGTCTTTATTTTTCAGCATGTCTTTCCGGTTATCCACATAGCTGTATCCCGCTTTTTTGAATTCCTTGATCAAATTACGGTCCTTACGGTCAAAATTGCTCTTTCCTCCGCCTAGAAGAACATCAATTTTGTGCTTGCCGTTGACCATTTCATCAAAATAATCATCTGCAATTGAATTCATATTTTTTCGGCTGTGGTCGTGTGACCCGAAAGAGGCCGGAGTGGCGTGTGTAATTTCTGAAGTAGCCACAAGTCCTGTTGCTTTTCCTTTTTCTTTCGCAGCTTCAAGCACCGTTTTGGCCTCTGACCCGTCATTATCCACGGCTATGGCATTATTGTATGTTTTAATTCCCGCAGACATAGCCGTTGCCGCCGCTGCAGAATCCGTTACATTTTGTTCTGGATCATCGGGGTAAGTTGTTTGCTGGCCGACAAGATACTGATCAAAAGCAGTAGGCTCCACAGCTTTTGTCTTTTTATTATCCTTTAAGTATCGATAAGCAGACGTATAAGACACACCCATACCATCACCAATCAGAACAATAACATTCTTAATTTCGTCTTGGTTCCCCTTTTTCTTTTCCTGGGCGCTGGCTTCAGGCACACTGCCGCCGGCTAAGCTGCTGAACGCAATAGATGATAAAACCGCGATAGGCAGTAATTTCTTCGGGAATTTTTTCAACTGGATAACCTCCTAAAATAGATAAATCTCAATGACAACCCAATTATATTTTTAAACTGTTAAGCTGGTATTAATCGATTTTAAAGATTGGATTTACAAGAATAATAAACTGAGGCCCTTAAATAATGATTATTCTTTTATGAGAAGTTTTAGAAGGAGAGAGCGATAGTACTAAAGAAATAAATTGAAGGTATGGATACTGGTCGTGAGTAGGAGGACTGATAACTGATATCGTCCCATATAAACAACCCGCTTACATCTTGAACTATCAGGATTCTTTTAACGAACTTCTCTTTTACGGCATCATTTAATTTAGGAGGGAACAACATGGATGTTTTTTCTGAGTATTTAGCGGGGATTGATGACCCGTTCCACCGCGATAGAACCGATGAGGTGTTGACTTGGATAAAAAATAAATATCCAAATTTACATACAGAAATAAAATGGAACCAACCGATGTTTACGGATCACGGTACATTTATTATTGGTTTTAGTGTTTCTAAAAAGCATTTAGCTGTCGCTCCTGAAAAAGTAACGATAGCGCACGTAAAGGATGATATTGTGAAGGCCGGATATGACCACACCGAGCAGCTAATACGTATCCCCTGGAACGGTCCAGTTGATTACACGCTACTTGAGAAAATGATTGAGTTTAATATTCTGGATAAGGCGGACTGCTCCACTTTTTGGCGGAAATGAAAAAAGTAGAAAAGGCATAACATATTAGCTGTTTAAAATATGCTACGCCTTTTCATTTGTCTTTTTTTTAATTTTGATCATCTATTGCTGCTTTTACTCAAACAAGGTCTTTTCATGGAGCGTAAGCTGACTCGCAGAATAATGATCACCTTGCTTCCATTTCACTTCAATGGTTATATCATGGCCTTCAAGCTCATGTTCATCTAACCGCTCTAAAAAAGAAACAGACTTTTCTTTTGCGCTTCCATCACGAAAAGTGCCACCGGAATAGTCACGCATTGGAATTTCTGTGTTAGAATTCAGCAGAACCTCATTATCCTTTTTTACAATCAGTGATTCCAAATAAGTGTCGGCTGTTTCATTTGTATCGCCGATCCAATAAAGTTCGCCGCTGTATTCATTCGGTGCATCTTCATTTTTTTTGAAAACAGCTTCCCAATTCTGATCTTTGCTTTCTCCCTGCCAATTCGGATACTCCAAACGAACATGATGAATCAGGCGATAGGAAAAAAAGATTAGGCAGAAAGCGATGAATAGGAATGCCGTGAAAATGAGAGGGTATTTATAATGACTGGACATAAAAGACTCCTTTTCGTTTAATCAATTACCTTCAAAAAAAGAATTTCATCCCGAATCAAAATGCCGTTTTCAGCTATCACGGGAATCGCCGGCTTGAGCCTCCGCGCTTTTTCAACTGCGTTTGGAAACACTGCCGCGAATTGATAGCCTCTCTTTTGATAAAACGCCATCGCATGTACATTATCATTCGTTGTGATAAGCTTTATTCGCTGACAATGTGCATGCTTAGCTGTCGCTTCAACCTGCTGAAGTAAAGCGGTGCCGATTCCTTTATTTTCAATCATACTATCTAATGAAATAATTTCACAGTCTTTCCCATCTATTGTGTATGTAATGCAGCCAATGATTTCGCCGCTCTCATTTACGGCGGCAAATCCATCTATTTCATCACACCGAAAAATGCCGCTGGAAATCGCCATCTCGGGTGTACCCCAATGCTTGGCAAAAAAATCGGTCAACATCTGTTTCGCTATCTCATTGTTTGGGATGATGATCATCGTAACACTCCTCTATTGAAAGTATACGATCAATATATACAATAAAATGAACACTAAGAAAATAGATGTTGAGGTGACGGCATGGAAATCAACGATGTTATTTACGGACAGCACCATATAGACGGAGTGCTGGAAGAGCTTATCAAAAGCGCTCCGATGCAAAGATTAAAAGGAATCTATCAAGGCGGAGCAAGCTTTTTAGTCAATCGAAAGTGGAATGTGACCAGGTATGAGCACTCCATCGGCGTGATGCTCCTCATCAAAAAGCTCGGAGGAACGATAGAAGAGCAGATTGCAGGCCTGCTCCATGATGTATCACACACGGCTTTTTCACATGTGGCCGACATTGTTTTTGAAAATCATGCCGAGGACTATCATGAAAACATCTATCAACAAGTCATTGTTCACTCTGAAATCCCGGACATTTTACAAAAATACGGCTATCAAAGCGAAGAACTTTTATTTGACGATTCAAAATGGACGTTGCTCGAACAGCCTGCACCGGAGCTGTGTGCTGATCGGATAGACTATACGCTGCGTGATATGTACCGATATGGGCACATTAGTCTGCACGAAGCGCAAACCTTTTTGGATCATCTTATTGTGAGAAACGGAAGGATGTTTCCGGACGGTATCGAAGCCGCCGAATGGTTTGTCGGTGTGTATTACAAAGAAGTGATTGATTTCTTTTTAGATCCCGTGAATGTATATGGATATGAATATTTAGCGCGAGCGTTGAAGGCAGCGCTGCGGCATCATGTCATATCCGCAAAGGATCTGCTGAAAACGGATCAAGAGGTACTGAACATCCTGTGGTCATCAAAAAATGAAGAAGTTCTGAGCTTGCTTACATCCATTCATCCCGGCATACAAGTAATAGAAGATGACATCCAGTACGATTTTCATCAAAAGAAGAAAATGCGTCTTATCGACCCATCTATTTTTCACGATGACAAATGGATCAAATCCTCAGATGCTTCTGAACAGGTGAGGAAAATGGGTGAGGCAGCCTATCAAAAAGCAAAAAAAGGTGTGTATATCAAAATCTTAAATCAGTAATTGCCGCCTGACAGCGGCTTTTTCATGTTTGGCTTTACAAGTTGAGGGGAATAGGACAAACTGCGGGAACGTTTTATGAGAACATCAGCGCATTTACATACCATTCGGGGGTATAGTATTATCGAGAGGGCATGTTATTTTTCATTGTCTGCGGGCAAAAGTTACAGTAAAAAAATGAAGCAAAGGAGAATGAACATGAAAATCTCTAAAAATGCACTGGGAATTCTGATGTTATCTCTTGTTTTTGTTTTATCAGCGTGCGGCAACAATAACAGTACGAAACAAAGCACACATGACAATTCCTCAACACATGAAGAGATGGACCATTCCGGATCAGCTGACGTTCCAGAGGGATTACAGGAATCTAAAAATCCAAAATACAAAGTAGGCAGCCAGGTAATCATCAAGGCTTCCCATATGAAAGGCATGAAAGGTGCCGAAGCCACAGTGACAGGCGCCTACGATACAACGGCGTATGTTGTCTCTTATACTCCGACAAACGGAGGACAGCGCGTGGATCATCACAAATGGGTCATCCAAGAAGAAATCAAAGATGCCGGAGATAAAACGTTACAACCCGGAGATCAGGCGATTTTAGAGGCTTCTCATATGAAAGGCATGAAAGGAGCAACAGCTGAGATCGACTCCGCGGAAAAAACAACTGTATACATGGTTGACTATACATCGACAACAAGCGGCGAAAAAGTGAAAAACCACAAATGGGTCACCGAAGATGAGCTTTCAGCTAAATCATAAAAAAAATCCTCCTTTTACAAGGAGGATTTTTTTGCTGTCTGAACAGGTCTGGTCAAAGAAATGAAAGCAAACAGGACAGCGATGATCACAATCGATCCGCCGCACCATGCCGTTGACACCACAGTACCCGTCTGATCCAAAACAACACCGCCAATGGCTGAGCCAAGGGCAATTCCGACTTGGAGGGCCGATGTGTTAAAGCTTTGCTGAATGTCAGAGGAATCTGGTGCAATTTCAATTAAATAGCTTTGCTGAGCGGGGGCGAGGCTCCAGCTCAGAAGACCCCAAATGACCATGACAGGCAAAAAGAAAATCATAGACGATGTAGACAGCGGCAGTAAGAACATAATGATGGCAAAGGAACCGGTTACCAGCAAAATGCTCTTAAAAGAACCAAGCCGGTCTGAAAGCGCTCCTCCGAAAGGGCCTCCGCATACAGCGGATATCCCGAAAAGGAAATAACAAATGCTGACCCAGAAAGAACTCAGGTGAAGAGTTTCTTCTAAAAACGGAGCAAAGTAGGCATACAGTGTATAATGCCCAGCCAATGTAAACATCGTGACGAGATGTGAACTCGCAATTTTCAGATTGCCAACCGTCTTGAGTTGTTCCCGGAAAGGAATCATTTTCTCTGCTGGTATTCTTTCAAAGAAGATTGAAATAATCAGCATGGAGACCAGCGCCAACAGGCCGATGCCAAGGAACAAAATCCGCCATCCGAAAGAATCGCTGATTAAGATACCGAGCGGCACGCCCAATGCGATCGCGGAGCTGAATCCCATAAAAATAATTCCGATTGCGCGGGCTCTGTATTCAGGCGCTACAATTTTCGGGGCAATCGTTAAAGAAAGTACAACAATCAGCCCTGTACTCATCGCCGCCAATACCCTGGATACCATCAGTGTTGCAAAATTAGGGCTGAAGTAGGCGACAAGATTGCTAAGGAAGAAAACAAATAAAGCAATTAAATATAAGCGCTTCCGCTCAACCTTCGCAGTCAATGCTAAAAGCAAAGGCCCAGATACTGCATATCCCAGCGCAAATACACTGATCAGCTGTCCGGCTGAAACAATGGAAATGTCTAAATCATTTGCGATCTGAGGAAGAATCCCTCCCACAATTAACTCAACCAATCCGACTGCAATCGTAGAAGCTGCAAGCAGGAAAACTTTGAAATTCATAACAAACTCCTTTACTTAAATGTTTTGATAAATAAAAAAAATCCTGATTACAAAAAATGTCATAAACAAATTTTGTAATCAGGATTTTACGGTTCCTGGTAGACACCCTCAAACCATATTATTGAGGTTATACAAGTGATAATAGCTATTTAATTGATTCGTTTCCGTTGATGAGTGTAACACATTATGAATGAATCTTCCATAGAAAAATTTACAAAACGATGAACCGGACAAAAATATGATTATATTTATTTTATAAAAGTATAGACATTTAAAATTAAATGACTATAATAATACATGTAAGCGTTTCAATAACAGGGGGGATAGCAGTTGAAAAAAATATTACTTGCGTGCAGTTCAGGAATGTCTACCAGTTTATTGGTGACAAAAATGAAGGAATACGCACAGTCTATCGGTGAGGAAGCAGAGATTTGGGCTGTTGGCCAAGATAAGGCAAAAGAAGACATGAGAAAAGCGGATGCCGTTTTGATTGGTCCGCAAATGAGCTTTCTGAAAAGCGAACTCCAAAAAGAGGCGGATCAATACAACATTCGAGTTGAAGTCATTGACATGATGGCCTACGGAATGGCGGATGGGAAAAAAGCGTATGAGCAGGCATTGTCCTTAATGGTGAATCAATAATGGAACAGATGAAAATCACGAATTTAACAGACGAGCAAATCAGTTTTCAGCTAATCCTGCACAGTGGAAATGCCCGCAGCTGCATCATACAATCACTGCGCGCCTATAAAGAAGGGAACAAGGACGAGGCGGATGTCCTCATTGCCAAGGCGGAGCAGGATTTATCCGCGGCCCATGACATTCACTTTCAAATGATACAGAAGGAATCCGGCGGAGAAGCAGCTGCTTTCTCATTGCTGCTTATGCATGCGGAGGATCACCTGATGTCAACATTATCCATGAAAGAATTAGTGAAAGAGATGCTTGATCTCTTTAAAACCAAGAATCTATAAATAATCGGGGTGGATAGGGTGTTCGAGAAAATCAGCCAATTCCTTGTTCCAATTGCAGGGAGGTTAAACAATAACCGCTATTTGCAAGTGCTGCGTGATGCATTTATGCTGGCTTTCCCGCTGACGATATTCGGGTCCATTTTTGTCGTGTTAACGAATTTGCCGTTTCTAAACAAAATCATGAACGCCTCAATGCTTACATCGTTTCAGTCTCATTTCGGCATTGCCTCCACGGCGACTATGGGCATTATGTCTGTCTTTGTTGTGTTCGGGATAGGCTATTACCTGTCAAAAAGCTATCAGGTCGAAGCTGTATTTGGCGGAGCGATCGCTTTGGTTTCCTTTTTGCTCTTAACGCCATTTATCGTTCAGCCGGAAACAGGAGATGCCATTACAGGGGTTATCCCGGTCGACCGTCTCGGTGCAAAAGGGATGTTTCTTGGCATGATTACGGCATTTCTTTCTGGTGAAATCTACAGAAGAATCGTTCAGAAAAACCTGACAATCAAAATGCCAGCCGGTGTTCCGCCTGCTGTAGCAAAATCATTTGCCGCACTTATTCCGGCTTTTATCACATTGACCGTATTTTTGCTGATTAACGTAATGGTGACTCTGTTTTTCAAAACAAATATGCACGACGTCATTTATCACGCGATTCAGGCTCCGCTTGTCGGACTTGGAAGCGGTATCATTCCGACGCTGATTGCCGTGTTTTTCATTCAAATTCTTTGGTTTTTCGGACTGCATGGACAGATCATTATCAACTCCGTAATGGACCCGATTTGGAATACATTGCAGGTAGAAAACCTTTCTGCTTACACGGCGGGAAAAGAAATTCCTCATATTATTTCAAAACCGTTTATGGAGATTTATACAGTAGGGATGGGCGGAACGGGGATGACGCTTGCGATTGTATTTACCATTCTCATCTTCATGAAAAGCAGGCAGATGAAGCAAGTATCAAAACTTGGCCTCGCTCCCGGTATTTTTAACGTAAACGAACCGATTATCTTCGGGCTTCCTATTGTCATGAATCCGATCATTATTGTGCCTTGGGTGCTGGCGCCGATGGTTGTTACGCTCGTCACCTATCTGGCCATGTCAGCGGGGCTCGTTCCGCCTCCGACTGGTGTGACGGTGCCGTGGACGGTTCCATTATTCATTAATGGCATCATGGCGACGAACTCGATCATGGGGGGCGTGATGCAGCTTATCAATCTGCTGATTGTCTTCGTGATTTGGTTTCCGTTCCTAAAAGCAATGGATAAATTAAATCTGGCAAAAGAAAAAGAACAGGCTGTGCAGGAAACAGCTGCTCAGCAAAATGATAACAGCATTAAAATGTGACATAAGGGGAGAGAGACTTGGCACAAACAGAACAATATCGTTTTCCGAAAGATTTTTGGTGGGGATCATCCGCTTCAGCAACACAAACGGAGGGTGCTGCCGACAGAGACGGAAAAGGGCAGAATATATGGGATTATTGGTTTGAGAAAGAACCGCATCGTTTTTTTGACCATGTCGGACCCGCAGCCACATCCCAATTTTACGACAATTATAAAGAAGATATCAGGCTGATGAAGGAGCTTGGCCACAACTCGTTCCGGATGTCGATTTCCTGGTCGCGTTTCATACCAGACGGAACAGGCGAGATCAACGATAAAGCCGTAAATTTCTATAATAATGTCATTGATGAGTTGATCGCTAACGGAATTGAACCTTTTGTCAATTTGTTTCATTTCGATATGCCGATGGCGCTTCAAAAAATCGGCGGCTGGGTAAACAGAGAGACGGTTGACGCTTATGAAAACTATGCAAGAACGTGTTTCCGTTTGTTTGGCGGCAGAGTGAAAAAATGGTTCACGCATAATGAACCAATCGTTCCCGTAGAAGGCGGCTACTTATATGATTTTCATTATCCAAACAAGGTCGACTTTAAAGAGGCTGTCCAGGTCGGATTTCATACGATGCTGTCAAGTGCCCGCGCGATTCAGGCTTACAGGGAGATGGAACAGGACGGAAAAATCGGCATCATTTTAAATTTGACCCCATCATACCCGAGAAGCAGCCATCCGGCGGATGTGAAAGCCGGAAAAATCGCAGACGCGTTTTTTAACAGATCCTTTTTAGACCCATCTGTCAAAGGCGAGTTTCCGAAAGAGCTGGTTGACATTTTGAAGAATGAAGGCTTTATGCCTGATTACAACCCTGAAGATCTTGACATCATCAAAAAGAACACGGTTGACCTGTTGGGAGTGAATTATTACCAGCCGAGACGTGTGAAAGCAAAAGAACATCTTCCGAATCCCGACGCTCCTTTTTTGCCGGACAGGTATTTTGATCCTTACGTCATGCCGGGCCGCAAAATGAATCCGCATCGGGGCTGGGAGATCTATGAAAAAGGCATTTATGATATTTTGGTCAATTTAAAAGAAAACTACGGGAACATCGAGTGTTTTATCTCTGAAAACGGCATGGGAGTTGAAGGCGAAGAGCGCTTCAGGGATGAACAAGGCATGATTCAGGATGATTACCGGATTGAATTTATAAAAGAGCACCTTAAATGGATTCACCGCGCCATGCAGGAAGGATCGAACGTAAAGGGCTATCACTTATGGACGTTCATGGACAACTGGTCTTGGACAAATGCCTACAAAAACCGATACGGGTTTGTATCAGTCAATCTCGAGAAAGAAGGAGAAAGAACCGTCAAAAAGAGCGGAAAATGGTTCAAAACGGTTGCTGAGCAAAACGGTTTCTAGATTTTCTTAAGGTCAAGATCTTCCGGCAATCATCATGATGAATAGAGATGACGAACAGCCGCAACATTGATGAAATAGGGAAAAGAACTTATGATATCCGTAAAAGCTTATGTGATATCAGACTCTAACAGCTGCCGGAGGATACCAATGAATAAATACGAAATCATTGCAAATGAAATGAGAAAAAGAATTAAAAATAACGTATATCCGATCGATCAGCCCATTCCTGATGAAGTATCTCTTGCAAAAGAATTTAACTCAAGCCGTATGACGATGAAGAGAGCCTTGGATAATTTAGTTGCCGAGGGTCTGCTGTTCAGAAAACGCGGCCATGGCACGTTTATTATTCAATCTGCAATACAGGATGACCATGTCCATGTAGTCAGCAATGAGATTCTGGGATTGACCAACTTGCTGAAAGATAAAAAAATCAAAAGCAAGGTCATTCAGTTTGAAGTGCAATTTCCCACTGAGGAAGTGGCCGCCCATTTGTCTATTGATCAGAAAACACCGGTTTATTATGTCGTTCGGCTGCGGATTGTAGAAGGTGAACCCTATGTACTGGAAAAAACATATATGCCGACGCATTTAATCCCGGGCATTAATGACGATGTCCTTCATGATTCGATCTACAATCATATTACAAATGTGCTGCAGCTCAAAATCGCCGGAACACACCGGAAAATCAGAGCCTGCAAATCCGATCATATTGACCAGCAGCATCTGGGCTGCAAACAGGATGATCCAATTCTTGAAGTTGAACATGTGGGCTTCTTAGATACCGGGATTCCATTTGAATATTCCTTTTCACGTCATCGGCATGACAAGTTTGTTGTGACTTCTGTAAACATACGGCGCTGATTGCGGAGACAACAAGGAGGCCATCTGCATGCTTGGCGGTATTGAAGCAGGCGGCACAAAGTTTGTTTGTGCTGTCGGCAGAGAAGATGGAACGATCATTGACAGGAGAGAATTCCCCACAAAGATGCCGGATGAAACGATAGAGAAAGTGATTCAATATTTTCGCCAATTTTCATTACAGGCAATCGGCATCGGCTCCTTTGGTCCTGTTGATAACGATAAAGCCAGTCAAACATACGGTACCATTACGGCCACGCCGAAAGCGGGCTGGAGACACTATCCCTTTTTGCAAACCGTTAAGAACGAAATGAAAATCCCAGTCGGATTTAGTACGGATGTTAACGCTGCAGCGCTGGGTGAATTCCTTTTCGGTGAAGCGAAGGGGCTCGACAGCTGCCTGTATATAACGATTGGCACTGGCATAGGCGCGGGGGCTATTGTAGAGGGGAGGCTCCTTCAGGGGCTGTCACACCCAGAGATGGGCCATATTTATATCCGGAGGCACCCGGATGACGTATACCAAGGGAAGTGCCCTTATCATGGAGATTGCTTTGAAGGCTTAGCTTCAGGCCCCGCTATTGAAGCCCGCTGGGGAAAAAAAGCTGCTGATTTATCAGATCTAACCCAAGTCTGGGAACTGGAAGGGTACTATATTGCCCAAGCGCTGGCTCAGTATATTTTGATCCTTGCACCTAAAAAAATCATTCTTGGCGGCGGCGTCATGCAACAGAAACAAGTGTTTCCTTATATCTATCAATATGTACCGAAGATCATGAACAGCTACTTTAATTTTTCTGAATTATCGGAAAATATAAGTGATTATATAGTACCTCCACATTTAGGCAGTAATGCAGGAATCATCGGCACGCTGGTTTTAGCGCAACAGGCCTTGCAAGTAGAGTCAGCATCCGGGGAGGTGCGATCATGAAGCACCCTATATTTTTGGAGCCTGTTTTTAAAGAAAGAATATGGGGGGGAACAAAGCTTTACGATGCTTTCGGCTACACAATACCCTCAGAAAAAACAGGTGAATGCTGGGCCGTTTCTGCACATGCTCATGGTCCGTCGGTTGTAAAAAGCGGTCCGCTGGCAGGAAAGACACTTGATCAAGTATGGCAAGATCATCCGGAGTTCTTCGGGTTTCCGGATGGTAAGGTGTTTCCGCTTTTGGTAAAGCTGCTTGATGCAAATATGGATCTCTCCGTGCAAGTCCATCCTGATGATGATTATGCAAAACTGCACGAAAACGGTGATCTTGGTAAAACAGAGTGCTGGTATATAATAGATTGCAAAGATGACGCCGAACTGATTTTAGGACATCACGCAAGCACAAGGGAAGAGTTCAAACAGCGAATTGAAAGCGGTGATTGGAACGGGCTGCTGAGGAGAATCAAAATTAAGCCGGGAGATTTCTTTTATGTGCCAAGCGGTACACTCCATGCTTTATGTGAAGGAACCTTCGTCCTTGAAATCCAGCAAAACTCTGATACCACGTATCGCGTATACGATTATGACCGCTGTAATGACCACGGTGAAAAAAGATCTCTTCATATAGAAAAAGCCATGGAAGTCATAACGATACCGCATATTGATAAAGCGCATACACCTGAAGTGAAAGAAGCTGGTAACGCGGAGATCACTGTTTATGTGCAATCAGATTATTTCTCAGTGTACAAATGGAAGATTAGCGGCCGAGCTTCTTTTCCTTCTCATCAAACCTATTTGCTGGGCAGTGTGCTGAGCGGATCAGGACGAATCATCAATAATGGTATTCAGTATAAATGCACTGCAGGCTCACACTTTATTCTGCCTGCGCATTTTGGCGAATTTTCAATAGAAGGAAACTGTGAATTCATGATATCTCACCCTTAATGAATGGAGGAGTTGGATGTGGTTAAGAAATATATGATCTCTTTGCTCATTTTATTTTTACTTGCGTCTGCTGTTTTAGCAAAACCAATTGAAGCGCATACTGTGTCTCCTGTAAATCCTAATGCACAGCAGACAACAAAAGCAGTGATGAATTGGCTTGCTCATCTGCCGAACCGAACGGAAAACAGAGTTCTTTCTGGCGCGTTCGGAGGTTACAGTCATGACACATTTTCTATGGCTGAGGCTGATAGAATCCGAAGCGCCGCCGGGCAATCGCCTGCTATTTACGGCTGTGATTATGCCAGAGGGTGGCTTGAAACAGCAAATATTGAAGATTCAATAGATGTAAGCTGCAACAGCGATTTAATTTCGTATTGGAAAAATGGCGGAATTCCGCAAATCAGTTTGCACCTGGCGAACCCTGCTTTTCAGTCAGGGCATTTTAAAACACCGATTACAAATGATCAGTATAAAAAAATACTAGACTCTTCAACAGTAGAAGGGAAGCGGCTAAATGCCATGCTCAGTAAAGTTGCTGACGGACTTCAAGAGCTGGAGAACCAAGGTGTGCCAGTTCTATTCAGGCCGCTGCATGAAATGAACGGTGAATGGTTTTGGTGGGGACTTACATCATATAATCAAAAGGATAATGAAAGAATCTCTCTATATAAACAGCTCTACAAGAAAATCTATCATTATATGACCGACACAAGAGGACTTGATCATTTGCTTTGGGTTTACTCCCCCGACGCCAATCGAGATTTCAAAACCGATTTTTACCCTGGTGCGTCTTACGTGGATATTGTCGGACTAGATGCGTATTTCCAAGACGCCTATTCGATAAAAGGATATGATCAGCTAACGGCGCTTAATAAACCATTTGCTTTTACAGAAGTGGGCCCGCAAACAGCAAACGGCAGCTTCGATTACAGCCTGTTCATCAATGCCATAAAACAAAAATATCCTAAAACCATTTACTTTCTCGCATGGAATGATGAATGGAGCCCAGCAGTAAACAAAGGTGCTTCAGCTTTATATCATGACAGCTGGACGCTCAATAAGGGAGAAATATGGAATGGCGATTCTTTAACGCCAATCGTTGAATGAATGATTTTCACAAATTAGAAGGTGCTCAAGAAGTTTCATTGAGCACCTTCCCGCCTTGATTAGGCATTCATATCGCCTAACCCCGGACTACCCTGCCGAAGGGTCTATGACTTGTAACTCTCCGCCATTTCGGCTGGAGATTTCCCTTGATAGATTTCGCCGATTCTCGTTTCATCGAACCTGAAGGTAAACTGTGCATCATGGTAGCCTAATTCAACATACTCTTTGCACTGTTAATATCATAATTTGGAACAGGGGAGAGCTTCGCCAACTCAACGCCCAATGTCTCGAGCGATTTCGCAAATGCATTCTGGTGAGCATTGTCGCGTACAATCAAAAAAGCAAGTGTTTCCCGAAACGTCTGATTAGAGCTCATTTCATAAATCCTTGTTTTTGGCAGTACGCCTGTCGACTCAAGAAGCAAGTTATCCAACAGGTCAGTAATTAAGTTTCCGTTGTTATACACCCATCTAATATTGTTTGTAAGATGAGATAAAATATATACAAAACAAAGGCGTAAAAGAAGAAAATAAAAAATACAGGAAAAGTATTGACCAAATAAAACAGGCATGATATATTATTAAACGTCGCTGATGAACAGCGTGAAACAAAGCGAAAAACAAAAAAGTTTTTCTAAGGTGTTTACAAGAATTTTAAAATGTGTATAATAAGAAAAGTCGAATTGAAAAAGATTCGAAAAACATTTTTAAAAAAACTTCTTGACTTCAACGACGAATGATAGTATGATAGTTAAGTCGCTTGATAAGCGCCCGTAGCTCAATTGGATAGAGCGTTTGACTACGGATCAAAAGGTTAGGGGTTCGACTCCTCTCGGGCGCGCCAATATAAGATATCACGCGGGTGTAGTTTAGTGGTAAAACCTCAGCCTTCCAAGCTGATGTCGTGAGTTCGATTCTCATCACCCGCTCCATTATTGAATGATCTTTGAAAACTAAACAAGACAAAACGTACCTGTTAATTCATTTTTATAAATCGCACAGCGATGTGCGTAGTCAGTCAAACTACTTTATCGGAGAGTTTGATCCTGGCTCAGGACGAACGCTGGCGGCGTGCCTAATACATGCAAGTCGAGCGGACAGATGGGAGCTTGCTCCCTGATGTTAGCGGCGGACGGGTGAGTAACACGTGGGTAACCTGCCTGTAAGACTGGGATAACTCCGGGAAACCGGGGCTAATACCGGATGCTTGTTTGAACCGCATGGTTCAAACATAAAAGGTGGCTTCGGCTACCACTTACAGATGGACCCGCGGCGCATTAGCTAGTTGGTGAGGTAATGGCTCACCAAGGCGACGATGCGTAGCCGACCTGAGAGGGTGATCGGCCACACTGGGACTGAGACACGGCCCAGACTCCTACGGGAGGCAGCAGTAGGGAATCTTCCGCAATGGACGAAAGTCTGACGGAGCAACGCCGCGTGAGTGATGAAGGTTTTCGGATCGTAAAGCTCTGTTGTTAGGGAAGAACAAGTACCGTTCGAATAGGGCGGTACCTTGACGGTACCTAACCAGAAAGCCACGGCTAACTACGTGCCAGCAGCCGCGGTAATACGTAGGTGGCAAGCGTTGTCCGGAATTATTGGGCGTAAAGGGCTCGCAGGCGGTTTCTTAAGTCTGATGTGAAAGCCCCCGGCTCAACCGGGGAGGGTCATTGGAAACTGGGGGACTTGAGTGCAGAAGAGGAGAGTGGAATTCCACGTGTAGCGGTGAAATGCGTAGAGATGTGGAGGAACACCAGTGGCGAAGGCGACTCTCTGGTCTGTAACTGACGCTGAGGAGCGAAAGCGTGGGGAGCGAACAGGATTAGATACCCTGGTAGTCCACGCCGTAAACGATGAGTGCTAAGTGTTAGGGGGTTTCCGCCCCTTAGTGCTGCAGCTAACGCATTAAGCACTCCGCCTGGGGAGTACGGTCGCAAGACTGAAACTCAAAGGAATTGACGGGGGCCCGCACAAGCGGTGGAGCATGTGGTTTAATTCGAAGCAACGCGAAGAACCTTACCAGGTCTTGACATCCTCTGACAATCCTAGAGATAGGACGTCCCCTTCGGGGGCAGAGTGACAGGTGGTGCATGGTTGTCGTCAGCTCGTGTCGTGAGATGTTGGGTTAAGTCCCGCAACGAGCGCAACCCTTGATCTTAGTTGCCAGCATTCAGTTGGGCACTCTAAGGTGACTGCCGGTGACAAACCGGAGGAAGGTGGGGATGACGTCAAATCATCATGCCCCTTATGACCTGGGCTACACACGTGCTACAATGGACAGAACAAAGGGCAGCGAAACCGCGAGGTTAAGCCAATCCCACAAATCTGTTCTCAGTTCGGATCGCAGTCTGCAACTCGACTGCGTGAAGCTGGAATCGCTAGTAATCGCGGATCAGCATGCCGCGGTGAATACGTTCCCGGGCCTTGTACACACCGCCCGTCACACCACGAGAGTTTGTAACACCCGAAGTCGGTGAGGTAACCTTTTAGGAGCCAGCCGCCGAAGGTGGGACAGATGATTGGGGTGAAGTCGTAACAAGGTAGCCGTATCGGAAGGTGCGGCTGGATCACCTCCTTTCTAAGGATATTATACGGAATATAAGACCTTGGGTCTTATAAACAGAACGTTCCCTGTCTTGTTTAGTTTTGAAGGATCATTCCTTCGAAACGTGTTCTTTGAAAACTAGATAACAGTAGACATCACATTCAATTAGTAATACAAGATATCACATAGTGATTCTTTTTAACGGTTAAGTTAGAAAGGGCGCACGGTGGATGCCTTGGCACTAGGAGCCGATGAAGGACGGGACGAACACCGATATGCTTCGGGGAGCTGTAAGCAAGCTTTGATCCGGAGATTTCCGAATGGGGAAACCCACCACTCGTAATGGAGTGGTATCCATATCTGAATTCATAGGATATGAGAAGGCAGACCCGGGGAACTGAAACATCTAAGTACCCGGAGGAAGAGAAAGCAAATGCGATTCCCTGAGTAGCGGCGAGCGAAACGGGATTAGCCCAAACCAAGAGGCTTGCCTCTTGGGGTTGTAGGACACTCTG
Source organism: Bacillus stercoris (assembly GCF_029772985.1). NCBI lineage: Bacteria > Bacillati > Bacillota > Bacilli > Caryophanales > Bacillaceae > Bacillus > Bacillus stercoris. Next base: position 3,739,413 of record NZ_CP121861.1, on the reverse strand, counting down.
TACGGAGTTACAAAAGAACGAGGTAGATGAAGAGGTCTGGAAAGGCCCGCCATAGGAGGTAACAGCCCTGTAGTCAAAACTTCGTTCTCTCCTGAGTGGATCCTGAGTACGGCGGAACACGTGAAATTCCGTCGGAATCCGGGAGGACCATCTCCCAAGGCTAAATACTCCCTAGTGACCGATAGTGAACCAGTACCGTGAGGGAAAGGTGAAAAGCACCCCGGAAGGGGAGTGAAAGAGATCCTGAAACCGTGTGCCTACAAGTAGTCAGAGCCCGTTAACGGGTGATGGCGTGCCTTTTGTAGAATGAACCGGCGAGTTACGATCCCGTGCAAGGTTAAGCAGAAGATGCGGAGCCGCAGCGAAAGCGAGTCTGAATAGGGCGCATGAGTACGTGGTCGTAGACCCGAAACCAGGTGATCTACCCATGTCCAGGGTGAAGTTCAGGTAACACTGAATGGAGGCCCGAACCCACGCACGTTGAAAAGTGCGGGGATGAGGTGTGGGTAGGGGTGAAATGCCAATCGAACCTGGAGATAGCTGGTTCTCTCCGAAATAGCTTTAGGGCTAGCCTCAAGGTAAGAGTCTTGGAGGTAGAGCACTGATTGGACTAGGGGCCCCTACCGGGTTACCGAATTCAGTCAAACTCCGAATGCCAATGACTTATCCTTGGGAGTCAGACTGCGAGTGATAAGATCCGTAGTCGAAAGGGAAACAGCCCAGACCGCCAGCTAAGGTCCCAAAGTATACGTTAAGTGGAAAAGGATGTGGAGTTGCTTAGACAACCAGGATGTTGGCTTAGAAGCAGCCACCATTTAAAGAGTGCGTAATAGCTCACTGGTCGAGTGACTCTGCGCCGAAAATGTACCGGGGCTAAACGTATCACCGAAGCTGCGGACTGTTCTTCGAACAGTGGTAGGAGAGCGTTCTAAGGGCTGTGAAGCCAGACCGGAAGGACTGGTGGAGCGCTTAGAAGTGAGAATGCCAGTATGAGTAGCGAAAGAGGGGTGAGAATCCCCTCCACCGAATGCCTAAGGTTTCCTGAGGAAGGCTCGTCCGCTCAGGGTTAGTCGGGACCTAAGCCGAGGCCGAAAGGCGTAGGCGATGGACAACAGGTTGATATTCCTGTACCACCTCCTCACCATTTGAGCAATGGGGGGACGCAGGAGGATAGGGTAAGCGCGGTATTGGATATCCGCGTCCAAGCAGTTAGGCTGGGAAATAGGCAAATCCGTTTCCCATAAGGCTGAGCTGTGATGGCGAGCGAAATATAGTAGCGAAGTTCCTGATTCCACACTGCCAAGAAAAGCCTCTAGCGAGGTGAGAGGTGCCCGTACCGCAAACCGACACAGGTAGGCGAGGAGAGAATCCTAAGGTGATCGAGAGAACTCTCGTTAAGGAACTCGGCAAAATGACCCCGTAACTTCGGGAGAAGGGGTGCTCTGTTAGGGTGAAAGCCCGAGAGAGCCGCAGTGAATAGGCCCAGGCGACTGTTTAGCAAAAACACAGGTCTCTGCGAAGCCGTAAGGCGAAGTATAGGGGCTGACGCCTGCCCGGTGCTGGAAGGTTAAGAGGAGCGCTTAGCGTAAGCGAAGGTGCGAATTGAAGCCCCAGTAAACGGCGGCCGTAACTATAACGGTCCTAAGGTAGCGAAATTCCTTGTCGGGTAAGTTCCGACCCGCACGAAAGGCGCAACGATCTGGGCACTGTCTCAACGAGAGACTCGGTGAAATTATAGTACCTGTGAAGATGCAGGTTACCCGCGACAGGACGGAAAGACCCCGTGGAGCTTTACTGCAGCCTGATATTGAATGTTGGTACAGCTTGTACAGGATAGGTAGGAGCCTTGGAAGCCGGAGCGCCAGCTTCGGTGGAGGCATCGGTGGGATACTACCCTGGCTGTATTGACCTTCTAACCCGCCGCCCTTATCGGGCGGGGAGACAGTGTCAGGTGGGCAGTTTGACTGGGGCGGTCGCCTCCTAAAAGGTAACGGAGGCGCCCAAAGGTTCCCTCAGAATGGTTGGAAATCATTCGCAGAGTGTAAAGGCACAAGGGAGCTTGACTGCGAGACCTACAAGTCGAGCAGGGACGAAAGTCGGGCTTAGTGATCCGGTGGTTCCGCATGGAAGGGCCATCGCTCAACGGATAAAAGCTACCCCGGGGATAACAGGCTTATCTCCCCCAAGAGTCCACATCGACGGGGAGGTTTGGCACCTCGATGTCGGCTCATCGCATCCTGGGGCTGTAGTCGGTCCCAAGGGTTGGGCTGTTCGCCCATTAAAGCGGTACGCGAGCTGGGTTCAGAACGTCGTGAGACAGTTCGGTCCCTATCCGTCGCGGGCGCAGGAAATTTGAGAGGAGCTGTCCTTAGTACGAGAGGACCGGGATGGACGCACCGCTGGTGTACCAGTTGTTCTGCCAAGGGCATCGCTGGGTAGCTATGTGCGGACGGGATAAGTGCTGAAAGCATCTAAGCATGAAGCCCCCCTCAAGATGAGATTTCCCATTCCGCAAGGAAGTAAGATCCCTGAAAGATGATCAGGTTGATAGGTCTGAGGTGGAAGTGTGGCGACACATGGAGCTGACAGATACTAATCGATCGAGGACTTAACCACATTTTGAATGATGTCACACCTGTTATCTAGTTTTGAGAGAACACTCTCAATTTGTTTGGTGGCGATAGCGAAGAGGTCACACCCGTTCCCATACCGAACACGGAAGTTAAGCTCTTCAGCGCCGATGGTAGTCGGGGGTTTCCCCCTGTGAGAGTAGGACGCCGCCAAGCTTTTATCTTAATTATATCATCGCGGGGTGGAGCAGTTCGGTAGCTCGTCGGGCTCATAACCCGAAGGTCGCAGGTTCAAATCCTGCCCCCGCAACCAAATTATTTTGAATGAAAAAAGGAGTGCCCAAAGGGTGCAACCGAAATAATACACTATATAAATATGGTCCGGTAGTTCAGTTGGTTAGAATGCCTGCCTGTCACGCAGGAGGTCGCGGGTTCGAGTCCCGTCCGGACCGCCATTAATGTAAACGAAACGATCATGTTTTCGTTTTTTTTGTGTTTTCTTTTACTGTATCTTCTGCTTGGTGTCTTAGCCAAGCTTTCTTTATATCGGCAACTTCTTGGATATTCTAGCAAAATTCGATAAACTAGGGAGAGCACATATAGGCATAACCAGGGTTGAAAGGAGGTTTTGCTTCATGGATGAATTTGATTTGATACATAGCATTACTCCACGGACCATTCACCATTCTTCCGTTGATGTAGGAATTGGTGATGATGCAGCGCTCTACACTGCGAAACACGGCGTTCAGGAAATTGTTTGTGTTGATACTATGGTAGAAGACGTGCACTTCAAATTACACTATTCCTCACCTGAAGATATCGGGTATAAGGCGTTAGCCGTTAATATAAGTGATATTGCCGCGATGGGCGGCATTCCTAAATATTATTTGGTATCAATTGCGGTACCTTCAAAATGGACTAAAGCTGAAATCAAGGCGATGTATGAAGGAATGAATGAACTGGGGAAACTATATCATATGGATCTGATTGGCGGTGATACAGTCTCTATCTCTGACAAATTAGTCGTAACTGTCACTGTGATCGGTGAAGTAGAAAAGGGAAGGGCCTGTTTACGCAGCTTGGCTAGACCGAATGATATAGTGTTTGTAACGGGTGAAATCGGTTCTTCTGCAGCAGGACTTTCTTTATTGCTGGAAGAGACTAATCTTCAAAACTCATCTGTGGAAACGGATTACTTTATCCACAGGCATAAACGGCCTCAGCCAAGAGTAAGTGTCGGCAGATTGTGCTCAAGTATGAATCGGGCGGCTTTAAATGATATTAGTGACGGATTGGCTAGTGAACTGAACGAGATTGCAGAAGCCAGCTGTGTTTCAATTGAAATTGATGAAAGCATGCTTCCAATTCATTCTGATCTGCCTAAGCTTCATCGTAATTGGAAAGAATGGGCTTTGTTTGGCGGTGAGGATTTTGAGCTGACAGGGACGGTTTCAAATGACGAGTGGGAAGTGTTGAAGCAGAAGTGTGAAACGCATCAACTGCCCATTACAAAGATTGGCCATGTCAGAGAAAAAACAGAATCCAACGTGATCCTAAAAACTGATAACGGATTAAGGATCTTAGAGAAAAAAGGATATAATCATTTTAAATAAGACAGGTGACTCGTGTGAAGCAATTAAAGTGGAGAACCGTAAATCCTGAAGAAACAAAAGCAATTGCCAAGCTGGCTGCATCGTTTGCTAAACCGGGAGACGTCCTGACATTAGAGGGCGATTTAGGTGCAGGTAAAACGACTTTTACGAAAGGTTTTGCGGAAGGGCTGGGAATTACACGTGTTGTAAACAGTCCGACTTTTACAATTATAAAAGAATATAACGATGGCTCGCTTCCTCTTTATCATATGGATGTATATAGAATGGAGGATGAAAGTGAAGAGTTGGGACTCGATGAATATTTTCACGGACAAGGTGTCTGTCTCGTTGAATGGGCTCATTTAATTGAAGAACAGCTGCCGCAGGAGCGTCTGCAAATTGTCATTAACAGAGCTGGTGATAATGAGCGGGAAATCACCTTTACTGCTGTCGGGAATCGGTACGAAATGCTTTGTGAGGAGATAAGTAGACATGACAATATTAGCAATTGATACATCAAATTATACATTGGGCATTGCGCTGCTTCGAGGAGACACCGTTATAGCAGAATACATTACATACTTGAAAAAAAACCATTCTGTAAGAGCGATGCCTGCTGTTCATTCATTGCTGAGTGATTGTGATATGGCACCGCAGGATCTTTCTAAAATTGTCGTTGCAAAAGGCCCTGGTTCATACACAGGAGTAAGAATAGGTGTGACGCTGGCCAAAACACTTGCCTGGTCTTTAGACATTCCAATTGCTGCTGTATCAAGTCTTGAGACGCTTGCGGCAAATGGCCGGCATTTTGACGGTCTGATCTGCCCAATCTTTGATGCTAGACGGGGACAGGTGTACACAGGTCTGTATGAGTACAAAAATGGGCTTTTAGAGCAAGTCGTTCCAGATCAAAATGTGATGCTGGCAGATTGGCTGAAGATGCTAAAAGAAAAGGACCGCCCAGTTTTGTTTTTAGGTCATGATACTTCTATTCACAAGCAGATGATCGAGGAAGTGCTTGGAACAAAAGGGTTCATTGGAACTGCCGCCCAGCATAACCCGCGTCCTTCAGAATTGGCTTTTCTCGGGAAGGAAAAGGAAGCAGCTGATGTTCATAGGCTTGTCCCTGATTACTTGCGGCTGGCAGAAGCTGAAGCGAAATGGATTGAAAGTCAAAAGTAGGGTGATAGGATGAAAACAAAAGCAGCGGTCAGAAATATGCGGCTTGAGGATATAGATCACGTATACGAAATCGAAGCATCCTCCTTTACGTCTCCTTGGACGAAGGATTCGTTTTATCATGAGCTGCTGGAAAACCCGTATGCTCATTATCTCGTGATTGAAAAGGACGGCCATCTAGCTGGGTATTGCGGGATTTGGATTGTGATGGACGATGCCCAAATTACAAATATAGCGATAAAACCAGAGTATCGCGGCCAGTCTTTAGGAGAAACGCTTTTTCGCTCAGCTGTTGAACTGTGCAAAGAAAAAGATGCAAGACGGCTTTCGCTTGAAGTGAGGGTTTCGAATCATCCTGCTCAAGGCTTATATAAGAAATTCGGGATGCAGCCCGGCGGAATAAGAAAGAACTATTATACTGATAACGGGGAAGATGCGTTAATTATGTGGGTGACGATAAATGAGTGAGCAAAAAGACATGTACGTATTAGGAATTGAAACAAGCTGTGACGAGACTGCGGCAGCTATTGTGAAAAATGGAAAAGAGATCATTTCAAACGTAGTAGCCTCTCAAATTGAAAGCCATAAGCGTTTTGGAGGCGTCGTTCCGGAAATAGCTTCAAGACATCATGTTGAACAAATCACTTTGGTTATAGAAGAGGCATTTCGCAAAGCTGGCATGACGTATAGGGATATTGATGCGATTGCAGTCACGGAAGGTCCGGGACTGGTGGGAGCGCTTCTTATTGGAGTGAATGCCGCTAAAGCATTGAGCTTTGCACATAACATTCCGTTAGTAGGCGTTCATCATATAGCCGGTCATATATACGCGAACCGTCTTGTAGAAGACATCGTGTTCCCGGCACTGGCATTGGTCGTTTCTGGAGGCCATACAGAACTGGTTTATATGAAGGAACATGGATCATTTGAAGTCATTGGGGAAACCCTTGATGATGCGGCAGGAGAAGCTTACGATAAAGTGGCGCGGACGATGGGTCTGCCATATCCAGGTGGACCGCAAATTGACAAGCTAGCTGAAAAAGGGAATGACAATATTCCACTTCCTCGCGCATGGCTTGAAGAAGGCTCTTACAACTTCAGCTTTAGCGGATTGAAGTCTGCAGTGATCAATACGCTTCATAATGCGTCTCAAAAAGGGCAAGAGATTGCTCCGGAAGATTTGTCTGCCAGCTTCCAAAATAGTGTGATCGATGTCTTGGTGACCAAAACGGCACGCGCGGCAAAGGAATATGATGTCAAACAGGTTCTTTTAGCCGGCGGAGTAGCTGCAAATAGAGGTCTCAGAGCTGCATTAGAAAAGGAATTTGCCCAGCATGAAGGGGTTTCGCTTGTCATTCCTCCGTTAGCGTTATGCACAGATAATGCTGCGATGATTGCTGCCGCTGGCACAATTGCTTTTGAAAAGGGTATTCGCGGTGCATACGATATGAATGGGCAGCCTGGCCTTGAATTGACTTCTTATCAAAGTCTCACGAGATAATAGCGTGAGACTTTTTATTGGTTATTAACAGACAATTCACAATTTATCCACATATCTGTGAGCGATTATAGAGATATAGATGGATAAAGGGCTGAAGTCACTGTTAATCAAGTGGATAAATTCAGAATATTTTGTGGATAATGTGTATAAAGCGCTTACTTCACCTGTTTATAAGGTTATTTTCTGTGGATAAAAAGCACCCCTGAAAAGAGGTGCTTGACTTTTTTAATCTTCTTCTGTGGATAGTTCTTCCCATTCGGACAAAAGGGATTCCAGCTCCTGATTGAGTTTCTCATTGTCTGCATGGATAGCTTGGACTTTTTCATGATCCTGATAGACTTCAGGATCACATAGCAATTCATCATTGCGGCTGATGTTTTCTTCAATGCTCTGAACATTGGCTTCAATTTCTTCAATTCGACGAAGTCGTTGGCGCTCTTTCTTTTTCCATTCTTTTTCTTCCTCGTAGGAACGTTTGGAGTCAGACTTCACTGTAGCTGGCGTTGTTTCAGTTTCCTCTTGCTGATTCATTTTCTCCAATTCAAGCTGCTCTGTTTTCTTCTCTGTATAATAATCGTAATCTCCCAGATACTCCTCTATATGGCTTGAAGAAAGCTCCAGCACTCTTGTGGCGATTCTGTTAATAAAATATCTGTCATGTGAGACAAATAACAGTGTACCTGGATAATCAATCAGCGCGTTTTCGAGAACTTCTTTGCTGTCTAAGTCCAGATGGTTTGTCGGTTCATCAAGGATGAGAAAGTTGGCTTTTTGAAGCATCAGCTTAGCTAGAGCCAATCTTGCTTTTTCGCCCCCGCTCAGTGAATGGACGGGTTTCAGCACGTCATCTCCGGAGAATAAGAAATTTCCGAGACACGTTCTGATTTCTTTTTCTGGGAGCCCGGGGTACTCGTCCCACAGCTCATCAAGAACACGTTTAGAGGAAGTCAGTTCAGCCTGTTCCTGATCATAGTAGCCGACACTGACATTTGAGCCATATGAGATCGTTCCTTGATCTGGTTTTAGGGTGTCTATTAATGTTTTCAGCAATGTTGATTTACCAATTCCGTTAGGGCCGACAAGCGCGGCGCTTTCTCCTCTTGTCAGCATGAATGACACTTCTGTTAAAAGCGGCGGCTGGTTTTCATAGCTGATTGTGAGATCCTGAACACGGAGGACTTCATTTCCGCTCTGTTTTGTAATATCAAAATGAAAGTTTGCGGATTTTTCATCGCCAAGCGGTTTTGACATGACTTCCATTCGATCAAGCTGCTTTCTGCGGCTTTGCGCCCTTTTGGTGGTAGAGGCTCTCGCCAGATTTCTGTCTACGAAGTCTTGCAGCTTTGCGATTTCGTCCTGCTGCTTTTCGTACAGTTTAAGATCCTTTTCATACTGCGCGGCTTTTTGGTCGAGATAAGCGCTGTAGTTGCCGTGATACTTTTTGCTTTCGGCTCTTGATACCTCGTATACCTGGTTTACCACTTTGTCCAAAAAGTAGCGGTCATGCGAAACGATGAGAATGGCGCCTGAATAGCCTTGTAAATAATGCTCAAGCCAGGTAAGCGTATCAATATCCAGATGGTTTGTCGGCTCATCGAGAATGAGTAAATCAGGCTGTGTTAACAGAAGCTTACCTAAAGCCAGTCTTGTTTTTTGGCCTCCGCTGAGGCTTTGAACCTGTGTAGAATCGTCAAAATGGCTGAAGCCGAGGCCATGCAGCACAGATCTGACATCCGCTTCATATTGATAGCCGCCTTTATCTTTGAATTCCTGCTGAAGGCGGTCGTAGGTTTTCATGATGCTTTCTAATTCACCCGGGTCAGCTGCCGCCATTTTTTCTTCTATAGCCCGCATTTCCTTTTCCATTGCTTTTAAGTGGTCAAAAACAGTCAGCAGCTCTTCTTTTATGGTAAGCTTAGAATCCAAGCCAGTATGCTGGGCGAGATATCCCATTGTAGTATCTTTCGGTTTAATAATTTCGCCCTTTTCATACGAAAGCTGGCCTGCGATAATTTTAAGGAGCGTAGATTTTCCGGCGCCATTTCTTCCTACAATGGCGATGCGATCACGATTTCTGACTTCCAGCTTTATATTGTTTAAAATAGTATCAGCACCAAACGATTTGGACAGCTGATTAACTTGTAAGATCATCATATTATTTCACCTCTGTTATAATAAGTTAAGTGTAGCTTATGAACCAGAAGTCAGCAAACAATACATTGGCCATATAAGACATAGAGAAGAAAATAGTGTATGATCTGTTTAAGGAGCGTTTTAATATGAATGGATTTTCTCATTTTAATGAACAGGGCAGAGCCCAGATGGTGGATATCAGCGAAAAATCTTCGACTGTCCGTACTGCGGCGGCTGTTTCAAGCGTACACATGAAGAATGAGGTGTACGAGAAAATACAGAGTCACGATATTGGCAAAGGAGATGTACTGGCTGTCGCACAGGTGGCAGGCATTATGGCCGCAAAGCAAACGTCGAATATCATTCCAATGTGCCATCCGCTTTCATTGAGCGGGGTAGATATATCGTTTGACTGGAAAATAAAAGAAGCAGAAGTTATACTTCATATAAAAGCACAGGTCAAAACGAAAGGGAGTACAGGTGTGGAAATGGAAGCGCTCACTTCTGCATCGGTGTGCGCTCTTACCGTTTACGATATGTGCAAGGCCCTTGATAAGGGAATGGTCATCGGTCCTACTTTCTTGCTTGAGAAGACAGGCGGGAAAAACGGTGACTTTAAAAGAGAACTATCCGAGTATAATTTGGAGGACCAAAAATGAATAAGGATCAATCAAAAATTCCGCAGGCGACGGCGAAACGGCTGCCGCTTTACTATCGCTTTTTAAAGAATCTGCATGCGTCAGGAAAACAGCGTGTATCATCCGCTGAACTCAGTGATGCCGTAAAGGTTGATTCTGCCACGATTCGGAGGGATTTTTCCTATTTTGGAGCTCTTGGCAAAAAAGGATACGGATATAATGTGGATTATTTGCTGTCTTTTTTCCGAAAAACGCTTGATCAGGATGAGATGACTGATGTCATTTTGATTGGTGTCGGGAACTTGGGAACGGCATTTCTTCACTATAATTTCACAAAAAATAATAACACAAAAATTTCTATGGCTTTTGATATAAATGAGAGTAAAATAGGAACTGAGGTAGGCGGCGTGCCCGTCTATAACCTTGATGACCTTGAACAACACGTAAAAGATGAATCAGTTGCCATTCTTACAGTGCCAGCAGTTGCCGCTCAATCCATTACAGACAGATTGGTTGCGTTAGGAATCAAGGGAATCCTTAATTTTACGCCGGCCCGTTTGAATGTGCCGGAACACATTCGAATTCATCATATAGATTTAGCAGTTGAGCTTCAGTCACTGGTTTATTTCTTGAAGCATTATTCAGTTTTAGAGGAAATCGAATAGAGGGAAAGGAGGAGCCCAAATATGCCGATCGGTCCTGGAAGCCTTGCTGTTATCGCAATCGTTGCTCTGATTATCTTCGGTCCCAAAAAGCTGCCTGAATTGGGCAAAGCAGCCGGAGACACACTTCGTGAATTCAAAAACGCTACTAAAGGATTAACAAGTGATGAAGAGGAAAAAAAGAAAGAAGATCAGTAAGTTAGGATGACACGAATGAAAGTGAATCAAATGTCGCTGCTGGAGCATATTGCTGAGCTTCGAAAACGGTTGCTGATTGTAGCGCTGGCGTTTGTCGTTTTCTTTATTGCTGGATTTTTTTTAGCGAAGCCGATTATTGTGTATCTGCAAGAAACAGATGAAGCGAAGCAGCTTACGCTTAACGCGTTTAACCTGACAGACCCGCTTTATGTGTTTATGCAGTTTGCGTTTATCATCGGCATCGTCCTGACCTCGCCGGTTATTCTTTATCAGCTTTGGGCATTTGTGAGCCCGGGCCTCTATGAGAAGGAGCGCAAAGTAACGCTCAGCTACATTCCGATCTCTATTTTGCTGTTTTTAGCGGGCTTATCTTTTTCATATTATATTTTATTTCCTTTTGTTGTTGATTTTATGAAGCGGATCTCTCAGGACTTGAATGTCAATCAGGTGATCGGAATTAATGAATATTTTCATTTTCTTCTGCAGCTGACGATTCCGTTTGGACTGCTGTTCCAAATGCCGGTCATTCTCATGTTTTTGACCAGGCTCGGAATTGTGACACCGATGTTCTTAGCGAAAATCAGAAAGTATGCGTATTTTACGCTGCTGGTGATAGCTGCCCTGATTACACCGCCTGAGCTTCTGTCCCATATGATGGTCACTGTCCCGCTTTTGATTTTATATGAAATCAGTATTCTTATATCGAAGGCCGCTTATCGGAAAGCGCAGAAAAGCAGTGCTGCCGATCAGGACGTGTCTTCCGGGCAATAATAAAAAATCCATTTCTCATACGAGAAATGGATTTTCTTTATTTCTGGTTCTTTTTGATTTTAAATGAAAAGGCGAACATCTTAAAAGAAATGCTGATGTTGTAAGCGGCGAACACCATCAGCAGGATGGAGTAAAATGACCACATGCTGCCTGGCGAGCTTGCGGCAAGATAAGTAAAGATGCACCCTACGGCAAAGTAGATCATTCCCCAAACTACCGGGTTTCTCATAAAAATAATCCTCCAATAATCAGTTGCATTTGTGTACTCTGCTGTTCAAGGTATTTCTGAACAGGCTCAAGCTGCATGATGACAACGAATGTATTCATCATTAAATGGGCGAAAATCGGCACCCATATCCGTTTTGTTCTCGCATATAAAAAGGCAAAGGTAAAGCCCATTGCTGTATATAGAAGAAGATGCTTCAAATCAGCGTGAACAATACCGAAAATAACCGAGCTAATCAGTCCGGCGAAGAAGAAATTCGTTTTTTCGTACAGCGCCCCGAAAATGATTTTTCTGAAGATGATTTCTTCCAATATAGGCCCGATGATTGAAGAAACGATAATCATGAGCGGGACTGCCTGAATGACATCCAGAATCGCTTGTGTATTTTCTGATTCTCTTCCGATGCCAAATACATAGTATTCAATAGAGCCTGCAATTCCTTGAGAGAAAAGGGCAATGAAAAAACCGGCTATCGCCCAAAGGATAGAAAGTCCGATTGAGTCCTTCTGTCCGTTTCGCAGCGTTTCTTTCGGAACGGTTCTCAGAATGAGCAGAACAACAACGAGACAGGCGATAAAGCTGATAACGGACCATAATCCTTGTGCATGCAGCATATTTTCATCTGTAGGCTGTCCTCCGGCATAACCGAATTTAAATAACAAGGGAATCGCGATTAATGCGGAAAACTGCATGATGATATATGTCAAAATGATAAACCAATACTGTTTTCTCAAATGGTATGTACTCCTTTGTTAAGTGGGTTTCGTTCATCTACAGCTATTGTAACATAATCGGTACGGGGGTGAAAAAAGCTAACGGAAAAGGGAGCTGAAAAGAATGATGTAAGCGTGAAAAATTTTTTATCTTATCACTTGAAATTGGAAGGGAGATTCTTTATTATAAGAATTGTGTTAGCACTCTTTAGTGCTGAGTGCTAAAATTACATATTCATACTATTGAGGAGGTTATTACATTGTTAAAGCCATTAGGTGATCGCGTTGTCATTGAACTCGTAGAATCTGAAGAAAAAACTGCCAGCGGAATTGTGTTGCCGGATTCTGCAAAAGAAAAACCGCAAGAAGGCAAAATCGTGGCAGCTGGTTCAGGTCGCGTGTTAGAAAGCGGAGAGCGCGTTGCTTTAGAAGTAAAAGAGGGCGACCGCATTATCTTCTCAAAATACGCAGGTACTGAAGTGAAATACGAAGGTACTGAATACTTAATCTTACGTGAAAGCGACATTTTAGCTGTTATTGGCTAATTCTTAAATAAAAACATTTAAAAATTCAAGGAGGTCTTGTAAACATGGCAAAAGATATTAAGTTTAGTGAAGAAGCCCGCCGCGCAATGCTTCGCGGTGTCGATGCACTTGCTGATGCTGTAAAAGTAACTTTAGGACCAAAAGGACGCAACGTGGTTCTAGAGAAAAAATTCGGTTCTCCATTAATCACAAATGACGGTGTAACAATCGCTAAAGAAATCGAGCTTGAAGACGCGTTTGAAAACATGGGTGCGAAGCTTGTTGCTGAAGTAGCCAGCAAAACAAACGACGTTGCCGGTGACGGTACAACAACTGCGACAGTTCTTGCGCAAGCAATGATCCGTGAAGGCCTTAAAAACGTAACAGCAGGCGCTAATCCTGTAGGCGTTCGTAAAGGGATGGAAAAAGCTGTAGCGGTTGCGATCGAAAACCTAAAAGAAATTTCTAAGCCAATCGAAGGCAAAGAGTCTATCGCTCAGGTTGCTGCGATCTCTGCTGCTGATGAGGAAGTCGGAAGCCTTATCGCTGAAGCAATGGAGCGCGTAGGAAACGACGGCGTTATCACAATCGAAGAGTCTAAAGGCTTCACAACTGAGCTTGAAGTTGTGGAAGGTATGCAATTCGACCGCGGATATGCGTCTCCTTACATGGTAACTGACTCTGATAAGATGGAAGCGGTTCTTGACAATCCTTACATCTTAATCACAGACAAAAAAATCACAAACATTCAAGAAATCCTTCCTGTGCTTGAGCAGGTTGTTCAGCAAGGCAAACCATTGCTTCTGATCGCAGAAGACGTTGAAGGCGAAGCACTTGCAACACTTGTTGTGAACAAACTTCGCGGCACATTCAACGCAGTGGCTGTTAAAGCTCCTGGCTTCGGTGACCGTCGTAAAGCAATGCTTGAAGACATCGCTGTCCTTACTGGCGGAGAAGTCATCACAGAAGATCTTGGCCTTGACCTGAAATCTACTCAAATCACACAATTGGGACGCGCTTCTAAAGTTGTCGTTACAAAAGAAAACACAACAATCGTTGAAGGCGCTGGCGAAACAGACAAAATTTCTGCCCGCGTGACTCAAATCCGCGCTCAAGTGGAAGAAACAACTTCTGAATTCGACAAAGAAAAATTACAAGAGCGTCTTGCTAAACTTGCTGGCGGCGTAGCTGTCATCAAAGTCGGCGCTGCGACAGAAACTGAGCTGAAAGAGCGTAAACTTCGCATTGAAGACGCCCTGAACTCAACTCGCGCGGCTGTTGAAGAAGGCATCGTATCCGGTGGTGGTACAGCGCTTGTAAACGTATATAACAAAGTCGCTGCAGTTGAAGCTGAAGGCGATGCTCAAACAGGTATCAACATCGTGCTTCGCGCGCTTGAAGAGCCAATCCGTCAAATCGCACACAACGCTGGTCTTGAAGGATCTGTCATCGTTGAGCGCCTCAAAAACGAAGAAATCGGCGTAGGCTTCAACGCTGCAACTGGCGAATGGGTAAACATGATCGACAAAGGTATCGTTGACCCAACAAAAGTGACACGTTCTGCACTGCAAAACGCTGCGTCTGTAGCGGCTATGTTGTTAACAACTGAAGCCGTTGTCGCTGACAAGCCAGAAGAAAACGCTGGCGGCGCAGGAATGCCTGATATGGGCGGCATGGGCGGTATGGGCGGCATGATGTAATCAAACGGCGAAAACCTTTGATATACCAAGGGTTTGACCGTTTTTCATCACCCGTGCAGCTGAAAAAATAACAAAAAGATAACATTCATTGAGGATGCTTCCAAAAGTCTACTGGACTTTAGAAGAAGCATCCTTTTTCATTTATAAGTTTTTTAATGCATAAAAAGCCTATTGATGAAGTTTGCCATATTATGATGAAACCCTTCTCAACTGAGAAGGGTTTTCTTGTCATACGCTTGCCACCTAGACATGAATACTATAAAAGAGGTGACTATAATGGATGAAATGATTCAGAAAGTACAACTATGGGTAAATGCTGCTTACTCTGGAAAGCCTGGCTTCGTTCCAGCCCCTGAAAATGGGAAAACTGGTTGGTCCACGATGTATGCTTTAACTAGGGCTTTGCAAATTGAACTTGGAATCTCTACACCTGCTGATAATTTTGGACCAGGAACTGAAGTAGCGTACAAATCATGGGGAGAAATGGAAATTGGGCGTATTCCTACTGATGACAAAGGAAAAAGAATTGTACTAATTCTTCAAGGAGCAATGTATTGTAAAGGTTACAATCCAACTGGATTTACAGGAACTTTTGGAGAAGGGACTAAAGCTGCAGTAATTAAATTGCAAACTGATGCGGGACTGCCTATTCGTGACGGGAAAGTTTATTCCTATATATTTAAAGCATTTTTAACTATGGATGCTTATGTGCTCACATCTGGTGGTAATTCTAGAATTAGAGAGATGCAAAGAGATCTTAATTCAAAATATTACAAAACATCTGGAGTCCAACCATGTGATGGTTACTACCAAAGAGGGACTAATAAAGCTTTAATTTACGGTATTCAAACAGAAGAGGGAATTGCTCCCTCTCTACAAACGGGATCAATAGGGCCTTCTACGACCAACCTTTTACCAACTCTGAGCATAGGAAGTACTAATGCAAACTTTGTTAAGCTCCTTCAATATGCATTATATGTAAATGATTTCAATCCAGGAGAATTCAATGGACAGTACAGTACACTATTAAAAAATGCAGTTGCTGAATTCCAAAAATTTGTTAAGTTGCCAGCTGATGGAGTTACAGGAAAACAAACTTGGCTTTCTTTGTTGCAGAGTAAAGGAGATCCTAATCGTAAAGGAAAAGCTTGTGATTGTATAACAGAAGTTACGTCTGCTAGAGCTAAAGCTTTAAAAAATGCAGGCTATGAAACTATTGGTCGTTATCTTGTAGATATTCCAGGAGGATTGGAGAAAAAAATAAAACCTGGCGAATTAAAAACTATTTTTAATGCTGGTTTAACTGTTTTTCCTATATATCAAACTTATGGGAATAATTCAAGACATTTCAGTGAGGCTCAAGGAAAAAGAGATGCTCAAGATGCTTTTACAGCTGCCAAAAATTATGGATTTAAAAATGGAACAACAATATATTTTGCCGTGGATTTTGACGCTTTAGGAGATGATATAACTAACAAAATTCTTCCACACTTTAAGGGCATTAATGAACAAATGAAATATCTGGGGAATCGTTATAAAGTTGGAATATATGGTGCCCGGAATGTTTGCAGTCAAGTATCGCAGAAAGGCTGGGCAACAACCAGTTTTGTAAGTGATATGTCCACGGGATTTAGTGCAAATTTAGGCTATCCATTGCCAAAAAATTGGGCATTCGATCAAATTTCAACTATTAGTGTTGGTTCAGGAGACAGTAAAATTGAAATAGACAATAATATTAAGTCGGGACTTGATAACGGGGCTTCAGGTCTTGATTTCTCAACTGATCTCAATCAAGAGCTATACAAGCAATTATATGAAATTCAACTTTTAGGCCTTCAATATACAAACAATGATATCAATGAAGCGAATAAGCTTACAACCAACTATTATCGTCGCAAAAGATATGAATCATTAATATGGACATTAACTTCTGGACAATTTGATAAAGGGTTTGAGGAATATGTTATTAGTGCTGTAGGAGAAAATAGTTTTGTCTATGCAACTGATCCCGTTTCAAAAACTGAAGTTATTGATTTTCCTCATCTTATGGCTACATTATCTGCTCTATTGTATGCGAATCTTCCGTTAGTTGGAACTACACAGCAAGATTTAGCAGGGTGGGGTGGTGATTTATTTACTGTGGCTGCAGATGTATATAAAAATAGAGATAAGTATAGTGGCGACAATGAAACAAGAACATATAAAGCTGCTTACGACTTGATCGGTACAAAAACATCGGCTGGCAACTTTGATAATTCGGATTTCCTTGGAGATATCGATGCTATTAACATCGCACAGATCTTATTAAATAATAAAACTAAGCCAATTTTAAATGCAGTTCAAGAGTATTATAATAGTCTTGTTTTCTCAAGATATAAGCTATTTTATAAAAATAAATTTAATAGTAATGAAAATAATTTGAGACTGAATGCGAGTAATATTATGATTGGAGATAATCCTGATATTACAGCGGCAAGGGTAGCCCTAAGGGGTTCAATGCAAATGGAAGTCCCTTATTATACGGAAGAAGAGGGAGAAATTATTGCAAATGCTTTTGCTGATAAAATACTAGACCTTGTAGCAAGTGAATAGATAATTTAGAGTGGAGTACCATACATTTCGAAAAATATGGTACTCTATATTTTAAGATCTTAAGAATATACAACAAATTATAAGTTCAATTTTCTTTTTGATTTAATGGAAAGAAAGAAAGGGGAAGACATGAGGAAATATTTAGGGATAGTGTCACTTATCATGCTGTTATTCACATTGTGTTTTCTACCCTATATCCATTGGGCGCTTGGAATTCTAGGGATAGTTTTGGGGGGGATTATAGCATTTAAAGCACCTAAAGGGATTGCTAAGTATCTTTCTATTTTTATCCTAGCACTCTGTATTCTTTTACTCTTATTATTGATCGTAGCAGGCCTTTTGATGGCGGGTTTAGTCGGGAAGTAACGATTATGTATAACCATACTACATTTGGTCAAAACTAAAATTTAAGAAGTATGCTATAAAAGATTACTAAAAGTAAGACTAAGCTTTCAAAAATTCAAAAGCCCTTTTATTTCTCAATGGAATATCCATTTTGAAAATAGTAGACTTCAAAGGCCGGTTTCTTTTTTACAAGAAATTCTTTTCGGCATAAGCAGAATTTGATTTGCCTAAGCGAATCGTACAAAGAAGTTCACTGTTTTAAAAAATTGATTAATACATAAATCTTTTTCATCATAAATAAGTTAAACCCTAATATGGTGAAATGAAGGAATCTGCTGATTTCATTAAATGATATTCACGGATATCTTCATGGTATCCGTTTAGATAGACAGTTCTAAAGATAAATTTATTATAATAGGGCGTAACAGATGGTTTCTTGGATTGAATATCAACGATAAAATATTCTGCATCACTCACTATAAACTGGAAGAAATGCACTAGCTTTATGAAAATACAACCAACTTACAAATTCTCCTCACATCCGCCTACTAGAATGTAAAGAAGATTACTCACATTCCCTAAACAAGCAGAGCTAGGTATATGGGAGCTCTTTTCTGTTTCTAAAAGCTGAATATAATAATTAAAGGAATCTTAATAAAACAAAAAGGCTTGTGGAGAAATTGTTCTATACAAGTTGGGTTTACTAAAGATGGGATTTTATTGTTTTAAGTTCCATTTAATTGAATGACTCTAGATATATCGAAAGTATGGCTGTTGATTTCCTCCGAATGCTAAGAGACATTTATGCATGATATTTTGATACGTTCCGGGAATTCTTCGCAACTATTTTTTAACAGGTATTTGCAATTTTATTTTGAAAGCAGGTATAAATATATTATTACAACTCAGAAAACACTCTATATTAGGTTCATGTAATATAAGAACTTATAAATTTTAATTTTTTCAATAGAGACTTGGGGAGTAATGAGAGAAAATTAAAATTTTTTTAAAATTGTATTTGTCTAGCACTTTGTAATCTTTTATTCGTGTATATGGTTTTATTAGACACCTTGGCAGAGGTTTTATAGATGATACTTCAAATTTTAAGCTTCATTACAAATAGATTAAAACAAGAAATTTTTCAAAAGAATCTTAATTTGCATTAATATTATTAAATTTCTATCATACTTATTCATTTTTTAGAAGGAAGATATGGAAAAATCCCTATTTTTTAGGCAAATATGTTATTATAATTGAGGATTTAAAATATTAAAAAGAAAAGAGGAATTCTAAAGATGAAAAAGTTAGTAATGACCATGTTTACAGCAGTACTTTTGGGAGTTGCCATTTTCGCAGGCGGGTCAGAAGCATTAGCTATGGATTCGAAAGGTACAATCAAATTTAAAACAGATGCTAATACATATACGAAAAGAGCTACTTCCATTGTGGTTACGGGTACTTTGGCTAGGGATTTAGATAATGGCTTTTCAGTAATTCTATTAAATAACAAAGGTAAAGTAATTGCCAGAAAAGATATTTTGCATAGTATTGGTTCACGTAATTTTCGTGTGAGTTTTTCAACGAAAAATCTTCCTGCAGGTAAGTATGATGTGCAAGTTGGACAGGATTGGGGAGGAAGATATTGGTCAGGTGAACTAAAACATTATATTACAGTACAGCATTAATACGGCTGTATAAGTATTAACCTCTTGTTGTTAAAAGTTTAACTTTAGAAATTTGTCATTCTGTGAGATATTAATTTTTAAATAAAGGTATCTTAATCAATTTACTGTACTGATAAAGATACCTTTTTATCTTTAAAAACAACAAGGTCATGAGTGTTTTTCAAAGCTCGTACCGCTAGCCGCAATGTAGTTGTCTTTTAAATGAGAATATCCATTTGCTCCACCTCACTCCGAATCCCAATCCCAGGCTCCCAAGAATCAATCAAACGAATCGCTCTCTGATTAGATTCCATCGCTTTCGTTTTCTCTCCTTTACGGTTCAACAGCTGCGCCATCCCGTAAAAATAATAGATCAACTCAACCTGATTGGCGTTATGTTTGTCATAGAGCATTTGCTCAAAGGCTTCTTCCGCTTTTTCAAATTGACCACATTTCACGTAAGCGACACCCAGATTGAAATAGGCTTCTATCGTTTTTTCGCCGCCGTACGTGGAGCTGATTTCATTTGCTGCTTCGTATAATTGAATGGCTTCTTCATGATGACCTCTCGCAAAGCTTAAGTCACCGCGAACAAGCAGGACCCTATGTTGAATGGTGGGGGAAATTGGTTGATCTTCGATTTCGTTTAAAATGGTCTTTGCTTTTTCCTGTTGCCCGGTTTTTAAAAACAGCCTTGCTTTGAGTGCGTGTCCCCAAACCTTTAAATCATGGGCATCGTGAGCGTCTGATTGTTCCAGAGTCTTCAGTCCGGCCTCTATTTGCTGTAAGGCCCCGTCTAAATCATTGACTTCCATCAGGGCCCAGCCTGCTGTGTCGATTCGGAAGAACGCTTCTCGCGTGTGTTGGCCTATTTGATGGGCGACGTCGGCGGCTTTGCGTCCGTATTCGATTCGCAAGGGCAGGTTGATTCTGCTTAGAAAATGGCTGAAGCGGGTGATGAGTTCGATTAGGATTTCTTTTTGATCGGTTTCGCTTGCCCATTTGATGACCTTTAAGATGTTTGGCCACTCTTGTTTCATATGATCTAAGTTCCGTCCCAGCAGGTAGCTCCAATAGATAGAGTTGGGCTGTTCACGCTTTAAATGGGTTTCGGCATAATCAATATAATAGTGCGCCCAGCGATTGCGGGCTTCTTTTTCATATTCGTGCTGTTCGGACAAATGCTGTTCTCCGTAGGCGACAACGGTTTGGTGCGCCAAGTATTGCGTCCTGCCTTGGCGTCGTTCCGGCTGAATCAGCGCATATGACCGCATTTGTTCCATAGCGTAATGAAAACGGCGGGCGTCTAATCCGGCTGCTGCTGCCAGGCTTTTTTCATCAGGCGGCTTGCTGAAAAAGCAAAGCGTCTGCCATAGCTTTCGCGTATCTTCATTGCATCTATCCCAGGTGCGCCCGAAGAGGAACTCAAACAATTCCAGCAGTGAGTAGCCCGCTTTTCCAAGTTCATGAATCAGTTGCTGAGCGGGTATGTCATCATCTGACATATAGGCGATGCTGAGTGCCATGGCTTTCGGGTTTCCGGCAGTCGCTGAAATGAATTCGTTTTTCAGGCCAGCCGATAGCTGTAACAGCTGCTCCAGCTTTTCCCGTTTATGTGGGAGGTTGCATGTTTGTAAGCATCGGTGCACTTCTTGCTGAAAAAAATCCAAGGCATCTGTTTGGTCAAGGCCGCTCAGCTGAATAGCTGTCATTTCTCCGAAGCTTTCCCGATAGGTTTGTTTTACGTTTTCCCGTGCAGTGAGGAGAACTTTTACGCCTTGCGGAAGGCTTGTGATAAATTCGTGAATGTCACGTTCTGCAGTATCAATGCTGTCAACGATCAGGAGGATCGGTTTTTCTCTAGTGTAATTGGCTAACGCATTGCGGACGACAAACCGTTTTTCATTGATTGATTTATCGATTTGTTCTGTGCGCCCGAGCTGATAGGCGATCGTATTTAAAAAATCGCTAAAGCTCAATCCTTTCCAATCAGCGCTGACCCAAATGATGCTGTTGAATGAGGGCCAATCTGAAGTATCGTCGACACAGGAATAGGCGGCTTCAAGAGCGACTGTGGTTTTACCCATGCCGGCCCAGCCGGTGATTAAACAGGCTGGTGACGGAGAAAGCATCCATTGCCGTATCGCTTCCATATCAAAGCTGCGTCCGATAAAGTGTGCTGACCAGCGTGACGGTAGGTTATGCGTGATTGGCTGCTCTGTAAGCGCATTCGTTTCTTGGTTAGGTCTATGATGAAAAAGCCGCTTTACTGCTTTTTCTATATCGTCATCATGGGGAGCTCCGAATGACCCGTCCTTTCGCAGTGTTTTCGCTTTTTTCAAACAAGACGCTGCCCATACAGGCAATGCGGGTTTGATGACTGGGATGGTGGTGGTTTCCAACAGGTTGGTCAACCACTCGATATCGAAGTCGGTCTTTTCGAGAATGATCCAGATCATCCCGAACAGTTTTCCGTCGTCAATTCTCCCGGGAATGTAGTTTACCCCCATCTGTCCGATCCAGCTTTTGATCGTGTTTGAGGAGACTCCCAGCTGGAGTGCAATTTTATCTATGTAAGACTGTCCTGTTTTTTCGTTCTTTTTCCTTCTGACTTTATAATCAGGATGAAGTTTTAGCGTTTTGACGCCAGGTGCCAGCAGTTGTGCAAATTGTTTTCGGTTTTCAAGTTCAGCCATAAGCCTGCACCTCCTATTAGTACTATTTTATCAATTCAGCGTTTTTTGTATATGAAAAAATAAAAGTACAGTGCCGCTGTCCTTTTATACAGCAGGAAAGGCTGTTGAACGTCTTGAAAAGCAGATAAAATGGGGGCAGTAACAGAGAAAACAAAAATGTATGCACTTACATTTTATTTTCTAAAGAAAGGAATTTGCCAAATGACTCACACAGTACCTCAGAACATGAAAGCGGCTGTTATGCACAACACAAGAGAAATCAAAATCGAAACAGTACCTGTGCCTGACATCAATCATGATGAAGTGTTGATTCAGGTGATGGCTGTCGGAATTTGCGGATCAGATCTGCATTACTATACAAATGGCCGAATCGGCAACTATGTAGTGGAAAAACCATTTATCCTAGGCCATGAATGTGCAGGTGAAATTGCCGCTGTCGGATCATCTGTCGATCAATTCAAGGTGGGAGACCGCGTCGCTGTAGAGCCGGGTGTTACGTGCGGACGCTGTGAGGCGTGCAAGGAAGGGCGCTATAATCTTTGCCCGGATGTACAGTTTTTGGCTACACCGCCGGTAGACGGCGCGTTTGTTCAATATATCAAAATGCGTCAGGACTTTGTTTTCTCTATCCCAGACTCACTTTCTTATGAAGATGCTGCTTTGATCGAGCCGTTTTCTGTCGGCATTCATGCGGCGGCAAGAACGAAGCTTCAGCCCGGATCAACAATTGCGATTATGGGGATGGGCCCTGTTGGGTTAATGGCCGTTGCCGCAGCTAAAGCATTTGGGGCAGGCAGAATTATCGTCACTGACTTAGAGCCGCTGCGGTTAGAGGCTGCGAAAAAAATGGGAGCGACTCATGTCATTAATATCCGTGAACAGGATGCGCTTGAAGAGATTAAGACGATCACGCATGAAAAAGGCGTTGATGTTGCTTGGGAAACAGCGGGGAATCCAGCGGCACTGCAAACTGCACTGGCTTCTGTGCGCCGGGGCGGAAAATTGGCGATTGTCGGTTTGCCTTCTCAGAATGAGATTCCGCTCAATGTGCCGTTTATTGCAGATAACGAGATTGATATATACGGAATCTTCCGTTATGCGAATACGTATCCAAAGGGAATCGAATTTCTCGCTTCCGGCATTGTGAACACGAAGCATCTTATAACGGACCAATATTCACTGGAGCAGACACAAGAGGCGATGGAACGGGCGCTTCAATTTAAGAATGAATGTTTAAAAGTGATGGTGTATCCAAATCGCTGAGTGAACAGGGAGGATCTTTGTATTCTCCCTCTTGTGTACTGGAAATGAAAACGGATTCTTGGGGTGGGAAATGATGATTGAAACAGAAAAAGTAACGGCAATGAAAGTGAAGCATCAGTCAAAATCCAGCACCGGACTGTCCTGGTTTGAACGAATCGGCTATGGATTCGGCGATATGTCGTATAATATTATCTTTCAGTTTGTAAACGCATACTTATTATTCTATTATACAGACGTCGGCGGCATTCAGCCTGCGGTGATCGCAACTTTGTTTCTTGTTGTGCGTGTGCTGGATGCTATTTTTGACCCGATCATGGGATTGATTTTAGATAAAACGAATACAAGGTGGGGAAAAGCAAGGCCATATTTGCTGTGGGTGGCATTTCCTTTTGCGCTATTCACATTCTTATGTTTCACGACGCCTCATTTCGGTGAGACCGGGAATATGGTATATGCGTACGTCACCTATATTCTGCTTGGGATGTCCTTTAGTATGCAAACAATCCCGGTGAACAGCCTAACGGGACGGATGACGAATTCTGTGGAGGAACGGACGGTTCTGACCACAACCCGGATGATTTTGGTGTATATCGGAATTCTTTTATCCATTTCCTGTGCGACACCGCTTGCAACTGCTATTGGGGGAGAGGATCAGGCGTTTGGATTTCAAATGACTGCGCTCATCTACGCGGCGGTCAGCATTGTTTTGAATCTATTCAGTTTCTTTACTGTACGGGAGCGGATTCAGCCTAAAAAGAGAAAAAAACAAGGGATCAAAAAGACGTTATCCGTTTTATTCCGAAACAAACCTTTGCTTATGCTAATTTCATCATTTTTAGCTTTTGCGATCGGGTTTAATATTAAGCTCAGCACGATGGTGTATTATTTTACGTATAACGTAAACCATAAAGAGTTCGTGTTTATGGGAACCGTTTTATTTTTCGGGGCAGCGCTGATCAGCAATTTGTTTATTCCTTTCTTTTCTGAGAAGTGGGGCAGAAAACAAGTCATGATCATCACGGCGGCTCTATCGCTTATTTCTTATGCCGGCCTGCATTTTACGCCGTATTCTTCCATTACACTCATTTTCATTTGGCTTTTTGCATCGGGATTTTTCACGACGCCTTTAAATACGCTTGCTTGGGGAATGGTTGCGGATTGTGTCGATTATGCGGAATGGAAAACCGGAATTCGCGCGGATGGTGTGGTGATTTCGAGCATGAGCTTTATTAATAAGCTGGGTGTGGCGTTAGCCGGATCATTTTCGGCCATTTATTTAGGAATCGCCGGGTATGTGGCGAATGCAGACCAGACAGTTGCGTCATTGAATGCGATTAAAAATATGAATGCTTTGATCCCTGGATTTTTCATTTTGCTTTCTATTATTCTCATCGCCTTCTATCCTTTAACGGAAAAAAGATATAAGCATATCATCTCTGAGCTGGAGCAAAGGTCTGCGAAATAAATATATGTAAAATTTTCAATATTCAATGTTGTATTTATAGCAGAAAGTAATATACTGAGACTATAATCTAGACTTTATAAATGAGTGTGATAATATGCGTAGTCAATCTGTTGTTTGTATTGGAGAATTGTTAATTGATTTCTTTTGTACCGATGTTGACGTTGATTTAATGGACGGGCGCCAATTCTTGAAAAGTGCCGGCGGTGCACCGGCGAATGTGTCAGCAGCGATTGCCAAGCTGGGCGGAGACGCCGCTTTCAGCGGAAAAGTAGGCAAGGATCCGTTTGGGTATTTTCTGAAGCGCACATTGGACGCTGTACATGTCGATACCTCTATGCTGGTGATGGATGAGAAAGCGCCTACAACACTTGCTTTTGTTTCATTAAAACAAAATGGGGAGCGTGACTTTGTTTTTAATAGAGGCGCGGACGCTTTGTTTACGCTGGAGGATATTGACCAGGAAAAAGTAAATGAAGCGAAAATCCTTCATTTCGGCTCTGCAACGGCGCTGTTATCAGATCCATTTTGCTCAGCTTATTTACGGCTGATGTCGATTGCGAAGGATAATAGACAGTTTATCTCGTTTGACCCTAACTATCGTGAAGATTTATGGAAGGGAAGAGTCTCAGAGTTTGTAAGTGTCGCGAAAAAAGCGATCGCTGTAAGTGATTTTGTGAAAGTCAGTGACGAGGAGCTTGAGATTATCAGCGGTGTGAAGGATCATGAAAAGGGAGTTGCGATCCTTCATGAGATCGGAGCCAAGATTGTTGCTGTGACCCTTGGGAAAAGCGGAACGCTTCTTTCCAATGGAAAAGACCGTGAAATCATTCCAAGCATTCCGGTGACATCAATCGACTCAACAGGAGCGGGAGATGCTTTTGTCGGTGCGGCTTTATATCAATTGGCAAACACGGGCCATATTCAATCTGTAGAAACAGATTTTGCGAAGCTGCGTGAGATTGTAGCGTTTGCCAATAAGGTCGGAGCTCTTGTGTGCACTAAAATTGGAGCGATTGATGCACTGCCAAGCATGGATGAGATTGAAGTTTCTTTGTAATCATTAAAGGTGTTTCTTGAAAGTCTTTGGACTTTTGGGGGCACCTTTTTTTATTGCTTACATTTTTGTTCAGGTAAAAAGTTGTATATTTTCCGTTTGAAATGTCATTTTTTATTAAAAAAGTGAAACTTTTAACGATAATAAATAGTATATGTAACAAGGGTTATCGAATAGCTTTAGGAGGAACGATATGATGAGTATAATTGGAAGATTTAAAGATATTATGTCTGCGAATATCAATGCTTTATTGGACAAGGCTGAAAATCCGGAGAAAATGGTAGATCAATATTTAAGAAACATGAATAACGATTTGGCTAAGGTTAAGGCAGAAACGGCAGCTGTTATGGCTGAGGAGCAGAGAGCAAAAAGAGAATATCACGAGTGCCAGGCGGATATGGAAAAGATGGAAAGCTATGCAATGAAGGCGCTGCAAGCTGGGAATGAGGGCGATGCGAGAAAGTTCCTTGAAAGAAAAACATCTTTGGAATCAAAGCTTTCTGAGCTGCAGACGGCGAATCAAATTGCTGCAACCAATGCCGCACAGATGAGAAAGATGCATGACAAACTGGTATCTGACATTGGAGAGCTGGAAGCACGCAAAAATATGATCAAGGCGAAGTGGGCAGTAGCGAAAACGCAAGAAAGAATGAACAAACTGGGCGCTTCTGTTTCGAGTACAAGCCAATCAATGTCTGCATTCGGCCGAATGGAGGACAAAGTAAATAAGGCGCTTGATCAGGCCAATGCAATGGCTGAACTGAACAGCGCTCCGCAGGATGATATGGCTGATCTGACTGCAAAGTATGACACTGGCGGTTCAAGCCAGGTTGATGATGAGCTTGCTGCGTTAAAAGCGAAAATGATGCTCGATAAGTAATACATAGGAGGCCGCAGCTTTCGGCTGCGGCGCTATTTTATCATAAGATGTGAGAGGGAACGGTAATGATAATATCTTATAAGTGTCCGAACTGCGGCAGTGATATGGCATTTGACAGTGAAACCGGCTCGTTATCCTGCGGCAGCTGCGGAAGACAGGACAATATTGAAAGCCTTCCGAAAGAAAACATTGCGGCGCGGTTTTCTGAAGACGAGGCAAAAGAATATCAATGTGAAAACTGCGGCGCCGTTTTGATCACGGAAGCTGAAACGACAGCAACGACGTGCAGCTTCTGCGGGGGTGCTGCAATACTTGCCGATCGTTTATCAGGACATTTGGCACCGGCGAAAGTCATCCCATTTACAATCAGCAAGCAAGAAGCCGAGCAGGCATTTCGAAAGTGGTGCAAAAAAGGCCTTCTGACACCAAGAGGTTTCATGTCTGCTGATCGAATTAAAAGCATCACCGGCATGTATATTCCGTTTTGGATGTTTGATTTAAATAGTGAAGTACAGGTAAGAGCAAACTGTACCAGAGTCCACCAGTATGAAGAAGGGGATTATATATGCACAGAAACAGAGCATTTTGAAGCGTTTCGTGATATCAATCTCGATTATTTGAAAATTCCTGTTGATGCCTCAGAAAAAATGAATGATGAGTTAATGGATAAGTTGGAGCCATATTCATACGATCAGCTGAAGGACTTTCAAACGGCATATTTGGCCGGCTATATTGCGGAAAAGTACAATTATACCGATGAGGAGCTTTTTCCAAGGGCAAAAGAGAAAATAAGCAGTTATATAGATTCATACATCCATTCTACTTTTTCTGGATATACGTCAGTCAATGTGAGGGACAAACATATTCACACGAAAAATGTGAACAGCTTTTACGTTTTGCTTCCCGTTTGGATGGTCAGTTACGATTATGAAAGAGCGGAGCATATCTTTGCGATGAACGGGCAAACAGGTAAGGTCGTCGGAAAGCCGCCGATCAGTTCAGGAAAAGTAGCGGCATGGTTTAGCGGAATAGCAGGCGGGACATTTCTTGCATTGAAGCTCGTCTCATTGATGATGGGAGGCGGATTTTGATGCGGGGATTTTTCGGGAAAGCGATCTTTGTTGTGCTGGCGGTTTTCATCATGATGCCTTTACTGGGGATCGAAGCGGCAAGAGCTTCTGAATCACAGCAGCATGTATATGACCATGCCCATCTATTATCAAAAACAGAAATCGAAAAACTTGAATCTCTCTCGGTAGAGCTGGGTGCAAAGAGAGACACTGATTTCATTATTATTACGACTAAAAGCACAAATGGTGAAGATATTGCCGATTATGCCGGCGATTTTTATGATCGTTACGGAAAAGGCAGTACAGCTATTTTAACGATTGATATGGCGGATAGAGAAGTATTCATCTCGGGCTACAAAAAAGCTGAAAAGTATTTGGACAACAACAGGCTCAACAGCATCAGAAATACGATTTCATCTGATTTATCAAATGAAGATTATTTCAAAGCTTTTGAGACATATATTAAGCTTTCCTATAAAGATATGGGCATAAAACCCGGAATAAACCCCGACAACATATTCTTCACATGGTGGTTTCAGCTGATTGCTGCCATCGCAGTCGGGGGAATTGCGGTTTCAATTATGCTTTATCAGGCGGGCGGCAAAGTAACGGTTAATGGGAATACATATATGGATCAGCGTACGTCTGATGTGATTGATCAATATGACACTTATATCAGAACGACTGTAACAAGAGAAAGAAAACCATCAAATGATAAAGACAGCGGCAGCGATGGCGGTGTGACGAAAGGCGGCACGTCATACAGTGGAAGCCGGGGCAGTTTCTAGTAGTAGAAAATAGAGAAGGGAAGAGGTAACATGTCGTTTTTCAGAAACCAATTAGCAAATGTAATAGAGTGGGAAGAATTTAGAGATGATATGATTTTTTATAAATGGAACAATCGTGAAATCAAAAAAGGGAGCCGTTTGATCATTCGTCCCGGACAGGATGCTGTCTTTTTGAACAATGGGCGGGTTGAAGGGGTTTTTCAAGATGATGGCGATTATGATATTGAATCAGAAATTATTCCATTCCTTTCAACGTTAAAGGGCTTTAAGTTTGGTTTTAACAGCGGCATGCGTGCCGAGGTGCTGTTTGTCAATACGAAGGAATTTACCGTAAGATGGGGAACAAAACAGGCGATAAATATTCCGGTAGCGGGAATGCCAGGCGGGATGCCGATTCGCGCAAACGGCACATTTAATTTTAAAGTGCAGGACTATATCAGCCTGATTGATAAAATCGCTGGCGTGAAGGATCAATATTATGTAGAGGATATTAAAACCCGTATCACTTCTATTCTGGACCAGCTTCTCATGAAGTGGATCACAAGAGAAGGGAAAGATATGTTTAATCTTCAAGCAAACGCTTTTGATATTGCTAAGGGAATTCAAGAGGACTTAGATATGCAATTAATAAGTGACGGGATGACGGTCACTGGTTTTCAAATCATGAGCTTTAATTATCCTCAAGAGGTTCAGGATATGATAACAAAGAACGCTTCCTACGGTATGGTTGGGGATGTGAACAGATACCAGCAAATATCGATGACGGATGGAATGGCATCCGGTAAGATGAACGGAGGCGGAGCGGCTTCGGATATGGCAGGAATGATGATGGGAATGAATATGGCCAATCAGATGATGAATCAAATGAATCAGAGTCAGCAGGCACAGTCATCAGGTCCACAGTCAACTGGTAGCGGAAGCAAACCGAATTTCTGTCCAAACTGCGGAACAAAAACGGGCGAAGCCAATTTTTGTCCGAATTGCGGCCAGAAGCTTGTATAAGAATCATACAGTGAAAAGTCCCGAGTGATCAGCACTCTGGACTTTTTTATTTAGGAGATTATGCGTTATCTATTGCTTGCTCCTGAACAGGCCACTTTCGAGCACCCGCTTGGACAATTCCCAGCAGCAATTGACGACGTTCCTTTATTGAATTGACGGCAATTTGAAATGTTTGCTTAGATAAAGCCGGTATGCCTGATTGGTGAAGCTTTGAGATGTCTGGTTCCGGCGGCGCTTGTTCTGCAGGATGGATATAGGCAGTATGAACGGTGTCCAGGTAGTTTTTGATACTCGAGCGCGCTTCTTTAATATGAAGCTGATTTGGCTGATATTGTTCAGGAATGCCGTATTTGAAAATGGTTAGAGCCTCATCCAATACAGCAACAGCTATAATGGATGATTCCTGATGCTGCGTGCTGTGGTAAAAATGAAGGATGGGGAAGGCGTTATGCTGAGCGGTCAGCTTTCCCAGCTCTGATGAGGCAGTGGCAAGAAGGAAATCAATGTCGTGAAAATCCTTGCCGTTCCATGCATTCTGGACGATTTCTGTTCCGTCATGCCCTAGACTTAATACACTTTGGGCAAAGGAGCGCTTTTGATTAACTGCACTCAAGACCGAAATCAAATACGTGACAGAAAACGTGATGGTAAGCAATCCTTGAGCTGTTTCAATCACCGTGACAAGCCTCCATAGGCCTCCGTTTGGAGCGAGGTCGCCATTTCCTAATGTAAACATGACATAGCCGGAAAAATAAATTCGGTCTGACCAGGAAGCCGGTTCTTTCGATTGAGTTTCCATCAGTGAGTGAGGGTCACTCGAGTAAATCAAAACCCACCCGCTCCAAAATAGACTGATCCATATCACTAACGTCAGGCATAGCAGCAGTGGGCCTGCCATACTTAGCACCTTTGCGTGGTCTCCGCTGATTTTGCGACAGCCTTTCCACAGCCAAGCAGACAGACATCTTGTGATCGGGCCTGCACCGCTCTCTAACCATAACGTGGTCCATAAAAAATCAATCATCCCCGCTGTCAATAATAAAAGGCCTGCAATGATATAACCCTCATTCATTTTGGTTGCCTCCCTTAAGCCAGCCTTCTTTTATTTTCTTTTCTATTTCCTTTTATCTTGAGTCTGAAACAATTGACCGAATGTTTGATTTTAGATGAAGTTAACCAACACTTACTCATTTATCGATATGAACAGAAAATCACAGGGGTTTTGACTTAATTCACATATTTTCCGTTCGTTTTCCCCTTGAATTAGTGATTTTCCTTTTGTTGAATAAAAAATTTTCAGAAATTTATATTGACTGAAAACGTTTTTATAATTATGATAATATCAGATATAACAAAAAAATCACTATAATATTACTACAATAGGACTATTAAGTGACTATAAGATAACAAAACGACAAGATTATGCTCAAAGAAATACTCATTGTTTTTTTAGCTAGAAATGAAATCGCTTCCAAGGAGGCTGGAATGCTAATAAGAAGGGAAGGTTATAAGGTTATTGGATAAAAACATGAAGAACTTTTTTCTGAAGCCTGATGACGAAATGTGAGGAAGGCAGCAGCCCTGGAATAGGTTTTTGAAATACGCATTGATCGATTTTGAAAAAGACTGGGGGAAACAGTATGAATAAACAAGGCAATCAAATGTCATTTTTACGCACGATTATTTTAGTCTCTACTTTCGGCGGGCTTCTTTTTGGCTATGATACCGGTGTGCTCAATGGAGCTTTGCCGTATATGGGAGAGCCGGATCAGCTTAATCTCAATGCCTTCACAGAGGGCCTTGTCACCAGTTCACTTCTTTTTGGAGCCGCGCTGGGTGCTGTGTTTGGCGGCAGGATGTCTGATTTTAACGGCCGCCGCAAAAATATTTTATTCCTCGCTGTTATATTTTTTATTTCGACGATCGGGTGTACGTTTGCTCCGAATGTTACGGTCATGATCATTTCCCGTTTTGTGCTTGGTATTGCGGTAGGGGGTGCATCAGTAACGGTGCCTGCCTATTTAGCAGAGATGTCTCCTGTGGAAAGCAGGGGACGGATGGTGACGCAGAACGAATTGATGATTGTATCAGGACAGCTTTTGGCCTTTGTTTTTAATGCAATCCTTGGAACAACAATGGGAGACAACTCCCATGTGTGGAGGTTCATGCTGGTCATTGCGTCGCTTCCAGCCGTGTTCCTGTTTTTCGGGATGATCAGAATGCCCGAGAGTCCCCGCTGGCTTGTTTCGAAAGGGAGAAAAGAAGATGCTTTGCGTGTATTGAAAAAAATCAGGGATGAAAAGCGGGCAGCAGCTGAGCTGCAAGAAATTGAATCCGCTTTCAAAAGAGAAGATCAGCTTGAAAAAGCAACGTTTAAAGATCTTTCAGTCCCATGGGTGCGCCGTATTGTGTTTATTGGATTAGGGATTGCGATTGTACAGCAAATTACAGGTGTTAATTCGATTATGTATTATGGGACTGAAATTCTAAGAAACTCTGGTTTCCAAACGGAAGCCGCTTTAATCGGAAACATTGCGAATGGCGTGATTTCAGTATTGGCAACATTCGTCGGAATCTGGCTGTTGGGAAGAGTGGGGCGCCGGCCGATGCTGATGACGGGCTTGATCGGTACGACAACAGCATTATTGCTGATCGGGATATTTTCACTTGTACTTCAAGGGTCACCGGCACTTCCGTATGTGGTTCTGTCACTAACAGTTACATTCCTTGCTTTTCAGCAGGGGGCCATTTCACCAGTGACGTGGCTGATGCTTTCTGAGATTTTCCCGCTTCGCCTTCGCGGACTGGGAATGGGTGTCACGGTATTCTGTCTGTGGATGGTGAATTTTGCAGTCAGTTTCACTTTCCCGATATTGCTGGCCGCCATTGGGCTATCCACAACGTTCTTTATCTTCGTTGGATTAGGCATTTGCTCTGTCCTGTTTGTGAAGAAGTTTTTACCGGAAACGAAAGGACTTTCGCTTGAGCAGCTGGAGGAAAACTTCCGCGCTTATGATCACGGCGGGGCCAAGACAGATTCTGGCGCTGAAGTGATTGGATAAAATAAAAAAAGAATCCGCATACGAGCGCGGATTCTTTTTTATGCTGATTAGTTAGGTCTGACAAGGATTTTGACTTGGCTTTTCTCTTTAATAAGAGCCCCGAAGCCTTCCTCAATCAAATCATCTAGCACGATTTTTTTCGTTACAAGTTTGTCGGCTGAGAAATAGCCTTCTTTCATTAATGACAATACAGCCGGGAAGATGTCGCGGTATCCGATAATTCCTTTTACTGTACGTTCCTTGATGACGATATCGTTCGGATGGATTTCAGCACCTTTTTCCCAAATGCTGACGATGACTGTTTCACCGGCAATTGTAGTGGACTGGATGGCTTGTCGCAACACCACTGGAACACCAGTGACTTCAAATGCTACGTCAACTCCGCCTCCTGTACGTTCTGCAATCTCAGCGACTACATCGTCTGTTTTAGACGGATCAACGATGATCGCGCCAAGCTCCTCAGCCTTTTGCTGGCGTTCAGGTGAAAGCTCAACAGCGTAAATATCAGTTGCACCGGCAGCCTTCAGCGCTTCAATGACAAGAAGTCCGATCGGGCCGCAGCCGAATACAGCCGCTTTGTCGCCGGCTTTGAGTTTGCTTGAGCGGACAGCATATAGAGCGACTGCTGAAGGCTCAACGAGCGCACCTTGTTCGTATGATAATTCATCAGGGAGTTTGAACAAAAGCTCTTCATCTACAGAGACGTATTCAGAGAAACCGCCGCCTCCGCCGGCTAAGCCGAGGAATCCCATTTGTTCATCAAGGTTGTAAGCGCCCTGGTGGCCGTGTGTAGCAAAAATCGGTTCTACTACGACACGGTCTCCAACTTTATAATTTTCAACGCCTTCTCCGACTTCGACAACTTCACCGGAGAATTCATGCCCCATTGTGACAGGTGCTGTTTCATTTGTTAATGGGTGCGGTTTGTCAACCGGAATAAAGATCGGGCCGCCGAGATATTCGTGTAAATCACTCCCGCAGATGCCGCACCATTTGACTTTGATCTTTACTTTTCCCGGCTCCGTTTTTGGCTCCTCAATATGTTCAATACGGATATCCTTTTGGTTATGCCATCTTGCTGCCTTCATGGATTACCACTCCTATAACTTTTGATGTGAGTAATTCCGCACCGGTCAATATGAACTGTTCACAAAATCGCCATTTTTAAAACCAAAAAAGAAATGAAATTTTTATATAATATAATCTACGTTTTTTGAAAAAAGAAACTTTGAAGAAAAAAGAGTCTCGCACACTCTTTTTTCTTTATATGAGAGTATCAATCGTTTACATAGCTATGAATTTGGTTTGAACAAATACGGTAATGGTTCGTTCATATTGAATGCGACAACTACTCTATTAATAATTATAACGCTAATACCGCTATTATAATAGGATAATCTTCCATGGTTTATTTTAGCAGAGGTAACTTTTTTGACTTTGTAACATTACTGTAAGGATATTGAAATAAAAAATAGCTGGTTGATCGTGTATAATCTTCCTAGATGTTAACAAACAGGGGGACGAAATGTTGAAGAAAGTCATTTTAGCCGCTTTTATCTTAGTAGGAAGTACTTTGGGAGCTTTGAGTTTTTCATCAGATGCCAGTGCGAAACATGTGAACGGAAATATTACTTGGTATAATGGAGTCGGGAAAAAAGGCTCTTCAGGTAAGAAACTTGGACATTGGGATTGTGCGACCAAGATCGGATTTGATGTTCCTAGAAACGGAACAAAAATCAGAGCTTATGCAAAAGCGAAGCCTAAAAAGGTGATTACGGTTTATAAAAATGATGTTGGCAGAATGCCTAATGCGGTGCTGGATGTAAGTCCTAAAGCGTTTAAAGCGCTTGGATATCCATTAAGCAAAGGTAAGGTAGCGGGGCATTACAGCTATTAATTTACATATATAATCTGTAAAGCAAGAAGTCACATTCTTGCTTTTTCTATTGGTGGAGATAAAAGATGAAAAAAAGAATCATATTATTGTTAGCAGTGATAATAGCGGCAGCTGCCGCGGGGGTTGTGTTTTATGTTGCAAAGGATAAAGGCCATCAGAAGGCTGCTGATGTGACAGTCAATACCGAAAGCGGTGATGAGCTGCTGGTTTCCATTACAGATACGGATCTGCTGACAAAGTATTATGAAAATGACAAGGTGATCCATGAGGAAAAGCTGACCAGCTATCCGGCATTTGCCTTGGATCAAAAACAGCAGGTGCTCTATTATACGGGCAATAATGATCAGAATGAAATGAGGCTTTTTAGGCTGGATCTAAAGTCTAATAAAAAGACGATGCTTTATAAAGGCGCGGAGAGTGCGGACAGTTTGTTTTTATCAAAGGACCGTTCAACCATCTATTTCCGTTTAGGAAAAGCGGACGAAAGCAATTTCCGGATCGCCGCTTTTGATCTGAAAGCGAAGAAGTACAAAAACATTTATCCTGACGCTAATGATCAGGATGACACCGTCAGCAGCTTCTTTTATAACCCAAAAAACGATTCATTTGCATTGCTTCATTATTCTGTAGAAGAAGACTACAAGAAAACAGATGAAGCAAATGAAAAGGGCATCGACCCTGAACCAACAACGATTCATTTTGCGGAAGGCCGTCAAAATAAATTTAATGAGCTTAAAAGCTTAAACCAATTTATCAGCGATATTGCTGTTTCTGATGATGATAAACGTATTTTATTTACATCATATACGCAGAGAGAGACGAAGCAAACCGCTGCTATTCAGATGCTTAATGCGGATACGAAAAAGTATGAAAACATCATCTCAAATCAAAAATCATTTAAGCTGTTAATTGACGCACAGCCTCAGTTCTCTAAGGATGGAAAGAACATTTATTTTCTTGCCGAAGCCAAAGGGGCTAAAAAGCTGAAGGACGAAACAGGGCGTGAAGCTAAGGTGCGGACGATTTATTCCTATAACCTTGAAAATAAGACCTTCAAAAAAGTATGGGAAAATCCGAACGGCATTATTAATAGCTTTTCTGTGATCAACTAATAAAAACCACTCGGCTTAGGCTGAGTGGTTTTTTAATGGACAAGGTGCCGGGCTAATGATCCGAGCCATTTTAAAAAATGGATTAGTGGTATCGACAAAAACAGAAGTTCAACATAAGAGTTCATTGCAAGGTTCAGCTTTTTGAACGCAGCTCTTTTTTGCAGGTCTTTTTGCTGCTGGTTTGAGATCACGTTATCACTCCTTTTGTATCCATATTATACCATCAAGGCAAACAAAAAAGCCCTAAACGTTTACAGTTTTGGGCTTCTTTCATTTTGGCCTCTTGCCATGAGAGGCTTTATTCTGAAATATAGAATTTTGTCTCCGTTCGAGGTTTGTTTGCTTGCAGGAGACTGCGTTTGTTATAGGGAAGAACTAGCTTGTTTTTGTTTGGCTGTTGTTTTGGAGATTCACTAATGAACGGATGCCGTCGACCATTTTACTTCCGCACAAAGGGCACAATGGCGTATCACTGCTGGCGAAGTTCTTTCTGGTCCAGCCGTTACAGTCTTCTTTTGTGCATTCCCAAGTACTCACATCTTCTTTTGGCAGCGGTTCTTGATTACGTTTGTTATAGTAAGACATAAAGTCACTTCTTCCCTCATGTATTTTACTGCACATTTCTTATTGTCTCATACTTTTCCCTAATCTCCTAATTCCTTTTTCTTTATGACTTTCCAGTCAGCCCATCTAAAAAGGAGAGGAGTGTGCTGTTAAAAGCGCCGGGCTCTTCTAAAAACGGGCAATGGCTGCTTTTAGAAAAGGTGACGAGTGTCGAGTTTGGAATGTGGCTGTGCAAGTGTTCCCCAGCTGCGGTAGAGAAAAATTTCCGGTCTTCCCCGAAGCACAGCAATGTCGGCACACTAATGTTTTGAAGAGTGCCGCGGTAATCAGCAGCCGTTTGGTTAAATAAAATCGTGCTTGAAATGGCGGCAGGCTGTTTGAGGATTTCTGCCAGCATCCATTCTGTTTCTGTTTCGACAGGCGGTTCTGCGAACATATTCTGGATGAAGCTTTCGTAGAATGGCAGCGGGTCAGCCTGAATGGCGTGCATCGCTGTTTTTAAACCGTCAAAATCAAATGGGCCGTGTTCCCAGCCCTCCCATTGATAGTCGGAAGCAGATTGATCAATGATGACAGCAGCTTGTATGTTATCATTCCCAAATTGATGAAGATAATCCCATACGACAAAGGCCCCCATTGACCAGCCGGCAAGAACGACATGATCAAGCTCCATTGCGTTTAGAAATTCCCTTACGTCACGGGCGTATTGGGAAATGGTGTGTCCATGAAGCACTTTGTCAGATTCGCCGTGTCCTCTAAGATCAAGACGAATACATTGATAATTGGCAGAAAGCGCCGAAAATTGTTTGTGGAAAAATTGTCCGCTCATCAGCACCCCATGTATAAACAGGATCGGTGTCCCGCTCCCATGTGTTTCATAGTAAAGGCGTGTCTGATCTTCTAATGTGATATATGGCATATTTCTCCTCCCTTAGTTTCCGTCATGAGTATGACTGGCTGCACCATTTCATTGTATACATCAATGAAAGTATGACATGTTTGTTTTGCCTCATGCTGAAAATGAATGTCCAGAATAGAAGCAACAGTAAAACGGTGTGTGTATTGAGTGTTGTGAAGCTGCCGGTGTTTGATTTAATATCGCTGCTCAAATCATAAAAAGCGCTGAAAATCA
Organism: Bacillus stercoris; assembly: GCF_029772985.1. Taxonomy (NCBI): domain Bacteria; kingdom Bacillati; phylum Bacillota; class Bacilli; order Caryophanales; family Bacillaceae; genus Bacillus; species Bacillus stercoris. The sequence continues at coordinate 3,702,420 of NZ_CP121861.1, read as the reverse complement.
AACTCTTCTTTATTCACAATATATGCAGAAGAAATGAGTATTAATATCTGATCGTGTGAAACTTTTCATTTTCATTTTGATTTTCATTCAGCATAAATGGAAATGTTTTGTGTAGATGATGTTCAGAAAAAAGCAGCTCCTTTTGCTGTTTTTACGTAATACGATAAATTGAGGAAAAGGTTTCATAAAGAAAAAACTTGCCTGCTAGAGGCAAGTTTGTCGGGTTATTTGTTGGGATCAGTTATATCCATCGGTCTCATCATGTCATAGTCCTCATGCTCAAGAATATGGCAGTGCCATACGTATCGTCCGCTGTACGGCCCGAATGTCGCCGCGATTCTCAGGACTTCACCCGCATGCGCTTGAATGGTGTCTTTCCATCCCTTTTCACTTGGCGGCGGCGGGATAGCCGGACCCGTATAGGACAATTCCCCGCTTTCTTGATAACGGGCGATATCAAACGGACGCCGGTCTAATACACGGAAGGAGACCAGATGCAGGTGAATCGGATGTGTTCCGCGTGTCGGGTTGATAATGGACCATATTTCAGTTGTGCCGGCTTTTGGTGCTTCTGTGACAGGATCGTGCCAGCGTTTGTTATTAAGCAGAAGGACGGGTCTGCCGTATTCGTCCTGGGTTCCTGCCAGTTTTAGTGTTCTGATGTTTTGTATTCTTTCATGCTGTACGGAAGGGTATGAGGCGAGGTACTTCGGCTTTCTGCTTTCGTCTTGTTGCGCTAATGGTTTTGTGACTCTGAATTGCATGATATTTGCATCTGTTTCAGGATTGACGTCACCGCCGCAGCCCGCGCTGTTTGCCAAAATGATCGATTTTCCTTCATACGCTGTGAAGTCAATGATGATATCGTAACGTTCAGCAGGCGCAAGACTGAAAGAATTCAATTTAACAGATCGCGGCAGGAGCCCTCCATCTGAACCGACCTGAATAAACTCTCCGCCATTATCGAGTGACAGATTATAGGTTCTTGTATTGGAGGCGTTGATGACACGGAATCGGTATTTCCTCGGCTCGACTTCCAAGTATGGCCATACCTTCCCGTTGACGAGTATGGTTTCTCCGCAAAAAGCCGGAACGATTGAAGGATTAGGCAGTGACGGAGAAGGGTTTTCCGGTGCGCTCGGATAAAACAAAGAACCGTCCTCATTGATCGTGCGGTCTGTGATAAGAAGCGGCACATCGTATTCGCCTGAAGGCAGTTTTAAGCGTTTTTCCTTTGGATCATGAATGATATAAGCGCCGACAAGTCCGGCATAGACATTTAGCCTGGTGAGCGCCATGGCGTGATCGTGATACCACAATATAGCCCCGCGCTGCTGATTAGGATAATGATAAACCTCTCTTTTGAAATAAGGTCCTGTTTGTTCAAAGTCTTTGGAAAACCAAGCCTCCGGATACCCGTCGCTGTCATCTGGCGTGACGCCGCCGTGTAAATGAACAACAGTCTTTACTTCGGGTTCTTCCTGCTGGCTGTCACTGTGATGAATGGTGTGATCAACCGGAAGGAAATGCGTGGAAGGAAGATTATTCATCCATTTCACATATACATTTTCATTTCTTTTAACCTCAATGGTAGGGCCCGGAAATAAGCCGTTGTAGCCCCACAGGCGGGTCGGAGGGAGATCGCGGTGAAGCTGATGAGTGCATTCCTCCATGGTGACTTCGTAGTATGTTTTTTCTTTTGATTGCTGCACTGGCTTTAGTGTATCTGGGATTGGGAGAGCATCCACAAATTTTTCAAGTGTCATTTTCATCTGTCCTTATTTAAATTTTCCAAATTGGTATTATAGTTAATGACAATAAGGACGTGATGGTTACAAAAAATCTTCGTGCTGAAGACTGCCTAATGAAGAAAATAACAAAATCCTAAACGGCAGGCCGTTTAGGATTTGATCAGCGTTAAGGCAGGATATCGGGCTGCTGCTGTGTGACTGGCTTTGCAGCTACTTTCTCGCCCACCTTGCGTTTTCTGAATACAAGGTAAGAAATCAGAACGATTCCCGTGATGACACCTGTCAGCAGAAGCTCATCTCGCATGGAATCAATAAATGCCATAGACACTAAAATCCCGCAGATGGCGATGATGGTCAAGTAAGTGAGGAAAGGGAAAAGCCACATTTTGATTTTCAAAGCTTCCGGGTTTGTTTTTTCGAGTTTTTTCCGCATTCTCAGCTGGGAAACAGCGATGACAAGGTAGACGAGCAAAGCGATTGCGCCTGATGAGTTGACTAAAAATAGAAAGACAGTATCCGGTGAGAAATAGTTCATTACGACCGCGATATAAGAGAAAAATGTTCCGGCTACAATAGCTTGTACGGGAACGCCTTTTTTGCTCAATTTCATAAAACGGCGCGGCGCCTCGTTTCTTTCTGCAAGTGAATATAGCATTCTGGATGTGGTGTACAAACCTGAATTCAGGCAAGAGAGTACGGCTGTGAGGACGATAAAGTTCATGATCTGTGCGGCTGCCGGCACTCCTATATGCTCAAGTACAGCGACGAAAGGGCTTTCTAAAATATTTGCTGAATTCCATGGCAAGAGCGCCACAACAACGGCGATTGAGCCCACGTAAAAGACGATGATACGCCATACAACGGATCTGGTTGCTTTTGTCACAGATTCGATCGGGTTGGATGTTTCTCCTGCTGCAATGGCAACGATTTCAGTTCCCATAAAAGAGAAGATGACAACGACAATGCCGAGCAGTACAGTGCTGATGCCTTCCGGGAAAAACCCGCCTTTGCCTGTAATATTCGAAAAACCGACTGGCTCACTGCCCGGTGCAAAGCCAAAAATAAAGGCAAAACCAACGATTAGAAAAGCAATGATGGTCACAACTTTAATGAGGGAGAACCAATACTCAAACTCACCGAAAGACTTAACGGAGTAGACGTTTGTCAGGGTGAGCACAATCGTCAAAATCAAACTTGTCAGCCAGAGCGGAATATCATGGAACCAGTATTGAATAATGCCAGCACCGGCAATGGCTTCGATCGCGATAACGATCACCCAGAAAAACCAGTACAGCCAGCCGATTGTAAATCCTGCCCACGGTCCGATGGCGTCGTGAGCGTATTGAGAAAACGATCCGCTCGTCGGGTTTACGGCAGACATCTCACCGAGCATTCTCATAATAAAAATCACCAATAATCCGGCCAACGCGTAAGAAACAATCGCACCGGGACCGGTCGAGTGAATCACTGAACCGCTGCCTACAAATAGCCCGGCACCGATGACGCCGGCGATCGAAATCATTGTCATATGGCGCGTCTTTAATTCTTTTTTTAATCCTGGTTGAGACTGGTTCATAAGTTACCTCCTTTAAGAATGAAATCATTACTGAATATTATGATAATTGAAACTCTATCATAAATATACAGTTTGTCGAAAATTCATGTGAGAAAATATAACGTTTTATTTCAAATTTGTAGTGATTTGTTTGCGCTTTCTTAAAATATAGGAATGAATATTTCGTTTATAATTCACTTTTGCAAGTTTGTTTGATATTTCCAATTCTAAGGATCGCTAATGTGTAGATTTTCATTAGGTTTAAAGGGCTTTTTAGAGTCACAATAAATTGGATTAGAGAAAAAGTGTTCCATCATCACTATTTTTCTGTGGCAGGTGAATCATGTTTCTGTAGACCCACTGCGGTTCAGCTTTGTATGATAATCATAGGAAAACGTGAGCGGAGAGGAGGTTTTTGTATGGAGAGGTATGATGAATTGAAAAAAGGCGAATCCGGGGCGCTGGTCAGTATTGCTGCGTATCTTGTCCTTTCCGCGATTAAACTGATCATCGGTTATTTTTTTCACTCGGAAGCACTTACGGCAGACGGGTTAAATAACACAACGGACATTATTGCTTCTGTTGCTGTTCTGATCGGCCTGCGCATCTCTCAAAAACCTCCTGACGAAGATCATCCATACGGCCACTTTCGGGCGGAAACGATTGCATCGCTTATCGCATCCTTTATTATGATGGTTGTCGGTTTGCAAGTGCTGTTCAATGCCGGCGAATCTATTTTTTCTGCTAAGCAAGAGACGCCGGATATGATCGCGGCTTGGACGGCAGCAGGCGGGGCAGCACTGATGCTGATCGTTTACCAGTACAATAAAAGGCTGGCCAAGAAGGTAAAGAGCCAGGCGCTCCTTGCTGCGGCTGCTGATAATAAATCAGATGCGTTCGTCAGTATCGGCACGTTTATCGGCATTGTGGCTGCTCAATTCCATCTGGCTTGGATCGATACGGTCACTGCGTTTGTGATAGGTCTTCTCATTTGCAAGACCGCATGGGATATTTTTAAAGAGTCATCTCACTCTTTGACTGATGGATTCGATACAAAGGACATTTCAGCTTATAAACAGACGATTGAAAAAATCTCGGGTGTGAGCCGTTTAAAAGACATTAAAGCAAGATACTTGGGCAGTACGGTTCATGTTGATGTGGTGGTTGAGGTATCGGCAGATTTAAATATTACGGAAAGCCACGATATAGCCAATGAAATTGAGCGGAGGATGAAGGAGGAGCATGCGATTGACTATTCACATGTTCATATGGAGCCTTTGGAACAAAAATAATGGAGCTTCCTGTCACAGGAAGCTTTTTTGCGTGATTTCTTCTGCTTGGGTTGGAAACAATTTGCTAGAATCGTTTTTTTATACAAATCTCTTTTTGTGGTAAAGTTAGGTTACGATATGATGAATTTTGTAGATAAATAGGAGGAAAAGAATGGCATATCAAGAAGACCTGCATCCTTTGCTGGGGAAAGCAGTTGAACATATTAATAGAGTAATGGTTGGAAAACGAGACATCGCCATACTCAGCTTAGCAGCCCTTCTTGCCAAAGGGCATGTGCTGCTTGAGGATGTACCCGGAGTCGGAAAAACGATGATGGTCCGCGCGCTGGCGAAGTCAATCAGCGCCGATTTCAAAAGAATCCAATTCACTCCGGATTTGCTGCCATCTGATGTAACAGGGGTATCTATCTATAATGCAAAAACGATGGAATTTGAATATCGTCCCGGTCCGATTATGGGAAATATCGTGCTGGCCGATGAAATCAACCGTACTTCTCCGAAGACACAGTCGGCTTTGCTTGAAGCGATGGAAGAGGGAAGCGTAACGGTAGATGGCCATACGATGCCGCTTGTCGCTCCGTTTTTTGTGATGGCAACGCAAAACCCGGTCGAATATGAAGGGACCTATCCTTTGCCGGAAGCCCAGCTTGACCGTTTTTTATTCAAACTTCGGATGGGTTATCCGTCCTTTAATGAAGAGCTTGATGTCTTATCTCTTCAGGAAAAAAGCCATCCGATTGAGACGCTTGAGCCGGTTATTACTAGAGAAGATTTCATCCGTTTGCAGCGGGAAGTGCAAAATGTCCGTGCCGATGACAGTATTAAAGAATATATCGTTGAAATCGTGCAGAAAACGAGACAGCATCCCTCTGTTCAATTAGGTGTCAGTCCGCGCGGCTCAATCGCTCTCATGAAAGCGGCACAGGCCTACGCGCTGCTGCATCATCGCGACTATGTCATCCCGGATGATATTCAATATTTAGCTCCTTTCACGCTGCCGCACCGGATGATGCTTCATCCTGAGGCAAAATTTGAAGGGATTCAGGCAGAAGCGATCGTAGGGGAGATCATGTCAGCTGTGAAGGTGCCGGTTCAAAGGTCGTCGGTCCGCTGATGAATAAGAAATGGCAATGGCTTGTATATGGTTGGAAGCTGATAATATTAACTTTATTGACGGCTGCTGTTTTTTCTTATGCGATGTTTCAGGGCGGCTTTGTCAGCTGGTTTTTGTTTTACGCGTTTTTCCCTTTTGTCTTGTATGCCGGGCTGCTGGCATTGTATCCGCTCCGCTCATTTCAGGCTTCACGGCAGATGGATAAAACACAATTGCATGCGGGGGACAGGCTGGGCGTGACGATTACGCTGAGACGGAAGCTGCCGTTTCCCCTGATGTATATGGTGATTGAAGATTGCCTGCCAGAAGGAATTGAGTCCTTGAAGCGAGACGAAGCTGCGGCCAAACGGCTCGTTTTTCCTTGGTTTAAACGGAGTATGACGATGTCGTATGAATTAGCTCGGGTACCGCGCGGAGAGCATCACTTTCATGCTGTCAGGGTGCGAACCGGAGATGTTCTTGGCTTGATTGAAAAAACAGCATTTTTTGAGCTGGGAGATATCCTGTTTGTTTATCCAACCTTTCAGCGTTTTTCCTATCAGGTGAATGAGAGGCATCAGGAAGACGGTGTAAGCGGTTCTTCTCCTATTCATCAGCACCATTCCTCAGTCGCAGCAAGTGTGCGGAATTATCAGCCGGGAGACCGGTTTGCTGCATTAGATTGGAAGACTTCTGCACGGCGGAGCCAGCTGATGACGAAGGAATTTGAACCTTCCCGAAGCAAAAATCTGTTTCTTCTGATGGACCGTTTTCCCTCTGAAGCATTCGAAGAGGTCGTTTCAGCGACTGCTTCGATCCTTTATTCTGTTTTAAAAAACGGAGCGGGCGCAGGATTGGCTTCCGTCGGAAAGGAAAAAAACATTTTCCCCATTCAGGAAGGGGATCAGCATTTTAAGCACATGCTTCGGCATTTAGCAGTGGTTCATTGTAATGCGGCTGACCCGATAAGCCGATATGTACGGGAGGAGCTGGGAAAGCCATCTGTTCGCCAAGCCGATCAAGTGGTCGTCACGGGACAGGTAACGGAAGATCTGCTGCACCTCGCAGAAATCGGAGGCGGCCGGGTTACGGTGATACTGGCAAAAGAGAAAGATGCTGAGCTTTCTCAAGCTGAAAATATCGTGATTGAACGCATGATGAAACGCCAAATCAGAGTTCAGGTCATGAGGGGCGGACAAGTTTCGCGTGTTGTTTAGAAAGAGAGGTGACGGGTTCACATGCCGCACGATGATCAGAAGGGAAGCCGTTTGAGCTTGCTGTTATTTTATTTTCTGGCTTTTTTATTGCTGTGGGAGTGGCTCAGGCCGCTCAACAGTTTTACTGAAACGAAACATACGGGCTTTTTTATTGTCTTTATCGGCTTGACGTTTCTGCTGACTTTTTTCCGGATGAGGTGGTTTGTCACCGTTCCTTTTTGTATCTTATTTACATTGCTCTCGATACACATCCTGTTTTATCAAGGATCTATATTCGACTTGAGCTGGATCAGCTCTTTTTTGCAGGATGTCTATCTGAATATCACGCTGATTCAATCAGGGCAATGGAATGACATGATTCCTTCTTTTCGGACCCTGCTGTTTTTTGTGCTGCTGTGGCTGCTGGTCTATCTCCTGCATTATTGGGTGATTTACCAGAGAAGAATTTTGTTTTTCTTTATGATGACAGTAGCGTATATTACGATTCTTGATACCTTTACGCCATATGATGCCACTTTTGCCGTCATCCGTATCGTGCTGATCGGCTTCTTTATGCTGGGCCTTTTATACTTAGAACGCATTAAGCTAATGGAAAGAATCACACTGCCAAAAACATCTGTCCTGAAGTGGTTTCTTCCTTTATCTGTATTGGTTTTGGCTGCAGTGGGATTCGGACTCGCCGCTCCAAAATCAGATCCGGCCTGGCCTGATCCGGTGCCTTTTCTTAAAAAAATCACTCATCAAGACCGCGTGTCTGCAGGAGAAAGCAAAATCGGATACGGGAATCATGATGAATCACTCGGCGGCCCGTTCCAGCAGGATGCTACACCCGTTTTTACATGGCAGGGAAAAGAGCGGACGTATTTCCGTGTGGAAACGAAGGATACGTATACCGGGAAAGGCTGGGTTGAAACAGACACAGGCATGTCATATCAGCTTAGCGGAGGAAAAGTGGAAAATCTGTGGTTTGACCATAAAGTGGCAACAGAGCGCCGCACAGTCCGTGTAAAGGTTGATAAGCACTATGGGTACAACCATTTGATGTATCCGATTGGTGCGGTCACCATTCAGCCAAAGCAGGCTGTCTCACTTGAAATGAACGGCAACACGGAGCAAATTTCTCCGATCAGTGAACAAGCCGGTGAAATCAGAAATATGGGGAATTATAAAGTAGCGTACAATTCCCCGGTCTATAAGCTGGATGAACTGAGAAAGGTAAAAGTGAGAAAAAACAGTGAGGAGTACACATTCAGCGATCGCTACATGCAGCTTCCAGATTCACTGCCAGAGCGGGTGAGAACCCTTGCGATCAAACTGACTCAGGATCACGACAATATGTTTGATAAGGTGAAAGCGGTTGAGGACTATTTAGGGTCAAATGCGTTCACATATGAAACAGAAAAAGTGCCCATTCCTAAGAATGATGAGGATTATGTCGATCAATTTCTGTTTGAAACGAAAATGGGTTATTGTGATAACTTTTCTTCCGCCATGGTGGTGCTCTTGCGCTCGGCCGGCATTCCGGCCCGCTGGGTAAAGGGTTATACGTCCGGCGAATACAAAGAAGCAGGAAACAAAAATGGCAGCATCTACGAAGTGACAAATAACAATGCCCATTCCTGGGTAGAGGTGTACTTCCCGGAACAGGGCTGGGTTACATTTGAGCCGACTAAAGGGTTTACTAATCCGGCTCAATTTACTTCTTCTGAAACAAAGGACTCTGGCAGCGATAACAGCAGCTCGCCGAAGAAAACAAAAGAGAAACAGAAAGAAGAGAAAAAACAGCCGCAAAAAGAGGTAAAGCCAAAGGAAAAACGGGAGCCAGCTGTTTCTAAAAAGCCGTCCGCTTCGCATACAAATCGGTGCAGGCTGGTATGCAGCGCTTATGGTTCTTGCAGTCCTCCTGGTGGCAGCGGTATTGCTGTATGCTTTCCGTTCGTTATGGATTCCTGTTTTCGCTGTGAGGAAATTGAAGCGGCGCAGCGATCAGCACGCGTTTTTTGAGGCATATGGCGCACTGCTGAAACAACTGAAGAGAAAAGGACTGCCGAAACGAGACAGTGAAACGCTGCGTGATTATGCGAAACGAATCGATGAAAAATACGACATAGAAGACATGTCAAAGCTGACATTAAGCTATGAAAGGGCGCTTTACAGAAATGAAGATTCTTCGGCGCTATGGAATGATTCGAGAGAGTTATGGGAAAATTTAATTAAAAGAAGATGGTCTTGACCACTTATCGACGTGTTGTTAGAATTAGTGAATATTATCGGAGTCTGGGAGCGAGTTGGCCTGACTCCGGCAAACGGCCTTGCCAAAGAGGGCGGAGCGAGCTTCATATCTGTCCTCGTTTTTTTCTGTGTCAAAAAACTTAGAGGAGATTAGGTGACAACCATGACAAAGTTAGTGAATGAAATGATTCTTGTCCTTGATTTCGGCAGTCAATATAACCAGCTGATTACACGCCGTATCCGTGAATTCGGTGTATACAGCGAGCTGCATCCACATACATTGACGGCTGAAGAAATTAAAAAAATGAATCCAAAAGGAATTATTTTATCCGGCGGTCCAAACAGTGTGTATGATGAAAACTCTTTCCGCTGTGACGAGAAAATCTTCGAGCTTGATATTCCTGTATTGGGAATTTGCTACGGCATGCAGCTGATGACTCATTACCTTGGCGGTAAAGTTGAAGCGGCAAGCCAGCGTGAATACGGAAAAGCAAACATCCACATCGAAGGCACACCTGATTTGTTCAGAGATCTTCCGAATGAACAAGTGGTTTGGATGAGCCACGGCGATTTGGTTGTAGAAGTTCCTGAAGGCTTCACTGTTGACGCGACAAGCCATCACTGCCCGAACTCAGCAATGAGCAAAGCAGACAAAAAATGGTACGGCGTTCAGTTCCACCCGGAAGTGCGCCACTCTGAATACGGCAATGATCTTCTGAAAAACTTTGTATTCGGTGTTTGCGAATGCGAAGGCGAATGGTCAATGGAGAACTTTATCGAAATCGAAATGCAAAAAATCCGTGAAACGGTCGGAGACAAACAGGTTCTTTGCGCGCTAAGCGGCGGCGTTGATTCTTCTGTTGTTGCTGTTTTGATTCATAAAGCGATCGGCGACCAGCTGACTTGTATCTTTGTAGACCATGGTCTTCTCCGTAAAGGCGAAGCTGAGGGTGTTATGAAAACATTCAGCGAAGGCTTTAACATGAACGTGATTAAAGTAGACGCACAAGATCGATTCTTAAATAAACTAAAAGGCGTTTCTGACCCTGAGCAAAAACGCAAAATCATCGGTAATGAATTCATTTACGTATTCGATGATGAAGCGGACAAGCTCAAAGGCATCGACTACCTTGCACAAGGTACGCTTTACACAGATATCATCGAGAGCGGTACAGCAACGGCGCAAACGATCAAATCTCACCACAATGTCGGCGGGCTTCCTGAAGACATGCAGTTTGAGCTGATCGAGCCGTTAAACACGCTCTTCAAAGACGAAGTGCGCGCGCTTGGCACAGAGCTCGGCATTCCGGATGAAATCGTGTGGCGCCAGCCGTTCCCAGGACCGGGACTCGGAATCCGCGTTCTTGGCGAAGTAACAGAAGAAAAACTAGAAATCGTTCGTGAATCAGATGCAATCTTGCGTGAAGAAATTGCAAATCACGGCTTAGAGCGTGATATCTGGCAATACTTCACGGTTCTTCCTGACATCCGCAGCGTTGGTGTTATGGGTGACGCAAGAACATATGATTACACAATCGGAATCCGCGCCGTTACATCAATCGACGGCATGACATCTGACTGGGCGCGTATCCCGTGGGATGTGCTTGAAGTCATTTCGACACGTATCGTAAACGAAGTGAAGCACATTAACCGCGTGGTGTACGATATTACAAGCAAGCCGCCTGCGACGATTGAGTGGGAATAAGTAAATAACAATGAGATAAACGTCCCTTTTTCAAAAGGGGCGTTTTTTTGTTAACTTTTTGAAACCGTTTCGGCAGTTTTCGTATCTAACAACATAGGAGGTGGATAAGGTGAAGGAAGAAAGATTGATTACAAAGGCGAGAAAAGGAAATGCTCGGGCCTTTGAAAAGCTTATGCTGGCACATCAGGAAACTTTATATAAAACCGCTTATCTTTATTTAAGAAATAAAGAAGATGCACTTGATGCTGTACAGGAAACAGCTTATAAAGCTTTTATCAGTATAGAAAAACTAAAAGAGCCAAAGTATTTTTTAACGTGGCTTACTCGAATATTGATTCATACCATTTTTGCCATGAATAAAAAGAAAGGAGATTTGGTTCCGTTTGAGAAACATCATGATGCTGGAACCAATCAAGCAAATATTGAGGAATACATAGACTTGCGAAATGCGATTGATTTACTTGATGAACATGTTCAGCTCACGATACAGCTCTATTATTTTCAAGATTATTCGATTTCAATGATAGCTGAACAAACAGGAATGGCAGAAGGCACAATTAAAACCCATTTACATAGAGCGAGAAAAGCATTGAAACAGGAGCTGGAAAAGGAGGATCAAAACAAATGGACAAACACCAAATGAAGCAGATATTTGATGACATTGAAGTGCCTAAGACAGCGCTAAAAAAAGCAATACATCAAGCTGTTGTTCGTGCTGAAAATGAGAGTAACACAAGGCGCCGTTTTAAATGGGCACGAACTATTACAAATGGAATGGCTGTTGCTGTTGTGGTAGGTATACTGTATTTAACGTCCGGTCTTTTCCTCCCTTCTGTAAACAAAGCGATGGGGAGCATACCCATTGTCGGCCAAATTTATAAAGATTTTCAAGATAAAGTTGGCCTATCATTGTTTGAAAGCAATTTGGTCACTGCTTTGAATGAAAAAGCTGAGTCAAGGGGAATCACTGTATCTGTAAACAGCTCCTATTACGATGCCGGGCAGCTTGTGTATAACTTTACCGTTGATAACCTCCAGTCTGATAAAAAAGAGCTAAGTTATAATGTGAGCAAAGCGAGTTTTAATAATAATTTTTCAATCAACTACGATTCCTTAATGCTCAAAAAATTAAATAACAAACAATATGCTGGTCAATTAAGGCTTTATACAAAAGGGACAGAAATAAAGAATGGGGATACCGTGCCCTTTGTGATGACTCATATCAATGAAATACCGGGAAATTGGAGATTCAAACTGCCTATTACCAAAAAGAATGCGAGTTATTTAGAAAGCTCGAAAGTGGTATCAGTGCATCACAATCGTTATCAATTTTCCAATATTCAAGTGGAGAACGGAAAGCTCGGATCTGTCCTTCAATTTACAATCGATTATCAAGGCGTAGCAAAGCATGATACGGTTGAAATTAACGAAGTCAAAGATGATTTAGGAAACACATATGAGATGACAGCGTCAAACATCAAACTTGGAGACCGCAAAAAAGTAAACGAGAGATCGGTAAGAGCAAAAGGACAAACACAGTTAGAATCACCAATTAATCCAAAGGCAAAAAAGCTAACATTAATAGCAAATATTAAATCTGAGGCAGAGGGCAGTGAAATTGTCCCGCTAAATGCAGAGATGCCGTTTCATATTTCAGAAACAAACCATCAAAACATAGGGATTGAAATCAATAACATTAACCAAAAAGGGAGGAAAGTATTGGTTCATTATCGCTTCACTGGAATTGATACCTCAAGCATGAATGAAAATGACTTAGTGAATATCGGTGAAACGATTGGCCTTGGTGATACGAAAAAAATGCAATCTTGGCTTGATCCAGTGGGTGATTATGAAGAAGGTTATTATTTGAAAGCAAATACAGCTAAAGTGAAAAATATGAACACAGCCGAAATGGTATCTACTTTTGAACTGGATGATGCCTACCTTGATAAGCTGTCTTTAAAGCATTTTGAGTTTAATGAGTACGGCCTGTATATTGATAAAGGCGTTTTAAATCACCTGATTCAACAAAAGCCAATCTCGTTTACTGTACCAGTGCATCAGGTGAGTCAACCTACCGAAAAAAAATAATCATAAGTCGAAAAGCCGTATGTTGCCATACATACGGTTTTTATCATTGTTGCTCATTTAGTCAATAGACGAATAAACCAATTTTTTTAATAAGTAATGTTCGTTGTTTATATTGTCAATTCAAATTGAACTTGGTACAATAGACACAGAAATCAAATAAGGTGAATTCGTATAATCGCGGGAATATGGCTCGCAAGTTTCTACCAAGCTACCGTAAATGGCTTGACTACGTAAACATTTCTTTCGTTTGATATAAATAAAACACGTTTATTTATTCGAACTGAAATCCGTCTGTAGTCAAGCGTCCCAAAATGATTGGGGCGTTTTTTATTTGGCGATTTCAGGGCAGGATAAATAGCAAAGAGTGAAGGGAGTCAAATAGCTTGAAAAAGTATTTTCAGTTTGATGAGCTGGGCACCAGCTATCGCAATGAAATCATTGGCGGATTAACGACTTTTTTGTCTATGGCATATATTTTGTTCGTCAATCCGATTACGCTTGCTTTGGACAGCGTGAAAGATTTTCCGGAGGCGCTGAGAATTGACCAGGGTGCGGTCTTTACGGCGACAGCGCTGGCGTCTGCAGCAGGCTGTATCTTAATGGGATTAATAGCGAGATATCCGATCGCCATCGCGCCCGGTATGGGGCTGAACGCGTTTTTTGCGTTTTCTGTTGTCCTTGGTATGGGCATTTCATGGCAGGCAGCTTTGTCTGGTGTTTTTATTTCAGGTCTTATTTTCGTTGCTCTTTCTTTAACAGGTTTTCGTGAAAAAATCATCAACGCCATTCCGCCTGAGCTGAAATTAGCAGTCGGTGCGGGGATCGGCTTGTTTATTACATTCGTTGGCTTACAAGGATCAGGAATCATTACTGCAAATCCTTCTACGCTCGTCACGATCGGAAACATTCACAGCGGTCCTGTGCTGTTAACCATTTTCGGTGTGATTGTAACAGTTATTTTAATGGTGCTTCGCGTGAACGCAGGTGTGTTTATCGGGATGCTGTTAACAGCGGTTGCCGGCATGATTTTCGGTTTGGTCCCGGTTCCGACTCAAATCATCGGCAGTGTGCCGAGCCTTGCGCCGACTTTCGGACAAGCGTGGATTCACCTTCCTGATATTTTCTCCGTACAAATGCTGATCGTTATTTTAACATTCTTGTTTGTCGGATTTTTTGATACAGCTGGTACACTTGTTGCTGTGGCAACACAAGCTGGTTTAATGAAGGAAAACAAATTGCCGCGAGCGGGCCGTGCGCTTTTAGCTGATTCATCTTCGATTGTGATCGGTGCTGTGCTTGGTACGTCTACAACAACTTCTTACGTGGAATCAAGCTCAGGTGTCGCTGCGGGTGCCCGTTCAGGATTTGCCGCAATTGTAACAGGGATTCTCTTTTTACTGGCTACGTTTTTCTCGCCGCTCCTATCGGTCGTCACGTCAAATGTAACAGCGCCGGCGCTTATTATTGTTGGTGCATTGATGGTGGCGCCGCTTGGCAAAATCGCTTGGGATAAGTTCGAGGTGGCCGTTCCTGCTTTCCTTACCATGATCATGATGCCGTTAACGTACAGCATTGCAACTGGTATTGCCATCGGATTTATTTTCTATCCGATTACGATGGTGTGCAAAGGAAAAGCCAAAGAGGTTCATCCAATCATGTACGGGCTGTTTGTTGTATTTGTCCTGTACTTTATCTTCTTAAAATAAGGAATGAAAAACCAGCTGCCGGTGCAGCTGGTTTTTTTGTTGCAAAAGATAAAACCATTTCATACGATATACCGTCATGTAGATGTGAAGCCATGCTTTACTTAAATGGAAATGACTTGACTGTTCAGGAAGGCTTCGGTACCTTATATAAGTGTTTTATTTTCTTGCTGAATGGTATTCCGCCGTATTTTTTTGATAGGAGTTGCTGACATGACGGAAGAAAGAAAAGAAACGTTTGAAGAAGAAATTAACCAGAGTGAAAGAATAGATGCAGATGAAGAACCGCTATCGAGAATGTCCAGAAAGGCAAGCCGCCAAAGCAAGCAGAAGCAAAAACAAAAGCAGAAACCGCGCCAGGAACGCGGTGAATCGGCTGTTAAAGACAAGCTTGCGTCTGTATGGGCAGCCATCAACAGATACTGCGGTTTTGCATTCTCGATTTTAAAATCACCGGCGAAAACCGTCATAGCGGATGGTTTTTCTCATTATAAGTACGGTCTGATTTCAATGCTTATATTCAGTGTGATCTTTTCAATTGGGAACTGGTTTCAGTTAAAGGCGAGCTGGAACCGGCCGCTCGGTTTCGGAGAACGCCATCATGCTTTCTATGACGGGTTTTTAGTTGTTCTAGTGTATTTGCTGATCTTTTTCGCGGTAATGGTCTTTGCTATATGGGCTGTCTCCCGCTACATGATGAAGCAGAAGGTGACGTTCAGAGAAGCGGCTGCCGTATTGGGTTCATTGCTTGTACCGGTGATAGCTGTTTCAATTATATGGCTGATCTTTGCGATCGTGAATATCCCAATGCTGACAGTTCTGTTTACGGTGCTGATCCTGTTTTCCATCTTTTTTATCATCGCGCTGTATGTACAGCGGGTGTACCAGGCGGCAGAAGATGCACCGATTGATTATATCTATTGTGTATTGGCTGTGGTGGGGATAGCGCTGCTGTTTACGGCAGTGACTTGGCCATTTATTTCTGAATATTTCACGGCATCGCTGATTCCGCTTTAATGAAAAAACCGGCTCAAAGCAGCCGGTTTTTTCATGTCACACTTTTTACAAATATATCTAAAAAACATAGTTGATTTGTAGGATTAACCCGTGTATGATGGGGAAAATGCTGTAAACGTCCAGCGCAAAAACCTTTATATTGAAGGAGGATGATGGACATGGCTGAAGTACTTCGCCGCGCAATTAATCAAAAGAAGCAATTTTTAAAAACCAAATTACTGCTCTCGGAATTTTATCAGGGAAGAGGGGAACAGCTGGCCCACTACACGCTTAGTGAGCTTGAGAAAGAATACAAGTCCCTTCTGAAAATGAAAAAAGAGATCTGACAATAGATGAGAAGAGGTGAGTCTGCTGAAAAGCGGGCTTTTTTTGATTTTGAAAAGGTGAGAAAGCGGGTAAACTACTACTGTTTAACCTCATAAAGCGTGTCGAAATATTTTCCTTAGGCTTTGGGCCTCGGCTCATTGTAAACGACTCATTTCTCTAGTAGAATATGAATGCTTTATGCAAGCTGAAGAGTAGGGGGATGAAATAAAATGATGCAAACCATCTTATCAAATGGGATAGCCATGGTTCTCATAATTCTCATTATTAATATTGTCTATGTGTCATTTTTTACGATAAGAATGATATTAACGCTGAAAGGACAGCGTTATTTAGCGGCCGGCATCAGCACGATTGAAATACTGGTTTATGTGACAGGGCTGAGTCTTGTGCTTGACAACCTAGACCAGATTCAAAACGTGATCGCGTACGCGCTCGGTTACGGTCTTGGCGTGATTGTCGGCATGAAAATAGAAGAAAAATTGGCGCTTGGCTATATTATGGTCAACGTCATTACGAAGAAGCTCGATCTTGATCTTCCGAAGCAGCTCCGTGAAAAAGGCTACGGCGTGACAAATTGGGTGGCCGGCGGACTTGAAGGTGACCGTACAGCCCTTCAGATTCTGACGCCGAGAAGATATGAACTCCAGCTATATGATACGATTAAAACACTTGATTCAAAGGCCTTTATTATTGCGTACGAACCAAAAACAATCCACGGGGGCTTCTGGGTCAAAGCGGTGAAGAAGAGGAGAATTAAAGAATAATGGCAAAGCCGAAGAAGAAAAAGTTTGAAGTGACAGAGCAGCAAACGATTGATGCGGTGCTTCAGCAAATGAAAGAAGAAGGTTATCTGCCTGTAAGGCGAATGGAAGAGCCTATTTTTATGGAAAAAAAGGAAAATGGGTCAATTCAGATCGTTCCGTGCGGGAAAAAAATCGTATTTGAAGGGAAATTGATCTAAAACACGAACATTAGTAGAATGAATTTTTGTATCGTTCGATAATATCGTTGACATTATCCATGTCCGTTGTTAAGATAAACATGAAATCAAAACACGACCTCATATAATCTTGGGAATATGGCCCATAAGTTTCTACCCGGCAACCGTAAATTGCCGGACTATGCAGGAAAGTGATCGATAAAACTGACATGGATATATCGCAGAAGCGAACGACTGACGATACATGTACCATGCCCGGTTTGTATTGCTTCCTCATAAGTGCAATGCAAATTCGGGTATTTTTTATTTTCTGAAAACTAAAGCATTAGAAGGTGGGAACAGAATGCAGCCGCTAGTAGGAATCATCATGGGAAGCACTTCCGATTGGGAGACAATGAAACACGCATGCGACATACTTGACGAACTTAATGTTCCGTACGAAAAAAAGGTCGTTTCCGCTCACCGGACGCCTGATTTCATGTTTGAATACGCTGAAACTGCCAGAGAAAGAGGCATCAAGGTGATTATCGCCGGTGCCGGAGGAGCGGCGCATCTGCCGGGGATGACGGCGGCGAAAACAACGCTTCCGGTCATTGGAGTGCCGGTTCAGTCCAAGGCGCTGAACGGCATGGATTCACTGCTATCCATCGTCCAAATGCCTGGAGGCGTACCTGTTGCGACGACAGCCATAGGCAAAGCCGGCGCAGTGAACGCAGGCCTGTTAGCGGCGCAAATTTTGTCAGCTTTTGACGAAGATCTTGCCCGTAAGCTGGATGAGAGAAGAGAAAATACAAAACAGACGGTGTTAGAAAGCAGTGATCAGCTTGTCTAAACAAATCATCTATCCGGGAGCTGTAATCGGCATAATTGGCGGCGGCCAGCTTGGGAAAATGATGGCTGTATCCGCCAAACAAATGGGGTATAAAGTCGCGGTCGTTGATCCTGTGAAAGATTCGCCGTGCGGGCAGGTTGCGGATGTCGAAATTACCGCTCATTATAATGACCGTGAAGCGATTCGACAATTGGCTGAAATCAGCGATATCATCACATATGAGTTTGAAAACATTGACTATGATGCGCTGCATTGGCTGAAAGACCATGCGTATCTCCCGCAAGGAAGTGAGCTGCTGCTCATTACCCAAAACCGTGAAACAGAGAAAAAAGCAATTCAAGCCGCGGGCTGTGAAGTCGCCCCGTACAGCATCGTCAAAACACAGAAGGAATTGAAACAGGCGGTACAGGAGCTCGGGTTACCCGCAGTGCTGAAAACATGCCGCGGCGGGTACGACGGCAAAGGCCAAATTGTGATAAAAAAAGAGGCGCAAATGGAGCAGGCAGCCGCTCTTTTAGAACACGGAACCTGTATTCTTGAAAGCTGGGTTTCTTTTAAAATGGAATTGTCAGTGATTGTCGTCAGATCGGTAAACGGAGAAGTTTCAACATTTCCGGCAGCTGAAAACATTCACCACAACAATATTCTTTTCCAAAGCATTGTGCCTGCACGGGCCGGGGAAGGGATTCAGCAGAAGGCTGCTGAGCTGGCCGTTAAGCTTGCTGATGAGCTCAATCTTGTCGGGCCGCTTGCTGTTGAGATGTTCCTGACAGAGGACGGAGAGCTTTTGGTTAATGAACTGGCGCCAAGACCGCACAATTCTGGGCATTATACGCTGGACCTTTGCGAGACGAGCCAGTTTGAACAGCATATCAGAGCGGTATGCGGGCTCCCGCTTGGCAAGACAGATTTGCTGAAGCCGGGCATGATGGTGAATCTTCTCGGCAATGAAGTAAAGCTTGTTGAGGAAGACCCGGATCTTTTAAAAGAGGCAAAGCTATATATATATGGAAAACATGAAATCAAAAAAGGCCGCAAAATGGGGCATATTACATTTATGAAGCAGCCTGAAGACGAATGGATTCAGGAGATCACAAATAAATGGATGAATAGAGACGGAGGACAAGCAGAATGATCGAACGTTATTCAAGACCTGAAATGTCTGCGATTTGGACGGACGAAAACAGATTTCAAGCATGGCTGGAGGTAGAGATTCTTGCCTGCGAAGCGTGGGCGGAGCTTGGCGTCATTCCGAAAGAAGATGTAAAAGTTATGCGTGAGAACGCGTCATTTGACATCAACCGCATTTTAGAAATCGAAAAGGACACGCGCCATGACGTTGTCGCTTTTACACGCGCCGTTTCCGAATCACTGGGCGAAGAAAGAAAATGGGTGCACTACGGCTTAACGTCAACTGATGTTGTTGATACGGCTCTTTCCTACTTATTAAAACAGGCAAACGATATTCTGCTCAAGGATCTTGAGAGATTTGTTGACATTATTAAAGAAAAAGCAAAAGAACATAAATACACAGTCATGATGGGGCGCACACACGGCGTACACGCTGAGCCTACAACATTCGGCTTAAAACTTGCGCTTTGGCATGAAGAAATGAAACGTAATCTTGAGCGTTTTAAACAAGCCAAAGCAGGCATCGAGGTTGGAAAGATTTCCGGCGCTGTCGGCACATATGCGAACATTGATCCATTTGTTGAACAATATGTCTGTGAGAAGCTCGGATTGAAAGCAGCACCGATTTCAACTCAAACCCTTCAGCGTGACCGTCATGCTGACTACATGGCAACACTTGCTTTGATCGCGACAAGCATCGAGAAATTCGCTGTGGAAATCCGCGGATTGCAAAAGAGTGAAACACGTGAAGTTGAGGAATTTTTCGCGAAAGGGCAAAAGGGTTCATCTGCAATGCCGCATAAACGAAATCCGATCGGCTCTGAAAACATGACAGGCATGGCGCGCGTGATCCGCGGCTACATGATGACAGCTTACGAAAATGTTCCATTATGGCATGAGCGCGATATTTCTCATTCTTCAGCAGAACGGATTATTCTTCCGGATGCGACAATTGCGCTGAACTATATGCTGAACCGCTTCTCCAACATCGTGAAAAACTTAACGGTCTTCCCGGAAAACATGAAGCGCAACATGGACCGCACTCTAGGCCTTATCTATTCTCAGCGTGTGCTGCTTGCTTTGATCGACACAGGCCTGACACGTGAAGAAGCCTATGATACTGTTCAGCCGAAAGCAATGGAAGCGTGGGAAAAACAAGTGCCGTTCCGTGAGCTTGTGGAAGCGGAAGAGAAAATCACGTCACGTCTTTCTCCGGAAAAAATTGCTGACTGTTTTGATTACAACTACCATCTGAAAAATGTTGATCTGATCTTTGAACGTTTAGGTTTAGCATAGAAGAAGCTTTTAGCGGCTTCTTCTAAGCCGCCGCAGTTTGAAAATTCCCAACATTCGGGTTAGGAGGCCTTCCGTGAATATTGTGAAGAATGAACTTTTATATGAAGGAAAAGCAAAAAAGATCTACAAAACCGATGACGAAAACACGCTGTATGTTGTGTATAAAGACTCCGCCACTGCCTTTAACGGCGAGAAAAAAGCAGAAATCAGCGGAAAAGGACGCTTAAATAACGAGATTTCAAGCTTGATTTTCAAACATCTTCATACAAAGGGCATTAACAATCACTTTATCGAGCGCATTTCGGAAACGGAGCAGCTCATTCAAAAGGTAACGATCGTGCCGCTTGAAGTCGTCGTCAGAAATGTTGTGGCAGGAAGCATGTCCAAACGTCTCGGCATTCCAGAAGGCACGGAACTTGAACAGCCGATTATCGAGTTTTACTACAAGGATGACGCCCTGGGTGATCCGCTCATCACCGAAGATCATATTTGGCTTTTGAAGGCGGCGACTCCTGAGCAGGTAGAGACCATTAAGTCCATTACAAAAACAGTAAATGAAGAGCTTCAAAGCATTTTCGACGATTGTCATGTCAGATTAATAGATTTCAAGCTTGAATTCGGTTTAGATGCAGAAGGGCAAGTGCTTTTGGCGGATGAAATTTCTCCTGACACATGCCGCTTGTGGGATAAAGAAACGAACGAAAAGCTGGACAAAGATTTATTCAGACGCAATCTGGGAAGCTTAACCGACGCATACGAAGAGATTTTCAAAAGACTGGGAGGCATTCATCATGTATAAAGTAAAAGTTTATGTCAGCTTAAAAGAAAGTGTACTAGATCCACAAGGGAGCGCTGTCCAGCATGCCTTGCACAGTATGACTTACAACGAAGTTCAAGATGTGCGCATCGGGAAATACATGGAGCTTACCATTGAAAAATCTGACCGTGATCTTGACGTGCTAGTGAAAGAAATGTGCGAAAAACTTCTTGCAAATACAGTGATTGAAGATTACAGATATGAAGTTGAGGAGGTAGTCGCACAGTGAAATTTGCGGTGATTGTGTTACCCGGCTCCAACTGTGATATCGATATGTATCATGCTGTAAAGGATGAGCTCGGCCATGAAGTGGAATACGTCTGGCATGAGGAAACAAGTCTTGACGGCTTCGACGGCGTGTTAATTCCGGGAGGATTTTCTTATGGCGATTACTTAAGATGCGGCGCCATCGCCCGATTTGCGAATATTATGCCAGCTGTCAAACAGGCGGCGGCTGAAGGAAAACCTGTTCTTGGCGTCTGCAACGGATTCCAGATTTTACAGGAGCTTGGGCTTCTGCCAGGCGCAATGAGACGCAACAAAGATTTGAAGTTCATTTGCCGTCCGGTTGAATTGATTGTGCAGAACGACGAAACATTATTCACAGCTTCCTACGAAAAGGGACAATCGATTACAATCCCGGTTGCCCATGGTGAAGGGAATTTCTACTGTAATGACGAGACGCTTGCTTCATTAAAGGAAAACAATCAAATTGCTTTCACATACGGCTCTAATATTAATGGAAGTGTCAGCGACATTGCCGGTGTCGTGAATGAGAAAGGCAATGTATTAGGCATGATGCCTCACCCTGAACGCGCGGTCGATGAACTGCTTGGAAGCGCCGACGGTCTTAAATTGTTCCAGTCTATCGTGAAAAATTGGAGGGAAACTCATGTCACTACTGCTTGAACCAAGTAAAGAACAAATAAAAGAAGAGAAACTGTATCAGCAAATGGGTGTCAGTGATGATGAGTTTGCATTGATAGAATCCATTCTTGGAAGATTGCCGAACTACACTGAAATCGGAATTTTTTCTGTCATGTGGTCTGAGCATTGCAGCTACAAAAACTCAAAGCCGATTTTGCGTAAATTCCCGACAAGCGGCGAGCGTGTGCTGCAGGGGCCGGGGGAAGGCGCCGGAATCGTTGATATCGGTGATAACCAAGCGGTTGTCTTCAAAATTGAATCACATAACCACCCATCAGCTCTAGAGCCTTACCAAGGCGCTGCCACTGGCGTAGGCGGAATCATCCGTGACGTATTCTCGATGGGTGCCCGTCCAATCGCTGTATTGAACTCTCTTCGATTTGGTGAACTGACTTCACCGCGAGTGAAGTACTTGTTTGAAGAAGTAGTAGCGGGTATCGCCGGATACGGCAACTGTATCGGCATCCCGACAGTCGGCGGAGAGGTGCAATTTGACAGCAGCTATGAAGGAAATCCGCTTGTCAATGCCATGTGCGTCGGTTTAATCAATCATGAAGACATCAAAAAAGGCCAGGCGAAGGGTGTCGGCAATACCGTAATGTACGTAGGAGCGAAAACCGGGCGTGACGGAATCCACGGCGCTACGTTTGCTTCTGAAGAGATGTCAGACTCATCTGAAGAAAAGCGTTCTGCTGTCCAAGTCGGCGATCCGTTTATGGAGAAGCTTTTGCTTGAAGCGTGTCTGGAAGTCATCCAATGCGACGCCTTAGTCGGCATTCAGGATATGGGAGCTGCCGGTTTAACAAGCTCAAGTGCAGAAATGGCAAGTAAAGCCGGCTCTGGTATTGAAATGAACCTTGACCTGATTCCTCAGCGCGAAACAGGCATGAGCGCGTATGAAATGATGCTTTCTGAATCACAGGAACGGATGCTTTTGGTTATTGAGTGCGGACGTGAGCAGGAAATCATCGATATTTTTGACAAGTACGATCTTGAAGCGGTTTCTGTCGGACGTGTGACAGATGATAAAATGCTTCGCCTGACACACAAAGGAGAGGTTGTGTGCGAGCTGCCTGTTGATGCCTTGGCAGAAGAAGCACCGGTTTACCATAAGCCTTCTCAAGAGCCTGCTTACTATCGCGAGTTTTTGGAAACGGACGTTCCCGCCCCGCAAATTGAAGATGCGAATGAAACGCTGAAGGCGCTTCTTCAGCAGCCAACGATTGCGAGCAAAGAGTGGGTTTACGACCAGTATGACTACATGGTGCGCACGAATACAGTTGTCGCTCCCGGGTCTGATGCTGGTGTTCTCAGAATCCGCGGAACGAAAAAAGCGCTGGCGATGACGACAGACTGTAACGCGCGTTATCTCTATCTTGATCCTGAAGTCGGCGGGAAAATTGCTGTTGCTGAAGCGGCGCGCAATATCATTTGCTCAGGCGCAGAACCGCTTGCAGTCACGGATAACCTTAACTTCGGAAACCCTGAGAAGCCGGAAATCTTCTGGCAGATCGAAAAAGCGGCTGACGGCATCAGCGAGGCGTGCAATGTTCTCAGCACACCGGTTATTGGCGGAAACGTATCACTTTATAACGAATCAAACGGTACAGCGATCTACCCGACACCTGTTATCGGCATGGTCGGCTTAATTGAAGATACAGCACACATTACAACACAGCATTTCAAACAAGCGGGCGATCTTGTGTACGTAATCGGCGAAACAAAACCAGAGTTTGCCGGAAGCGAGCTGCAAAAAATGACAGAAGGCCGCATTTACGGCAAAGCGCCGCAAATCAATCTTGATGTCGAACTGTCACGCCAAAGAGCACTGCTTGAAGCGATTAAAAAAGGCTTCGTTCAATCTGCGCATGATGTGTCTGAAGGCGGCCTAGGCGTAGCGATTGCGGAAAGTGTCATGACGACGGAAAACCTTGGCGCTAACGTAACTGTTGCAGGGGAAGCAGCGTTATTATTCTCTGAATCTCAATCCCGCTTCGTTGTTTCAGTGAAAAAAGAACACCAAGCAGCGTTTGAAGCAGCTGTAAAAGATGCGGTTCATATTGGTGAGGTAACGGCTGACGGAATTCTGGCGATTCAAAACCAAGACGGACAACAAATGATTCATGCGCAAACGAAAGAGCTTGAACGCGCATGGAAAGGAGCTATCCCATGCTTGCTGAAATCAAAGGCTTAAATGAAGAATGCGGCGTATTTGGGATTTGGGGGCATGAAGAAGCCCCGCAGATCACATATTACGGTCTCCATAGCCTTCAGCACCGAGGACAGGAAGGTGCGGGCATCGTAGCGACTGATGGTGAAAAACTGACGGCGCACAAAGGCCAAGGGCTGATCACTGAAGTATTTCAAAATGGCGAACTCAGCAAAGTAAAGGGAAAAGGCGCTATCGGGCACGTTCGGTACGCAACGGCTGGAGGCGGCGGATACGAAAATGTTCAGCCGCTCCTCTTCCGTTCCCAAAACAACGGCAGCCTGGCGCTTGCTCATAACGGAAACCTTGTCAACGCCACTCAGCTGAAGCAGCAACTCGAAAATCAAGGGAGCATTTTTCAAACCTCTTCGGATACAGAGGTTTTGGCCCATCTGATCAAAAGAAGCGGCCACTTCACACTGAAGGATCAAATTAAAAACTCGCTTTCCATGCTGAAAGGCGCCTACGCGTTTCTGATAATGACAGAGACCGAAATGATTGTCGCGCTTGACCCGAACGGGCTTAGACCGCTGTCGATCGGCATGATGGGCGACGCTTATGTGGTCGCATCGGAAACATGCGCATTTGATGTTGTCGGCGCAACGTACCTTCGTGAGGTAGAACCGGGTGAGATGCTGATCATCAATGATGAAGGCATGAAATCAGAGCGTTTTTCCATGAATATCAACCGTTCTATTTGCAGCATGGAGTACATTTATTTCTCCAGACCAGACAGCAATATTGACGGTATTAATGTGCACAGTGCCCGTAAAAACCTTGGAAAAATGCTGGCTCAGGAATCCGCAGTTGAAGCTGACGTCGTAACCGGGGTTCCAGATTCCAGTATTTCAGCGGCAATCGGCTATGCAGAGGCAACAGGCATTCCGTATGAGCTCGGCTTAATCAAAAACCGGTATGTTGGCAGAACGTTTATTCAGCCGTCCCAGGCTCTGCGTGAGCAAGGCGTCAGAATGAAGCTGTCTGCGGTGCGCGGGGTTGTAGAAGGCAAACGCGTCGTGATGGTGGATGATTCGATCGTACGCGGAACAACTAGCCGCCGGATTGTCACGATGCTGAGAGAAGCGGGTGCGACAGAGGTGCATGTGAAAATCAGTTCACCGCCGATCGCCCATCCGTGCTTTTATGGCATTGACACTTCCACACATGAAGAACTGATCGCGTCTTCGCATTCTGTTGAAGAAATCCGTCAGGAAATCGGAGCTGATACCCTCTCATTTTTGAGTGTGGAAGGACTGCTGAAAGGCATCGGCAGAAAATACGATGACTCGAATTGCGGACAGTGTCTCGCTTGCTTTACAGGAAAATATCCGACTGAAATTTACCAGGATACAGTGCTTCCTCATGTAAAAGAAGCAGTATTAACCAAATAAAACTTGAAAATGACATAAAGGCAGCGCAGTTCGGCTGCCTTTCTCTTTCTGCCCTCTTTAGGGGAGATATTTTGAAAAGCGCCTTAAAGGAGTGAATAGGATGTCTGAAGCATATAAAAACGCAGGAGTTGACATCGAAGCCGGATATGAAGCTGTAAAACGAATGAAAAAACACGTGGAGCGCACGAAACGGCTTGGCGTTATGGGCAGCCTTGGCGGTTTTGGCGGCATGTTTGACCTGTCTGAGCTTTCTTATCAAAAGCCAGTTCTCATTTCGGGAACGGACGGTGTCGGCACAAAATTAAAGCTCGCTTTTTCCATGGATAAGCATGACACGATTGGCGTGGACGCTGTTGCGATGTGTGTCAATGACGTGCTGGCACAAGGTGCAGAGCCGTTGTTTTTCCTCGATTATTTAGCGGTTGGCAAAGCGGACCCTGTGAAAATTGAACAGATCGTACAAGGTGTGGCGGACGGCTGTGAGCAGTCAGGTTCAGCCTTAGTCGGCGGCGAGACGGCTGAAATGCCGGGGCTCTATACAGCTGATGAATACGATATTGCCGGTTTCTCAGTCGGAGTGGCAGAAAAGGACGAAATCGTGACTGGAGAAAACATCCAAGAGGGCCATCTCTTGATCGGCCTCAGCTCCAGCGGCCTTCACAGCAACGGATTTTCCCTTGTCAGAAAAGTGCTTCTGGATGATGCGGAGCTGGATCTTGATACAACATATGAGCCGTTTGAACGCCCGCTTGGCGAGGAGTTGCTTGAACCGACAAGAATTTACGTGAAGCCTGTGCTTGCCGCAGTCAAAAGCGGAAAAATTGACGGCATGGCGCACGTCACAGGCGGAGGATTTATCGAAAATATCCCGCGCATGCTTCCAGAAGGCTTAAGTGCGGAAATCGATCACGGTTCATGGCCGATCCCGCCGATTTTCTCTTTCCTGCAAGAGTACGGCAAGCTGAAGGAAGAAGACATGTTCAACGTCTTTAATATGGGTATCGGCTTTGTTTTGGCTGTCAAAGAAGAGCATTTGACAGATGTGATCGGAACGCTTGAAAGCCATGGCGAAAAAGCCTATTTGATCGGGCGTGTGAAAAAAGGCCAAGGCGTCACATTCGGCGGTGCGGCACTTTCATGAAAAAGTTTGCGGTATTTGCATCAGGAAACGGTTCAAACTTCGAAGCCATCGTCACGCGTTTGAAGGAGGAGAACTGGGATGCGTCAGTAGCACTCCTCGTTTGCGACAAACCTCAGGCGAAAGTCATCGAACGGGCGGAAGCATTCCACATTCCATCCTTTGCATTTGAGCCGAAGTCTTATGAAAACAAGGCTGCATTTGAAAAAGCCATTATTGAACAGCTTCGTCTTCACGAGGTTGAATTGATTGTTCTTGCCGGCTATATGAGGCTGATCGGTGATACGCTCCTTCAAGCATATGGAGGAAAAATCATTAACATTCACCCGTCGCTTCTTCCCGCGTTTCCTGGAATCGACGCAGTCGGACAGGCGTTCCGAGCGGGTGTGAAGGTGGCCGGAATCACCGTGCATTATGTCGATGAAGGAATGGATACAGGTCCGATCATCGCTCAAAAGGCAATCGAAATTGATGAACATGATACATTGGAAACAATCGAACAGCGAATTCACAAGCTTGAGCATAAATGGTATCCGAGTGTGATTAAACAGCTATTAGGATTAAATAACAGAGGTGAAAAGGCATGACCATTAAACGTGCATTAATCAGTGTTTCAGATAAAACAAATCTCGTTCCTTTCGTAAAAGAACTGACAGAGCTTGGCGTTGAAGTCATCTCCACAGGCGGAACGAAAAAGCTTCTTCAAGAAAACGGCGTGGATGTGATCGGAATTTCTGAAGTGACAGGATTTCCTGAAATTATGGACGGCCGGTTAAAAACCCTTCACCCGAATATTCACGGCGGTCTTCTGGCGGTTCGCGGCAATGAAGAGCATATGGCGCAGATCAATGAACACGGGATACAGCCGATTGACCTCGTTGTCGTCAACCTCTATCCATTTAAAGAAACGATTTCTAAAGAAGACGTCACGTATGAAGAAGCGATCGAAAATATCGACATCGGCGGACCTGGCATGCTGCGTGCGGCATCAAAAAACCATCAGGATGTGACGGTTATCGTCGATCCGGCCGATTACAGCCCAGTGCTGAAGCAAATCAAAGAAGAAGGCAGCGTATCTCTTCAGAAAAAACGCGAGCTCGCGGCAAAAGTATTCCGTCATACTGCGGCATATGATGCACTGATCGCTGACTATCTGACAGACGTTGTCGGTGAAAAAGAACCAGAGCAATTCACTGTAACATTTGAGAAAAAACAATCGCTTCGCTACGGAGAAAACCCGCATCAGGAAGCAACATTCTATCAAACAGCACTTCCTGTTAAAGGCTCCATTGCGCAAGCAGAACAGCTCCACGGCAAAGAGCTTTCTTACAACAATATTAAAGACGCGGACGCGGCAGTTCAAATCGTTCGTGAATTCACTGAGCCGGCTGCGGTTGCCGTGAAGCATATGAATCCGTGCGGTGTTGGGACCGGGGAAACAATCTCAGAAGCGTTTGACAGAGCGTTTGAAGCGGATAAAACATCTATCTTCGGCGGCATTATCGCGCTGAACCGTGAAGTGGACAAGGCAACTGCCGAAGCGCTTCACAACATTTTCTTAGAAATCATCATTGCGCCTTCATTCAGCCAAGAAGCGCTTGACGTCCTGACTGCGAAGAAAAATCTTCGTCTGCTGACGCTTGACGTATCTGCTGCTGTTCAAAAGGAAAAACAGCTGACATCCGTTCAAGGCGGGCTGCTGATTCAAGATTTAGATATGCACGGCTTCGATGATGCGGAGATCAGCATTCCGACAAAAAGAGAGCCGAACGAGCAAGAGTGGGAGGACTTGAAGCTTGCTTGGAAAGTCGTGAAGCATGTGAAATCAAATGCGATCGTTCTCGCGAAGGACAACATGACAGTCGGCGTGGGAGCAGGCCAAATGAACCGCGTCGGATCAGCGAAAATCGCAATCGAGCAAGCAGGAGAAAAAGCGAAGGGCAGCGCGCTCGGCTCTGATGCATATTTCCCAATGCCGGATACTGTCGAAGAAGCGGCAAAAGCGGGCGTTACAGCCATCATTCAGCCAGGCGGATCAATCCGTGATGAGGATTCCATCAAAAAAGCGGATGAATACGGCATTGCCATGGTCTTCACCTAAGATCAGACACTTCAAACATTAAGGGGATGAAAACGACGTGAATGTATTAATTATCGGTAAAGGCGGAAGAGAGCATACGCTGGCATGGAAGGCAGCGCAAAGCAGCCTCGTCGAGAATGTATTTGCCGCTCCCGGAAATGACGGCATGGCAGCTTCCGCACAGCTTGTAAACATTGAGGAAAGCGACCACGCAGGGCTTGTCTCATTTGCAAAAGAAAATCAGATCGCCCTGACCATTGTCGGCCCTGAGGTTCCTTTAATTGAAGGTCTGGTGGATGAATTCGAAAAAGCGGGCTTGCGTGTGTTCGGCCCGTCAAAAGCCGCGGCGATCATCGAAGGAAGCAAACAGTTCGCTAAGGATTTAATGAAGAAATACGACATTCCGACCGCAGAATACGACACGTTTACTTCCTTTGAAGAGGCGAAGGCATATGTGAAGGAAAAAGGCGCTCCAATTGTCATAAAAGCAGATGGGCTTGCAGCTGGAAAAGGCGTTACTGTTGCTATGACAGAGGAAGAAGCAATCGCATGCCTGCATGATTTTCTTGAGGATGAAAAGTTCGGTGATGCGAGCGCGTCTGTTGTCATTGAAGAATATCTTTCTGGTGAAGAATTTTCTCTGATGGCCTTTGTCAAAGGAGAAAAGGTGTATCCGATGGTGATTGCCCAGGATCACAAGCGTGCGTTTGACGGAGACAAAGGCCCGAACACGGGCGGAATGGGGGCTTACTCTCCAGTTCCGCAAATTTCGGAAGAAACGGTCCGCCATGCGGTAGAAACCATCGTGAAGCCGGCCGCCAAAGCAATGGTACAAGAAGGCCGTTCCTTCACTGGCGTTTTGTACGCTGGATTGATGCTCACTGAAAACGGCTCGAAGGTTATCGAATTTAATGCCCGCTTCGGCGATCCGGAAACACAGGTCGTGCTTCCGCGCATGGAATCTGATCTGGTACAGGTGCTTC
The DNA here is from genome assembly GCF_029772985.1 of Bacillus stercoris. Taxonomy (NCBI): domain Bacteria; kingdom Bacillati; phylum Bacillota; class Bacilli; order Caryophanales; family Bacillaceae; genus Bacillus; species Bacillus stercoris. The sequence continues at coordinate 3,672,693 of NZ_CP121861.1, read as the reverse complement.
TTGATCTTTTAGATGATAAGGAAGTTGACTTAAGATGGAAGGATACCGCGGCTGTTAGTGTGGTGCTTGCTTCAGAAGGGTATCCGGAAAGCTATGCAAAAGGCACGCCGATCGGCAGCCTTGCAGCGGAAACCGAGCAGGTCGTGGTCTTCCATGCCGGAACGAAAGCAGAGGGCGGAGAGTTCGTTACAAACGGTGGGCGCGTCGCCAATGTGACGGCTTTTGATGAAACGTTTGAAGCGGCTAGAGACCGAGTGTACAAAGCGGTTGATGAAATATTCAAACCGGGACTCTTTTTCAGAAAAGATATTGGGGCACGCGCTTTAAAGGCTGCCCAAAAATAAGTGAGGAAAACCCGCAGATTAATCTGCGGGTTTTTTGTTACATAAAAGCGGGATGGTGAGCGGAAGAAGAAAGCACAACGAGTGTGGTCGGTTTTCCATGGGCCATCGAGGCGTCAATAAAATCTTCAAGCGTATGTACCGATTCTGTCACGATCTTTGTCACATAGCTGTACATACCCGTGATACGGTGGTTTTCTGCTACATCAGGATGCGATGTTGCAAAGGCGGCGTAGTGTTTGCAGCTTTTCGGCTCCATGAGAATAAAAGCGGTGACATGTTTGTTTAGTTTTTCGTAACAGATATTCGCGCTGTAGCCGGTAATCACTCCTTTGTCTTCAAGCTTCCTGACACGCTCCGCCGCGCTTGGCGAGCTGAGTCCAACAAGCTTTCCCAGCTCAACCATCGTTAATCTGCCATTTCGCTGCAAATGCGAGAGAATCTGAAGGTCTGTATTGTCCATTTGTCTGGCTCCTTTACATATTTAGGCGAATGAATGAAAATTCCTTTGATCATAAGGTAATGCTGTTGATTTAGCTTCATTGTAGCATATGGATGCCGACTTATTTTTTCTATAATAAAGCCATCAATCAGAGAGGAGGCATCATGTTGCCAAAATTACAGCGTTCTATTACTTGGATACAAGGGACGGCGTTAACGATTGGGGCCGTTTTAGGCTGCGGGATATTAATTCTGCCGTCTGTAACAGCTGACGCAGCCGGTCCCGCTTCTTTATTTGTTTGGGTGTTCATGTCCTTCTTATCTTTTCTTCTTGTCGGCACGCTGGCCCGGCTTGTGAAAATAGCGCCCAGCGCGGGAGGAATCACGGCTTATGTACAGCTGGCCTTTCCAAAAAAAGCCGGGGCTATTTTGGGCTGGATCATGTTAGGGTCCGTTCCGATCGGCGTTCCCATCATCGCTTTGACTGGCGCGCATTACGTCAGTTACGTCACAGAGGCGGCGGATTGGCAGATTACATCGATTGCTGGTTGCATGCTGGCTATCTCTATTTTGCTTCATATGAGAGGGATTCAACTATCCGCAAACATCAGTACACTCGTTATATGTGTCATCGTATTTCTGCTTGTCACTTCTATTGCTGTGTCATTGCCACACGTCACGATAGCACAATTCAAGCCGTTTCTTCCACATGGCTGGTCTGCCGCGGGATCTGTTTCAGTTATGATTTTTTTCTCCTTTGTAGGCTGGGAAATGATTACCCCGTTGGCTGAGGAATTTCATCGCCCTGAAAAAGATGTCCCGCTTAGCTTGTTTTTGGCAGCGTCTTGTGTGGCAGGGCTGTATATCATGCTGTCATTTGTGACGGTGGGGACTCATTCATATGGACAGAATGGAGAAATTGCATCGCTTGCCATGCTCATCTCAAAAGGAGCAGGAGAAAGCGGTGTATATGTCACGGTATGTTTAGCGCTCTTTATTACATTCGCCACCATACACGCAAATATTGCTGGTTTTTCAAGAATGGTGTACGCATTGGCGAGAGAGGGGCACATCCCCGTATTTTTTGGAAAACTAAGTGCGACAAAACGTACGCCTATCCGTGTTTTGACCGCGATGGCCGCGGTGTTTGGCTTAGTGCTTGCAGCGCATGGCCTGTTTCAAATCGATTTGACGACTCTGTTGAAAGGGCCGAGCGCGGCTTTCATCGCATCTTACCTATGTACATTGGCGGCAGCACTGAAACTCCTGAGCTGGAGAGATTCGGGCTGGTGGATGGCGCTCGGGGCGTTTGTGGCGTGCGCGGTGATCTACTCATTCAGCGGCTGGGCGCTTCTTTATCCGGCAGTGCTGGCAGCTGCAGGATATTTCTATATGAAAACAAAGGGTGGGCATAAAAAAAAGCTCGATCACGTTTCGTGATCAAGCTTTTTCTTTATCCGTTTTGCTGGCCGTTATTTCCAGAATCGCTGTTTTGAAACATGTAGGTCACAGGACAGAATCGCAGGATTCCCGAACCCGCTTTCATGGCCCCCATAAAGATGTAAAAGAGATGCATTCTGCACCAAGGTTTTTTCGTAAACTTTGCGCTCGCGGCTGACATAATCGTCAATCCGCAGGCGATTCTGAAGACGGCATTGATGAGACTGATGTTTGGCTTCAAGGAAATCCGCTCCTTTTACTTAAAAAAGTTTTTTAACCGAACCTTCAAAAATTTGTAACGTTTTTATCGTGCGTGATGAGGAAGGATGTGATACCATGAGTCTAATACATGTAAAGGAGAGTATGTGAATGTCCGAACGCACCTTTAACTGGAAAAACAAAGACATCAGGGCACAGGTTGATGTTGTAGACTCAAAGCTGCTTCCAACGCTCCTTTTACGGAATGCTCTCGTCTTAAATCCATATGTAAAACAATGGCTGAAAAAAAACATTTGGATTTATCAGGACCGCATTGTTTATGTGGGTCATGAACTTCCGAATAGAGCCGAAGAAATTCCTACGATTGATTGTGAAGGAAAATACATTGTGCCAGGTTATATTGAACCGCACGCACATCCTTTTCAAATATATAATCCCCAAACACTGGCGGAATATGTGTCTCAATACGGAACAACGACATTCGTGAATGATAACTTATTTTTGCTTTTGCAAAGCGGAAAAAAGAAAGCGCTTACGATTTTGAATGAACTCAAAAAGCAGCCTGTCCAGTATTTTTGGTGGTCACGCTATGATCTCCAGACCGAGGTTCTGAACGAGGACCACGTCCTTCCATTTGACGTCAGAAAACAGTGGATTGAACATCCGGATGTGATTCAAGGCGGAGAAATGACCGGATGGCCTCGCTTGGTAGATGGTGATGATTTAATGCTCCACTGCATGCAAGCTACAAAGAAACAGCGAAAACGCATTGAAGGGCATTTTCCCGGCGCATCTGATAAAACGCTTACAAAAATGAAGCTGTTCGGTGCGGATTGTGATCATGAAGCGATGACAGGTGATGAAGTGATGAGAAGGCTGGAACTGGGCTATTATGTTTCCCTTCGGAACTCTTCCATTCGCCCCGATGTAAGAAAAATCTTGCAAGAGCTGCATGAGAAGGGCTTCCGCTATTATGACCACTTCTTTTACACGACAGATGGCGCAACCCCGAATTTCTATAAAGGCGGCATGACAAACGAGCTGATTCGCATTGCGTTAGAAGAAGGCGTACCTGCAATTGACGCCTACAATATGGCATCATTTAATATTGCGAAGTATTACCAAATGGATGATTATTTAGGAGTTGTCGGGCCTGGCAGACTGGCTTCGCTGAACATACTGGAAGACCCGCAAAATCCAAATCCCGTGACTGTTCTGTCAAAAGGGACCATCCTGCGAGAAGACGGCTGTGATTTGAAGGCGTTTACAAATATGGACTGGAACAAAGGCGGTCTTGTCCCGCTTGAGCTTTCATATGATATGACGATGGATGACTTGCAGTTTTCTATGCCGATGGGCGTGAAAATGCGGAATGCGGTCATTATGGAGCCGTATATGATTGAGATCGACAATTCGATGGAACAGCTCTCGTTTGACCATGATGAAAGTTATTTGACGATGCTCGACAGACACGGGAAATGGCGCGTCAATACGATGATAAAAGGCTTTGCCTCAAACGTGCAGGGATTTGTTAGCTCCTTTACGACGACTGGCGATATTGTCGCGATTGGTAAAAATAAAGCGGATATGCTGCTCGCTTTCGCCCGCATGAAAGAGATCGGGGGAGGAATCGTTCTGGCGGAAAACGGGAACATTCTGTATGAAATTCCGCTTGCGCTGTGCGGCTGCGCCTCTTCAGAAGCATATGAAGTCGTGCTTGAGAAGGAACAGAAGCTGAGAGATCTTTTGACAGAAAGAGGCTACAAATTTAGTGATCCCGTCTATACGCTGCTCTTTTTGCAAAGTACGCACCTTCCGTATATACGCATTACGCCGAGAGGAATCTTCGACGTCATGAAAAAAACTGTACTCTTTCCATCGATAATGCGTTAAAATATAAAAGAGCGGGGAGCCGACATATGAAAAAATGGATGACAGTTTGCGTGCTGTGTTTCGTGTTTTTTCTGCTTGTATCCTGCCAGCAGAAGGACGCTGTCCCGGATTCCGCAAAGAAGCCGAAAGCTCCTTTGACTGGACTGGAGATTGAACAGAAGGTGACTGAACGCCGGCCTGTTGCTGTTGTGGTGAACAATCATCCGAAGGCGAGGCCGCAGTCTGGACTGTCTAAAGCCGACATTGTCATAGAAGCGCTTGCAGAAGGGCAGATCACACGATTTCTGGCTATTTTCCAAAGCCAGATGCCTGAAACTGTCGGACCTGTGCGGAGCGCTCGGGAATATTTCGTCACTCTCAGCAATGGCTTTGACAGCATATTTGTCCATCACGGCTGGAGTCCCGGCGCCAAAGAGCAGCTAGAATCCGGAGCTGCCGATTATATAAACGGATTGGATTTTGACGGAAGCTTATTTTGGAGAGCTGATTTCAGCAAACCGCCCCATAATTCCTACACGTCTTATGATTACATAAAAAAGGCGGCGGAACAAAAGGGATATGAGCTGAAGCGGGAAACAAATCCGCTGCTGTTTCAAACATCAGAAGCAAAACCTGCAAATGAATCTTACAATGTTCGGGTAGATTATGGAACAAAAAACGTTACAAATCTTGTCGAATACAACTATGATAAAAAAGCTGAATCTTATACAAGAAGCTCTGATGGTGTCATAACGACAGACCGGGAAACCGGAAAGCCGGTTGCAATGCAAAATATTTTCATTGTTGAAGCCAGCCATCATATTATTGATCAAGATGGAAGGCGGGACATCGACTTGGAATCAGGGGGGAAAGGTCTGTTGTTTCAGCACGGAAACGTCATTGAAACAGACTGGAAACAAGTGAATGGCAGAATTGTGCCGATAAAAGCCGGCAAGTGGCTTCCGTTTGTGCCAGGAAAGACTTGGATCAATATCGTACCTGATCTTGATGCGGCTTCCATTAGTAAAGGAGAAGGTGTGTAACGATGCAAATCGATAAATTACGCGGCAAAGAGCTGGACCAGTTATTTAACTCGATCTTATCGCTGAAAGACCTGGAGGAATGTTACCGATTCTTCGATGATCTATGCACAATTAACGAAATTCAATCGCTGGCTCAGCGCCTTGAAGTGGCGCGCATGCTTCGCGAAGGAAACACGTATCATAAGATTGAAACAGAAACAGGCGCTTCCACGGCTACGATTTCCCGTGTGAAACGCTGCTTAAATTACGGAAATGACGCTTATGAAATGGCGCTTGACCGTGTGAAGGAGACGGAAACTGAGTCTTCTTCTAAATAACAAAGAAACCGCCCTGCCGTTTGGCAAGGGCGGTTTCTTTATGAAACAAATTGATGGATCAGGTTGTCGATATCGACAATGCTGCCATCCTCTTTTCGATAGACAACATGCTCCTTGGAAAAGTGAACCGGCGAATTGATTCCTGCTGCGGCTGCAAGGTTAAACAGCCCCTCGCGCAGTGAAATAACATAGTTGCAGACACGGTGCTGTTTTTCCTCAATGATCAATGCTTTTTGCAATTTTGGATCTGTCGTCGCCACGCCTGCTGGACAGGTGTTGTTGTGGCAGACGAGAGCACGGATGCAGCCAACCGAAAACATCATGCCGCGTGCGATGTTGACAAAGTCAGCGCCGAGAGCTAAGGCGACCGCGATTTTATCAGGAGTCAGGAGCTTTCCGGAAGCAAAGATTTTCAGCTGTCTGCGCAACCCGTACTGTCTAAGAAGCGTGTCAACAATAGGCAGTGCTGTCATAATCGGAAGGCCGACTGTATCCGCGAGCTCGTAAAAGGAAGCTCCGGTACCGCCTTCACTTCCGTCGATCGTGATAAAATCCGGATGCTTTCCGCTTTTCTGCATATAGGAGAAAAGCTCATGCAATTCTTCAGGATGCCCTGCGACCAGTTTGATGCCGACTGGCTTTTGCCCGACATCCCTAAGTTTTTCAATAAAGTCGAGCATTTCAGGAGGGTTTGAGAATTCATAAAAGCGGTTCGGGCTGTCAATCGACTTTCCTGGTTCGACATTCCGAATGTCTGCCACTTCCTCTGATACTTTGGCGCCGTCCACGTGGCCGCCCCGGGTTTTTGCTCCTTGTGCCAGCTTTAGCTCAAACGCTTTAATCTGGTCAATTCTGCTTTTTCTTTTAAATTCCTCCCACGAAAATTCCCCATTTCTTTTGCGCACACCGAATAGGCCCGGTCCGATTTGGCAAATGATATCGGCGCCGCCCTTTAAGTGATACTCAGACAATCCTCCCTCACCTGTATTCATCCAAGTGCCGCCTGCCTGATGGAGCCCTTTTGAGAGCGCCGTAATTGCCCGTTCTCCGAGGGAGCCGTAGCTCATTGCAGACTGGCCGACTAATCCCTTGACGTGAAATGGCTTCTCGCATGTATGCTCGCCAATCACCTGCACATCATCAGGATGAAGAAAATACGGATCTGCCTTGATGCGTTCGGCGTGTTCCTTGCGTTTGAAGAGATTGTTTGCATCCATTTTATAGATTTGGGTTTCAATTTTTGGCGTTTGATTTACGTGCATTTCTTCCCTTTGTTTTGGAAACATAGCGTTACGGATATAATAGCCGGGTTTATCAAAATCTCTTACAGATCCAAAGCCCATCATTCTGCTTTTGTATTTGCCAGAGATAACCGTTTGCTCATATTCCTTTCGTGAAAAAGGCTGCTCTTCATTGTCATTGCTATATAAATACTGTCTGAGCTCCGGCCCGATTTTTTCAAGGATATACCGAAACCTTCCGATGACGGGGTAGTTGCGAAGAATTGAGTGCTCCTGCTGTTTTTCATCCTTTATGTAGATCCAGGCAAACAAGACGATCGGGATAGCGATGATCCCAATGATAAATGCGATGAGTGCAATAATAATGGTTTCCATCTCTCAGCCTCCCTTTTTTATGTAACCATTTCCACAGTTGAACACTTTCCAAACAATAGGAGAGGGAATCTGGTGAAAAATGTGCGCTTTTGCAGAAATAAGACTCACTGCGCAGGTACGTCCGCCTGCTCTCTTTTTTATGAAAAAAGAATCAAAACACCTTTTTCAGTGAATAACGAGATTAACGGCTTTTTCCGTTTTTCCGCGCTATGTGAATTTGTTATAATGTTTAAATGGTAACAAACGAATGGAGGAACATATGACGTGTACGATGTAACAGAGTGGAAGCATGTCTTTAAACTCGATCCAAATAAAGATTTGCCTGACGAACAGCTGGAGATCCTTTGCGAATCAGGAACGGATGCGGTCATTATCGGAGGAAGCGATGGTGTGACAGAGGATAATGTCCTGCGGATGATGTCTAAGGTCAGACGGTTTTTGGTGCCGTGTGTTCTTGAGGTGTCGGCAATTGAAGCGATCGTTCCAGGCTTTGACTTATATTTTATTCCGAGTGTATTAAACAGCAAAAACACGGATTGGATTGTCGGAATGCACCAGAAAGCCATGAAGGAATATGGAGAACTGATGTCTATGGAAGAAATCGTGGCGGAAGGCTACTGCATCGCAAATCCAGATTGCAAAGCGGCGGCACTGACTGAAGCGGATGCCGAAATGAGTACTGAAGATATTGTCGCTTATGCGCGTGTGTCAGAGCTGCTGCAGCTGCCGATTTTTTATTTAGAATACAGCGGCATGCTTGGAGACATAGAAGCTGTCAAGAAAACGAAGGCTGTATTGGAAACGTCCACCTTGTTTTATGGCGGCGGCATCAAGGATGCAGAAACGGCCAAACAGTATGCAGAGCATGCGGACGTGATCGTTGTAGGCAATGCGGTGTATGAAGATTTCGACAAGGCTTTGAAAACAGTAGCGGCTGTGAAAGGCGAGTAGTAAATTGTACGGATTTGGTTTATGATAGAACATATGTTTTGTATAGGCGGGTGAACAAATTTTGAATTATATTAGCAATCAATTACTAAGCGGTTTAAATCCCGTTCAGCAGGAAGCAGTCAAAACAACGGACGGGCCTCTTTTGCTGATGGCGGGAGCGGGAAGCGGAAAGACGCGTGTCCTGACACACAGAATTGCTTATTTAATGGCAGAAAAACATGTGGCGCCGTGGAACATTCTGGCGATCACATTTACCAATAAAGCGGCACGCGAAATGAAAGAACGTGTGGAAAGCATCCTCGGGCCCGGAGCGGACGATATCTGGATTTCCACATTCCACAGCATGTGCGTGCGGATCTTGCGCAGAGATATCGACCGGATTGGGATTAACCGAAATTTCTCCATCCTTGATACGGCGGACCAGCTTTCAGTAATCAAAGGGATTTTGAAGGAGCGCAATCTTGATCCGAAGAAGTTTGACCCGAGAAGCATCCTTGGCACGATCAGCAGTGCGAAAAACGAATTAACCGAACCGGAGGAATTCTCTAAGGTTGCCGGCGGCTACTACGATCAGGTGGTCAGCGACGTATATGCTGATTATCAGAAGAAGCTTTTGAAAAACCAGTCGCTCGATTTCGACGATTTAATTATGACGACGATTAAACTGTTTGACAGAGTGCCTGAAGTGCTTGAATTTTATCAGCGCAAATTCCAGTACATCCACGTTGATGAGTATCAGGATACGAACAGGGCGCAATACATGCTCGTTAAGCAGCTTGCCGAGCGTTTCCAGAACCTTTGCGTTGTCGGGGACTCTGATCAGTCGATCTACAGGTGGCGCGGCGCGGATATCACCAACATTCTTTCATTTGAAAAAGATTATCCGAATGCAAGCGTGATTTTGCTAGAACAAAACTATCGTTCAACGAAACGGATTTTGCGCGCGGCTAACGAGGTCATCAAAAATAACTCTAACCGCAAACCGAAAAATTTGTGGACGGAAAACGATGAAGGCATCAAGATTTCTTATTATCGCGGTGATAATGAGTTCGGTGAAGGACAGTTTGTGGCCGGCAAAATTCATCAGCTTCACAGTTCAGGCAAGCGGAAGCTGTCGGATATCGCCATTTTATACCGGACAAACGCGCAGTCCCGTGTGATTGAGGAAACGCTTCTCAAAGCGGGCTTGAACTATAACATTGTCGGCGGCACAAAGTTCTATGACAGAAAAGAAATTAAAGACATTCTTGCGTACCTGCGCCTCGTATCCAATCCGGATGACGATATCAGTTTCACGCGCATTGTCAATGTGCCAAAGCGCGGAGTTGGCGCGACATCACTTGAGAAAATCGCTTCGTATGCGGCCATAAACGGTTTGTCATTTTTCCAAGCGATTCAGCAGGTTGATTTTATCGGCGTCAGTGCCAAAGCAGCCAACGCGCTTGACGGCTTCAGACAGATGATTGAGAACCTGACCAATATGCAGGATTACTTATCCATTACAGAGCTGACAGAAGAAATTCTTGATAAGACCGAATACAGAGAAATGCTGAAGGCTGAGAAATCGATCGAAGCCCAAAGCCGTTTAGAAAACATCGACGAGTTCCTGTCTGTTACGAAAAACTTTGAACAGAAAAGTGAGGACAAGACACTCGTTGCGTTCCTGACAGACTTGGCGCTGATTGCAGATATCGATCAGCTCGACCAGAAGGAGGAAGAGTCAGGCGGCAAGGATGCAATCACCTTGATGACACTGCACGCCGCAAAAGGGCTGGAGTTCCCGGTTGTTTTCTTGATGGGGCTTGAAGAAGGCGTCTTCCCGCACAGCCGTTCATTAATGGAGGAAGTGGAAATGGAAGAAGAACGCCGCCTTGCTTACGTTGGGATTACAAGGGCGGAGCAGGAGCTCTATCTGACCAACGCCAAAATGCGCACCTTGTTTGGCCGAACGAATATGAACCCGGAATCTCGCTTTATTGCTGAAATACCGGATGATTTATTGGAAAACCTAAATGAGAAAAAAGAAACGAGAGCGCCGTCTGCGAGAAAAATGCAGCCGAGACGCGGCCCTGTTTCACGTCCGGTATCCTACGCCAGCAAAACAGGCGGCGACACCTTGAACTGGGCAGTCGGAGATAAGGCGGGCCATAAAAAATGGGGAACAGGAACTGTCGTCAGTGTGAAAGGCGAAGGAGAAGGGACGGAGCTCGATATTGCCTTCCCGAGTCCTGTCGGCGTGAAACGCCTGTTAGCAGCATTTGCTCCTATTGAAAAGCAGTAATTGAAGAGGAAAGGAAGAAGCAGATGGACAAAGAAACAGCCAAGCAGCGGGCAGACGAACTGCGCCGCACCATCAACAAGTATAGCTATGAATATTACACCCTAGATGAACCGAGCGTCCCTGATGCCGAATACGACAGATTGATGCAGGAGCTGATTGCGATCGAGGAGGAGCATCCAGACCTCAGAACGCCTGACTCTCCTACGCAGCGCGTCGGCGGAGCCGTGCTTGAAGCGTTTCAAAAGGTCACCCACGGCACACCGATGCTCAGTCTGGGCAACGCCTTTAATGCTGATGATCTCCGTGATTTCGACCGCCGTGTGCGCCAAGCCGTCGGTGACGATGTGGCGTATAATGTGGAGCTGAAAATAGACGGTCTTGCTGTTTCTCTCCGTTATGAAGACGGCTATTTTGTCAGAGGAGCCACACGAGGTGACGGAACGACGGGAGAGGATATTACTGAGAATCTGAAGACGATTCGCAATATCCCACTCAAAATGAACCGTGAGCTGTCGATCGAAGTGCGCGGCGAGGCGTATATGCCGAAGCGTTCGTTTGAAGCACTCAATGAAGAACGAATTAAAAATGAAGAAGAACCGTTCGCTAATCCGCGAAATGCCGCGGCAGGATCACTTAGACAGCTCGATCCGAAAATTGCAGCGAAACGAAACCTTGATATCTTCGTCTACAGTATAGCGGAGCTTGACGAGATGGGTGTGGAGACGCAAAGCCAAGGGCTTGATTTTCTCGACGAACTCGGATTTAAAACGAATCAGGAACGAAAAAAATGCGGCGACATAGAAGAAGTCATTACGCTGATCGATGAGCTTCAGGCGAAGCGCGCTGACCTGCCGTACGAAATAGACGGCATTGTCATTAAAGTCGATTCTCTCGATCAGCAGGAGGAGCTCGGTTTTACGGCGAAAAGCCCGCGCTGGGCCATCGCGTATAAGTTTCCTGCTGAAGAGGTCGTGACGAAGCTTCTCGATATCGAATTAAATGTCGGCAGAACGGGTGTGATCACGCCGACCGCGATTCTTGAGCCGGTAAAAGTTGCCGGCACAACGGTCTCAAGAGCATCCCTTCATAACGAAGATTTAATTAAAGAGAAGGACATTCGGATTTTGGATAAGGTTGTTGTCAAAAAAGCGGGCGATATCATCCCGGAAGTCGTGAATGTCCTCGTTGAACAGCGCACAGGAGAAGAAAAGGAATTCAGCATGCCGACGGAATGTCCTGAATGCGGCAGTGAGCTCGTCCGGATCGAAGGAGAAGTGGCGCTTCGCTGCATTAACCCTGAATGTCCGGCGCAAATCCGGGAAGGGCTGATCCATTTCGTTTCCCGCAATGCCATGAACATTGACGGGCTCGGCGAACGAGTGATCACACAGCTGTTTGAGGAAAACCTTGTCCGCAATGTGGCAGATTTATATAAGCTGACGAAGGAACAAGTCATCCAGCTCGAACGCATGGGTGAAAAGTCCACTGAAAACCTGATCAGCTCCATCCAAAAATCAAAAGAAAATTCGTTAGAGCGCCTGCTGTTTGGGCTTGGCATCCGCTTTATCGGATCAAAGGCTGCAAAGACGCTCGCCATGCAGTTTGAAAGCTTGGAGAACCTGAAAAAAGCCTCTAAAGACGAACTTCTCGCGGTTGATGAAATCGGTGAAAAAATGGCTGACGCGGTCATCACCTATTTTCATAAAGAAGAAATGCTTGAACTCTTGAATGAACTTCAGGAGCTGGGCGTAAACACGCTTTACAAAGGCCCGAAAAAAGTAAAGGCAGAGGACAGTGATTCTTACTTTGCCGGTAAAACAATTGTTCTGACAGGAAAGCTGGAAGAACTGTCAAGAAACGAAGCCAAAGCGCAAATCGAAGCGCTGGGCGGAAAACTGACGGGAAGCGTCAGCAAAAACACAGACTTGGTCATCGCCGGAGAAGCGGCGGGAAGCAAGCTGACAAAAGCACAAGAGCTGAACATTGAAGTGTGGAATGAAGAACAGTTAATGGAAGAGCTAAAGAAATAAGAGGAGTGTTTTCTATTGAAAAAGACGTTGGCATTGGCGGCAACGGCGGCAGTATTAATGCTGTCTGCCTGCTCGTCAGGTTTTGGGGGGGAGAAGGAGGAAGAGATTACGCAAAAGACGGCGAAATCGTCAGAAAAAGCGATTGTCCCGAAATATAATATCTCTGACTCCTATTACAAAATGGTGCTGCCGTTTAAGGCAGGCAAAGCGCGCGGCTTAACAACGGAACAGCTGAACACGAGACTGGACATTGACGAGTTTGAAACAGGGCTGATGCGTCTTGCCCAAGATTCTTTCTCGACTGACGATTATCTGTTCCAGGAAGGACAATATTTAGATGAGGATACAGTATTAAGCTGGCTGGCCCGGAAAAAAACGGGCTCTGATTTGAAAAAAGCCGAAAAAGAAGATAAGAACTTCAAAAATGAAGGCTTGAACCCGGCGCTCCCGAGTTCTGGTTCAACAGAAGAAAAGAACGAAAGCAGCCCGATTTATTTAGCATCCATGCTTGAGCACGATTATTTAGTCAGAAAAGACAAGAATTCTATCCAGCTTGGCGGCGTCATGATCGGACTGGCGTTAAACTCAGTGTATTACTATCGTGAAAAAACGGGCGACCCGCAAAAAGAAGTGGAGATTAAGGACAGCACGCTCCGCCAGCAAGGAGAAAAAATCGCACAGGAGGTTATTAACCGCCTCCGTAAAAAAGATAACTTGAAGAATGTGCCAATTACAGTCGCACTCTACAAGCAGGCGTCGAAAACATCGATTGTGCCGGGGAACTTCATCGCCAAAACAGAGGTCAAAGCAGGCTCTACTGATATCTCAAATTGGGATGACATCAATGAAAAATACGTATTCTATCCAGCGGATACAACCACAGCAGAAAAGTACCCGGATGACACCGAGGTCTTTAAGCGGTTCAAAAATTCAATTGAAGAATATTTCCCGAACTATACAGGCGTTGTCGGTACAGCGCTGTATGATAATGATGAAATGAAGAAAATAAAGATTGACATACCAATGCAATTCTACGGAAAAAGTGAAGTTGTCGCGTTTACCCAGTTCCTAACGGGTGAAGTGATGGACTACTACTCTAAAGGCTCAATTGATGTCGAAGTCAATATCACGTCCTCAGACGGACAAGAAGCGGTCATTATCCGCAATGCCGGAGATAAAGAGCCGACTGTTCACATTTATGACTAATATTGGATGACCCCTTGTGCCGCTGCGGCGCAGGGGTTTTTTGCGTTTTTTTTGAAGGCTAAGTAGCATTGGAGAGGGTGTTTATTTATGTTATGATGTTCTAAAAATAGAAAAGGGTTGAAATTATGAAAAATAAATCCTTTTATTTTATATGGGCGGGCCAGTCAATTGCCAATTTAGGAGATTCTTTATACGTGCTGGTACTGACTCTATTTACGTATCAAGTCACAGACTCGGCCTTCTTGGCATCGCTGGTAGCCATGATGCAGTTCGTGGGTCAGTCATTAAGCGCAGTATTTATACCGGTTTTCATTCATAAATACAGACTAAAGCACATTTTGATTTTTTTACAGTTAACGCAAACCATTCTGTTATCTTTGTTGCTTCTTATATTTATGATAGATTTTAAATCTATTTTTATTTTTTTCTTTATCGTATTTTTAATGTCGCTGTTAGACGGAGGAACGATTCCAGTCAGAAATTCAATGATTCCCCGCTTTGTTCCAAAATCCATGTTGTTGAAAGCAAACAGCTTGGTGCTGACCTCTGACCAAATCGTGCTCCTGCTTGGATGGATGCTCGGCGGTATTTTGATCAAATGGCTCGGGCCGCAATTGCTGCTATTGTTGACTTTTGCACTTTATGGCACCTCTACAGTCTCTTTATTTTTTGTCAAGGATGCGGGAAAAGGAGATGCAGAAAAGGAAGAAACCGAGTCCTTTATGGATAAAATTTCTTCCGGGTGGAAAGCAATTTATCGCATGCCTGTTATCAGAATGCTGACTGTTCTTGAGCTATTATCCATGTTCGGCAGAAGTATTTGGACAGGAGCCATTATCCTTGTTTATGTCGATGAAGTGCTGCATAAAAGCGAAACATGGTGGGGGTTTATTAACGCAAGCTATTTCGCCGGCACCATTACAGGCGGTTTAATCGTTTGGAAACTTTCAAAAATAATGAATGGAAAACTGTTCTCGATGATTTTATGGACATCACTTGCCATCGGCGCTTGCACACTATGCCTTGCGCTTAATAAGTATGCGTTGGTATCGCTGCTTTTTGTCTTTATTTTAGGACCTTCATTTCAGCTCCGGGGAATTGCGATCAGAACCTATGTGCAGGAGAGCATAAATGAAACTTTGCTTCCGAAAATACTGTCGGCTCAGCATACAATAAGTACATTTGTATACGGTGCATCGATCTTAATTATGAGCAGTCTTACTGATTGGCTGGGTGTCCAATATGTATTTTTCTTAAATTTTATTATTTTTACTGTTTCAGCGCTTTTATCTTTAAAACTAAAAAATGAACAAATATAGACAATCTTTTATAAATATTTACAAATTATTTGTTATGTGATTAAATTGGTGATGTAAAATACTATTTGTAAAGAGGTGGAAATGTTGAGTGGTAACTTGAATTTATTTCCTCTTTCTCATCATCAAAAAAGAGTTTTAAATATCGAAAATTTATACCCCGAAACAGCTATTAATCATATTGGCGGCCTTATCCAAATCAATGGAAAACTTCATCTTGAGACATTAAAAAAAGCCATTCAGCATTGCATCAGACAGACAGAATCCCTCAGAATACGGCTCGTAAAGCAGGAAGGATCAGTTCTTCAATACATAGACGAAAAAGTGCAGGCCCATGTGCCATCAGTCGATTTCACTTCAACCGACCATCCATATGAAAGAATGCTAGATTGGGCCGAACGGGAATTTAAAATCCCTTTCTCTTTGTTTGATGGCGCGCTTGTTCAATTTTATGTTTTCCAAACAGATGAAGCAACATGCGGGTATTTAATAAAATGCCATCACATTGTTGCTGACGGCTGGTCTATGAAAATCATCATTGATAAGATTAAGGATCTGTACATTCTTCTGGCAAAAGGAGAACTGCCTGAAGAAGCCGCTGATGACTATTCAATTCTCATAGAAAAAGAGAAAAAATACCTTTCTTCGCCACGATATCAAAAAGATGCCGCATTTTGGAAAGAAGAATTTTCTCATTTGCCGGACAGCTTCTTGTCAAAAAGTTCAGCGAACATTGCTGGTAAACGCAAACGATTTAAACTAGACCAAGAACATTCTGCTGCTGTTTATGAATTTATTCAAAAGCAAGGCTCTTCGTTAAACGCATTGTTTACCGCATCGCTGTTTTGGTATGTAAGCAAAGCAACGGGAGAGACTGATTTGATAATCGGCACGCCGGTGCTAAACAGGTCTGGAAAGAAGGAAAAAAGCACGGCGGGGATGACTGTCAGTACGATGCCGTTCAGAAAGAAAACAGACCTTGACCAGCGTTTCTCAGATTTTTTACAAGAAGTCAATTCAGACTATATGAAATACTTTCTCCACCAACGGTACCCCTATGACGAACTGATAAAGGAATTACAGCTGGCAAAACAGGGATATGACCAGCTCTTCCAAATGTATATCAATTCATACAACACCGACCTTGCTTCTGATATAGATGGATGCCATGTCGAATATGATGAATTATATAACGGATCACAGCCTTATTCCCTTCAAATTGCAGTTAAAGAATGGGACGAAGGCGGGGCAATCGAATTGCAGTTCGACTACAAGGTAGCGGATTACAGCGAAACGGAAATTCAGCAATTGAAAGACCGTTTACTTCGCCTGATTTTATTGCTTATCGAGGACCCAGCCGTTCAATTCAGACATTTGTCTATATTAACTAAACAAGAAAAAAGGGACGAGATATTTAAGTGGAATCAGACGCAGGCCGACTATTCGAAAGAACAGACAATCAATCAATTAATTCAAGCAACAGTCTCACAGCATCCGTTTCGGACAGCGATAGAGGATGGGGGCAGACATGTTACTTATCAGGAACTGGATGAACGCTCCAACCAAATTGCCCGCTGCCTAATACATAAAGGAATAAGCCGCGGTGATTTTGTTGCCGTGAGCATGAAACACTCACCGGAGTTGATTGCTGTTTTACTGGGCATTTTAAAAGCAGGCGGCGCTTATGTGCCGATCGACCCCGAATATCCCGCGGAACGAATCAAGTATATTTTAGAAAATAGTGAAGCGGCGTTTTTGATTACAGACCCTCTTTTTAAAATAGACTGCCGTTTGCCAAGGCACGTGAAAAAAATCAGTATTGACTGCACCATGTTCAACGATTTAGATACGGGACAGTTAGACATCAGGAACGATCCTTCCGACATCGCATACATGATTTACACTTCTGGATCAACAGGGCAGCCGAAAGGCGTGATGATCGAACATCAAAGCCTTGTGAACTACATAACATCAGCCTCTCAGAATTATACTTCTTCCCAAGAGGACAGCTTTGCGCTGTACTCATCCATAGCTTTCGATTTAACCGTTACATCCATTTACACCCCATTAGTGACAGGAAATAAGATTGTCATTTACAGACAAGAAGATATCCCGGAATTTATACTTCATCAAATCGTAAAAGAAAAGAAAACAGCTGTCATCAAGCTGACACCAGCGCATTTAGCGTTGCTAAAAGATGCAAACTTAAAAGATTCCTCTATTAAAAGAATGATTGTTGGCGGTGAGCAGCTGTCTGTTTCTTTAGCACGCCAAATAACAGAAGCATCGGATCACCGCATCGAGATCTTTAATGAATACGGGCCGACAGAAGCGACCGTTGGGTGTATGATCCACAAGTATGACCGAGAACAGGATCAGCAAGCCTCGGTTCCAATTGGGGTTCCGCTGCAGAATACTGAAATTTATTTATTAGATGAACAGCTACAGCCGGTATTGCCGGGAACTCAAGGCGAAATGTATATATCAGGCGATAATGTCGCCAGAGGATATTGGAAGCGTCCGGATTTGCAAACCGAGCGTTTTCTGGATAACCCTTTCATAAAGGGCAGAAAAATGTATAAGACAGGAGATCTGGCGAAAAGAACGAATAGTGGATTGCTTGAATATGCAGGGCGTAAAGACCATCAAATCAAATTAAGAGGCTACCGTATAGAACTGGGAGAAATTGAATTAGCCCTGCTTTCTCTCGCGGAAATAGAAGAAGCGGTTGTCATTGATTTTGATGATTCACAGGGCGGAAAGCAATTGGCGGCATATGTAGTGAGCTCTGCACCTGTGCCAGTGCTGGAGCTTAGGAAAAAGCTTTCTGGCAAACTGCCCGTTTTTATGGTCCCGGCCTACTTTATCAAGATGGATCATATTCCGCTTACGCAAAATGGAAAAACAGACAAAGAAGCGCTCCCTGATCCTTTACTTTATCAAGAGCAGACAGATTACGGATTGTTAAATGAAGAGCAGAAAGAAGCTGAGGCGGTTCTTTTAGAAACCGCGAAGGAGATTCTCGGCCAGACAGACATTTGCCCAGAGGACCATTTTTATCAGCTTGGCGGAGATTCTATCAAAGCCATTCAATTCGTTTCGAAAATGAAAGAAAAAGGTCTTTTTATCAAGACTCAGGATATTATGACATATCCCGTATTTAGAGAACTTGTCAGTGCTGTGACCAGCAAACAATCGCCTGCAATTTCTCAACAACAGGCTGAAGGCAGAGTGATGGGCACACCGATTACCCAATGGTTCTGGTCCTTGGATTTAAAGTGCGCTCATTTCTGGCATCAATCGGTAATGCTAACTGCTGAAAAAGAGATTCACCTTGAAGACGTTAAGACGGTTCTGTCTCTTTTAATCAATCATCATGACAGCTTGCGAATGAATGTAGAAAAAGAGACGAATACCTTGGTCTATCATAATACAGATATCGAACCTTATATTGAATACTGGGATCTGTCTACTTTTTCCGAGGAAGAGCAAACCAAACAAATAGCGGTAATCGGGCAGGAAATGAGAAAAAGCACGGACTTATACAATGGAGTGCTTTTTAAAACCGGCATGATCAAAGCAAACGAAAAAACGCATTTATTATTCACAGCCCACCACTTAATCGCGGACGGTGTATCATGGCAAATCCTGATTGATGATTTTCTTGCTCTTTTAGATTCATTAGATAAGAAGGAAGAGAAGAGACTCCCTTTAAAGACACATTCTTATCAGGAATATTCACATTCGATCCATGAATACGCTTATTCACGTGAAGCGGAGGAAGAATGCAGTTATTGGAATGAAAAAGTGAAAAAAATTGAGCCGCTCTATGGGATTTGTTCGGAAAATTCCAAAGTTGAAAATAGCATAAAACTGAAACGGGTTTTGACAAGCCAGATGACCCAAAAACTGCTCAGTGAAGCAAATGAGGCATATCAAACCCAAACAAATGATTTGATTATCACTGCGTTAATCCGGGCTTGCCATCATTGCACAGGCAAAGAGGTTATTTCTTTGGAGTTAGAAGGTCATGGAAGAGAGCCATTAAAGGAAGACTTAGATTTTTCAAGGACGTTCGGGTGGTTTACAGCAATGTATCCCGCAGTATTTCAGGCAGAGGCTGATCTGCCAGCGCAAATCCGTTCAGTGAAAGAAAACCTGCGCAATATCCCCAATAAGGGGATTGGCTACGGCGCTCTCACCTATTTGAATAAACGAATGCCGGATCACAAGAAGCCTGAGCTGCGCTTTAATTATCTAGGAGAAGTTGACCGTTTTTTAGCAGATAAATCAGAATACCGCATGACTTATTTAAATTCAGGCGCTGAGTCATCGCCTGAAAATGATCTGACGGTCAGTCTTGATTTGACAGCGGGAATCTATGGCGGACAGCTAACGTTGGATTTAATCTGCAGCAATCTTTATCAGACAGAGGATATGGAACAGCTTTTAGATGAATTTTCTGTACAGCTGGAAGAGCTGACTGAACATTGCTGTAAACAAGAGTCTGTCGAATATACGCCATCAGATTTCGAAACCGCCTCATTATCTATTGAAGAATTGGATTCCTTGTTCAAATGATGAGAAACGTATGGCTGGTTTTCTGTCTTTGTATCTTGTCGGTTCAAATCTGGAGCGGCGGACACGCAAGCGCTCAGACGCCAGTTGATAAGCGCATTGACGCTCTGATCGAAAAGCAAATGAAGGAAAGCGGAATACCGGGGATCTCAGTGACAGTGGTAAAAGGAAATGCTGCGGTTTACGAAAAGGGGTTTGGTTATGCCGGCGACAGGCATAGCCGCCCTGTAACCGCCTCGACATTGTTTGAGTTGGGCTCAACCTCTAAAGCATTTACTGCACTGGGGGTACTTAAGCTTGTCCATTCGGGGGCAATCAGTCTAAATGACCCTGTCAGCCGGTATATCAGCGGATTTTATGCAGTTTACAACGGAAAGAAAACAGATATCACAGTTCATCAGCTGCTGCATCATACAAGCGGAATTCCATTTTTATCAATAGCGGATATCAAGATTGATTCTAAGGAAGATGCTTTGGAAAAAACGGCGAAGGGGCTAAAGGGAGTTGAACTTAGTCATAAGCCGGGAAGCACATTTGAATATGCCACAATCAATTATGATGTACTGGGATATATCATTGAACAGGCATCAGGCCAGCCGTACGAGCAATATATGGCTGAGCACGTTTTTAAGCAGTTAGATATGTCAAACACGTATGCTGGGCGGCACGCTGGTGATGACGGCGATGTATCATCAGGTTTTAAAATTGGATTTTTAAAGGCGAGAGCCTATGACGCGCCTGAGTATCGGGGAAACACGCCTGCCGGATATATTATCACGAACGCAGAGGATGTATCCAAATGGCTTCGATCTCAGCTGAATCACAGTGACGGTGATATAAGCCGTTTGATTGAGCAAAGCCACCTGCCTGATAAAAGCGTAAAAACGGACGAGCCTGGCGTGTATTACGGTGCGGGATGGTCAATTTTTGAAAAAAAGGGCAGGGTCAAAGAATTGTTCCATGCCGGCTCCAACCCGAACTTTTCTTCGTTTATTATCATCAGCCCTGACGATAATGCGGCTGTAGGGGTTTTGGCCAATATGAACAGCGCGTACCCTGAGAAAATTGCTCGTTCTGTTTTACAAGTGATTGCCGATCAAAACCAAAAGCAGGACGGTTCTGTCACTGATCCGTTTCAGGTCATTGATAAAGCTGCGGCTGCCTTGCTGGTTTTATTCAGTTTATTGCTTATTGTTCTGGTGTGGAGGGTTTATATTTTTCTAAAAAACGTTAAATCGAAAAATGTTCCCGTTCAGCAGCGAACAAGAATAAAGGCGCTGCTTTGGGGAGGGTTGCTGGCAGCCGGAATAGTGGTGCCGAAGCTTATTTCAGTCTTTGCCTTTAATGGCTTGCCTTGGAGCATGATATTTATTTGGGGGCCCGGATCTCTTCGTTATTTGGCGGCGGTTTATGGTTTGCTGCTCCTTGCCTCCTGTCTATTCGGTTTAACCGCTTGTTTTTTCAATCACCGTGCCGCAAGAAGGAGTGAGACGCATGAAATGTGAAACATCCATCCTTGGTATTCAGCCGTTTAACGACCTATTTTATCGCAGCTGTTTTTTTAACTGTTATTTTTCCGTGGTTCGCTCGTTTCAGCAAGAAATCTATCCTTATCTTTTAAATGACATGTATTCGTATCAATTGGATGAGGATGGTTATCCAATGGTTGATCGGACAGAAGTTTATGATCCTGAGTATGTCATGAATCAGCAGGGAATCATCGCGGATAAGCAATCGGTCAGCAGCAGTCTCATAGCTGATGTGAAACGCGATGTTCTTAAACATAAACCCGTCATCATTTGGTTGGATACATATGCGCAGCCTTATAGACAGGAATATATGTCTAAGCATAACCGGAACAGCATACTGATTTATGGCTTTCATGACGTAGATCAGTCTGTTCTTGCCATTGAAAACCGTTATCCCGATAACTTGTCATATGAAGCCAGAAATATTTCATATCAGCATTTGGCCAAAGCCTATCAAGGATTTCACAGTTATTTTCAGCCTCCTGCCGCTTTTCATTCATATGCCTCCTTTTCTTATGATCCGGGCAGGGACCGCTCAGGGCAAAGCATTTTCAAGGATGCGGCTGCCTTCTTTGCTCATAACATCACCGGGCATGTAGATCGGATGTTATCCGGTTTGGCGTCCTTCAGCCGGTTTACTGAGCAATTTCACAGCATAAGAGACAGCGAAAAGCTCCTTCATTCATTTAATGGGATTTTAAATGTGAAAAAAACAGAGCAATACCGCCTCGCATTTCTTCCGGATTTTCAACAGCTTGCCGCTGTGACATCTGACATTATTGATGAGTGGGAAGCAGCGCGGCATCTTGCGGCTAAGCTTTATTTTTCGGGGGGATCTTCTTCTGGTTATGAAGAGCGGATCAAAGATTCACTGAAAAAAGTGCTGGAGCTTGAAGCAGCCCATATTGAATGCCTGAAGGATATAGGAAAAGAGGAGAGGGTCAAATGATCAAATTATTCTGTCTGCCGTATGCCGGGGGTTCGAGCACCATCTTCAGCGGATGGAAAAGGTTTCTTGATGCGTCAGTTGAACTGGTGGCCCTAGAGCTTCCGGGACATGGAACGAGAATGTCTGAGCCATTGCTCAATCGTGCAGAATCCGTGACGGAAGATCTGTTTATGCAAGCAAAATCTCATTTGGGTGATTCGGATTATGCCATTTTTGGGCACAGCATGGGATCGCTGCTTGCATACGAATTGCAAAGGAAATTAACCATGGAAAATAAACAGCCGATCCATATGTTTTTTTCCGGGCGTTTCCCGCCTCATATCCCGGAAAAGAAAGTGCTTCATCAGCTTTCAAATTCCGCTTTAAAACAAGCGATTATTGAGATGGGGGGTGTACCGGAAGAATTCAGCAAAAATGAGCAGGTGCTTGACTTTTTCCTTCCTATTTTAAGAGCTGACTTTGAGTTGCTGGAAACATACAGGAATACAGCAGTTGCTCCATTATCCTGCGATATTTCGGTTTTTTACGGCAAACGTGATCTGCCGTCAGTGCTGTTTGATTTATCTGATTGGAGTCAGTACACCGATCAGACATGCAGATTTTACGAATTTGAAGGAGATCATTTTTTCATTAATCAGAAGACAGAAGAAGTGACAGCTAAAATCAATCATATTTTGAATCAGACAGGAGTGGTATGAAATGGATTTCAGAACTGCCGGTGTTATCGGAGGAGGCGTCATGGGGGCCGATATGGCTCTTGATTTATCTGCGAATGGGTATCAAGTGATTTTGCTGGATATCAGTGATGAAAAACTGAAAGCCGCAGAGGAAAACATTAAAAAGACATTCAGGTTTGTTCAACTGATGCGGAAAGAAAAATTCAGCATGTCATTGGAAGATGTGCTTGCTAACATTCAATTCACAACTGAGCCGCACAATGTGGAGCCGGCTGATATCATCATTGAAAACGTAACAGAAGATTGGGAGATCAAAAAACAAGTATATTTACAATTAAAGGATATCTGCCGAGAGGATGCCGTCTACCTTGTCAATACAAGCTGCATCTCAATTACGAAGGTCGGTTCACTGATGCATCGTCCGGAAAAGGTAATCGGAGCACATTTTATGAATCCTGTTCCTCTGAAAGAACTTGTAGAGGTGATACGGGGCGATGCCACCTCTGACGAGACTGTCAATGCAACCATCGAGTTTTTGAAATCTTTCGACAAAAACCCCGTCGTCGTTCATGATTTGCCTGGCTTTGTGTCAAATCGTGTGTTAATGCTGACCATTAATGAAAGCATTTGGACGGTACAAGATCAAGTGGCGACACCAGCCAATGTGGATAAAATTTTCCGCGGCGGGTTCGGGCATAAAATGGGTCCGCTCGCGACTGCGGATTTAATAGGTCTCGATACAATCCTTAACTCCTTGCTGGTTCTATATGAAAGCTACAAAGATTCAAAGTTCAGGCCGTGTCCGCTGCTCGTGAAAATGGTAGACGCAGGAAAGTTAGGGAGAAAGTCAGGACAAGGATTCTTTCAATACAGTTAAAGGAGGGGCAGGCCATTGAAAAAGGGAGTTAAGTGTGTTGTCTGGGATTTAGATCATACGCTATGGGATGGTATTCTGCTTGAATCAGATGATGTAAAGCTGAAGGAACATATCAAAGAGATTCTGACTGAGCTTGATGAACGCGGCATATTGCTGTCTGTCGCCAGCAGAAATGACGAAGCTGCTGCTATGGAAAAATTAAAGGAATTTGGAATAGACCATTTCTTTTTATATCCGGAAATCAGCTGGAATGCCAAATCGGTCTCTTTGGAAAAAATCAGCAAAAACCTCAATATTCATAAGGATACGCTTCTCTTTATTGACGACCAAGCGTTTGAAAGGGAAGAAGTGAAAAATGCCCATCCGGAGATTTCGTGCTGGGATGCCGTTCGGTATAAGGATCTAATCGTCGACCCGTTGCTGAAGCCTGCATTCGTAACAGAGGATGCCAAAAGACGCCGGCAGATGTATCTGGAGGATGATCGCAGAAAAGAGGATGAAGAGCAGTTTGAAGGACCGTCCGAACAATTTCTTGCCACTCTGAATATGAAGTTTACGATCAGCCATGCGCAAGAAAGCGACTTGCAGCGGGCGGAAGAGCTTACGGTGCGTACAAACCAGCTGAATGCAAGCGGAAAAACATACGATTATCAGGAATTAAATTATTTCCGAGAATCAGACTCTCATATGCTGCTAGTCTGCGAACTTGAGGACAAGTACGGCTCTTATGGAAAGATCGGACTCTCTTTAATAGAAGAAAAGGGAGATGAATGGCATATTAATCTTCTTTTAATGTCATGCCGGGTTATGTCCCGCGGTGTCGGTACCATATTACTGACAGCTATTTTAAATGAAGCGAAACAAAAAGGGAAAAAACTGTTTGCCGATTTTAAACAAACAGATCGCAACAGAGTCATGTATATCACCTATAAATTTGCCAATTTCAAAGAACATACGAAGGGACCGGACGGCTACATTCTATTTGAAAATGACCTGAGCCAGATTCAGCCATATCCTGCGTATGTCGAGGTCAAAACGGAATTCAGCCAATCACCTGTTGCGGGAAGCAGCAATTAATCTAAATAGCGGGGAGAGCAAATAGATGAATCTTCATGAACAAATTAGAGAATATATTGAACAAAATTTGGTGGTCTTTGACGATGAAATCGAATTAACCAATGATGATCACATTTTTGAAATGGGATTTGTAAATTCTTTATTTGCGATGAAGCTTGTAACATTTCTTGAGCAAAACTTTGGGTTTCAGCTTGATAACGAAGATTTAGATATTGCCAACTTCAGCACAGTGAACCGTATCGTCAGCCTAATTGAAAAGAAACAGAACGGAGCGCTTGCTAATGAAAACAGCTGAGATGAAAGCCGACATCATTCAAGATTTCCGGGGTTACTGCGATGAAAAAATCAGACCTTTTGCAGGCGAGTTTGATGAGAAGGAATGCATCCCGGCAGAATTAATAAAAGAGTTAGGGAGCAAATCTTATTTTGCTGCGGGTATTCCGGAAGTTTATCACGGATTGGGATTGAACCCTGTCGAGTACGGTTTGTTTACTGAACAAGCAGGAAAAGCGTGCTGTAATATTCGAACCCTTTTGACTGTAAATTCGTTAGTCGGTGAATCTCTGCTGCGGTACGGTACAGAGCGCCAAAAAGAAGAATGGCTTGTCCCCATCGGAAAAGGAGAGAAAATCGGAGCGTTTGCATTGTCTGAACCAAACATTGGTTCAGACGCAAACCACATTGAAACATCGTATACAAAAAACGGAAGCAGCTATGTCATCAACGGCAGAAAAAAATGGATTTCCTTTGGCGCCATTGCTGACTTTTTTCTGGTTATAGCCCGGGATGGAGAAGTGGTTACAGCCTTTATTGTAGACAGCCGCCGGAGCGGAGTAACGGTAAAAAAAATGGAAGGCATGATGGCCAATAGAGCTTCTTATCTTGCGGAAATAGAGTTTGACAGCGTCGAGGTTTCTGATGACCAAATATTAGGGCCCATCGGGGGCGGTTTTAATTACATCGTTAACTTGGCTTTGGATCATGGCAGATACAGTGTGGCATGGGCCGGATTGGCGATTGCACAGGAAGCCGTCGATTCTTTAGTCACATACTCACGGAAGAGAAGCCAATTCGGAGAGAAGCTCTACAAACATCAAATGATTAAAGGAATGATCGGTGATGCCGTAACACAGCTACATGCAGCCCGCGCCTTATGCATGAAAGCCGGCGAAATGCGGATGAAACAAGATCCAGAGGCCGTGACAGAAACGTCTGTCGCGAAATATTTCACTTCAAAGGTTGCTGTTGAGATTACCAATTCAAATGTGCAAATCCATGGAGGAAGCGGCTTCAGCAGAGATCATTCAGCAGCCCGCCTGTACAGAGAAGCCAAAGTATTGGAGATCATTGAAGGAACATCTCAAATTCAGCAGCAAGTTATAGCGAATTATGGATTGAGACGATATTTTGTCAAACATATATAGGCAGAGGATGGAGAGGATTCTGTGAGTGAGCAAATGAAGAAAATAGATAAAAATAACATAGCCAACATTCTCGGACTGACAACCATTCAGGAAGGTCTGCTTTTTCATCATTTAATGGAGCCGGAAGGCAATGCCTATTTTGAACAAATGCTGATAAAACTAGAGAGTGAACCAGCCCGTGATCTTTTTGAAAAAGCATGGCAGCAAACGGTTCAGCAAAATGAAATGCTGCGGACGGTGTTTAGGTGGAAGGAAACAGCTAAGCCAATTCAAGTGATATTAAAGCATCATAATATAGATATCCGTTATCAGAGCATCCCGTTCGAGAAAGGGATTTCTCAGGATAAGCTGAAGGAGGAGCTTGCGGCCCGTGATCGGAAAGAGCCGTTTCAGCTTCAGGAAGTCCCTTTTCGTGTCACACTTTATCAAACAGAAGAAAACGGGATCTGGATGATGATCAGCTTTCATCATATCTTGATGGACGGCTGGAGCATGGGGATTGTCCTCAAAGAGTGGATGGAGTCATATCAAGCGTTATCCATGGGTCAAACACCTGTTGTTTCTCAAAAACCGTCATATCAAGGATTTGTGAAATGGCAGCAGGAACAGCAGCGTAAAACAAAAGACAGCCAGGCGTCATTTTGGAAAGGGTTATTGAAAGACTGGGAGCCTGTGCAATTGCTGCCGAATACAGAAAGGCCAGGGAAGCGAAATGCTATTTTTTCTAAACATGAGATACAGCTTCCGGTTTCAGCAGGAAAGGCTCTGCGCTCACTCGCTGCTGAACGGCAAGTTACGCTTGCTTCCATTTTATATAGTGTGTGGGGGCTGCTGCTAAAGAAGTATTCTGATCAAGAAGAAGTGGTGTTCGGGACAACCGTTTCAGGAAGAAGCGCGGATGTACCGGGAATAGAACAAATGACGGGGCTGTTTATTAACACCATTCCGCTTCGTCTTCGCTTTGCGCCTCAATCCACGCCTTTAGATGTGATTCAGCTTGCGCATGAGCAGATTGCCAAAAGAAGTGAATATGAACATACACCGCTGTCTGATTTAAAAACATATGCGGGTCTGACGGCTGAGCAGTCATTATTTGACACGATTGTCGTGATTGAAAATTATCCGCTTGATCAAATGCTTAAGTCAAACAGTCTTCCTCTTTCAATCGAACAATATGACATGTTTGAGCAAACTGAGTTTGATTTGACATTGAGTGTACAAGCTTTTGATGAACATATTCATTTTTCTTTTATCTACAATCCTGGTGCTATGTCTGCTCTTCAAGTGAAGCAGCTTGGGGATCATTTTCTCAACCTGTTATCGGAAGTGATTGACAATCCGGCAGACAGATCTGTGCACCGCTTGAATATGCTTTCCGAAGATGAAGTGCATTATCAGCTTGAAGAGTTTTGCAACTATAAAGGTATGTCCGGCAACGAACATCAGACTGTTATTGATTTGTTTGAGCGGCAGACAGCAAAGACGCCGGACGCTCTTGCTGTGGAGTTTCGCTCGGAATCCCTGACCTATGATCAATTAAATAAAAAAGTGAATCAGCTCGCCCGTTTTTTAGAAGGTCAGGGAGTCAGACCTGCACAAAGAGTCGGTATTTTAACAGAACATTCAATTGAAATGGTGATCGCTTGTCTCGCTGTATTAAAAGCGGGCGGCGCTTATGTTCCGGTTGATCCCGATTATCCGGCGGAAAGAATTGAATATCTTCTTCAGGACAGCGGGATAAACCTGCTGCTGACAGAGGATATCGATGGGCTGGTTTACTCGTACGACGGTGTGAAAATAGATATTACCGATCAGAACCTTTACCAAGGAAACGACAGCAATCTGGTGAAACAATACGGTTCGCAAGACATTGCGTATTGCATATATACCTCTGGAACAACAGGCAGGCCAAAAGGGGTGCTTGTTAAGCATCTGGGTCTTGAAAATTATGTTTCCTGGGCCGCCGAGCAATATGTAAGAGGCCATAAAAGAGATTTTGCCCTTTATACGTCTTTATCTTTTGATTTAACAGTAACTTCTATCTTTACCCCGCTTATAACCGGAAACGCAATTATTGTATACCAGGATAAAAACAAGCAGCTTCTTGTGGAACAAATACTGAAAGATAATCGGGCCCATGTTATGAAGTTAACGCCGTCCCATCTTCATTTCATTTCCGAGATGCCGTTTCAGGACAGTGTCATGAAGTGCCTGATACTGGGGGGAGAGCAATTAGAAACCTCCCTTGCGGCGAAAATTGAACAAAACTTCGATGGGAAAATTGAAATTTTTAACGAATACGGACCGACGGAAACGGTAGTCGGCTGCATGATTCACCGCTACTCATCTGAAATGGATAAGGATCTGTATGTGCCGATCGGCCGGCCTGCAGCACATACTGATATATACATTCTTGATTCACATATGAATCTGCTGCCCCGAGGAGCAGCGGGAGAACTCTATATTGCCGGAAAAGGAGTAGCAGAAGGCTACTTAGGCCGGAAGGAACTGACGGCAGAGCGATTTGTGGCGCATCCTTTTAAGCCCGGAGAAAAAATGTATAAAACAGGAGACGCAGCCCGCTTTTTACCAGATGGAACCATTCAATTTTTAGGCAGAAATGATGACCAAATCAAACTTCGGGGCTATCGGATTGAGAGCGGGGAGATTGAACATTGGCTCTGCCGGTACGGACGGATCAAAGGGGCGGCGGCTGTCGTGAAGAAGGACGCGTCCCAGACACCGTGCCTGGCTGCTTATCTTTTCACTGATGAGACGATTGATGAAAAGCAACTGCGTGAATACCTGCGCCGTCATTTGCCTGAATATATGATTCCATCCCGATTTATTGTGATGGATGAGATGCCGCTGACGGCCAATGGAAAATTAGATAAAAAAGCACTGCCCGAGCTTGCCGCAGAGACAAAACGGAAGGTGCTTGCGGAGGCCCCCGCTTCTGAAACAGAAAAGGTGGTGCTGGAGGTTTGGAAACGTGTACTTGGTCAAGACAGCATCAATGTTCACGATAAATTTTTTGAAATCGGCGGCACTTCCCTGCATTTGATCCAAGTCAATCAGCAGCTTTCTAAGGAAACGGGAAAAAGTATTCCGATGGTTGAGATGTTCCGCCGTCCAACAGTTCAGTTGCTTGCTGAATTCTTATCAGGCCAGGATGAAGGGCAATCAAAAAAGAAAGCACCATTCATATCAAAAAGGAAGGCTCCTTCAAATGACAGCATCGCCATCATCGGGATGGCGGGGCGTTTCCCCGGCGCTAAAAACATAGATGAATTTTGGCATAATCTAAAAAACGGCAAGGAATCCATCTCTTTTTTCACTGATGAAGAGCTGTTTGCGGCGGGCATTGATGAACAAACATTTACAAGAGGTGATTATGTAAGGGCGAAAGGAATCATCGATGGCCCTGATTTATTTGATGCCTCTTTCTTTGGCTATTCACCGGGGCAGGCAGAGGTCATGGACCCGCAAATCCGCCTTCTTCATGAGTATGTATGGAAAACGCTGGAGGACGCAGGGTGTGTTTCTGCTGAATATGAAGGGAAAATCGGTTTGTTTACAGGAACAACCTCAAATTTTCAATGGCTCCAGCATTTCGCTGACTCATTAGACGGCAGGATGTCAGAGCTGTTTGAAATCGGCTCTTTAAATGATACTTATACAATCAGCACGCGGGTTGCTCATAAACTTAATCTGAAAGGTCCAGCCATTACCTTGCAGACCGCTTGTTCAACCTCCTTGGTCGCGCTGCATTTGGCTTGCAAATCAGTGCTGAATGGAGAATCTGATGTGGCTCTCGCAGGCGGTGTATCCATTCTCCATCCGGTTAAGTCAGGCTACATCTATCAAGAGAATATGGTGAAATCGCCAGACGGCCATTGCCGAGCCTTTGATAAAGACGCGAAAGGCACTGTAGGAGGCGACGGAGTCGGATTTGTCGCAGTGAAATCGTTGAGCCGCGCGTTGGCTGACGGCGATAGGATATACGCGGTTGTAAAAGGATCTGCGGTCAACAATGACGGTGACCAAAAGGTAGGCTTTAATGCGCCGAGTGTGGAAGGCCAGACAGAGGTTATAAGAGAGGCGATTGCTGATGCGGGGATTGAGCCGGAAACCATCAGCTATGTGGAAACCCACGGGACAGGTACGGCTCTCGGAGATCCAATTGAAATTGAGGCCTTAACCAAAGCGTTTCAAACGAATAAAACCGCGTTTTGTCGGATCGGTTCCGTAAAAACGAATATCGGACACCTTGATGCTGCGGCAGGCGCGGCGGGTCTCATTAAAACAGTTCTTTCTCTGAAGCATCAACAACTTGTGCCTAGTCTTCATTTTAAAGAAGCAAATCCGAATATTGATTTTGAAAACAGTCCTTTCCTTGTCAATGACACGCTCCGGAAGTGGAAGAAAACAAATGCTCCGAGACGTGCAGGCGTGAGCTCATTCGGTATGGGCGGCACAAATGCCCATGTGATTCTGGAGGAAGCGCCTGTCAGTGAACGTGAAAAACATACGCGTTCGTATCAGCTGTTTCCTCTTTCAGCAAAAACGATGAATGCTTTAGAGAAAACGAAAGACCTTTTGCTCGAACACATGGAAAGGAACTCTGAACTTAATGCAGCAGACGCCGCCTATACACTTCAGGCCGGAAGACAGCACTTTGATTATAGGCAAATGTTTGTGGCAAAGGACAGGCAGGATGTCATCCGACTGCTTTCCGAGAAAAAGGACAGGGGACTCAGTCGAATGTCGCGGTTTCAGGAAAAAAAGGAGAAAAAATTGATCTTCATGTTCACAGGCCAAGGCAGTCAATACGTGAACATGGGCAGGGATTTATACACGGAGGAGCCGTTTTTCAAAGAGACGATGGATCACTGTTTTCAAGAATTCTATGAAGCGACTGGTGAGAGGCTTGAGAATATTCTATACCCTGATCAGCAGGATGAAGACGCTGCCGCGATAAAGCTTCAAGAGACGAAATATGCCCAGCCGGCTATTTTTATGCTGGAATATGCGCTGTCACTTTTATTGATGAAGTGGGGGCTGCGGCCATGGGCTATGATCGGCTACAGCTTTGGTGAACTAACGGCTGCCGCGGTATCTGGAGTGTTTACGCTCAGTGATGCCATCAAGCTGATCAGCTTGCGTGGACAAGCGATGCACGAAGCGCCGTCAGGCATCATGTTAAGCGTGCCAATGCCAGAGGAAGAACTGAAAGCGATTCTTCCCGATTGCATTTCATTGGCTGTTGTGAATGACGCTTCTTGCATTGTGTCGGGGCTTGAGTCTGACATTTCAGCGTTTGAAGAACAGTTAAAAGCAAAAAAAGTGCTTTGCATGAGAGTAAAAGGCTCAATTGCTGCCCACTCGCACGTCATGGCTTCCGCCGCTGAACGATTTGGAAACACGGCTAAGCACATTTCTTATCAAAAACCGGGTGTTCCCTTCTTCTCGAATTTAACGGGAGACTGGATAGCGGATGAAGAAGCTGCGGACTATGACTATTGGAAGCGGCACATGACTGAGACTGTTCGTTTTGCTGAGGGGATTGGCGTGTTAACGAAGCAGGAGCATGCTATTTTTATCGAAATCGGCCCGGGACAAGATTTAAGTGTGCTGGTGAAGAGATCGATTAACGATGAGATGCGCCAGCATGTTTGCAATGTGCTGAAACACAGCAGGCAGAATATGTCGGATGTCCAATTTTTACTCAGCAGAATTGGCACGCTGTGGATGTATGGCGCAGTCATTGATTGGCGCGGGCTGCATGAGGGCAGAAATCCTGAAAAAATTACTATGCCGCAATATCCTTTTGAAAAGGAATCCTTCTGGCCCAAACGGAAGCATACTGCCAGCGGAAAAGGCAATAAACATTCCGGAGGAAAGCTCCCGCTTCAGGAGTGGTTTTATCTGCCGCAATGGGAAAAAGAAATCCTGCCAATTTCCCGAGAGATTGAAGCGGCGGAACAACGTTTGCTTGTCTTCATGGAGGATGGCGATTTTTCACATAAGCTTATTCAGGGGCTGCAATCTGCCTGTGCTTCTTGTGTCATCGTTAAAAAAGGGCATAACTTTCAGCAGGTTGAAAAAGGAGTGTACACACTTCGCCCAGACTCTGCGGAAGATTACTGCCATCTCTTTGAAGTGTTGGAGAAGGAAAAGATTCAGTACAGCCGGATTTTGCACCTCTGGGGGCTGGCAGAGAAGAATGAAACCTCTGCTGCCGAGTGGATTGAGCAGATGCAAAACGAATCCTATTACTCGTTGCTTTACTTAGGGCAAGCATTGAAAAAGAAAGGAACAAACCAGGAAATTTCGATCTTTGTATTATCGTCCCTTACGTATCAGCTTGGCGGAGAAGAAACGTTATATCCAGAGAAAGCCGTACATCTGGGGCCGAGTATGGTCATATCTCAGGAAACACCGTTCCTTCGCTATCGAGTGATTGATATAGACAGACAGAAAGAAGATTCCTGGAAAGAAGACAAGCTGCTGGGACTCATCAGATCTGAGCTGATGACCGAATCAGGCAATCTCCTAACGGTTTACAGAAATAATAAAAGGTACACCAGGAATTTTATTCACAAAGCAGTGCCTGCAGAATCATCGCAAGGGCACCTTCGTCCCGGAGGCGTATATATTCTGATTGGCGGGCTGGGCTTCATCGGTTTACATGCTGCAAAAACCATTGCTGAGAAAACAAAAGGAAAACTTATTCTGACAAGCCGTTCCGGCCTTCCGCCGCGGAGTGAATGGGAGTCCTTAATCAGCACGCATGCTGAGGATGATCCAACTGTTAAAAAAATAAAATCAATATATGAAATAGAACAAACAGGCGCGGAAGTTATTGCTGTTGCTGCGGATGCAAGCTGTGAAGCGGATATGTTTGAACTGGTTCATGCGGCTGAACTTAAGTACGGCTCCATACATGGCGTAATTTATGCAGCTGGAATAACAGGCGAACAATCATTCAGGATGATGGAGCAAACGGATAGAAGTTTTTCGAATGCTCACATTCAAGCAAAAATGACGGGCGTTGCGGTATTAGAAAAAGTGTTGGACGATCGGCCGCTTGATTTCTGCTTTTTGATTTCGTCCTTGTCTCCGATATTGGGAGGACTTGGATTTACCGCCTATACTGCAGTTAACCATTTTGTTGATGCCTTTGTATATCAACATAATGCGCAGCATCCTGTTCAGTGGACAGCCCTAAATTTAGACGGCTGGGAATTTGAAGACGGCAAAAGACCGGATATTCCAGTCGGAGGGGATTTAGAAAATACCCTGATTCGTGCGCATGAGGGCAGAGAGGTTTTCGAGAGAATTTTCACATTTGATCATATGGATCAGATTGTCGTGTCTGCCACGGATCTGCAGGAGAGGATACAAAAATATGTGAATCGTCTGCACCAGCCTAGCGATGAACAGCAAGAAGAGGACGTTTCGCTGTATGGGCGGCCAGAGCTTACCGCTGAATATGTTGAACCAGTAACTGATATGGAGAAAGAACTCCTTGTTCATTGGCAGTCATTTTTCAAAATTGATCAAATCGGCATAGACGATGATTTCTTTGAGATGGGCGGTGATTCTTTAAAGGCGATTACTTTCATTTCCATTATTCATCAAGCGTTCAATGTGGAAATTGCGCTGCCGGATTTCTTTAACATTCCGACGATCAGGCAGATGTCCGAATTTATCAGCCAAGCCGACAAGAAGATTTACAGAAAGATAGAAAAAGCTGAAAAACAGGATTATTATCCGCTGTCCTCAGCGCAAAAACGGCTTTATCTTGTTCAGCAATTAGATCAAACAAGCACTGGCTACAATGAGTTCACTGCCGGCCGGATTGCAGGAAAGCTCGATATGCAAAGGCTGGAGAATGCGTTCCGGCAATTGATTCATCGTCATGAGAGTTTAAGAACATCCTTTAAAGCAATAGACGGTGTTCCTATGCAGTGCATAGCTGAGCATGCGGAATTTCATGCAGACTTTTTTGACCTATCCCATTTGGCAGGCCAGGAAGGGCAAAACGAAAAAGAACAAGAAGTCATCAACAGCTTTTTAAAGCCGTTCCAGCTTGATCAGGCACCCTTGATGAGAGCTGGTGTAATGAAGAACTCTGAAAACGAGTATATTCTGATGCTCGATATGCACCATATTATTTCTGACGGTCTATCTCAGGATATCTTGGTCAGCGAGTTTATGGATCTATATGACGGCAAAGAGCTTGCACCGCTTGAACTGCAATATAAAGATTTCTCAGAATGGCAGAATCAGATGCTTCAGTCTGATGACCTGAATGAGGTGAAAACATATTGGCTGAAACGGCTTGACGGCTTCCGTGAGCTTCAGCTGCCGGCTGATTACCGGAGACCTGATGTCAAAAGCTTTGCCGGCGCCCATTATCGTTTTGATGTAAGCAAAAAAGAGCTTGAGGCGTTTAAAGCCATTATGGCCGATGAAGACGCCACGCTGTTTATGGGACTTTTATCAATCTATCAAGTCCTGCTGCACAAGCTCACTGGACAGTCCGACATTGTAGTCGGCGTTCCGGTTGCGGGGAGAAGGCAGGAGGAGCTGCAGCGGATCATCGGTATCTTCGTTAACATGCTTCCGCTTCGGTTTTATCCGAAAAAAGAGATGACGTTCACTCAATTCCTGCACCATGTCAAGCAGCTGGTGATTGATGACTTTGATCATCAAGATTATCAGTATGAACATATGGTTCAAGACTTGAAGTTAGATAGGACGTTAAATAGGAATCATATTTTTGATACCGTTTTTGCTCTGCAAAATCTAAGCCAGCCTTCTTTAGAGGTAGACGGGATCACACTAACCGACTATGAATATGAAACAGCGGTTTCCCGGTTTGATTTGCTTTGGATCGCTTCAGAAGACGAAAACGGTTTATCTTCTGTCATTGAATACAGCACTGAGCTGTTTACAAGAGAAACGATTGAAGGCATTGCGAAAGGGATTAAAAAGGTGCTGTCATCCGTAATTGATTGTAAGCAAACTGCTCTCAAGGATATTGACCTGACTTCAGGCATCAATGATTTAGAAAAGGTATCGTTGCTGGAACTAGACGATCTGAAAATCTAGCAGAAATAGGTGAATAACAATGAACCAAACCGATGTCTTTCAATTGAAAACCGCAGCTCTTGAAAAAGTGAAGGAGCGGCAATATTGGACTTCTGTATTAACTCAAATCCCGTCGGACTGCCGTTTTCCTTATGATTCACAGCTTCTTGATCAAAACGATGAAGAAGCTTCAATACCTTTTTCATTCCCGGCTCAGCTGGAAAAGGCCATCTTAAAGGCATCCGGAGCTTCAGATTTGCGTATGTTTATGATCTTGATGACTGCGGCAGTCACATTGCTGCACAGGTACGATGGAAGAACGGATATCATGGCGTCGGCCCCTGTGTTGAGACAGCGGGGAACACAGCCGGTGATCAATGATCTTCTTCCGCTGCTGGTGAAAATCAATCCTTCTATGAGTTTCAGAGACTGTCTAGAGCATGTGAAACAAGCTTTTCAAGAAGTGTATGCCCATCAAAATTATCCTGTGAAAATCCTATTGGATGAGCTTCATCCTTTGCATAAAAAAGGGGAGCCCCACTTCGGCATTTCCCTTGCTGTGAATGATCTTCAGCAGCCGGTGTCATTGAAAGCGCTGGACACGAATCTATTTTTCTCCATTCAGTGTGATGAAGGGAGATTGACTGGAAAGCTGAGCTGGAATTTGAAGCATTACACATTCGATACTGCTGAACGGATAGCCGGCCATTTTTGCATGCTGGCAGATCAGGCTTTGTCGGCGCCTGAGACTCTGGTCTCTGAGCTGCAGTTACTTTCTCATGAGGAGAGAGAGAGAGTCATCACGACATTTAATCACACAAATCAACCATACCCGAAGGAAAAATCGATTGTCGATCTCTTCAAAGAACAGGCAGCTCTCAAACCTGATCAGCCTGCAATCGTGTATGAAGATGTCAGCTTCACATACGGTGAGGCTGATGAATTGTCAGATCGGATTGCTGCTTTTTTGACAAAAGAAGGCGTTTGTCATGAGGAGCCTGTGGGGCTGATGGTTCATCGCTCGGCAGAAATGGTTATCGGCATATTAGGCATATTGAAAGCAGGTTGTCCTTATTTGCCGATAGATGTAAATATGCCGTCCGAACGGATGGATTATATGCTGACAAACAGCGGGTCGCGGTTTGTGATCACGAACAAGGGTTATGGCACTTCTGCTGTGAATCAAAAAAGCTTATGTATAGAGGAAATGATGAAATTTGAAGGGGCGGCGGGGCATGGGCGCCTGCCGTCTGCTGAAAATCTCGCTTATGTGTTGTATACATCAGGGACAACAGGAAAACCGAAAGGCGTGATGGTGGAGCATCGTCAAGTCATCAATTTAGTATATGGCATAGACAGCCTTCTTTTTCAGCCATTTTCACAAGAGCACCTCCGTATCGGCATGCTTGCTTCACATATTTTTGACGCATCCGTGCAAACGATATTTCCGGCAGTGCTTCTTGGACACACCTTATATATTGCGCCAGATCATGCAAGGATGGATGGAAAGCAGCTGTGGTCTTTTTATGAGGAGAACCGCATTCATATTTCAGATGCGACACCTTCTCATTTGCGCCTCATGATCAAAGCCGCTGAGAAAGAGCCGCATCACGTTGACGAATTGAAGTTAATAATGGCTGGCGGCGAAATGCTGCCGCCCCAATTGGTTCAGCAGTATTTACAAACGTTTCGTGCGGGTAAGCCGGTGATGACAAATAATTACGGTCCGACGGAATGCGCTGTACAATCAGCGGCTTTTACCATACCTGATTCTTGGAATGAACCCGTCGTACCGATTGGCAGGCCGATGCCGAATGAACAGATTTATATTTTGGATCATTGCGGACAGCCTGTGCCCATCGGCGTATACGGAGAACTGTGCATTGCCGGAGACGGGGTGGCAAGAGGATATATCCGTCAGCCAGAGCTGACGGCAGAAAAATTTACAGAACCGCAGCATATTCCTGCCGGCAAGCTTTATCATACCGGCGACTTGGCGAGATGGCGTAGTGACGGCTTCATCGAATTTTTTGGCAGGTATGATGATCAAGTAAAAATAAGAGGATTCAGAATAGAGCTTGATGAGATTAGAAAAGCCTTGCTTGATTACCGGGAGTCGGGACAAATCGTTCATGATGCGGTGATTATTCCAGTTCAAAAGGAATCAGATGATCCGTTTCTTGTGGCGTATCTCATTTCCGATCAAAAACTGAAAACTCGAAAAATGAGAGGGTTTTTAGGAGAAAAGCTGCCGGGTTATATGATTCCGAGACGATTCATCCGCGTGGACTCATTTCCAATGAACCTGTCAGGGAAGCTTGATCTCAAGGCACTCCCAGACCCCTTTGAAGAGCCTGAATCTGACGAGCAGGTCATAAAACCGCACAATGAAACCGAAAAAAAGCTGGTTTCCATTTTTGCCGGCATTCTGAATATACCTGAATCTGATATCAGCATGGAAGATAACTTCTTTGATATCGGCGGAAACTCATTTCATATCGTAGAACTATCGAACAAATTGAAAGAGCAGTTTGGACAAGAGCTGTCTGTTGTTCAGCTGTTTCAGTATACATCTGTATCGGCAATTGCTGCCCAGCTCAGCCGGCAAGCGGAGTCTGAGGGTTGTCAGGCAAATGCAGAAAGTGAGGAAGAGGCAGCGGAAGATTTAGAAAATGTCGCACAACTGTTAGGCGGGATTTCTGATGAGTAAAACAACAGGCTTAGAAATAGCGGTTATCGGAATGGCTTGCCGTTTCCCCGGAGCCAAAAATATTGAAGAGTTTTGGGAGAATATGAAAACGGGCACGGAATCCATCACATTTTTCTCAAAAGAAGAGCTTATGGAAGCCGGTGTGCCTAAAGAACAGCTCGATCATGAGAATTATGTCAGAGCCAAAGGAAAAGTAGACCGGCATGACCACTTTGACGCGGCGTTTTTCGGCTACTCACAGCGAGAAGCTGAGGTAATGGACCCGCAAGTGCGCATGTTTCATGAAGTCGCGTGGGAATCTCTTGAAAACGCCGGCTACAATCCCGAAACCTATTCACAGCCTATCGGCTTATTCGGCGCTGCGTCTGCGAATTTGTACTGGCAGGCAAGTTCAATGCTGCTGAGAAATAGTAGTTCTTCTGAACAGTTTGCTGCTGTTCAGTTGACGGACAAGGATTTTATGAATACACAAGTTTCTTATAAATTAAATTTGAAAGGGCCGAGTATCGCGGTGGATACAGCCTGTTCATCTTCTCTGACAGCAGTGCATCTCGCGTCCAGGGCTTTGCTTACCGGCGACTGCAAAATGGCGCTGGCCGGAGGTGTAACGGTGACTTGTCCCCACAAAAAGGGCTATATGTATCAAGAAGGAATGATTATGTCGCCGGACGGCCGCTGCCGCGCATTTGACGCGGAAGCAAATGGGACAGTCGGGGGAGAGGGCTGCGGTGTTGTAGTGCTGAAAACCTTAAAGCAGGCGCTGAAGGATCAAGATCATATTTACGCTGTCATTAAAGGTTCCGCATATAACAATGACGGCAGCCGTAAAGTCGGTTACACCGCGCCAAGTATCGAAGGGCAGGCCGATGTCATTAGAAAAGCGCTGAACATCAGCCGTGTAGAGCCCGAAAGTATTTCTTATGTCGAAGCGCACGGCACGGGCACCTCGTTAGGAGACCCGGTTGAAATAGAGGCGCTTACACAAGCGTTTCAAACTGAAAAGAAGCAATACTGCGCAATCGGCTCTGTTAAAACAAATATCGGTCATTTGGATTCCGCCGCGGGTATTGCGGGGTTTATTAAAACGGCGCTGAGTCTCAAAGCGAGAACTCTGCCGCCAAGCCTTCATTACAAAAAGCCTAATCCTAAAATTGATTTTGAAAACAGTCCTTTTTATGTCAGCACATCCGCAAAGCAATGGACAGTAGCTGACCGGGTGTTTCGAGCGGGCGTCAGTTCCTTTGGGATCGGCGGCACGAATGTTCATGTTGTGATGGAAGAGCCGCCGATGAAGGAAAGACGTCATCAAGAGGATCATGAAGACTGCCTTATGCTTATTTCTGCCCGTTCTGAAAAAGCGGCAATGAAGGCCGCGGATCAGGTCAAGCGATTTATAAAAGAGAATGAAGAGGTGCCGCTCCAAGACGTTTCATACACACTGCAAGAGGGCCGCAGGCATTTTCAGTATCGTCAGGCGTTTACGGCTGGCCCTTTAGGGATAACAAGCGATATGGCAAGTACTTCAAAAGCGCTGGAGAAGCCGGCCGTTGTCTTTATGTTTTCCGGCCAAGGCTCTCAATACGTCAATATGGGGAAACAATTGTATGAACAAGAACCCATATTCCAGGAGGAGCTGCACCGCTGTTTTGACATTCTGCAAGCTGAGGAAGGACTCAATATTAGAAGCATTATGTTTCCGAATAATGAGGCAGAAAGCGAGGAAGCTGAACAGCTTATCCATGAAACCTCGTATACGCAGCCTATTTTATTTTCTTTTGAATATGCGCTGGCGTCCTTCTTAATCAAAAAGGGGTTAAAACCGCAATACATGATTGGCCACAGCATAGGGGAATTAACGGCAGCCTGTCTGTCAGGCATTTGTTCATTGGAAGACGCTCTTCATATGGTTGTGATGAGAGGCCGATTGATGCAGGAAATGCCGGAGGGAGAAATGTTGAGCGTCAGACTGCCCGGCGTAGAGACAGAAATGGAATTGACAGAAGGGGTTGAGCTATCGGCTTCAAACAGCTCTGATTTATCGGTTGTATCAGGCCTTATGGAGCCAATCAATGCTTTTGCCGCGCGCCTTCAGTCGAAAGGAGTGGCCATTCAGCATTTAAAAACGTCCCATGCGTTTCATTCAAGCATGATGAAGCCGGCAGCATCTCGTTTTGCTGATATTCTGCAGGAGATAGAATTCCAAGCACCAGACCTTCCGTTTATTTCAAATGTGACAGGCGATTGGATACAAGCAGATCAGGCCGCAGATCCGAAATACTGGGCTTCGCAAATCACGGAAAAGGTTGATTTTCATTCAGGGCTGAGCACGCTTTTACAAATGGGGAATGTTGTATTTGTTGAGATCGGGCCAGGGAACACGTTGACGCAGTTTGTGAGAAAACATGAGGGTTTTATGGCGGAGCAACATGCTGCGGTTAATATCATCAGGCATCCAAAGGAAGTATCGTCTGATCGTGTCTATCTGTTAAACCGCATCGGCAGGCTTTGGACGCATGGTGTAAACATGAACTGGGAGCACTTTCGCCAGGGGGGCTCATATGAAAGGGTCCCGCTTCCGACTTATCCTTTTGAGCATCAAGTATTTCCCGATCCGCAACCAGCTCAGGGCGGCATGGAAGAAAAGATCAAAAACGAATTGAAATTAAACATTGCCTCCAGTGAAGAACAGCTTCCTTTTGATAAGTGGTTTTCCGTTCCGCATTGGGAACGAATGGAACCAGCCAATGAGACATTCACTCATCAAGGAAAGAGGATACTTGTCTTTGAAGAAAACAATGATGTCAGCCAATATCTCCTAAAACAGCAAGCGGAAGCCGTGTCTGTCCTGCCAGGTGATTGCTTTGCGGAAATGGATAAAAACACGTTTACGGTAAACCATCGGGATACGGCCCACTTCCGGAAGCTGCTGGATGAACTGAATGCAAGGGGGTTTATCCCTGATGAAATCATCTGGATGCGGCTGCAAGACTGTGATTGTCGTGATGGAGATCTTGCAGGGCGCACAATAGCCGGTTATCTTCCCCTCCTTGATCTTGTCCGTTTACTTGGAACAGAGAGCAACAAAAGATTCAGCATGACCGTAGTGACCAATCAAGCTCACGATGTGACGGGAATGGAGGAGCTTCAGCCTCATCAGGCTGCGCTGACCGGAGTCTGTTTGACCATTCCGCAAGAGTATCAGCAGATCAGCTGTAAAGCTGTTGATCTTTGTCCGGACCCGCGGCACGGTCGATCAAACTGGCCTGAAATGATTTCTTATGAACTTAAAAAAGAGGATGATCAGCCTATTGTGGCTTATCGCGGAAACAGCAGATGGATTCGGCAGGCGAAGCAGCCGGGCAAGCAAAATGAGATAGATATGGCCGGCAATCTCAGGCATCAAGGAGTTTATATCATTACAGGCGGCCTTGGCGGGATCGGATTATCTCTTGCATCTCATTTAGCTGAAACAGTTCAAGCAAAGCTTGTGCTGCTAAGCCGGACAGGACTGCCCGATAAACTAAGAGCAAATGACGATGCAATCAAAAAACTCAAAGCTGTTGAAGAGCTCGAGAAGGCTGGAGCCGAGGTGTTGGTATTACAGGCGGATATTTCAGATGAGGCAGAGCTTCAAAAAGCCTTGCAAACGGCAGAAACTCGTTTTGGACAAGCCATTCACGGCGTTATTCATGCAGCGGGCATTCCTGATGGCAAAGTGATTCACGCAAGGACACCAGACGATGAGAGGCAGATGGCAAAAGCCAAAATAACAGGAACCGCTCTGTTAAGAAAAGCGCTTAAAAACAAACAGCCGGACTTCTTCTTCATTTGTTCCTCTCTTGTTTCATTTTTAGGAGCGGGGGGCCAAGTCGGCTACGCTGCATCAAACGCATTCTTGGACAGCTATGCTCACGCATGCCGAAAAGAAGGCGAAAACATGGTGTCGGTTAACTGGGACCGTTGGGAACAAGTAGGGATGGCATATGAATCAGAAACGGCAGCCATTCTTTCGAAGATAGCGGACAAGGGAGAGCAACAAGGAATCCTGCCGGCTCAAGGTGCGAAAGCATTTATGAGAGCTTTGCAGCTGCGCTACCCGCAAGTCCTGATTTCGCTGCAGGACGTAAACAAACGAATAAAAGACAGCTATGTGAAAGAGGACAGACAAACCGCTGCGCATATGCTGACAAAAGACCGCTTGGATACACTTGAAGAAAGATTAATGAATATTTTTAAGGATTATTTTCATGCTGAGACAGATGTAAATATGAATTTCTTTGAATTAGGAGCCTCTTCACTTGATCTGCTTCAGGTGAGCGGGAGAATCAAAAACGAGCTCGGTGTGGATATCCCGGTTGTGTTGATGTATGCCCACCCGACGGTTGCAGCATTAACCGAAGCCGTCAAAGCACAGCAAAGCGGTGATGACTTACACATAAAAGGAATAGAGCCAGATCGCCAAAAAGCCATAAATGAAGGGAAAAACCGGCGAAAACAGCGAATGAGACGAAAATAGATGGGAGGCTGATTTCCATGGCTGACGAGAAACAATGGACAGAAACAGGACTGGAAATAGCGGTCGTCGGTATGGCGGGCAAGTTTCCAGGCGCGGCAAATATTGATGAGTATTGGAGCAACATTTCAAAAGGAATAGAATCGGTCACTCAATTTACCGATGAAGAATTAAAAGAAGCCGGGGTTGATGAGACGTTGCTTGGTCAAGAGGCATATGTAAAAGCAAAGCCGATCATTGATGACGTTTCTGACTTCGACGCGGCGTTTTTCGGCTATTCACCGAGAGAAGCTGCCTTGATGGATCCGCAAATCAGGCTTATGCATGAATGCGCTTGGGAAGCGCTGGAGCATGCGGGCTGTGACGCTGAACGGTTTAACGGGCTGATCGGGCTGTATGCTGGTGCTTCCAGCAATTTGTCTTGGATGGGCCGTCATATGTCTTCTCTTCATAAGAATGAAGACGCATTTCAAATCATGCATTTAAATGATTCGTCGTTTGCATCACGAATCGCTTATAAACTTAATTTGAAAGGGCCGAGTGTATCAGTTCAAACTGCTTGCTCGACTTCTCTTGTCGCGATACATATGGCGTGCCAGGGCTTAATTGGGGGAGAATGTGACCTTGCATTAGCCGGAGGTGTTACCCTGAGCCTGCCGCATATATCTGGGTACCTTTATCAGGAAGGAAT
This sequence comes from Bacillus stercoris, assembly GCF_029772985.1. Classification (NCBI taxonomy): domain Bacteria; kingdom Bacillati; phylum Bacillota; class Bacilli; order Caryophanales; family Bacillaceae; genus Bacillus; species Bacillus stercoris. The sequence goes on along the minus strand of NZ_CP121861.1, from coordinate 3,629,496 downwards.
GATCTATTCAGCAGATGGTCATTGCCGTCCGTTTGACGAAAAGGCGAACGGAACCATTTTTGGTGAAGGAGCCGGAGTGGTGGCGTTAAAGCGATTGAAAGACGCACAAGCTGACGGTGATGTGATTTATGCGGTCATCAAGGGCTCGGCAATAAATAATGATGGAAACAATAAGGCAGGGTATACGGCTCCCAGTGCTGAAGGCCAGGCGAATGTCATTGCCACAGCTATGGAGATGGCGGAAACGGAACCGGAAACCATTGGTTATGTTGAGGCTCACGGGACGGGAACGCCTGTTGGAGATCCGATTGAAATTGAGGCGCTGACCCGTGCTTTCAATACAGATAAAAAAGTATATTGCCGCATTGGTTCTGTCAAAGCGAATATCGGGCATTTGGACGCCGCTTCGGGGGTAGCGGGATTTATAAAAACCGTTATGATGCTCCATCATAAAATGCTGCCTCCCGCTTTTCACTATCAAAAATCGAATCCGCGCATCAAGTTTGAGAACACGCCGTTTTTTGTCAATACAGAGCTGGCTGAATGGGAATCTCAGCAAGGGCCGAGAAGAGCCGGCGTGAGCGCCTTTGGAATCGGCGGCGCGAATGCTCACGTTGTCCTTGAAGAGCCCCCATCTCATAATGATGAATTGCCAGCCGGCGGTCCTGAGCTTGTTGTTCTTTCTGCGAGAACAAGGCAGGAGCTTACCCGTTCAATGGATCAATTGGCTGATTTTCTTCGCCGGAACCCGGAAGCGCCGCTGCCAGCCATAGCCCGTACGCTACAGCTTGGCAGAAAGCAATTCCAGTACAGAATCTCCTTTGTAGCTTCACATCAAAAGGATCTGCTTGATCAGCTTTCTGATCATCGGAGTAAAAAACAAATCAGAGAATCGGCGGTTGTTCCAAGCAGCACCATGTTTGTATTTGCGGGAGACGTTCAAGAGGGCTTTGGCCGATATACGCAGCTGTACCGCACGGAAAGCCTGTTCAAAAAAGAAGTCGATGCTTGTCTTGAAAAGGTGCAAAATGCGTTTCAGCAGGATGTACTCAGCTTCTTTAAAGCATGTATTTCTGCTCCAGAAACGTACCAGGAAGAGGAAAACCTGGGATTGGTCCATTTGTTGTCGTTCATCATGGAATACGCCGCAGTCCGTTTCTTACAGCACACCTAAGATAACACCAGACCGCTTTATCGGGCGGGGGTTCGGGGAGTTTACGGCGGCCTGTGCGGCAGGAATGTTTTCCTTTGAAGAAGGGGCCGCAGCCGCATATAAACGCGGAGAGTTAATCAGCATGTCGCCGGCAGGAAAAATGCTCGGTGTCAGCCTGTCAGAGCCGGATATCGTTCAACACTTAGAAAAATCATTATCCCTTGCGCTGATTGATGAGCGGTATTGTGCCGTCTCCGGTTTGCCAGAGGATGTCTATCAGCTGAAGGAGCGGCTTGAACAAGAAGGGATAGCTGCTGAGTTACTTGATGGGGATATTGCGTATCAATCGGATCTGCTGGCTGACGCAGCGCAAGAATTCATGCACTTCCTTGGCACGCTGGACATGAAGTCACCAGACATTCCAGTCGTTTCATCTGTCACTGGAAAAGTGATAACAGATGACGGAGCAGCGGATGCCAGTTATTGGGCCGGCCAAATCTGCAAGCCAATACGGTTTTTTGAACACATCTCGTCTTGTTTGCGGGAGGAACCTGCTATTTGCATAGACCTGCGTTTGAATCAGGGGGCATCAGTGTTTACAGAGCGCCAATCAATTGGCATGACAGGTGAACTCGGCACACAAGGACACACAGACGTTTTAAAGTTACATATATACGGAGCGTTGTGGAGTCTCGGGTCTGAGGTTGATTTCAGTATCCTGCATGAACCTCAGCTTAATAAAAGGTTAGCTCTGCCGACTTACCCTTTTACAAAGCAGCATTTCCCGTTGCCTGACGGCTTGGCACCGGCTGAACTTGAAGAAGATGAGCCTCACCAGCCGGCAGAACCGCTTCGTGCAATGCCGTTATCTGCTATTGAAAAGACAATCAGAGAAATTGTCATAAAGCATTTTGGATTCAATGAGCTTAACGATGATGCACCGTTTTTTGAGCTGGGGGCTACGTCGCTTGATATCTCTCAATTAGCGGCAAAAGTAACAGATCAATTGAATTGGAAGGTGGAACCAGTTCTACTTTATCAATTTGCCGCAGTTCGCAGCCTGGCGAAGCATCTTCATCAACAGGTTCAAACGAAGGCCGGGCAGCTGGAAATGACGCAGCATCAAAAGGTGTCGCAAAGCCGTCCGAACGGCCAGGGAACTGATATCGCGATTATCGGTATGGCAGGGCGTTTTCCTGGAGCCGGCAATTTGGATGAGTTTTGGAATAATCTCGTAAACGGCAAAGAATCTATCAGCTTCTTTACGGATGAAGAACTAAAAGCGTCAGGCATTGATGATCAGCTCTTGAAGCATCCTGATTATGTAAAAGCGAAGGGGATCATTAAGGACTCTGATATGTTTGATGCAGATTTTTTCCAATATTCCTCAAGAGAAGCGGAATTGATGGATCCGCAATTCAGGCTTTTACATGAATGTGCCTGGGAGGCCTTAGAAGATGCGGGCTGCGACCCGGAGCGGACAACAGGGAAAATCGGCGTCTACACTGGGACAAGTCCAAACCTCGAATGGATTACACGTTTCGCTGGGAAACTGGATGGGACTGAACAGTTTAGCTCCATGCTGTTAAATGACAGAGAATTTTTCAGTACCCAGCTTGCTTATAAATTAAACCTGCATGGGCCAAGCATCACAATGCAAACAGCCTGCTCCACTTCTTTAGTCAACATTGGAGCGGCATGTCAAGCGCTGCAAAACGGAGCATGTGACGCGGCGCTTGCTGGAGGCGTAACTGTCAGCACCCCTTTAAGGTCAGGCTATGTTTATCAGGATGGCATGATTCAATCACCTGATGGGCTTTGCCGTCCATTTGATGAGGACGCAGGCGGTACCGTTTTTGGCGATGGCGCGGGGATTGTCGTTTTAAAAAGATATGAGGACGCCGTTAAAGAAGGGCACTCCATTTATGCGGTCATAAAAGGGGTCGGAATGAATAATGACGGAAGCCGAAAAGTCGGTTTTACCGCTCCGAGTGTAGAAGGCCAGGCCGAAGTGTTAAAACATGCATACGAGAATGCAGGGATTGATCCGAACACCGTAGGGTATATCGAAGCTCACGGAACCGGTACAAAAATGGGCGATCCAATCGAAATGGAAGCGCTGAACCAGGTTTTTAAAAGTGACAGGCCAATGTCAATTCCAATTGGGTCAGTGAAAAGCAATGTCGGACATTTAAACAGCGCTGCCGGGATTGCCGGACTCATTAAGGCCGTTTTATCGCTAAAACATAAAACCATTTTGCCAAGCTTGAATTACACAACACCTAATCCGCATATTCATTTTGACCAGACGCCATTTTATGTCAATACCGAAGCGACATACTGGAAGGAATCCGCTGATCCAAGGCGGGCGGGTGTCAGCTCCTTCGGAATAGGCGGAACCAATGCGCACATTGTGCTGGAAGAAGAGCGGGAGTCAGGCAGAGAAGCTGACGAGAGCCAGCGGCATTTGCTAGTACTGTCAGCAAAAACAGACACAGCCTTAGAGCGGATGACAAATCGATTGAAAGAGTTTCTTCGAACGCATCCGAACGTTCCGTTAGAGGATGTGGCATACACCTTACAAGTCGGCAGAAAACAATTTTCATACCGAAAATCGGTCGTGCTGTCAAAATCAACGGAATGGGAAAGCGGTGCAGAGCTCACAGCCTATCAAAAACACAGCGGGCGCCCGACTGCTTTTATGTTCTCAGGGCAAGGCTCTCAGTATATCGATATGATGAAAGATTTATATGAAGCTGAACCGGTATTTCAGAGTGAAGCGGACCGCTGTTTTGCCTTCGTGCAGAGGTCACATCAAATTGATTTGAAGGCGATCGTCTTCCCCGAATCAAATGATGGGGCGAAGCTGACAGAGACCGCTGTTGTACAGCCGCTGCTGTTCATCTTTGAATACGCGCTCGCAAAGCTGCTGCAAAGTGCAGGCATCTCACCAGATTACATGATTGGGCACAGCATTGGTGAATACACTGCTGCATGCCTGTCAGGCGTGTTTTCATTAGAGGCGGCTTTAACGCTCGTAATGGAGCGGGGAAGGCTGATGCAGCAGCTGGAGTCTGGGGCAATGATCAGTGTTCAGCTATCAGAGAAAGAGCTGGAGCCGCTGCTTACGAACAGTTTGTCACTTGCGGCTGTTAATGCTCATGACTTATGCGTAGTATCCGGAAAAAGCGAAGACATTGAGACGTTTGCGGTTCTTCTTGAAGAAAAGGGCATTGCAGGCCGCCGGCTGCATACTTCTCACGCCTTTCATTCTTATATGATGGAGCCCATTCTTGAGGATTTTGCCGCGATTGTAAAGCAACAGGATATGAATACCCCTCGGATTCCATTTGTTTCGAATGTAACGGGAACATGGATAACACCGGAACAAGCAGCAGACCCGGCTTATTGGTCTCAGCACTTAAGAGGCACAGTCCGCTTCCATGAAGGATTGGAACAGATTTTGAGTGATGACAATGTTCTGTTAATAGAAGTCGGGCCGGGCAGCACATTAAGCACATTTGCCAGAAGGCACAAGAAGAGATCTAGCCAGCATGACATTGTCAACCTCGTCAGACATGTTCAGGAACCAGCGCATGATCATTCCTATTTCTTAAAGAAATTAGGCCAGCTTTGGGTCTGCGGATGTGAAATTGACTGGAGGCAGTATGGCGGTGGTAAGCCTAAGCGTCTGATATCGCTTCCGCCTTATCCTTTTGAGAAAAAACGCTATTGGATAGAAGCGGCTGACAATGCGGCTGCTTTCACCGCAGTTGATGCATGGAATAAAAAGAAACCGATGGATCAATGGTTCTATCTGCCGTCATGGGAAAGGAAAATCAAGTCCGCTGACAGCCGAAAGAAAGAGCAGCCAGCTGAAAGCGGAAAAACACTTGTTTTCCATGAAGGAACAGCCTTTGGAGATCGGCTTGTGCAAGCGATACGCCATCAAGGACATGAGACCGTAATTGTCACGAGAGACCGGCAATTCAAAAAAATAAACAGCGGATTGTATGTCATTAATCCATCTGATGGAACACATTATGAGCGTTTATTTTCTTCACTTGCTTCTGACGGGCTTCTTCCAAACTGTGTGATGCATCTATGGAGCGTTTCGGAGCAAGAGGAATCCTATAAAACGTTCAGCACGTACAGTGAAAACGGCTATTATAGTTTGATTTATACTGCACAGGCGGCATCTAATCAAAAACAAATGAACGAATGTAACATGTTTGTGCTGACAAGCGGGATTCATGAGGTGACTGGAGAAGAACAAATCAATCCTGAAAAATCGACCATTTTGGGGCCGTTGAAAGTCATCCCGCAGGAATATAACCATTTGAAATGCTGGAATATCGACATTCCTCCTTTACCGGATACATTGACATGGAAAGAAGAGGAGTTGATTGACCAAATTCTGACGGAAACTGATGCTGCGGGTGAGGATCAAATAATCGCATACCGAAACCGCCGCCGATGGGTGCAGATGTATCAGCCTGTTCAGTTAAATAAAGCGTCTGGCTTGCCGAATATGATCCGCCCGAAAGGGGTTTATCTTATTACGGGTGGGCTTGGCGGAATCGGATTTGTGTTATCAAAGCTGCTTGCACAAGAAGGAAACGTCCGTCTGATTCTGACAGGAAGAAGTGAACTTCCGCAGCGCAGCCAGTGGGAAAGCTGGTGCGAGAAGCATGAGGATGATGATCCAACTACGGTGAAGATTCTGAAAATAAAAGAATTGGAACGGTTAGGCGCAAAGGTGACAGCTCTTCAGGCAGATGCGGGAAGCCTGTCGGATATGCAGGCTGTTATGAGAAAAATTCATACTGAGTTTGGAGAGCTAAACGGTGTCTTTCACGCTGCCGGACTTCCGGGGAGCTCGTCTTTCAGGGCGATTACAGATATACCTGCAACGATTGAAGGCGGAGAAGACCAGTTCCAGTCTAAAGTCAGAGGATTGAAAGTGCTTGAATCTCTATTAGAAAACGAAAATATAGATTTTTGTTTCTTATTTTCATCGATTAGTGCTTTGCTCGGAGGTCTCGGTTTCTCAGCGTACTCCGCAGCGAATATTTATATGGATGCTTTTGCGGCGAGGGTGAATCAGCGCAGCAAAACGCCTTGGGTTTGCGTGAATTGGGATGCATGGAACTTCTGGGGCCAGCTTGAATCAACTATCGGAGAATCTATTGCTGAACTTGCCATTTTGCCTGAAGAAGGAGCAGCTCTATTTCAATATGTGCTGTCAGATATCAACAATCGCCATTTATTAGTTTCAACGGGTGATTTGGGACACAGAATGAAGCAATGGATATCCATGAATGCCGATAGCATAGCGAAAGAGGAGAAAAAGGCAGGCGCCTTACACACCAGGCCGGAATTGAATAATCCGTATGTCGCTCCCCGCAACAAAACAGAGCAGGTCATATGCGGCATTTGGCAAGATTTCATGGGCCTGGAGCAAGTCGGCATACATGATAACTTTTTTGATTTGGGAGCCAGCTCGTTAGATATTGTACAAGTGACAAATCGTTTAAATAAAGAATTGGGAACCAATGAGGCTGTGGTGACTTTATTCACATACCCATCTGTAGCTGCCCTAGCGCAATTTATCAGTCCAGATCAAGAGGAAAGTGAAGAGGAGAAGGAAGAAATGGCGGCTGTATCCAAGGGACGGAGAAAAACGCGGATACGTAATCAGCGAGATAAAAGATTGAGAGGCGGCGAATAGAATGAGTAATTCTCATTATGCGAATCATGGAGCTGAAATTGCGGTAATCGGCATGGCAGGCCGATTTCCGGGAGCAAAAAACGTGCAGGAGTTTTGGAGCAATTTAAAAAATGCGAAAGAAACGATTTCTTTTTTCACTGATGAGGAGCTGAGAGAAGAGGGCGTTAATGAAGAGCTGCTGAATGATCCGCGATTTGTCAAAGCAAAAGGAATTGTGGAGGATGTAGATCTGTTTGATGCCGGCTTCTTTGATTATACGCCGAAGGAAGCTGCCATGATGGATCCGCAGTTCCGTATCTTTCATGAATGCGTGTGGACTGCCTTGGAAGATGCCGGCTACGATCCTTTCACTTACAAAGGGCAGATCGGCCTTTATACCGGAGCGGGCCTCAATGCAGAATGGGTGCTGAGGGCTCTTCAGGGAGCAAAGACCGGAGAAGACTCAAAGACGCTGGAAACAGCGGTTTTGAATATGAGAGATTACATGGCAACACTTATTTCTTATAAGCTTAACCTGAAAGGGCCGAGCATGATGGTGCAGACCGCTTGCTCAACCTCGATGGTCTCTATTCACCTTGCTGCTCAGGCTTTGTTAAATGGGGACTGCCATATGGCGGTTGCAGGCGGAGTCTCTATCCGCCTCCCGCAAAAGTCCGGGTATCTCTACCAAGAAGGTATGATCCATTCTCCGGACGGACATTGCCGCGTCTTTGATGATGAGGCGGCAGGCACAGTATTTGGAGACGGAGCGGGAGCGGTCATTTTGAAAACGCTAGAAGATGCTGAAGCAGACGGAGACCATATTTATGCTGTCATTAAAGGTACTGCAATCAATAATGACGGCAGCAGAAAGGTTGGATATACAGCGCCGAGCACCAAAGGCCAGGTAACCGCGATCAAAACAGCCCTGCACATGGCCGAGGTGGAGCCTGAAACCATTACCTATGTCGAGGCTCACGGCACAGGGACGACACTCGGTGATCCGATAGAAATTGAAGCATTAAAACAAGCTTACCAAACAGACCGTCGCGGCTACTGCAGAATTGGTTCTGTCAAATCCAACATCGGTCATTTAAATGATGCGTCTGGTGTAGCTGGATTTATGAAAGCAGTTCTAAGCTTAAAGCATAAAGTGATTCCGCCGACTCTGAATTTCGAAAAGCCAAACGCCAAAATCGATTTTGAACAATCGCCATTTGTCGTCAATACGGAACTCACCCCTTGGGAAGAAAGTGAATGCCCGCGCAGAGCGGGCGTTAGCTCATTTGGCATTGGGGGAACAAATGCCCATGTCATATTAGAGGAAGCGCCGGCGCAGCACAAGGCAGCGGAAAGACATGACGCTGAACTCTTATTGCTGTCAGCCAAAACACCGGCCGCTTTAAACAGCATGACAGAACGGCTGTCAAACTATTTTGTGCAAAATCCGCAGACCGATTTTGCAGCCGCGGCATATACCCTCAAAGCAGGGCGCCATTCATTTCCATATAAAAAAGCGATTGTGGCAGCGGATGTGCCTGAGTTTCTTCAGGCTATTCATGAAAATGACTATGAATCTGTTAAAACCGGCAGTTCTCAATCTGCAAGCCGGCCCGTTGTCTTTCTTTTTCCGGGACAGGGGGCGCAGTATGTTGATATGGCAAAAGGGCTTTACGATACTGTACCGATTTTCAAGGAGGAGCTCGACGCCTGTTTTGACATATTAAAAAATCATATGGACATAGATCCGCGCACGGTGGTTTTCTCTGACAATCAAAAGCATGACGCGAATCTGATTAACCAAACTGAATATACACAGCCCCTTTTGTTCTGTATCGAATATGCACTTGCAAAAATGCTGATCCACTGGGGAATTAAGCCGAAAGCAATGGCGGGACACAGCATCGGTGAGTATACGGCTGCAGCCATTTCAGGTGTGCTCTCATTGGAAGATGCTCTTGACATCGTCAGCTATCGAGGGGCAGCTCTCCAAAATCTGCCGTCCGGTTCTATGCTTAGCGTTTCCTTAAGCGAAGCAGACATTAAACCGTATATAGACGGAACCATTTCAATAGCTGCAGTGAATGCATCGGATTCATGTGTTGTATCGGGAGAATCAAGTGCGATTGATGCATTGGAAAGGAAGCTGAACGCCGAAGGACACAGCTGCAGAAAGCTTCATACATCACATGCCTTCCATTCGTATATGATGGAACCGGTTTTAGAAAGCATGAAACATAAGCTCTCAGCCTATCAATTTAAAAAACAAAAGATCCCGTTTGTCTCAAATGTAACCGGAGACTGGATCACTGACGAGGAAGCTAAAGACCCGGCATATTGGGCTGATCATTTGCGGGGAACCGTCAGATTTATGAACTGCGCAAAACGCTTAAAAGAAGAACTGGATCCAATTTTTATAGAGGTCGGCCCTGGAAATGCGCTGCGTTCGTTTGTCAGCAAATTGTATCAGGCAGAGGGCAAGCAGCATATTGCAATCCAGCTGATGAGGCATCCAAAGGAGGCGGCTTCTGATTACCGTTATTTGCTGAGCAGGCTGGGTGATATGTGGCTTCACGGGGTGCCGGTCGATTGGACAGCCTTTTATGATCAGGACCAATGCCAGCTTATTCCGCTTCCAACATATCCTTTTGAAAGAGAAAGATACTGGATTGGCCGGACAAATGAACAGCAGGGAACACCGGCGGCAGAACATTTTCAGCTTTTCGTGCCTGAGCAAGCAAATGACGGGCAGACAGCGGATGCAGAAGCAGATATTCAATTTAATGAGACAGAGACGGTCTTGGCTGCTATGTGGAAAGACATTCTCGGAGTCAAACATGTCACATTAGATACCCATTTCTTTGAAACAGGCGGGCATTCATTAAACGCCACTGGTCTGATTTCCCGCATTCATAAGGAATTTGGACCGGAGCTGACGTTAAGCGATGTATTCCAGCACCCGACAATCCGTGCGCTTGCCGCGCTTATTGATCGCTCTGACCGACAACAATATACATCCATCCTGCCTTCAGAGAAAAAAGACGTATACAGGCTGTCAGCTGCACAGCGGAGAACGTATTTGATTCATCAAAGAATCGGGCAAGTCACCACATATAACATGCCGATGGCTCTTTTATGCTTCGGGAAAATTGATGCCGTCCGCTTCGAGGATACATTCAAAAAGCTGATCGAAAGGCATGAAACACTGCGTACAACGTTTGAAATTAAGGATGGAGAACCTGTGCAGCGAATCCATCAAAACTTTGAATTTTCGATTGAACAAACCGAAGCGAAAATGGATGAGCTTGATGACGAAATCAGTTCATTTATACGGCCGTTTGATCTTAAGGTTTCTCCATTAATTCGGGTGAAATTCGTCAAAATCGAGGAAGAAAAACATGCGTTGCTTGTTGATATGCATAATATTGTGGCGGACGGCGCCTCAATGAATATTTTTATAAAAGAATTTACCCAATTATATAGAGGGGAACAGCTCCCAGAAAACATCATTCAGTATAAAGATTATGCGGAGTGGCAGCAGACATTTTTTAATAGTGATATGTTTAAACGCCAAAAAGAGTATTGGCTGAAGCAGCTTGAGGGTGAAGTGCCTGTGCTGAATATGCCTCTTGATTACGAACGAAAAGAACAAAGCTTTTTAGGCAGGGCGATCAAGTTTACAATCCCGCCGCGCGTTTTAGAAAAGCTTGAGAAAATCGGAGAGGCGCAGCAGCTGACAAACAATGTCATGCTGTTTCAGCTCTATGCCATGCTTTTGTCCAGTTATACAAAACAGCAGGAGCTGATGATTGGGTCATTGGTGGCAGGCCGGCGTCATGCGGATATTGAGAATACGATCGGTATGTTTACAAACTTTTTGCCGATCAAAATTCATTTGAATCCTGAAGAGTCGTTTGTCGGCAACCTTCAGCACACAAAACAAACTCTGCTTGAAGCTTATGACCATCAGGATTATCCATACGATCAAATGGCAGAAGCGCTGCAGCCGGTGATCAAGCCGAACCGCAACCCTTTCTTTGACACCATGCTGATCTATCATAATGAGTATGACCCGAATATAAAAATAGAGGCTGGCGGATTAACATTTGAAACATACGAATTCGCAAAGGGCATTTCAAAGCTTGATATGAAAATGGACGTCGTGAAGGAAGTGACAGGAGAGCTTAAATGTGTGCTTCAATACAACCGGTCGCTTTTCACTCATGAATCCATGCAGGCTCTTGTTTCTCATTTTATCTCTCTTACTGAAAAAGCTGCAGAAGAGCCTGAAAAATGCATTAAGGACATTCCGGTGCTGAGCCAAAAAGAGCAGGAAGAGGCCGAGCGGAAAAGGGAGAGAGAGTCAAACCGAGTCATCTCGTGCCCATTAACCATTTGTTCCAATTTTACAGCTGATCCGATTGTGCCTTACCTAAAATGGTGGGGTGAACAGTTTGATATCAATTTAGATATAAAGCTGTCTCCTTACGGCCAGGTGTTTCAAGAATTGCTTAATGAAGAAAGCTTGCTGTCAAGGCAAAAAAGCGGTGCCAACCTGCTGTTGATTCGCCTTGAGGATATGGCGGGGGATGAAGGTCTTTCTTTGGAAGAAAGAATAGCTCACGTTCAATATAATTCAGATGAACTGCTCGCCATCATGAAACAGAAGAAAAAGGAAGTGCCTTATTTCATTGGATTGCTGCCGCTGGAAAATGTGAAAGAGCAGGAGCTCCGGGACATCCTTGTGCAATGCCAGCAGAATTGGATCGCGCAGCTTGCTAAAGAAACGGATGTACATTTGATTGATCTTCGCCAGCTGCATCAAACATACCAGCTTGATGCCATATTTGACCCGCACAGTGAAAGAGCGGCAAGAATACCGTTTACTGAAGAATTTTACGCGGCGATGGGAACACGGGTGGCGCGTGAGTTGACGGCATGGCTCAAACCGCCATTTAAAGCGGCCGCCATCGATTGTGACGGCACTTTGTGGAGCGGTCCCGTGTCTGAAGCTGGGGCGGAAGGAGTCATTATTACTCCTGCCCATCGAGCGCTGCAGCAATTTTTAAAGAGAAAACAAGAAGAGGGTCTGCTCCTTGTGCTTTCAAGCAGGAATAATGAAGAAGACGTCTGGAATGTGTTTGAACGTCATCCAGATATGATTTTAAAGAAAGAGGACTTTGTCCTATCACGCATTAATTGGGATGAGAAAGCCAGAAACATGAAAGAAATGGCCGACGAGCTGAACATTTCAGTGGACCGGTTCATATTCTTAGATGATGATCCGGCTCAATGCCTTGAAATGAACGAACGCCTGCCAGAGGTTCTGACCTTGCTTCTGCCGTCAGATATAGATTCTATTCCAATGTTCTTAGAACATGTCTGGGCATTTGACAGGTTCAGGGTGACAGAAGCTGATCAAAAGCGCACGGAACGATACTTGGCAGCACAAGAAAGAAAAATAGATTTGAATACGTCCCGTTCTCTTGAAGAGTTTCTTTCCGGTTTACACCTGCGTATAGCCTTGACTGAGATGACAGAAGAGCATTTGCCGCGAGTTGCTCAAATGAGCGCGAGAATTAATCAGTTCAATATGAATCCGTCAGTCTATCGTGAGGAGCAGCTTGCCCAGCGGCTCAATACGGACGGCCATATCGGCTGGGTCGTTGAAGCGTCGGACAGATTCAGTGATGAAGGCATCGTCGGTGCAATCATGGGAATCCAAAAAGAAGATTCATTAAAGATAGATACTTTTCTGCTCAGCTGCCGCGCACTAGGCAAAGGAATTGAACATAAAGTGCTATCCGGCCTTGCTTCATATGCACAGGATAAACAGCTTGCGATGATATCGTTGAAGTATAAAAAATCAGGGAAAAACCGGGCTTTTTCTGAGTTTTTGGCTGAGCATCGTTTTATGGAAGAGGCTGGCCCGTTAAATACGGTTTATCACATATCCGTCAATGAGGTAGAGGATCAAAGCGGCCATATCGAATGGGTGTCCTCGTTAGAGCCAGCGCCTCGCAAAAAGGCGAAAGCGATTGCCGATGACGTATTGCAATCCGCTTTAATGGAAAACACAAACGCTCATTGGGAAGTGCTGCATGCTGAGAAATCCTTGCATTCTCCATATTTATTGGCCTTAGATACCAATCAGCCGGAGCATTTGCGTGCTCTGTTAGTAAAGGAACATTTAGGAGCTGAAACAGAAGATAGCGGACCGGAGACAGAACAGCAAAAAATTCTCTCGGATATCTGGAAGCAAATTCTCCACTTGGATTTTGTAGGAATTGACAACGATTTCTTTGATTTGGGAGGAAATTCGCTGCTCGCTGTCAAAATGGAAGTAGAGATGGAAAAGAAAGGCTGGTATGTTGATGATTTGAATCTTGCGAAAAAACACACGATAAGGGAATTATCTAAATATATGAAGAGGGAGAATCAGCATGCATAAAGACATTAAAGCAATATTTGATGAAGAAAAGGTTTTGGCAGAAGCTGCCGTTATATATGGATTTAGTAGAGATCAAGTGCAGTTTTTAGCGGATGCGGAAAACTATGTGTATGAGTTTGCTAAAGACAATGAATCCTATATTTTAAAGATTACACACACGATTCGCCGGTCGCCGGATTATATTATGGGAGAGATGGAATGGCTCCATCATCTTGCTGAAGGCGGTCTTTCAGTGGCCAAACCAATCCCGTCGTTAAACGGTAAGGATGTTGAGGAAGTGCCGGACGGAAAGGGCGGAGCATTTTTATTGAGAGTGTATGAAAAGGCGCCGGGCCATAAAGTAGACGAATCTGATTGGAACGAAACCCTATTTTTCGAGCTTGGCAGATACACAGGGAAGATGCACAGCCTGACAAAAAGCTATAAACTGAGCAATCCTACATTTAAGAGACAGGAGTGGGATGAAGAAGAGCAGTTGAAGCTCAGAAAATATGTTCCTGAAGATCAGACAAAGGTTTTTCAGCAGGCGGACGATTTAATGAATGAGTTGCGCCAGCTGCCAAAAAACCGTGACAGCTACGGCCTTGTTCACGCAGATCTTCATCATGGTAATTTTAACTGGGATCATGGGAAGATCACTACATTTGATTTTGATGATATCGGATACAACTGGTTTGTGAATGATATCAGCATTCTTCTCTACAATGTACTATGGTATCCGGTCATTCCTTATGAAAATAAAGCAGCCTTTACAGAAGAATTCATGACGCATTTTATGAAAGGGTACAGGGAGGAAAATGAAATTGACGCCGAATGGCTCAAGAAAATTCCAGATTTCCTTCGCCTGCGCCATATGCTGATTTATGGATTGCTTCATCAAATGTTTGATCTTGATCAAATAGGAGAAGAAGAAAAAGAAATGCTGAAAGGATTCAGAAACGATATCGAAAATCAAACGCCGATAACCGAATTTGACTTTTCGAAGTTAGCTTAAGAAAATTGCGCCGGTCCCTTTTGGGACGGCGCTCCTTAATCAAAAAACGGCAGTGAAGCGTTTTTTATTTTTGTTCTAAAATAGCAAAAATGTTTTTTGCCTGCTGCGTATTGTCGATAAGCCCCTTCCATTTTTCCTTTCCCGGACCGTAAGCATAAACCGGTACGTCTTCCCCGGTGTGGGCTAATGTCGTCCAGCCTGAAAAAGACCGTTTATCAAAAATCAATTGAATGCTTTTTTGGATATCAGCTGTATTCGATTGTGAGGCTGCATTTTGAACCTGATTTATCTCATTTTCCGTCAGCTTCATATCAACATAAGTGCTGAGAACCTTTTCGGCATCTTGGCCTTCAGCGATCTTTTCTGCCATATAGCCCGGCGTTTTTTTAGCGGCGATGATTGGGGAAGGGTCCCATTTATAGCCAGTCTCGCGCGTCATTCCCTCTGCGCCGTAAGAGAACCCGCCTGTAGAGTGATCAGCTGTAATAATAACCAGCGTTTCTTGATCTTTTTTCGCAAAATCCAGAGCAGCTTGAACGCCTTTCTCGAAATCTTCCATTTCGCTCAAAGCGCCCACCACGTCATTTTCATGGGCTGCATTGTCAATATTGCTTCCTTCCAGAAGCATAAAAAAACCGTTTTCGTTCTTCTGTAACTGGGTGAGTGCCGCTTCCGTCATGTCTTTTAGAGAGGGTGTGCTGTTCTCTCTGTCAATCGCTTTATCTAATTCAACTTCTCCAAACAGTCCGAGCAGTTTTTCGTGCTGATTTTTTTTTAGGTCTTGCTTCGTGGTCACATAATGATAGCCGTCTTTTCGGAACTCTTCAGCAAGATTTCGGTCATTGCGAATGAAATATTTCGCTCCGCCTCCAAGTAAAACATCAACCTTATGAGATCCATTAATACGTTCATCATAGTATTGGTCAGCAATTTCAGTGTAGTTTTTCCGTGAGACGTTATGTACGCCGAAAGCAGCGGGAGTGGCATCGGTTAAGTCCGAAGTCACGACGATGCCGACGGATTTCTTTTTCTCTTTTGCAGCTTCAGTTACGCTTTTGAGCCGCTGATGATTGTTGTCTACAGCAATGGCGTCATTATATGTTTTCGTTCCGGTTGCCATGGCAGTTGCAGCCGCCGAGGAATCAGTGATATTGTCTCTGGGATCGTTAGGTTGCGTCATCTGCATGCCTGTTAAATAAGAGTCCCATGCTGTTTGGACGGGAGTGTTCAGCTTTTCGCTTTTTAAAGTCCTATAGCTGTTAATCATCGGCATACCCATTCCGTCTCCGATGATTAGGATAATATTTTTAGGATTCTTGCTGCTGCTCTTGGATGATTGAGAATGAGGAGGGGATATGAATTCAGTTATGGCAAAAATACTTAAGAAAGCAGTCAAAATGAGGGTGACAGTTACTGTAAACCGTGATTTGGTAATGACGAACATCTCCTTTTATTATATTTATTTACTAATATGTATTTTATTTGAAAATAATAGAGACTTCAATGTTTTTTTCGATGACAGCAAAAAGCCAATGGGATTCCGCCCCATTGGCTTTTATAATGTATCACACTTCACGCCGACTACGCCTTCAATGGCTTTAATGTCATAGTAGACATCGGTCGTGTATCTGTTTTTATGGACGCGGACCTTCACTTCCATAATTGGAAAATCCTTTTCGCCCAGGTCGTCGATCCGGACGGAGTGTGTTTTGATATCTTTTCTTTTCATTTCTTTTAAAATCTCTGTCATTTTGTCTTTATCAGAAAGTGACATTCTGATGCGGATGTCTTTTTCCTGCAGGCGGTCGGGACCAATTTTTCTGACCACCCATGGGAGAAATTCCACGCTGATCAGGATGAACAGAAGACTGGCAAACGCTTCTTTATAAAATCCGGCTCCCGTTGCCAGCCCGAGTCCCGCTGCACCCCAGATCATGGCCGATGTCGTCAGGCCGGAAATGACATCATTGCTTTTTCGCAGGATGACACCGGCTCCGATAAATCCGACGCCGGAGATGATTTGTGCCGGCAGGCGCAGCGGATCCATCATGATGCGGTAGTATTTAGGGAAATGATATGCCGCATTAATACTGACGATCGTCAGCATGCATGAGCTAACGGCGATGACGATACAGGTTTTTAATCCGAGCGGCTTATTTTTTAATTCGCGTTCAAGCCCGATGACCATGCCAATCAATGTGGCAATGCCCAATTTTAATAAAATATCAGGATCAATATACCAGCTCAACAGCAAACTTCCCCCTTTTCTAAGGTGTTTTTAAATAAATATGATTTTCTCACAGTATTTATAGCAAAACAAGAGCACAAAAGCCACCAAGCTGCGCTTGATGGCTTATTGTTTACTTTTTGCGTTTTAACAGCTTTTCCATGACACCGAATAATCGGTAAGAGGCTTTTGCAGGACGTTTTGTGATCAAGCTTCCAATAATACCTGCAATCATACTCAAGAAAAATCCTGGAATCATTTCATAGATGCCTGTAGAGTCAGCTAAACCAGTTGTAATCCAAATTAATACTGTCGCAGCCCCAACAACCATGGCTGAAAGGGCGCCCCATTCAGTCATCCGTTTCCAATACAGGCTCAGCAGAATGGCAGGCCCAAAAGCAGAACCGAATCCGGCCCATGCATAACCAACCAAATCAAGAATCGTGCTGCTCGGATTCAAGGACATCAGAATTGCAATGACCGCGATAATCAATACTGACAGCCGGCCGGCCAAGACCAATTCTTTATCTGATGCTTCACGTCTGAAAAATGTCCGGTATAAGTCTTCTGTCATTGCGCTCGCTGTTACCAAGAGCTGAGAAGAGATCGAACTCATAATGGCTGCTAAAATAGCAGACAGCAAAAATCCAGTAATCAATGGATGGAACAATATTTTAGAAAAAATAATGAAAATCGTTTCAGGATCACTTACAGCAACTCCGAATTTATGGGCGTAAGCCACACCGACTAAACCCGTTACGGTTGAACCAAGAATGGAGATAATCATCCAGCTCATACCGATTCTGCGCGCAGGTTTTAAATCCTTGATATGCTTAATCGCCATAAAACGGACGATGATATGAGGCTGACCATAGTAGCCTAAGCCCCAAGCCAAATAAGAAATAATGCTAATGACGCTCGCGCCTTTAAAAATATCCAATAGCTTTGGGTTTACAGCTGTAATCTCATGTAAAGCAGGAGAAACGCCGCCCAGCTGGGTAAAAGCAACGATCGGCACAAGCACTAGCGCTGCAAACATGATCGCCCCCTGTACAAAGTCAGTCAGACTGACAGCAAGGAAACCGCCAAACAGTGTATATAACACGACAACGCCTGCAGTCAGCAGGAGTCCAAGTGTATAATCGGCTCCAAAAGCAGATTCAAATAATCTTCCGCCTGATACCATACCTGAAGAAGTATACAGTGTGAAAAAGATCATAATGATTAAAGCTGATACAATTTTCAGCACTGACGAAGAATGCTGGAATCGTTTATCAAAGAAATCGGGAATCGTAATCGCGTCATCCGCCGCTTCCGTATACGCTCTAAGACGTGGAGCCAAAAGAAGATAGTTCGAATACGCGCCGATTGTCAAACCGAGTGCTAGCCATAGTGTCGACAAGCCTGTCGCAAACATTGCCCCTGGAATTCCCATCAGCATCCATCCACTCATATCCGCCGCGCCGGCAGACAAAGCTGTGACAAACGGTCCGAGGCCTCTTCCTCCAAGCATGTAATCGTTGATATCAGTTGTTTTCTTAAACGAGTACCAGCCGATTAACAGCATGGCAGTAAAGTAAATTCCTAAAGATATAATAATTTCAATACTCACGATTTACCCTCTCTTCATTTCTAATAATGTTGCATCACCTCTCAAATTGATGGTGCCAGTTAAGCAGCCTGGCGTAAGTGCGAAACAAAAGAAATTCTTTTGGGGGTGCACTTGGTAACTTAACCTAACAAAGTATTCCCGGCCATTCAAGCAATGAAACCTTGCTCATGAGCGGGAAATACCGCCGCAAACCTAGAAGGGAATAAAGAATAAAACGCTTTCAAAAAATAATAAAAGTAAAAATATTCAGAAAAATATTTCGTTTCTCCTTCGTCTCATTTTAGTATAAAATATATAGGGTATTGTTTCGAAAACACAGGCCTGTCTTAAGGCGTTTTGTTGCTTTAAAGGGCTTGTTTTTGATATGATCAGTATTATATGACTTAACGGAGAAATATGTGGAGGTGGATCATATGTCACGAATTTCAATAGAAGAAGTAAAGCACGTTGCGCACCTTGCACGACTTGCGATTACTGAAGAAGAAGCAAAGATGTTCACTGAACAGCTCGACAGCATCATTTCCTTTGCCGAGGAGCTGAATGAGGTCAACACAGACAATGTGGAGCCTACAACTCACGTGCTGAAAATGAAAAATGTCATGAGAGAAGATGAAGCGGGTAAAGGTCTTCCGGTTGAGGATGTCATGAAAAATGCGCCTGACCATAAAGACGGCTATATTCGTGTGCCATCAATTCTGGACTAAAGGAGGGACACAAGAATGTCATTATTTGATCATAAAATCACAGAATTAAAACAGCTCATACATAAAAAAGAGATTAAGATTTCTGATCTGGTTGACGAATCTTATAAACGCATCCAAGCGGTTGATGATAAGGTACAAGCCTTCTTGGCATTAGATGAAGAAAGAGCACGCGCATACGCGAAGGAGCTTGATGAGGCGGTTGACGGCCGTTCTGAGCATGGTCTTCTATTCGGTATGCCGATCGGCGTAAAAGATAATATCGTAACAAAAGGGCTGCGCACAACATGCTCCAGCAAAATTCTTGAAAACTTCGATCCGATCTACGACGCTACTGTCGTTCAGCGCCTTCAAGACGCTGAAGCAGTCACAATCGGCAAACTGAACATGGACGAATTCGCCATGGGATCATCTACCGAAAACTCAGCTTACAAGCTGACGAAAAACCCTTGGAACTTAGAAACAGTTCCCGGCGGTTCAAGCGGCGGTTCAGCGGCTGCGGTTGCTGCGGGAGAAGTTCCGTTTTCTCTTGGATCTGACACAGGCGGCTCCATCCGTCAGCCGGCATCTTTCTGCGGCGTTGTCGGATTAAAGCCTACATACGGACGTGTATCTCGTTACGGACTGGTCGCATTTGCGTCTTCATTAGACCAAATTGGTCCGATTACCCGTACGGTTGAGGATAACGCATTTTTACTTCAAGCGATTTCCGGTGTAGACAAAATGGACTCCACGAGTGCCAATGTGGACGTGCCTGATTTTCTTTCTTCATTAACTGGCGACATCAAAGGACTGAAAATCGCCGTTCCGAAAGAATACCTTGGTGATGGTGTTGGCAAAGAAGCGAGAGAATCTGTCCTGGCAGCGCTAAAAGTCCTTGAAGGCCTCGGCGCTACATGGGAAGAAGTGTCTCTTCCGCACAGTAAATACGCGCTTGCGACATATTACCTGCTGTCATCTTCTGAAGCATCAGCGAACCTTGCACGCTTTGACGGCATCCGCTACGGCTACCGCACAGACAATGCGGATAACCTGATCGACCTTTACAAGCAAACGCGCGCTGAAGGTTTCGGAAATGAAGTCAAACGCCGCATCATGCTTGGAACGTTTGCTTTAAGCTCAGGCTACTACGATGCGTACTACAAAAAAGCGCAAAAAGTGCGTACGTTGATTAAGAAAGATTTCGAAGACGTATTTGAGAAATATGATGTCATTGTCGGACCGACTACGCCGACACCTGCGTTTAAAATCGGTGAAAACACGAAAGATCCGCTCACAATGTACGCAAACGATATCTTAACGATTCCGGTCAACCTTGCCGGCGTACCGGGAATCAGTGTGCCATGCGGATTAGCAGACGGACTTCCGCTCGGCCTGCAAATCATCGGAAAACACTTTGATGAAAGCACTGTATACCGTGTTGCTCATGCATTTGAACAAGCGACAGACCATCATAAAGCAAAACCTGAATTGTAAGGGGTGAAAAGAATTGAACTTTGAAACGGTAATCGGACTTGAAGTCCACGTTGAGTTAAAAACAAAATCAAAAATTTTCTCAAGCTCTCCAACGCCATTCGGCGCGGAGGCGAATACGCAGACAAGCGTCATTGACCTCGGATACCCGGGTGTCCTGCCTGTCCTGAACAAAGAAGCCGTTGAATTCGCAATGAAAGCCGCTATGGCGCTCAACTGTGAGATCGCAACGGATACGAAGTTCGACCGCAAAAACTATTTCTATCCTGACAACCCGAAAGCGTATCAGATTTCTCAATTTGATAAGCCGATCGGCGAAAACGGCTGGATCGAAATTGAAGTCGGCGGAAAAACAAAACGCATCGGCATCACACGTCTTCACCTTGAAGAGGATGCCGGAAAACTGACGCATACAGGCGACGGCTATTCTCTTGTTGACTTTAACCGCCAGGGAACGCCGCTTGTTGAGATCGTATCTGAGCCGGATATCCGCACGCCGGAAGAAGCGTACGCGTATCTTGAAAAGCTGAAATCCATCATCCAATATACAGGCGTTTCCGACTGTAAAATGGAAGAAGGCTCACTTCGCTGTGATGCCAATATCTCTCTTCGTCCGATCGGCCAAGAGGAATTCGGCACAAAAACAGAATTGAAAAACTTGAACTCCTTTGCGTTTGTTCAAAAAGGCCTTGAGCATGAAGAAAAACGCCAAGAGCAGGTTCTTCTTTCCGGCGGCGTCATCCAGCAGGAAACGCGCCGTTATGATGAAGCAACGAAGAAAACCATTCTCATGCGTGTCAAAGAGGGATCTGACGACTATCGTTACTTCCCGGAGCCAGACCTTGTCGAGCTCTACATTGATGATGAATGGAAGGAGCGCGTAAAAGCAAGTATTCCTGAGCTTCCGGATGAGCGCCGCAAGCGTTATATCGAAGAGCTTGGCTTGCCTGCATATGACGCGATGGTTCTGACGCTGACAAAAGAAATGGCTGATTTCTTCGAAGAAACCGTTCAAAAAGGCGCTGAAGCCAAACAAGCGTCTAACTGGCTGATGGGTGAAGTGTCAGCTTACCTAAACGCTGAGCAAAAAGAGCTTGCCGACGTTGCCCTGACACCTGAAGGCCTTGCCGGCATGATCAAATTGATTGAAAAAGGCACCATTTCTTCTAAGATCGCGAAGAAAGTGTTTAAAGAATTGATTGAAAAAGGCGGCGACGCTGAGAAGATTGTGAAAGAGAAAGGCCTTGTTCAGATTTCTGACGAAGGCGTGCTTCTGAAGCTTGTAACAGAAGCGCTTGACAATAATCCTCAATCAATCGAAGACTTTAAAAACGGAAAAGACCGTGCGATCGGCTTCCTGGTCGGACAGATTATGAAAGCGTCCAAAGGACAAGCCAACCCGCCGATGGTCAACAAAATTCTGCTTGAAGAAATTAAAAAACGCTAATAAAAAAGCAGCCCTTAGAGGCTGCTTTTTATGGTTAAATGGAGATAAAGACAGAGATCAGAGCCCGAAGCTTTTCAACTTCTTTGTTATTGGTTCCGGTCAAATTGGACAGCATGCCTTTTATAATCGGCTTGCGCGGTTTATCCTGAGCCAGTTCTTCCTCGATCACATCGAGTGACACTGTGATATCCTCGGGCAGCGTGCTGTTTTCTTTCACTTTCTGAATGTCCTCAAGCAGCTGGTCCTTCCCCGCAGGCATCGGATTGAAAATTTCTTTTGGCACGATCGGATTGAGGTTTGAACGGCTCAGCCCCTGTACTAGATCATCCAGTCTCTCGATGATAAAGGCTGAGATTTCCTCTGCACCGATATTAAGCTCACTGTTAAATACCATCACATTCATATAGGAATGCACGATGCCTCTTGCCATGATAGACAGATCCGCGACGTACCGCTCGATTCCTTCGCCATAGGATACCAGCAAGGCGTTCCGGTACAGCTTATCCGTCTCCATGGTTACTTTGTAAAAGTATTGCTTGATTTCTTGATTTTCCGGAATGATATTTTCGGTAAGTAAAAGAACAATAAAATCTTTATGATCGCGAAAATCTTCAAATTGAGCGCCAATTTGCTTTTTTAACACTTCTTTAGGCGGCTTTCCGGCGAGATCCTCTTCTATATCTTTCATTTTGGTCATAGACATACCGATGTAATATTCACAGGCAGATAACAGCAGCGCTTCTTTCGATTTGAAGTGCAAATAAAAAGCGCCCTTTGAAATGCCGCATTCACTGGCGATTTCCTGGATCGTCGTAGCTGCGAATCCTTTTTTCGCAAATAAACGAATGCTGGTTTTTATGATTTTCTCTTTTTTTTCATTCATGACGTGCTTCCCCTTAATCCTTGAAAAATTTAGTAAAATTTTCTGGTATATGAGTTGACGTTGTTGCGTTATAACGTTTAGTATTATATAGAATGACCAGTCAGTCAATAAAAAATGTAATGGAGGATATGATGAATCACGTTATTAATTTCGTTCTGAAAAACAAATTCGCCGTATGGCTGATGACGATTATTGTAACGGCAGCCGGCTTGTATGCGGGTATGAATATGAAGCAAGAGTCTATTCCTGACGTGAACATGCCTTACTTGACGATCAGCACGACATATCCGGGTGCGACACCAAGCCAAGTGGCTGATGAAGTGACCAAACCGGTTGAACAAGCCGTTCAGAACTTGGACGGTGTCAGCGTTGTGACGTCGACGTCCTATGAAAACGCATCGTCGGTCATGATTGAATATGATTATGAGAAAGACATGGACAAAGCAAAAACAGAAGCGGCTGAAGCGTTAGAAAACGTCAGTCTGCCTGATGACGCGAAGGATCCGGAGATTTCACGCTACAGCTTGAACTCATTCCCGATTCTGACGCTGAGCGTGTCCAGTGATAAAGATAACCTGCAAGAGCTGACGAAAAAAGTGGAGGACAGCCTCGTTTCTAAGCTTGAAGGCATAGAAGGCGTTGCGTCCGTCCAAGTATCAGGCCAGCAGGTGGAAGAGGTTGAATTCTCTTTCAAAGAAGACAAACTGAAAGAATACGGCCTTGATGAAGATACTGTGAAGAAAGTGATTCAAGGTTCAGATGTGACAACTCCGCTTGGCTTGTACACATTCGGAAATGAAGAAAAATCTGTCGTCGTCAGCGGCGATATTGAAACAATTAAAGATTTGAAGAATATGAGAATTCCTACGGCATCTGCTTCAAGTGCAGGCAGCAGCACAGCATCTCAAGCGGCGGCGCAAAGTGCACAAGCAGCTCAGAGCGCGCAAGCTGCAGCACAGGCACAGCGAAGCGCAAGCACAGCAGTGCCGACGGTCAAGCTTTCTGACATTGCTACAATTAAAGATGTGAAAAAAGCTGAATCCGTTTCACGCACAAATGGCAAAGACAGCATCGGCATCAACATCGTTAAAGCAAACGATGCGAATACGGTAGAGGTTGCCGACAATGTCAAAGCTGAGCTGAAGAAGTTCAAAGAAGACCATAAAGGCTTCAACTACAGCGCAACTCTCGACATGGCGGAGCCGATCACACAGTCAGTTGACACGATGTTAAGCAAAGCCATCTTCGGTGCTATTTTTGCGATTGTGATTATTCTCTTATTCTTAAGAGATATCAAATCTACATTAATTTCGGTAGTTTCAATTCCATTATCATTGCTGATCGCACTCCTTGTGCTGCAGCAGCTTGATATCACACTGAATATTATGACGCTCGGCGCAATGACCGTCGCCATCGGACGTGTCGTCGATGACTCCATCGTTGTGATCGAGAACATTTACCGCCGCATGAGACTCAAAGATGAGCCGCTCCGCGGAAAAGCCTTGGTTCGTGAAGCGACGAAGGAAATGTTTAAGCCGATCATGTCATCAACGATTGTGACAATCGCGGTATTCCTGCCGCTCGCACTTGTAGGCGGACAAATCGGTGAATTGTTTATTCCATTTGCCCTAACAATTGTTTTTGCGCTTGCCGCATCCCTGGTGATTTCGATCACGCTTGTGCCGATGCTCGCACACAGCCTGTTCAAAAAATCATTAACCGGTGCGCCGATGAAAGCGAAAGAACACAAACCAGGCAGACTTGCAAATATCTATAAAAAAGTATTGAACTGGGCGCTGAGCCATAAATGGATCACGTCTATCATCGCTGTTCTAATGCTCCTTGGAAGCTTGTTCCTCGTACCGTTAATCGGTGCCAGCTACCTGCCGTCCGAGGAAGAAAAAACGATGCAGCTCACATACAGCCCAGAACCGGGTGAAACGAAAAAAGAAGCCGAAAAAGAAGCTGAAAAAGCGGAAAAAATCCTGCTTGAGCGCAAGCATGTCGATACGGTTCAGTATTCATTAGGCTCTGGCAGCCCGCTTGCCGGTGGAGATTCTAACGGTGCGTTATTCTATATCAAATATGAAAGCGACACGCCTGACTTTGATAAAGAAAAAGACAACGTGCTGAAGGCCATCCAAAAGCAATCTGACCGCGGAGAATGGAAGTCACAGGACTTCAGCTCTTCAGGCAATAACAATGAATTAACATACTATGTGTATGGCGATTCTGAAAACGACATTAAAGACACAGTCAAAGACATTGAAAAAATCATGAAAGATGAAAAGGATCTGAAAAACGTAAATTCAGGCCTTTCCAGCACATATGATGAGTACACATTTGTCGCTGACCAAGAAAAATTAAGCAAGCTCGGGTTAACCGCGTCTCAAATTTCTCAAGCCTTAATGTCACAAACATCACAAGAACCGCTCACAACTGTGAAAAAAGACGGCAAAGAGCTTGATGTGAACATTAAGACAGAAAAAGACGAGTATAAGAGTGTGAAAGATTTAGAGAATAAAAAGATCACTTCCGCGACTGGCCAGGAAGTCAAAATCGGCGATGTGGCAAAAGTGAAAGAAGGATCAACATCAGATACCGTGTCAAAACGTGACGGAAAAGTCTATGCGGATGTCACAGGTGAGGTTACATCTGACAACGTCACAGCCGTATCAGCTGCTGTACAGAAGAAAATCGATAAGCTAGACCATCCTGATAACGTATCGATTGACACAGGCGGTGTATCAGCGGATATCGCTGATTCCTTCACGAAGCTCGGTTTAGCGATGCTGGCAGCAATAGCGATCGTTTACCTTGTGCTCGTGATTACCTTCGGCGGAGCATTAGCGCCATTTGCGATCCTGTTCTCATTGCCGTTCACAATCATCGGTGCCCTGGTCGGACTTTACGTATCAGGTGAAACGATCAGCCTGAACGCAATGATCGGTATGCTCATGCTGATCGGTATCGTTGTCACGAATGCGATTGTCTTAATTGACCGCGTGATTCATAAGGAAGCGGAAGGCTTGTCTACGAGAGAAGCGCTCCTGGAAGCCGGCTCTACACGACTCCGTCCGATCCTGATGACAGCCATTGCGACAATCGGCGCCTTGATTCCATTAGCACTCGGCTTCGAAGGCGGAAGCCAAGTCATTTCAAAAGGACTCGGCGTCACGGTTATCGGCGGTTTAATCAGTTCAACGCTTCTGACGCTCTTGATCGTGCCAATCGTATATGAAGTATTGGCGAAGTTCCGCAAGAAAAAACCGGGAACGGAAGAAGAGTAAAAAAACTAAAAGCCTCAGCTCTGCTGAGGCTTTTGTGCGTTTTCACCTGTAAGATTATGTACATTTTGTTGCGATTTTTTTAACTCATAGTATAATTAAAGGTTGTTAGTGTAAAAATGGATCGGATACTCTTAAGTAGGATGATGAGATAATGAAACGTGCACGCATAATATACAATCCGACTTCAGGACGGGAGATATTTAAAAAGCATCTTGCCCAGGTCCTGCAAAAATTTGAACAAGCCGGCTATGAAACCTCCACCCATGCGACGACATGCGCAGGAGACGCTACACACGCTGCCAAGGAAGCGGCATTGCGTGAGTTTGACCTGATCATTGCGGCAGGCGGAGACGGAACGATCAACGAGGTCGTCAACGGGCTTGCGCCTTTAGACAACCGGCCGACACTCGGTGTGATTCCTGTCGGCACAACGAACGACTTTGCCAGAGCGCTCGGCATTCCGCGAGAGGATATTTTAAAAGCGGCAGATACGGTCATTAACGGCGTCGCCCGCCCGATTGATATCGGACAGGTCAACGGCCAGTATTTTATCAATATCGCCGGAGGAGGCCGCCTGACGGAGCTGACGTACGACGTGCCAAGCAAACTCAAAACAATGCTAGGCCAGCTTGCTTATTATTTAAAGGGAATGGAAATGCTGCCTTCACTTCGTCCGACAGAAGTCGAGATTGAATATGACGGCAAGCTGTTTCAAGGTGAAATCATGCTGTTTTTGGTCACGCTGACAAATTCCGTCGGCGGGTTCGAAAAGCTCGCGCCGGATTCCAGCCTGAATGACGGCATGTTTGATTTGATGATACTAAAGAAAGCAAACCTTGCTGAATTTATCAGGGTCGCAACGATGGCGCTCCGCGGCGAACACATCAACGACCAGCACATTATTTATACAAAAGCGAACCGCGTGAAAGTCAATGTATCAGAAAAGATGCAGCTGAACCTGGACGGCGAGTACGGCGGCATGCTGCCGGGCGAATTCGTGAATCTGTATCGGCACATTCACGTCGTCATGCCGAAGGAGAAAGCGGAACAGCTGGATGACTAAAACTTGGCTTGAATAGGCCAAGTTTTTCTTTCGCTTAAAACTAGAGGTGATTATAGATGAAAATGAAACCCCCAGTAGAAAAAAATGAATACTACGATGTGACATTTGAGGATTTGACACATGAAGGAGCGGGCGTCGCAAAGGTCCAAGGCTTCCCGATCTTTGTGCCGAATGCCCTGCCCGAGGAAAAAGCCCAAATCAAAGTGACACGCGTCAAAAAAGGGTTCGCCTTCGGCCGTCTGATTGAGCTGAAGGAAGAAAGCCCGCATAGAACGGACGCCCCATGCCCGATTTACAAACAATGCGGAGGCTGCCAGCTTCAGCACATGACCTACGAAGGCCAGCTCCTGTTTAAACAGAAACAAGTCAAAGACGTCTTAGAACGCATCGGCAAGCTGGACCTTTCAAACGTCACCGTGCACCCGACACTCGGCATGGAAGACCCTTGGAACTACAGAAACAAAGCACAGGTGCCGGTAGGAGAACGGGAAGGCGGACTCGTCGCTGGATTTTATCAGCAAAGAAGCCATGACATCATCGACATGAGCGCCTGCCTGATCCAGCAATCCAAAAACGACGAAGCCGTCCAAGCTGTCAAAGACATTTGCGCAAACTACGGTGTCAAAGCTTACAACGAAGAGCGCCACAAAGGCTGGCTCCGCCATATCATGGTCAGATACGGCGTGGTTACCGGCGAAATGATGATCGTCTTCATCACAAGAACAAACGATTTCCCGCACAAAGCGAAGATCATCGAAGACATCACAGCGCAATTCCCGCACGTCAAATCCATCGTGCAAAACATCAACCCGAACAAAACAAACGTCATTTTTGGGAACGAAACAAACGTTATCTGGGGCGAAGAATACATCTACGACCTCATCGGAGACGTCAAATTCGCCATCTCCGCCAGATCGTTCTACCAGGTCAACCCGGAGCAAACCAAAGTGCTCTACGACAAAGCGCTGGAGTACGCAGAGCTTCAAGGGGAAGAAACCGTCATTGACGCTTACTGCGGCATCGGAACGATTTCTCTCTTCCTGGCAAAGCAAGCGAAAAAAGTGTACGGCGTTGAAATTGTGCCGGAAGCAATTGAGGATGCGAAACGAAACGCTGAATTAAACGGCATCACAAACGCAGAGTTCGCGGTCGGAGAAGCGGAAACCGTGATTCCAAAGTGGTATGAAGAAGGCATCACGGCCGATACACTAGTCGTCGACCCGCCAAGAAAAGGCTGCGACGAAGCCCTCCTGCGGACAATTGTGGAGATGAAGCCGAAGCGGGTGGTGTACGTTTCCTGTAATCCTGGCACGCTTGCGAGGGATTTGCGGGTGCTTGAGGATGGCGGATATGCGACGCGCGAAGTGCAGCCTGTGGATATGTTCCCGCATACGAATCATGTGGAGTGTGTGGCTGTGCTGGAATTTAGAGAAGGCAACTAACCTAATGGTTTGTTGCCTTTTTATTATTCATATAGCTATTTAATAAGCTTAGCTTGTGAATTAAGAATCAAAGTTACAAATACCTATAACGGGCATTTGTAATTTGGAATGTCAACATGACTAACTGTTTTGTTTCAGAAAAAATTTCAACCATAATTCTTTTGTTGATAGATCGCTTTGTTAATATTATTCTTTGAATTAGAATGGAAGCCTTTAAAGTTGTTTGTGTTTTTAGATTGAGGATTATATAAATTCTATATGATATAATTCTATATGCCCTTAATGGCTTACTTTTTTTGTATTGAAAGGTTGTTAAAATATATGAAATACCCTATTTTTTCTTTTTTTTCGGGTTCTGGCTTTCTTGATTTAGGATTTGAAAATAGTGACTTTGATGTCGTTTATGTAAACGAGATTCATGAGCCTTTTTTAAAGTCTTACAAGCATTCAAGGAAAATGCTGAAAAAAGAAGCACCTCGTTTTGGCTATCATCAAGGAGATATTACAGACTTATTAGAACAAGAACAATTAAGAGACTATATACAAGAAATAAAAATTGAAAATGATATATTCGGTTTCATTGGAGGACCTCCTTGTCCAGATTTCTCTGTTGGAGGAAAAAATAAAGGAAGGGAAGGGGAAAATGGAAGGTTATCAGGTACCTATATAGATTTGATATGCTTACACAAGCCATCTTTTTTCTTATTTGAAAATGTGAAAGGTCTTTGGAGGACAAAAAGGCACCGAGAATTTTTTGAAGAAATGAAGAAGAGGTTACATGAAAATGGTTATATAACAACAGAAAGGTTAGTTAATTCGTTGGAGTATGGTGCACCCCAGCATAGAGAAAGAATTATACTTTTGGGTTTTCGAAAAGAATTAGTTAGCCAAATTGGTTATCCTAGTAATGAGAATATTATAAATCTCCCGGAAGGAGTTTTTCCGTGGGGGAAATATACCAAATATACCATGGACTATATAAATTGTAGCCCATGGCCAACTACAGATGTTTTTGAAGAAGACTCTGTTAGAAGAAAACCGCTTGGTGTTAAAGAAGATTTAACTGTTGAATATTGGTTCAACAAAAATAAAGTTGAAAATCATCCTAATGCTAAACAGTATTTTACCCCAAGAGCTGGCTTAGCAAAATTTTTGGTTATTGAAGAGGGAGATGATTCGAAGAAATCCTACAAAAGACTCCATCGATGGAGATATTCTCCTACAGCTGCATATGGGAATAATGAAGTCCATTTACATCCTTACAAAGCGCGAAGAATTTCAGTAGCGGAGGCATTAGCAATTCAATCATTACCACATAACTTTGAAATACCACAAGACATTTCATTAACAGACGCTTTTAAAACGGTTGGGAATGGAGTACCCTATCTGGCTTCTTTGGGAATAGCAGAATCTATAAGTGATTTTTTAAGGAAGGAGTAAAGTGATGAAATTAACTGCATCCGATATTGTAGCTTATATAGATCAATTACCTAAAAATAGAACGTACACATACATTAATCCAAAAACTAAAGGCATAATTAAAATTGTTGAAGTTAGAAAACCAGAAGGTCCTATTCTTTTTAAAAGATACAACCCTAATAAAGGTGAAACACTTTTTATGGCAAAAGAAGAGTCTATTTCTTCTGAAATGGTTTGGAGAGTAGCTAACTCATTTTTTCCAAACCAGCCTATTAACATTGACCGCATATTAGGTGGAAGTTATAATACACGATCAGTTTTAGAAACGCTAATTGCACATACTCCTCAATTTTATTACTGTTATCCAGGAAGAATTGAAAGTATTAGAAGTAAATCTATCATCAAAAAAGGACATAAACATCTTATGTGGTGTCCTGAAAACCCTCATGCATCAGGTCAAATGTATAAAACAGAAACAGATATTGTAGTTTCGGAAGTTCCAAATGTAGACGTTTTCTATGATAGAGTGTTTTTACCGGAAGAAGTTATAGATACAGAGCTGGATATTAATTTACAAAGAAGACATTCACAAATTCAAGTAGCTTTAATTAAAATAGGTCAACAATTGGGGTTTCGGACTTGGATTGCTCAGAATGATAAAGGAGTAATATATAATAATAAACCAGTTGGAGAAATGGACAGCGTAATAAGATCGTTACGTGATGAGCAATTAATCTCAGCATTTGAAGAAGCTTATAACGCAGCTAAGTTTATAGATTGTATATGGTTTAAAAATGGTAATTTAATGCCAGCAGTAATGGAGGTGGAACACAGTACTGGAGTCAGAAGCGGTCTTACTAGAATGAAAGATTTGCAAAATGCAATCCCATCTTTTCTTACTAGGTATGTAATTGTAGCACCTGATGAAGACAGGAACAAGGTTTTCAAAGAGGCAAATCGTTCTCAATTCCATTCTTTGGATGTAAGGTACTTCCCATATTCTGCAGTAGAAGAGTTATATTCGCTATGTCAGCGTAGAAAGATTCAAGGAATAACCGAAAAATTCTTAGATAGTTTCATGGAGCCAACTTTTGGTTTAATAGGATAACTATAATTATTTATTTATAGAGGAGGTTTTCTTATGTTACGAGATCAAAATGAAGATTGGATCGAGCCAGAAGAATTAGATGAACAAAGTGAATCAGGAGAATCGTTTGAAGAATTTGATATAACAGCTTCTCCAAACGATTTTAATATTAAGACGTTATTTGATTTTATAGAATCAGGAGTAGTAAAGATTCCAGGTTTTCAAAGAAATTATGTATGGGATCAAAATCGAGCATCTAAATTAATTGAATCAATAATAATAGGTTTACCTATACCGCAAATATTTCTATATGAACGGTTGAGAAATAAGTTTTTGGTTATAGATGGTCAACAGCGTTTAATGTCAATATACTATTTTATAAAAGGCAGATTCCCTAAAAAAGATGTAAGAAGTGGATTAAGAGAAATATTCGAGGAGACTGGGAAAATTCCAGATGATATATTATCTAACAATGATTACTTTGTACCGTTTAAATTAAAGTTACCTGAAGTTAGAGAAGGTGTCGAGCATCCTTTAAATAAGTTGACATACTCTACTCTTGGTGAATATAAACCTACATTTGATCTGCGTACTATTAGAAATATTATTATTAAACAGAATCAACACGATGATGACTCTTCAATCTTTGAAATATTCAATCGTTTAAACTCTGGGGGACAAAACCTCAATACACAAGAGATTCGTTCTAGTTTGTATTATTCTAATTTTGATATTATGTTAAGGAATCTTAATCAAATCCCACGATGGAGACAATTATTAGGAAAAGAGAACCCAGATTTAAGAATGCGTGATATTGAAATATTATTAAGAGGATTTGGTATTTTATTAAATGGTGATAATTATAGACCATCTATGGTTAAGTTTTTGAACAGTTTTGCACGTGAAGCTAAAAATTTTGATAATGCTAAAGTCGATTATTTAGAAAAGTTATTTAAATCGTTTTTGGAAGCTACTTGTGAACTAGATACAGATTGCTTCAACACAAAAACTGGAAAGTTCAATATATCAATTTTTGAAGCAATTTTTAAAGCAACTTGCGCACCTTATGTCGAAGATCAAGAGTTGGTAAGTCGTACTATTAATCCTGATTCTGTTAAAAGATTAAAAAGTAATAGTGATTTCATAAATGCAACACATCATAGCACCGCCAGAAGAGATATAGTTCAGAAGAGGTTGTCAATTGCAGATAACATTCTAAATGGTGAATCTTAAGGGTGAGGACTGATGAAAGAAACTATAGTCGATGCAGTTTATAAACAAAATTATAATTTATTAAAGTATCTAGAGATGCAAAAAGAAGTTTCTTTTCAGCAAGATATGGACAATAAGTTAAAGAAAGTTTTACTTGTATCCGCAGCTAGTTTTTTTGAGACAAGTATTACAGAATTATTAATGAATTTTTTTAATGTAAAGGCAGGAAACAACCCAGAAATTGTTGCATTTCTAAAAAACAAGGCTATTAGTAGACAGTACCATAGCTACTTTGACTGGGAAAAAAGTAATATCAACAAGTTTCTCGGTCTTTTTGGGGAAGAATTCAAAAAACAGGCTGTTAAAGATATAAAAGAACAAGAGTTAGATCAATCAGTTAAAGCATTTTTAACTTTGGGGAACCTAAGAAATCAACTTGTTCACCAGAATATGGCTACTTTTTATATTGAACAGACTAGTGAGGAAATATATTTTCTATATAAAGAAGCTTTAAAGATGATATCATTTATTGAAAGTAAGCTTAGTTGAAAATGATAGTATAAAATAAGGAAAATTGAATTATCTAACAGTTTAGAAAACAAGACGCAGCCTCAGCTGCGTCTTGTTCTTAACCAAGCGTTCCGTTTTCTGCAATCGTCATTTCCTTGTCAAAGATGGCTTTGTCTGCTAGGGAGTTCGTTGAATCGTTTGCAGCTTTGCTTGTCATGTTTCTGGATGCCACGTTTACTTCATTTCCTAAGGAAGAACTGATAAAGCTTACACCGATCAAAGCAATTACAGCGCACAAAGTCAGTTTAAATTTCATACAAACAATCCCCTCTCTGAATTTGTTTGCGGGCATGAACCATCTTTTTGAAACAGATAACAGAATCATCCATCTGCCCAATTTCAGTATAAAACTTTGCGGCTAATAATGCCAACTCTTCCATATAAGGATAACCTTGGGATGTCTCTAATTTGTTGAAAACATTTAATAAAATGGACGTTTCTCCTTTTTTGATAAACAGCGCCTGCAATCCTTCGAACATGATTTTAAATAGGCCATTGTCGAATTTACATGCGAAGCGTACGCCTTTTCTGAAACAATCCATTGCCTGGTCTTGTTTATGTTGAAGAAAATAAATTAAGGCTAAATCGTGATAAGCTTGTGTCAAGTTGTTGAAATTTGATTTTTTGAATTGGAGTATCGATTGCTCCATGTATTTTGCTGCTTTCGTCAATTCGCCCATTTTAAGATAACAATTTCCGATATTGAATAAAGCTTGGCCGTAAATCCGCTTGTTTTTGCTTTCAAGCAGCCGTGCGCCTTTTAGTGCCTGCTCGAGGTGAGGGAGTGCCTTTTCATGACTTTCTAAATCGTCGTAGTTACCTGCGATCACAAAATGGCATTGTATGCGGCGGACTGAGTAAAGATCGTGCGTTTTATAGATGTTATACGCCTGAGAAGAATAGTGCATGGATACGTGGGTTTGTTTCATATGATAAAACACTTCAGCCATTTTAAAATAAAATTCCGCCCGCTCAATTTCATCTGAAATATAGGGAATTGTGTTTTCTGCTTTTTGATAGAGTGTAATAGCAGTCAAGAAATTGCCTTGTTTAAATTCATACATTCCCTGAAAAAAGTAATAGTAATATTCAACTAGTTTCTCCATCTTCCTGTTGTTGCCTTCAATTCTCTTTAAATATTCTGACAACTTCATTTGTTTTCCTTCAGATGGAATCACATAGTCAATCATAAGCTGATGGCGAAATGCAATGAGCTGATAGTAAATCAAGAGGTCTTGGTCTTCTTCCATAATGTCAATGTCCCGTTCGATCTCAGCTTTAAGCATTTCAGCATCTGTCACATTAAACTTTTGAATATGCCGGTTCCACTCATTAATTTTCATCCCAATGTGCGGAGACGAAATCTTGCCCAAACTTCTCACCCTTCCTCTTCTCACTAATTATGTAAATTTTATCAATACTGAAATTTAATAGGAAGGGGTTGAGCAACCGCAAAAAAAATTTTCGGTGCAGTCCGCAAATGGCAGTTTGGGTGTTTCGCGTTATATTTGGTTTTGTGAAGGTTAGCGGAAACTCAATTCGTGAAGTTAGGATTGCGGTTATTACGACTGAGTAGTCGTTTCGTCATACTCTTTTAGCAGTTTTTCTGTCTTATGCATTTCTTTGAGCATCGGATTCATGTAGTCGCTATCTGATTCTAGGTTTGCTCTTGTCAGAGTATCTAGTTTATTTTTAAAACTTTAGAGAGGTCTTATTCGAATTGTTCCTCTGAATGTTGGATAAATTCTTTTGCCTCTTCATATCTTTTTAATATGTTTTTCATCATTGGAGTTGGATTCTTTTGATTAATTGTTTTTATTACGGTGATTGTTAAATTTATTTGCTTTATTATTTCTTTTCTTACTGTCAAGGTGATGCTCCTTTTATAAAGTGAGATGAGATAAAAATAAAGCCCTCGAGTAAGAGGGCTTCATATTTATTTAGAATTTTTTACTTAAACATAGGATACTGCACCAATAAATTTAAATGAATAGTTTTTATCGTTTATTTCTTTCTCCCTGCCGTCATATTCAAAATTATATAAAAGAACAGCAGCATTGATGTGTTCAGGAATTGCGGTACCTACTATGTTCTCAAATCGAGGTAAGATGACACTATCGTACGAACAGCCGCCAATTAGTTCAGATAAATTATTACAATTTTTTTCATGTGCAACTTTTTCTATAAAATCTTCATCTAATTCATCTATATCTATATCAAAATCAATTAAAAATTGGGAAGGAAGAAAATCACCTTCATCCTCATTGTAATCTAATTCAACATATTTACTTAATGATTCATCATCATTTATACTTCCAATCCACAATGATACGAAATTTTGACGTTCCATATTAACCTCCTATTATTTAGTCCTTAATCCTTCTGGCAGTGCTGCCGCTCCACCTTTTAGCCTATAGTTCGCCCAATTATTTAATCTTCGGACAAACATATTATAGTTTAAGGATGAATCAATAATTCCTAGCAATTCATTATGAGCAGCGGTTGAACCCAATCCTCCGTGTTTACCAACTGGATTCACAAACTCGACTTTGTTTATGGCAGTTCTTAAATCTCTAATTTGTTCAGCTGTAACTCCCCAATGTTTGAAAGTAGGGGCCCGAGAAACTAAATGCCATTCGTGCATGCCGCCGGGTGCTCTCAATTGTCTTTCAATTGCTCTTCTAACTTTCTTATCTGTCCAAAGCTCATCAAGTTGCTTCGTTGTTAATGAGTTGAACCAATTATTAAATTCACCACTTTTTACTGTAGGAATTATTGTTTTTCTAGGTTTCTTTATGTTCTGTGTTTTTCTTTCAGTTTTTTGCAATGCATTTGATTTCTGTTCTTCAATTTCTTTTTTCAGAAGCGATGTATTCTTTACATTATGCGTATTCTCAATATCCTGAGCAATCCCTGCAAAAGCGACTTGATTTTTACCTTTTAAAGCACTGCTGAAATCTTTTGTTTTCTGGATTCCTGTCTTTACATGTTTAGTAGTAGCTTTTTCTCCAGCTTTAAGCACTTTATCGATTTTGGCAGCACCTGCTTTACCAAGTTTACTTGTTACTTTCACAACAGAGCCAGCACCTTTTAGTCCGACGAGGCTCCCGACTACATAGGTAATATAATGAGATCGTGAGTATGCATCACCGTTAACCATTTTATCATTCCATGAATCTGCTATGTTTGTCCATATGATTTTTGCATAAGAAGGTGTCTTCAATACAGTTGAAATTGTTTTGGCTAATTTTTGTTCTTCGGAGAGCTGGGAAAACTCCCACGCTCCGACAGCTAAATCTTTAACACCAGTCACAGTATCCTTAGCGACATCGTAGAGACCGACTCCAACTCCTTTCAGAACTTCCCATGTGGTTTCACCAACTTCTTCGAGCTGTTTTGCTTGCTCAAGCTGCACCACATACTGTAACTGTGCAGGCTCAAGGTTCTCATACCCAATCTTCTTCGCAATTTCTAAATATTCATCAGGGTCAGATACCCCATCCGCAAGCTTTTTCTTCAATTTTTCAATCTCGCGTTCCTTCGCTTCCTCTTTTTTAATCTTCAAGTAAGCCTCAGTCCGCTTTTCAATGTCGCCTTTTTTCTTATGTATGTCACTCTCACGGTACGCCTTGGCGTTGTAGTGGATGGGTGTGGCGTTTTTGCCTTTGCCCGTTGCTTCTTGGAGCTTTTGGAAGTCGGATTTGATGAATTGTTCGTTTGGTTCTGACAGGGCGTATTCTGTTTTCAGGTCTTCGTCCAAGGCGTCCAATTTATCCAGTGTTTTTTTGCGTTTGTCGTTGGCATCGGCCAGCTCGTCTTTGAAGGTTTCTGTTGAAAACAGGTCGAGCGGGAGGATGTCGTCGATATCGTTCAGGATGTCTTTCATCGCTTTTTTCTGTTCGGACATGATGGATTTTGATTTTTTATGGGCATTTGCCAGTTCGTGCTCCAGGAAGGATTCTTCGATGTATGCGTCTGAGAGGCCTTTGTCTTCGGCGGCTCCGGCGATGCTGTTGAAAAATGCGATTTTCATATCAATGTAGTCGATCCATTGGTCGGTGACGCCGACGTGGTCGTGATAGAATGCTTTGATGTTGCTGGCGCCTTTTCCTGAGAATTCGCTGTCACTGAGATCAGCGACGCTTTTTAACGCTTTTCTCAAGTTGACCATTTGCGTTCTTAGTTCTTTGTACTCTTTTGCACGGTCTGTCGCTTCCGAAAGCAGTGTTTTCGCTTCAAATACTTTCATGACCATTTCCCTTCTTTTGTTCGCTCAATATCAAAATTTTACCACGGAGCGGGATGAGGGTGGGGGTGAGAACGTGTTTTGGTGGAAAAATGAGTCATTTGGCATGTGTCTAAGTGCACGGTTTTGATAAGATAATGATAGATCAATAAAAAGGGGAAGAGCTCATTTGGATAAAGATTTCTTAATCATAAAGATCAAGGATATTCAAAAAGGCGACACGCTAACGAACCGCGCTTGCGGGAACTGGGATATGAAATTGTCCAGAGCAAAGGAATGTAAACGGGCAATTGTTGTTCGGAGCGGTGTGATTTTAAATGTTTACAAGATCGTTGACGCTTGGGAATCTGATGAACCAGCCAAAATCACTAAAACGAACAATAGAGTCCGGTTTCAATTGGCAGAGTGCCGAGACTATTCTTATTTGATTGGCGGTACGCTGAAAACAAAAACGCAAAATCCGGTTTCGAGTCTATCCTTAGAAACCTTAATGGAACTAGTAAAATAAAAGGGGTCCAGCATGTATCTCTATAAAGTAAACAATCAAAATCAAATCGAAGATATTCGCGAGAAACCGTTTAAAAAAGAAAAAGAGATTCAGGATTTATGTGAAGCCAATCTTCAGAAAATGTTGGGGCTAGGGTTTGTGAAATCTGAATTCAGAATCAGTAATTTCCGCATTGATACGTTAGCGTTTGATGCTGAGACTAAATCTTTTGTGATTATCGAGTATAAAAATACGAAAAACTTCAGTGTTGTTGATCAGGGCTACGCCTACTTAGCGGCAATGCTCAATCATAAAGCAGATTTCATTCTTGAGTACAATGAAAATCATGATCTTCCGTTAAAGCGGGATGATGTAGACTGGTCGCAGTCGAAGGTCATTTTTATCTCACCTGTATTTACGGTGTATCAAAAGCAATCGATCCATTTTAAAGATCTGCCAATTGAATTGTGGGAGATTAAAAGGTACGAAAATGATCTGATCCAGTTGAATCAAATGAAGGCTGATGGCGTCTCCGAGTCGATTAAGACCATTTCACGGCAAAGTGAGACCATTCAAGAGGTCAGCAAAGAAATTAAAGTGTTTTCTGAAGAGGATCATCTTGCAGATAAACCGTTTGACATCATAGAGCTTTATCAGCAGCTAAAGGAATTCATTTTTAATTTAGACGATCATATTTCAATCAAACCGACAAAGCTTTATATTGCGTTTACATCTAATAAGCGAAACTTCGTTGATATTCTACTTTTAAAAAGTGGACTTAAGCTGTGGGTGAATATGAAAAAGGGAGAATTGCATGATCCTGAGGAGAGAATGCGCGATGTCTCTGAGACCGGCCACTGGGGAAATGGCGACTATGAGATTTTCATAAAAGATGATGAACACATTGAATATATCATGGGATTGATCAAACAATCCTATGAGAAAAAGTGAGAACTTCCATTGAGAAGTTCTTTTTTATTGGGTTACAAGGGATATGTACAGGGCGTGTTGAAAATGATATAGAGTTTTCAAACATTTACTGGGAGTTGTTTGTGTGAAAAAGCGTTTTATACTATTGGGCTTGTTCGCAAGTGTTTTTATGTTGGCTGTATATATTTACTCTCAAAATAAGAACACGTATCCTGTCCAATCTTCCACCATTCACCCCGAAGAAGACCGGATCTTTTTTATCTACTCCAATCTTTTCATAAAAGAAAGCACGCTGCTTTCAACCTCAACAGGCGAACGGTTTAACAGGCGTAAGTTTAAGGTGGCGGATGTGCCTTATATTCAAACGAAATCTTATGCATCAACAGACCTTGTATTATTGGCGGAACACGAGCCTTTTTACTACACGCTGGAGAAGGATGCGATCAAAGAGCATCCGCTTTCAGATCCATTTGCGTTTTGGCATGAGGGGAAGGATGTCTCTGTTAAGGCCTATAATGTTGATACGACGGGAAATGAGATCCACATAAACGACAGAAAAACGAAAAAGGAATATACCCTTACCTTGCCTTCACTTGTCACGATGGGGGCCAGTGATGAGAACTATATTTATATCATTCAAAGCATGGCTATTTACGTGATTGACAGAAAAACAGAGGAAATGATTGAGACCCTGAGTTTAGCCTCATACGCTGATCAATTCGCAGACTCGAAGGAATTTATTGTTGCGAGCTCGGAGCATGAATTGACTGTGATTGAAAAAGGGACATGGAAGGCGACATATATTGCGTATCCTGAAGATCTTGAATATGCAGATACTGTGTATTATGACAAAGAAAGCGGCAGTTTTTACGTTACGTACGAGGACAAAGAGGGTGAGGCGAACTTGCTGGAGTATGGGAAGGAATTTTCTTTTCATACATATAGTTTGAATTTCCCTTATATGGAGGCGAAGTTTAAGGGGAATCTATTGTATATTGTCGCCCAGGAAGAGCATAAAAAGGGCATCGGCGGGTATGTGGGTGTGTTTGATATCCATTCTAAGGAGATGCTTTATCAGTTTGATTTGCCTGAGGAACAGGTGAAGGTTCAGGATTTTGTTGTGGTTGATTAGACTTCATAGCTATAATCTTGAATCAACTCATATGTAACGAGGTGAGTAAATTACAAATGTCCTTTTGTTTAATAATAGAATTTATTAAAACTTCAGATTGAAAGCATTTACTAGGAATATAATTTGAAAATATATTTTAATTCTAGTTTTTATGGTTTATAATGTATATAAGTCCTGTATTATACAATTTTAATTGATGGAGGTATTTGATAGTGAAAAGAGTAAATCAGTTGATGACATTAGCTCTTGCGGGTGTAATGGCATTTGGACTAGTATTCATTGGGTCAGGTCAGTCTGCTAAGGCTGTTAGTAAAACTACGAGCTTTACATTTACATCAAAATCCTACATTCACACATCAGAAAACTATAAAAATGTTTATGCTACAGTTGAAATGGGGAGAACAGGAACTTGGGAAAGTGCTGCTTATTGCAAATTATATTTGCAACGTTATACAAATGGTTCTTGGAAAACAATTGATACAGCTTCTGGAAATGCATCATACGGTAAAAAACTAAATGTTACATTCACAAATATTGCAAAAAAATCTGCATCGACTAGAGTGAAACTAAAACTTTATAATAATTGGGATCATTCAGACTATATGCAAACAGTATATTCTAGTAAATGGACTAGATGAAGAAAAAGCTCTCCTTTTTAAGAAGGAGAGCTTTTTTTGTTATATTATGATTCCTTAGTTACCATTTTGATTTTGATTCTCTGCTAAGGTTTATTTAAATATATTGTTCTATAGTTTAGGTATCTGATTTTAGATTTGCAAACCTACAAAAACTATGAAATAAGAAAGCTACCATGAGAGAGCAGAAGGGTGAGAGAGACAATGAGTTATAAATTAGTTGCGATGCTTTTATCGATACTATTCCTATTATCGGCGTGTTCTAATAGCGGATCTTCTGATAAGGATCAAGAAAAGCAAGCCGTGAAGAAGGCGAGCGTTGCGAAGCTGACGGAGCAGGAAGTAAAATCAGCTTTGGAAAACGATATAGATTCGATCTTCAATGCATTTGATAAAGCGGGAAAGGAAAACGGCTGGAGCACGGCAAACAAGGCGGATTTCAGCAAGCTGCGGCCTAGTGTGCTGCCTTATGCAACAGAAACGTTTGCAGATCAGACCTTAAAGGATTTGGCCGGAGAGTACTTTTGCGAGTGTGATGCTCCTTTTCACCCCGGCACTGATTTCGATGTACGTTTTACTTATGAACAGGACAAGAATAAGATAGAGGCTTCATCAATAGACCCGGCAACAGAGTTAAACAATATGGGCACGTTATGGACGTTTGAATTGGTGAAGGAAGATGGCGATTGGAAGATCAACAAATGGGACAGTAAGTCGCTTCAAGGGGATGATATCAAGCTGACAAAAGAAGAAGCGAAAACGATTCTGTCTAGAAACGGTGAAACGGCGGAATTTGTGAAGTCCTATGAATCGAAGGCTGCCGGCGGAACAGCTTATCTTTTCAATGTGAAAAGTTCAAATGGAGAAAGACAGGCGGCGATCAGTTCAAAGGTACCAGTATAGTGAGTGATAATGAAGACGAGACTGAGGCTCCGGAGCAAGAAAAAGTTCAAACGGCTGAGGAAACCGAGTCATCAGATAACGCGGATACACAGAGCAGTGAGCAGACAACGGGAAGTACAAAAGCAGATTATGTTGCCAAATTGTCAGCGACGGAACAGAAAGAAAAGCACAATGACTATCAAAGTGATTATCAGATGATTGAGGATTACGGCTACAATTATCAAATGTGGGACGGATTGCTAAACGAGATATACGGCGTGCTGCAGAAACAGCTTCCTGCTTCAGACATGGCGGCATTAAAAGTGAAACAGCGCCAATGGATAAAGGATAGGGATGCTACGGCCACGAAACGATATGATGAGGAGGGCGGCGGTTCATTATCCCGAGTCGTCCAAACAGAAGAGCTTGCCAAACAGACGAAAGAGCGCTGTTACGAGCTCGTGAATACGTATATGAAATA
This sequence comes from Bacillus stercoris, assembly GCF_029772985.1. Classification (NCBI taxonomy): domain Bacteria; kingdom Bacillati; phylum Bacillota; class Bacilli; order Caryophanales; family Bacillaceae; genus Bacillus; species Bacillus stercoris. Next base: position 3,587,969 of record NZ_CP121861.1, on the reverse strand, counting down.
GAATGACAAAGACCCTTGTGTAAAGGGTCTTTTTTGCGGAGAAAAACAAATTGACAGGATGAAAAAACAATTTCTTCCTTCTATATTGTTTTCAAAATTTGGGATTGATAGAATATGACATATCTCATAGAGAAGGAGGGAAGCCGTTGAGTCAAGCCATACCGTCTTCGCGTGTAGGTGTTAAGATTAATGAATGGTATAAAATGATTCGCCAGTTCAGTGTTCCGGATGCTGAGGTTCTGAAAGCGGAGGTTGAGCAGGACATTCAGAAGATGGAAGAGGATCAGGATTTGCTGATCTATTATTCTCTGATGTGTTTTCGGCACCAGCTGATGCTGGATTATTTGGAGCCGGGACAACCTTACGGGAATCGCCCTACCGTGACAGAGCTTCTTGAAACGATTGAGACCCCTCAGAAAAAACTCACAGGCCTTTTGAAATACTACTCTTTGTTTTTCCGCGGCATGTATGAATTTGATCAAAAAGAATATGTTGAAGCAATCGGGTTTTATCGCGAGGCGGAGAAAGAACTGCCGGTTGTGTCTGATGAAATTGAGAAAGCGGAATTCCATTTTAAATTGGCGGAAGCGTATTATCACATGAAGCAAACCCATGTGTCGATGCATCATATTCTTCAAGCCTTAGACATTTATCAAAACCATCCCTTATACAGCATTAGAACCATACAAAGCTTGTTTGTGATCGCCGGAAATTATGATGATTTCAAACACTATGGCAAAGCGCTCCCGCATTTAGAAGCGGCGCTGAAATTGGCAATGGACATTCAAAACGATCGGTTTATCGCCATTTCTCTATTGAACATCGCGAACAGCTATGACAGATCAGGAGACGATCAGATGGCTGTAGAACATTTCCAAAAAGCGGCGAAAGTGAGCAGAGAGAAAGTGCCTGATCTGCTTCCGAAAATCTTGTTTGGGTTAAGCTGGACATTATGTAAAGCGGGCCAGACACAGAAAGCGTTTCATTTCATAGAAGAAGGGCTGAACCGTATCACAGCACGTTCTCACAAATGTTATAAAGAATTGTTTCTGTTCTTAGAGGCCGTGTACAAGGAGACTGTTGATGAACGGAAAATTCATGATCTTTTAAGCTATTTCGAAAAAAAGAACCTGCACGCGTACATTGAAGCATGTGCCCGGAGTGCTGCCGCTGTGTTTGAAAGCAGCTGTCACTTTGAACAAGCTGCTGTGTTTTATCGGAAAGTGCTGAAAGCTCAAGAAGATATTTTAAAAGGAGAGTGTTTATATGCCTATTAAGAAAAAAGTGATAATGTGTCTGGCTGTTACTCTAGTTTTCGGAAGCATGTCGTTTCCATTCCTGACAAACTCGGGCGGCGTTAAGGAATCAACAGATCGAAATACGACGTATATTGATCATTCCCCTTACAAACTCAGTGATCAGAAGAAAGCCCTTAGCTAGGGCTTTTTCTTGCTTTACTGAAGACGTTCGATTTTCCCACCGCGGCATTCCTTCTATTTCTAACGCAAGACACTCGAAACAACCAAACCATTTGAGGTATAATGGATAAAGTGAATAACAGCATTTAGATTGATATATATGAAAGAGAGTGGAACATCATGGGCCGTAAGTGGAACAATATTAAAGAGAAGAAGGCGTCTAAGGACGCGAATACGAGTCGGATTTATGCGAAGTTTGGCCGTGAGATTTACGTGGCGGCGAAGCAGGGAGAGCCTGATCCGGAATCTAACCAGGCGCTGAAGGTTGTGCTTGAGCGCGCGAAGACTTACAGCGTACCGAAAAACATCATTGAACGGGCGATCGAGAAGGCGAAGGGCGGAGCGGAAGAGAATTACGATGAGCTTCGTTATGAGGGCTTCGGGCCGAACGGATCAATGATTATCGTTGATGCGCTGACGAATAATGTAAACCGTACGGCGCCGGAAGTGCGTGCGGCGTTCGGGAAAAACGGCGGAAACATGGGTGTGAGCGGATCTGTTGCTTACATGTTTGACGCAACGGCTGTTATTGGTGTGGAAGGCAAAACGGCTGATGAAGCGCTTGAAATTCTGATGGAAGCGGATGTCGATGTCCGTGACATTTTGGAAGAGGATGACAGTGTGATCGTCTATGCGGAGCCGGATCAATTCCATGCAGTGCAGGAGGCGTTTAAAAACGCGGGCGTTGAGGAATTTACAGTAGCGGAGCTGACAATGCTTGCGCAAAGCGAAGTCACGCTTCCGGATGATGCGAAGGAACAGTTTGAAAAACTGATTGATGCCTTAGAGGATTTGGAAGACGTTCAGCAGGTGTATCATAACGTTGATTTAGGCGAGTAAGGAGTGAGCAGGCTGTTATAGCCTGCTTTCTTTTTTTGTCCTAGAAATTGTTTTAGCTGTATGTAGGCGGCTGCCTATACGATCTGTAAGATATTCTCATACTCTGGACTGTAACCTAAGTGAAGGAGAGAGTGAATATGACTGATACTGATACAAGACAGATCTATGGCGGACCTGGTTTTGGCGCTTTTCCAGGCTACGGCATTGGCCGTCCCGGGTTTGGCATGTATGGAGGACTAGGCTATCCGGGCTATGGGATGTACGGAGGCTACCCAGGCTACGGCGGCATGTATGGGGGTTACCCAGGTTATGGGATGTCTGGAGGCTACCCGGGCTACGGCATGTCTGGGGGGTATCCAGGCTATGGGATGCATGGAGGAGTCGGCGGCTATCCGGGATATGGCGCGTATGGCGGCGGTTACCCAAGCGGCGGTTATGGAGGCTCTCCGGGAGCTGTAAGCTATCCGGGCATGCACCATGAAAACGATGGACATCATCACTATTATCACCATCACCATGATGGAAAAGATAATCTTCATCACCACCATCATCATGTTGGTAAGGATAATCACCACCATCATCATGATGGTCATTATGGCCACCATCACCACCATATGGGCCATTGGGGAAAAGACGGCTTTAAATAAAAAAGATGATGGAAAAAAGAGGACACTCTTGCAGATCAAGAGTGTTTTTTATTTTTTCTTGACTGTTCAGTCCGGAAAATGGTAACATTTGTTTCAGGGGGTGATCGTTTTTTGGGGAGGAATAAAGAATTTGATACGGCGCTTGTTCTTCACAGGGCGATAGAGGTTTTCGGAGAGTATGGCTACGAAGGAACGTCTCTTCAGGAACTGCTTTCTCATTTAGGCATTGCCCGCCAGAGCTTGTATGATACGTATGGAACGAAACGTGATTTGTTTTTGTCCGCTGTGAAATCGTATCTTGAAGGAAAAAACACTGCCGTTATGGAAAGGCTTGAAGCGCCAGGATTTGTAAAGGAAGCCATTCGTGAAATTTTTCAGGAGGGTGTCAATGCCCTGAGGGATCCGGAACGGGCGAAGGCGTGCTATATCATTAACAGCGCGATTGAACAGATTCCGCATGACCCTGAGCTTGCCAGGTATTTTGACAGACAATCCAAGCAGCTTGAAGACGCTTTTTATCAGGCGCTTTTAAGGGCGAAGGATCAAGGAGAATTGAATGGCGAAGATACTGATATATCTGCGCTTGCCCGGTACCTGAATCAAAGCAGGCTGTCTCTGACATTTGTTGCGAAAGTGACGGCTGATATGGATCGGCTTCAGGACCATGTAGACGTGAGTTTATCAGTGCTTGATTAACATGTGGTAAAGAATGCTTTGCCCATGTGTGCATTTTTTGGACTGAATGGTCTGGAAATAAAAAAAGAGGTGATGATGAATGTTGATGAATGAATTTGAAAAAGCATGTGAAACATTGAGAAAGTTTATGGCTTATATGCTTGAGAAGGACATGAAGAGCTGGATGGAGCTTTGGGATGAGAATGCTGTATTTGAGTTTCCTTATGCGCCGGAGGGATCACCAAAAAAAATAGAAGGAAAAGCGGCCATTTACAACTATATTAAGGATTATCCTAAGCAGATCCATCTTTCTTCATTTACCACTCCGACAGTGTACCGTTCCGCGGACTCGAATACGATAATTGCGGAATTTCAATGTGACGGCCATGTGATTGAGACTGGACTGCCTTATCGCCAAAGCTATATCAGTGTCATCGAAACGAGAGACGGCCGCATTGTGCGTTATAGGGATTATTGGAATCCGCTTGTTGTAAAAGCGGCCTTTGGAGGATCATTTTTGCAAACAGAGGAGAGTGGGAAATGATGAAACAGAATCCGATTTTAATCACGGGCGGGACCTAAGACAGTCGGCAGCCGAATCGCCAGCCGTTTAATCAAGCTGGGATACAGGGTGCGTATTGCAAGCAGAAAAAAGGGCGCGCTTGCAAATGCAGAGTATGTGTATTTTGATTGGAAGGACGCCTCCAGTTATACGCCTGCCCTAGAACAAGTAAAAGACATCTATCTTGTTGCTCCGGTCGGTGTGCTTGATCCGGCTCCCTATGTGCTTCCCTTTTTAAAGGAAGCAAATCGTCTTGGTGTAAAGCGGGTAGTGATGCAAAGTGCGTCTGTTGTCTCCGAGAACGGTCCTGTGTTTGGCGCGCTTCACCAGGCAGTGCGCGAATTTCCTGAATGGACGGTGCTGCGGCCCTCATACTTTATGCAAAATTTCATCAACGTCCAGCATCAAATGTCGATTCAAAATGAGGGACGAATCGTCACGGCTTCAGGGGAGGGAAAACTAGGATTCATTGATGCTGATGACATCGCAGAAACAGCCGTCCGTGCTTTGACTGATGCCGTCCCTCATCAAACACATCATATCCTGACAGGACCCGAGGCGCTGAGCTATGCCGAAGCGGCAGAGATCATCGGTGCTGCCGCGGGACGCCGGGTGAAGCATGTCAGCATTTTTCGTTCTGAGCTGCAAAATAGGATGGCGGCAGCTGGTTTGCCGGCGGATTATGCCAGTTTTATGGCGAGGCTAGATGAAGCAATCAGCCATGGTGCGGAACATCGGGTAACGGATACAGTGAAGCGTGTGACAGGAAAAGAACCTCGTTCGCTCTCAGAGTTTGCAGCTGCTCATGCTGCGTATTGGAACTGACCTCATTTTGGACTGAATAGTCTAGAAAGACCTTCGGCAGAGCCGAAGGTCTTCTTATTGAAAAAGCTAAGTCATGTTTCAGTCATAATCATGCCTCCTGCCTCATACCTATTAAGGTCATTGTTTTTGAGAAAGGAGGAGCCGGAATGAAGGATATGCAGCCGTTTACGCCTGTCAAATCATATACGCCCTTTCACAGCCGTTTTGATCCCTGTCCGCCTATAGGGAAGAAATATTACAGAACGCCCCCTAACCTTTATATGACCTTTCAGCCTGAGCATATGGAGCAGTTTTCGCCGATGGAGGCTTTGAGGAAAGGCACCCTTTGGAAGGATCTCTATGATTTTTATGAAAACCCTTATCGAGGGGGAGACGCACATGGCAAAAAAGGTTGACGCCGAGTATTATCGTCAGCTTGAGCAAATACAGGCCGCGGATTTTGTGCTTGTTGAGCTGAGTCTTTATTTAAATACACATCCTCATGATGAAGATGCGCTGAAGCAATTCAATCAATATTCCGGCTATTCAAGGCACTTAAAAAGACAGTTCGAATCCTCTTACGGGCCGCTTCTGCAATTCGGCAACAGCCCCGCGGGCGAGGATTGGGATTGGGGCAAAGGGCCATGGCCGTGGCAAGTATAAGGAGGAATGCCTGAATGTGGGTGTATGAAAAGAAGCTGCAATACCCTGTCAAAGTCAGTACGTGCAACCCGACGCTGGCGAAGTATTTGATTGAGCAGTATGGCGGAGCGGACGGCGAGCTGGCCGCGGCTCTCCGTTATTTGAACCAGCGTTATACGATTCCTGATAAGGTCATCGGCCTTTTAACAGATATCGGTACGGAGGAGTTTGCCCATTTGGAAATGATTGCGACCATGGTCTATAAGCTGACAAAAGACGCCACACCGGAGCAGCTGCGTGAAGCTGGCCTTGGCGATCATTACGTCAATCATGACAGCGCGCTATTTTATCACAATGCGGCGGGAGTTCCGTTTACAGCGACTTATATTCAGGCGAAGGGTGATCCGATTGCCGATTTATATGAAGACATTGCCGCAGAGGAAAAGGCGCGGGCCACGTATCAATGGCTGATTGATATCTCGGATGATCCTGATTTAAACGATTCCCTGCGTTTTTTGCGTGAGCGTGAAATCGTACACTCTATGCGCTTCAGGGAAGCGGTTGAAATTTTAAAAGAAGAACGGGATAAAAAGAAGATTTTCTAATAGGCAGATTGGCCTCTCTTTCATACACCCTTTTACATACAGAGAAAATGGTCTGTTTTTGCAGTTTGGTCTGCATTATAATCAAGGTGTGTGTGCAAGCTTACTTTTTGATTGGGAGGCCTTTATGTCAGCTTTTAAGATTGAGAACGAAACGATTGCAGATGGATTTTACGCGTGTCCGGCCGTCTATGAGGATGCAGAATCGATTACTGGATTGCTCGTCCGAACAGCGGAATGGCTCCGGGATCGGGGTTCTAACCAATGGAGCGGACTGCTGGAAGGCCACGATACACATGATATCACGGGTTCAATTGCAGGTGGGCATGTGTTTGTGTTTAAAAAAGATGAAGAGCTTGCGGCTGTCGTGATGCTGCTGCCTGAACCGAGCGAGTGGGACCGGACGCTTTGGGGAGACGATGGGCATGAGGAGTCCATTTATTTGCATCGCCTCGCAGTAAGCCGCCGGTTTGCGGGACAGGGGCTTGGAGCACGCGTCCTTCAATGGGCGGAGACGGGCATACACTTTCCAGGGAAAACGCGGATTCGGCTTGACTGTGTCGCTGATAACGACGCCTTGCATTCCTTTTATCGGCGTATGGGATATGAATTCATGGGTGCTGATGCATCCGGATATCATTTGTTTGAGAAAGAGATTACGACAGAATAAGCGTCCTTTCAAGGAGGCTTTTTTGTCTTTTTCTAAAAGGGAGGGCAGGCGATGTTGTGGCCAATTTTATTTATGACAGGGATCGTGACGGCTTGTTTGTTCACTGGCGTATCTGCTTTGATGCGGATGAAGTTTCCTGACAAAAGCCGGCCGGAATGGATATTGGGCGGGCTGATCGTCCTTGGTGTGTTTCTGATCTGGTACAGCCTCGTGTATGTACGCGGCTGGGAAGGGGCTGCGCTCGGAGTGCTTGGATTCAATGTTGTTTGCGGAGCCATTGCCGGATATTTGATTGATAGAGCCATCCGGCGTTACAGGAAAAGATAAGGCGGCGGATATCTCTCATCATATCGAATTTTTAAGAACGGCAGGAATTTTCTTTCGAAAGGAGAAATACATAGTACTTTAAAATGAAAGCGTTTTCCATGGCAGGAAGGTGATGTTGATGATACACAGTGTGACGAATGGGCTGAATCGTTTTTGTACGTGGGTGATGAGACTGGCCTATTTGAATGTGCTTTGGATTTTGTTTTCTCTTGCAGGCCTGGTTGTGTTTGGGCTGATGCCCGCTACTGCCGCGATGTTTACAGTGGCGAGAGAATGGGCGAAGGGGAATGCGGATGCCCCGGTGTTTTCTGTCTTTATTCGGGCGTTTAAAAAGGAATGGCGGGCATCACAGATCATCGGGCTCATCGTTGTGACGGCTGCCCTGTTTCTGTTTGCGGATATGCGGATAGCGGCTCAGATGGATCAGCCTGTGCTCGTCAACGTGTTCCTGAGCATCAGCTTGATTTTCGCGTTTGTTATGCTGTATGTGTTCCCGGTGTTCTCTCATTTTGACGTGAAAATCAAAGAGGTGCTGAGCATTAGCTTTTTGATTGCCTTCAGCCGTCCGGCGGTGACGCTTTTGATGGCGGCGGGCGCTGTCGGTGTGCTTTGTCTCGTTCTGTTTCATGTCACATTTTTGCTGTTTTTCAGCGGGAGTTTACTCAGCCTGATCTTAACGAAGCTGTCCTTTAAAGCATTTCGGTCAATGGATCAGCGGCAGGAGAAAGAAAAGGCGGCATGAAGAAAAGAATTGCTGGCTGGTACAAGCGGATGATGATTAAGGATAAGCTGTTTGTGTTTCTATCGTTGATTATGGCCGTATCCTTTCTGTTTGTATACAGCGGGGTGCAGTATGCCTTTCATGTGTATGATGAGCAGATTTACCGCAAGTCCTCGGAGGTGTTGCGGATGTCTTCTGAAAGGATCGAAGACGAGCTGAAAAAGATAGAGGATGTGTCTTATGAAATCATTACAGACGAACAGATTCAGCGCATCCTGAGCATGCAAAATCGGGATGATACGTATGATCAATATCAAATGAAGCAGGAGCTGTGGGATCAGCTTGCGGGATATGCCAGCGATGAAAAGTACATCGACTCCATTCATTTGATTGATGCCCGCGGCGCAGAGTATTCAGCCGGAAGCAGTTCTTCAGATCTTTTGCAGCAGGAAGAGGTGTTTAAGCGAGCGAAAGCGAAAAATGGAAGAAATCTTTGGATGACGCTCGGCGGGTCAGATCCTGTCCTGATTTCAGCACGGCAGATCAGATCCTTTCACCAGCTGAGTTTGAACGGCTTGGGCATGGTGCTGATCCAAGTCAATATCAAACAGATGATTCGTGATGTGCCGAAGGATTGGGGCGATTCAGTCGGAGACATCATGATTGCAGACCAAGGCGGGAATTTGGTGTATACGGCACATGCATCAGCGCATGTTCCTGAGGCAGCAAAGGAGACGCTGAAGCACCCCGGTTATGACTTGATAAAAAAGAATGGCAAACGTTACTTTATTTCTTATCTTCAATCATCCTACCAAAATTGGAGCTACTATAACGTTATCCCCTTTGATCAGATGTTCGCGAAAATTTCCTTTATGAAAACAGTGATCGGCACATGCTTTCTCCTCTTTTTCTGTGTGGTGTTGCTTTTCGGAAGGAAAATCGCCAACAGCATCACGGAGCCGATTGAACAGCTTGTGACCGCGATGAAATCGGTACAGCACGGCGGTATTGAAGCAGGTGTGTCGCTTTCTCTGCCGGAACATACACAGGATGAGGCCGGCATGCTGAACCGCCATTTTACTGTCATGATGAAACGGATTAATAAGCTGATGGAAGAAAATGTGGAAAAACAGCTCATTATTAAAGAAACCGAATTGAAAGCACTGCAAGCCCAGATCAATCCGCATTTTTTATATAACACGCTCGAGTCCATCAATTGGCTGGCCAAGGCGAATCAGCAAAAGCAAATCTCAAAAATGGTGGAATCGCTCGGTTTTCTTCTGCGAAACAGCATACATATGAAAAAGGATATCGTGACCATTCAGGAGGAGGCGGACATTTTACGTCACTATATGACCATTCAGCGATTTCGATTTGAAGAGCGTCTGAACTTCACGTTGGATATTGACGATGAGGTCAAGCATTGCCTCATTCCGAAACTGACGCTCCAGCCGCTTGCGGAAAATGCGATTCAATACGCGCTTGAACCCTTTACAAGGCCGTGTGCCATCCGGATTCAGGCGAAAAAGGTGAAGGACTGTGTCTGTATGACGGTCGAAGATAACGGCCCTGGCATGGATGAACGGATTCTTGAAGCAACGGGCGGAAGAGGAATCGGACTGTGGAATATTCGCGAGCGCATCAGCCTGACATTCGGAGAGCCATACGGCTTGCGTATTCAAAGTAAGCATGAAAAGGGAACGAGGATTGTGATCACAATACCGTGCCGAAATGAGGTGGTGTGATGTATAAAATACTGCTGGCTGATGATGAGAGGATTATCCTTGATGGAATGGCGGGAATCATTGAGTGGGAGGCGCTTGGCGCTTCACTGATCGGTAAAGCGCAGAACGGACATGAAGCGTATGAAAAGATTGTACATAAGCAGCCGCATATCGTCATCACAGACGTCAAAATGCCTGGCATGGACGGGCTTGAGCTAATCAAAAAGGTATCAGCCGTCAGCCCGTCGGTGCAGTTTATCGTCCTGTCCGGGTTTGGAGAGTTTGAGTACGCAAAGGAAGCTATGAAATATGGGGTGAAGCATTATTTGCTGAAGCCCTGCAATGAACAGCAGATTATCAGCTCGCTTGAGGAAATCATTGCTGAGCTGAAGCGGCAAGATGTGCGGAAAAAGAAAACAGACCACCTGATACACGAGCTTGATCATATCCGTTCCTTTGCTGCCGATCAATACTTGGAAGGCTTGATCGCCGGTGTCGCCCAGCTGTCTCCGCCGCCTTCACTTGCCGGAAAAAAGGTCCGCCTCTTGATTTTAAAAGGGGGCCAATCTATTGATACCGCGGCTAGAAAGGCACTCGGGACGGCGCTGACAGCGATTTGCGGCAGCGGAGAATGGACCGTGCTCGCTGTAGAGGAGGACGCCGCTGAAAAGGCGGCGGAGGTTTTTGCGGACCGCAAGATGGTTATCAGTCAGGCGGGAGAACTCCGGCACGCGGGGCAGCTGTTTCGGGACACAGCTGAAGCGGCTGGTGACCTGCATGGGAGCGCAGTGATTTCAAAAATGATCAGGCTTATTGCCGAGGAGCTCGGAAACCCGAATCTGTCCTTAAAATGGGCGGCGAAGGATATGCTGTTTATGAATCCTGATTATCTCGGGAAGTTATTTAAGCAGGAAACAGGCGAGAAGTTTTCCCAATATGTTACACGAGTGCGTCTTGAGCATGCGATGAAGCAGATGAAAATAAGGCGGGACGCGAGTGTATCAGAAATTGCTGAAGAAATCGGGTTTGGTGATAATCCGAAGTATTTCAGTCTTGTTTTTAAAAAATATACCGGTCTGACACCGTCAGAATTCAGAAGAAAACAGGGAGGCGCTTCCGCAGGATAGCCATCTCTGTTTTTTTGACTTTCCCCACTGTTTTTTGAGTGTTTCGCCTCATCTGAACGCTTTAAAATAAATGTAAGCACTTACATTAAAGGGGGGATTGGTTTGAAGAAGATTTGTTACGTGCTGTTATCGCTTGTCTGCGTCTTTTTTTTCAGCGGTTGTTCAGCGGGTGAAGAGGCCTCGGGAAAAAAAGAAGACGTTACACTCAGAATCGCATGGTGGGGCGGGCAGCCAAGACATGATTATACAACAAAGGTAATTGAACTTTACGAGAAAAAGAATCCTCACGTCCATATTGAAGCGGAATTTGCGAACTGGGATGACTACTGGAAAAAGCTCGCGCCCATGTCTGCCGCCGGCCAGCTTCCTGATGTCATCCAAATGGATACCGCTTACTTAGCCCAATACGGAAAGAAGAACCAGCTGGAAGATTTAACGCCGTATACAAAGGATGGAACGATTGATGTCAGTTCAATCGACGAGAATATGCTATCGGGCGGAAAAATCGATAATAAGCTCTATGGGTTTACGCTAGGCGTCAACGTGCTGTCTGTGATTGCGAATGAAGATTTGCTGAAAAAAGCCGGTGTGTCTATCAATCAGGAAAACTGGACGTGGGAGGATTACGAGAAGCTGGCGTATGATCTTCAGGAAAAAGCCGGCGTCTACGGCTCCAACGGAATGCATCCCCCTGATATTTTCTTTCCTTATTATTTGCGCACGAAGGGTGAACGTTTTTATAAAGAAGACGGCACTGGCCTCGCGTATCAGGATGATCAGCTGTTTGTCGATTATTTTGAACGGCAGCTGAGGCTGGCGAAAGCGAAAACGTCCCCAACACCTGATGAAAGCGCACAGATTAAAGGGATGGAGGACGATTTTATCGTCAAAGGCAAATCAGCGATTACATGGAACTACTCCAATCAATATTTGGGCTTTGCCCGGTTGACAGATTCGCCGCTGTCTCTCTATCTGCCGCCGGAGCAAATGAAAGAAAAGGCGCTGACACTGAAGCCGAGTATGCTGTTTTCCATTCCGAAAAGCTCTGAGCATAAAAAAGAGGCTGCCAAATTTATTGATTTCTTCGTGAACAATAAAGAGGCAAACATGCTGATCAAAGGCGAGCGGGGAGTGCCAGTATCCGACAAGGTGGCGGATGCGATTAAACCGAAACTGAATGAGGAAGAAGCCAACATTGTGAAGTATGTGGAAACCGCATCAAAAAACATCAGCAAAGCCGATCCGCCGGAGCCTGTGGGAAGCGCGGAGGTCATCAAGCTGCTGAAGGACACGTCTGATCAGATTCTGTATCAGAAGGTATCCCCGGAAAAAGCCGCCAAAACGTTCCGGAAAAAGGCCAATGAGATATTAGAGAGGAATAATTGACGGGAAATGGGGCTGACGCAATGAAACAAAGCCGGAGTATGAGAAAAGACAATCTGGCGGGATATGCTTTTATTTCTCCGTTTATCATCGGATTCCTATGCTTTACGGTCATTCCGATGGGGGCGTCCCTGTTTCTGTCCTTCACAAGCTATGACTTGTTTACGGCGCCGAAATGGATCGGGCTCGACAACTTTAAGGAAATGTTTACGGGTGACGAAAAGTATTGGCAGTCGTTGAAGGTGACGTTTACGTATGTGCTTGCCGGGGTTCCGCTCCGCCTCGGCTTCGCGCTTTTTATCGCTGTCATCTTAAACAATGCAGCAAAAGGAACGGCCATTTACAGAACGCTCTTTTATCTGCCTTCGATCATCGGCGGGAGCGTGGCTGTGGCGATTATGTGGCGCAATATTTTTGGCAATGACGGGGTCATCAATGCGCTGTTGTTTTTTGTCGGGATTGATCAAAAAATTCTCTGGTATCAGGACCCGACAAGTGCGTTGTGGACATTGATTCTGCTTTCCGTTTGGCAGTTCGGGTCATCAATGCTGATTTTTCTGGCCGGGCTGAAAAACATTCCGTCTACGTATTTGGAAGCGGCAAGTGTGGACGGGGCCAATCGGGCGCAGCGTTTCTTTAAGATCACGCTTCCGATCCTCACACCGATTATCTTCTTTAATCTTGTGATGCAGACAATTTCAGCATTTATGACATTTACACCTGCCTATATCATATCGAAGGGCGAGGGCGGACCGCTTGACGGGACGCTTCTGTATTCGCTCTATTTGTTCCAGCGGGCGTTTAACTATTTTCAAATGGGCTACGCATCGGCGATGGCGTGGGTCATGCTTATCATTGTCGGGCTGATAACGCTGATACTGTTTAAAACATCGTCCTATTGGGTTTATTACGAGTCAAAGGAGGAATGACGGATGGAGCCGGTCAACCAGCCTGTCAGAGAAGTCCCGGTTTTTGAGAGAAAAAAAACCGGGCGCGTCAGGCCCAAACGCATACTGTTCCATGTTTTTACGGCAACGCTGGCGGTGTTACTGCTGTACCCGGTTATTTGGCTGTTTGTCAGCTCGTTTAAAGAAAGCGCCAGTATTTTTACAACCTCACATTCTCTCATTCCCGATCCTTTTATTCTCAGTAACTATGCTGAGGGATGGAAGGGCATTGCGGGGCAGCCGTTTCTGACCTTTATGAAAAACTCGGCGATTATTGTGGGGCTGTCAACAATCGGCGCCGTCCTGTCATCGGCTGTCATTGCGTACGGATTTGCGCGTATTCCGTTTAAGGGTAAAAAGTTTTGGTTCGCGTGCATGATGGGGACGTTAATGCTGCCCCATGAAGTGCTGATGATTCCGCAGTATATTATGTTTGCGAAGTTAGACTGGCTGAATTCCTTTAAACCGATTGTCGTTCCGCAATTTTTCGGGCATGCGTTTTTTATTTTTCTGATGATCCAGTTTATCCGGACGATTCCCGAGGAGCTGGATGAGGCCGCACGAATCGACGGGTGCGGGCGCTTTGCCTGCTTTTGGCGGATCATTCTCCCGCTGATTGCCCCGGCGCTCGCGACGTCTGCGATTTTCTCCTTCTATTGGAAGTGGGAGGAGCTGATTCAGCCGCTTTTGTATTTGAATAAACCGGAGCTTTACCCTGTTTCACTTGCGCTGAAGCTTTTTCTCGATACAGAATCAGCTTCGAACTGGGGCGCAATGTTTGCGATGTCGGCCGTTTCATTATTGCCTGTGATTCTTGTATTCTTTTTGTTTCAGAAATATATCGTTCAGGGCATCAGTACGACCGGATTAAAATAAAAAGGAGTGTAGCAGATGGCACAGCTTATCTTTGATGAAGAAAAGGTGGCGTCCGTCATTGATCGGATCGTGAAACGGACATTTCAGATGGATTTTGCGTGGGATTGGCCGGGCGGCGTCGCGTTTTACGGCGTGGCGGAGGCCTACGAGGCGACGGAAAACGAGGAATATATCAATCTGCTAAAAACGTGGGTGGATGAACAGCTGGAGGATGGGCTGCCGCCGCTTTCGATCAATGGCGTTTCTATCGGGCATACGCTATTGTTCCTCCACAAGGTGACGGGTGATGAGGTGTATTTGGAAACAGCGGGCGAGATGGCGGAATATGTGCTGCATAAGGCGACGCGCTTTGGCGAGGGCATCCTTCAGCATACGGTGAATGCGGCTGAATACGTATTTCCTGAGCAAGCATGGGCGGATACGCTGATGATGGCGGGGCTGTTTATGCTGAGAATTGGGCGGGTCATGGAGCGTGAGGATTATTTTGAAGACGGCCTGCGCCAGTTTCACGGACATGAGGATGTGCTTCAGGACCCTGTCACGAATTTGTACTACCACGCCTGGGACAATAAAGCGCAAAATCATCTGTCGGGGATTTATTGGGGCAGGGCGAACGGCTGGGCGGCACTCACAATGGCAAAGGCGCTCCCGCTCATTGAGGTGACGCATCCTTCCTTTATGATCATCGACGGGTCGCTCAGAGACCAGCTGAGCGCGCTTGTCCGGCTTCAGGATGAATCAGGGCTGTGGCATACGATTTTGGATGATCCGGATTCTTATCTGGAGGTTTCGGCATCGGCCGGCATTGCCTCTGCTCTGCTGTCGAGCGGAAAGCTCTATACAAAATATGTGCAGAAATCGCTTGCCGCCATGTTGGATGCGGTGGAAGAGGACGGACGGGTCAGCAAGGTATCGGCCGGGACAGCTGTCATGAAAAATGCCGAAGGATACAAACAGGTGCCTTACAAACGAATACAAGGATGGGGGCAGGGACTTGCGCTGACGTTTCTTGCTGATGTGTTGAAAACGAAAAAACGCGTGTATCAGTAAAGACAGCGGCGGGGGGAAAGGGATGAAAAAACAGCCTCAACAGAAGGAATGGGTTTCTCGCTGGAAGGGAACGTATTTTAAAAGAAACTTTTTCTTCATTTTGCTGATTGCCTGTATTCCCGGATTACTGACTGGCGGCGCAATCTACTTTCTTTCGATCGACAAGGTGGAGAAAGAGCTGCAGAGATCGCATGAAGCACAGGTGGCGCGTGAGGTCAGCCGAATGGATGAGAAGCTGGGCGTGCTTGAGCTGGCACTCACCCAGATGGCCTACGATTCTTCACTGATGAATGGATTGGCCGAGAGGGATTTGGAGAAAGACTTTACGTTCTCCTATCAATTAACGAAAAAGCTGTTTCTTTTGCGGGACCAGCAGCCGCTGATCGAGCAGGCTTCCATCTTTCTGAACAGCCCCCGGCCACTTGTGCTGAGCCCTGAATACAGCGCTTTGACAGAACAGGAGGCGCTTCGCAAGTATCGCTCGCTGCTTGCCTCAGACCAAAGCATTTATTGGAAACCGTCGGGAAACCAAGCGATGCTGATCCAGCTCATTCCGGGCGCGGCGGAGAAACCGTTCGGCGCGATCATGCTGGCGGTTGATCCGAAAGAAATGGCATCGATCCTGCAAAGCTTGTCCCCTTATCCTGATGGCAGTGCGCTGCTTTTGGATCAAAATCAAGAGGTGCTCTTTCATGAGGGGGAAATAGATTTTGAAAAGACTTTGCTTCATGAGGTAAAAAAACAGCCGAATGAGAAAGGCCATTTTCAGATGGAATGGGGCGGCAAGGTGTATTCCGTCTCCTTTGGAGAAATGAACCGAATGCATCAGCAATGGACCTTTGTGTCAGCGGCGCCTCTTTCTGCCATTACAGCGCCGATGGTGTTTTTATCCAAAGTAATCATCGCGATGCTTGTCATTTGCATCGGTTTGGCAGTATGCATGACATGGTATGCATCAAAAAAAATCTATCGTCCCATCCAGCATTTGCTTGGCTTGTTTACCGGTGGAGAGCAGAAAGTATGGCAGGCATCCGGGCAGGATGAATTCAAGTGGATTGAAAAGAGATGGCAGGATCTATCCCTTGAAAGCCGGAAGCTCCAAGAGCAGCTCCTGCGGCAGACGCCCCATATGAAAAAGAGTTTTTTGCAGCATCTCTTGCAGGGGGATTTTTACTATGACAACGAGGAAAGTCTCAGATCTCGGATGGAGGAGGCCGGCTGGAACATCGGCGAAAACGAGTTTCATGTGCTGGACCTTCAATTGACAGGGCTCCGCTGTGAAAAAAGCATCTTCTGTTGTGATGATGAACAGCTCGCTGTGTTTACACTGACTAATATCGCTGAGGAATTGGCGGCTAAACGCGTTTTTCAGCTCTCCATACTTGATATCGGCCGGCTTTCTGTCACCGTGCTTGTGGTGACAACAAACAGCTCTGATCTCAAAATGTATATAACGGAGCTGGCACGCCAATTTGGGGATGTAACCGGACTATGCCTGACCGCAACATTGAGCAGCAAGACGGAGCGTGTCACGGAAATCCCTTCTTTATTTCAGGATGTGAAAAGCGGCAAATCCCGCAGGCAGTTTGCCAATCGGGATCAGGTCATTGATTTGCAGGCCGACTTCCCGCAGGATAAGCAGTCTGCCCCTTATTACCCTTTTGAGCTGGAAAAACAGATTGTTCAGGCCATCCGGCTGGAAAGAAAACAGGAAGCCCAGGAACTGATAAATAGCTGTATGAAGGAACTGGCGGAAAAGGCGGCCATAGACAGGCATGTGCATTCTGCCCTGATTCAGCTGTTCTCCCGCATTCAGGAGGATATTTTGCATTCCGGTCTTAATCCCAGCGAACTGTTTCAGCATCGGAATCTGCTTCTTGATATTTCAGAATTGCGCGAACCTAATGAAGCGGCGGCCTGGCTGATGGATATTGTGGTGACGCCTTACCTTTCCAAGCTTGAAGGCAGAAAAAACAGACAGCAAAAGCAGCTGGTAGAACGTGTGATTGCGATGATTCACGAACAGTATATGGCGGATATTTCATTGGAAAGCTGTGCCGATGCGTTCGGCATGAATTCATATACGTTAAGCAAGGCTTTTAAGCAAGTGACCGGCATTAACTTTATCGATTATGTGACCCAGATCAGAATTGAAAAGGCGAAAGAACTGCTGGTCAATACGAATAAAAAAATTCATGATGTGTCAGAAGAAGTCGGCTACCGCCACAATTACTTCAACCGGATTTTTAAAAAACAGGTCGGCATGCCGCCGGGTGTCTTCAGGCAAATGTATCAGGAAACGCCGTGAAAGGAGAGAACATGTGATGGAGAAACCGATTCACATATTTTTGGCCGGGGATTCCACTGTGAGTGACTGCCCGCCTCATGAAGCGCCGATGGCGGGATGGGGGCAGGTATTCGGGCAATTGTTTTCTGAAGAGGTAGTGGTGCACAATCACGCCAAAGGAGGAGCGAGCACCAATTCTTTTGTGGAGGAAGGGAGGCTTCAAGCAATTGCCGAGGGCATGACACAAGGCGATTATTTGTTGATTCAATTCGGCCACAATGACCAAAAACCGCGGGGGACGAAGCCGTACTCCACATTTCAGAAGTTCCTTACTTTGTTTGCAGATGCGGCACGCGAAAAAGGTGCGCATCCTGTTTTCGTCACATCGGTGCAGCGCCGCCGCTTTGACGAAAACGGACGGATCGAGCATACACTCGGTGAGTATCCCGATGCGATGAAAGCACTGGCGAAGGAGCTCGATGTACCTGTGATTGATCTGCTCGCGAAAACAAAGGTGCTGTATGAAGCATACGGTCCTGAGGAGTCAAAGCGATTGTTCGTTTGGTTTCAGCCGAATGAACATCCGAATTATCCGGACGGCATTGAGGACAATACGCATTTTTCGGAAAAAGGTGCAATGGAGGTTGCGAAGCTTGTGGCAGAAGGCATTGAAGAGCTCGGACTTCCGCTGAAGGACCATCTTGTGAGCCGGGAGGGAAAAGAACATGTATAAGAAAGGCGCGTGCCTGTACCGAAATCCGCTCCGGTCAGAAAGCGATGTGAAGAACTGGCGGATGGAGGGTGGCGGACAGATCTCATTTGATGATCACAGCATGCACCTGTCACATGTCCAGGACGAAGCGCACTTTGTCTTTTGGTGTCCGGAAACCTTTCCCGACGGCATCATAGTGACATGGGATTTCTCCCCGATTGAGCAGCCGGGACTATGTATGCTGTTTTTTTCCGCTGTAGGGATTGGGGGCGAGGATTTATTTGATCCAAGCCTCCAGAAAAGAACGGGAAAATACCCCGAGTATCATTCAGGGGACATCAACACTCTCCACCTGTCATATTTCCGCAGAAAATACCCGGAGGAAAGAGCATTCCGCACCTGCAATTTAAGAAAAAGCCGCGGTTTCCACCTCGCCGCAATGGGAGCCGATCCGCTGCCTTCTCCAGACGACGCTGATTCTCCGTATCGTATGAAGCTCATTAAAGACAAAGGCTATGTGCGCTTTTCAATCAATGATCTACCCATTCTTGAGTGGATGGACGACGGCAACACATACGGGCCTATATTAACTAAAGGAAAAATCGGGTTCCGGCAGATGGCGCCCATGAAAGCCGCTTACAGAGATTTTGCCGTACATCAAGCGGTGAGAAGATGAAGACGGCCGTAACGGATGCACTTTATGCAGGATGCGAAGTGGTGGTGAAAATCGCATGGCTCAACGGGCTGTGGCTGTTGTTTACCCTTTTGGGCGGCGTTCTTTTCGGTTGGGCGCCGAGCACAGCCGCGATGTGTGCCGTGATAAGAAAATGGCTGATGGGGCAAAAGGATGTACCGGTATTTCCGTTATTTCTTGATACCTATAAAAAAGAGTTTCTCAAAGTTAATGCGATCGGATTGGCGTTTTCGGCTCTTTTGCTCATATTGTCCGCGAACTATCATTATTTTTCGGCCAGTACGGATTGGCTGTCCTTTGCCGTAACAAGCTGCACGCTGCTTGCAGGGCTATTGTATATCATCGCGCTGATGTATGTGTTTCCCCTTTATGTGCATTACCAGCTCCCGCTTCGCAAATATATTCCGCAGGCACTGCTGTTTGGAGCCATGAGCCCGCTGACGACCGGCTGTATGCTGATCGGGTGCGGATTTGTCCTTTATTTGCTGTATACGCTTCCCGGCCTGATTCCATTTTACGGCCCATGTTTATTTGGGCTTGTGATGATGTTTTTTGCTCTTAGGGGATTTCAAAAGACGGAGGCCCAGCATCACCAAGCCGGGTAACAAAAAAATGACACATACGCAAAAAAGTGCAGTGGCTGAAATAGGCAGATGCAAAAAAGTGAAATTGAAGACAGCTCACACAGCGCATAAAATCCAATTTAGGTAAGCGCTTACAGAAAAATGAGAAGGAGCTGTCTGATGATTACACGAAGGAAACGTATGTTTACCACTGTTACGTTGCTGGTCTTGTTGGTGATGGGAGCCTCTGTATATCCTGTGAAAGCTGAAGGGGCAGCGCGGCAGATGGAAGCGCTGAACCGGGAGCTTGTCGCGGTCAAGACGGAAGGAGGCATTTTTGTCAGCTGGCGGTTTCTTGGCACTGAAAACGCATCTGCTTTGTTCAATGTGTACAGAGACGGGCAAAAACTGAATGCTGCGCCTGTCAAAGCCACGAACTATGTGGATAAAAACGGATCGGCCGGCTCAACGTATACGGTTCGTGCCGTCGTTAACGGCACCGAACAGGCGGCATCTGAAAAAGCCTCCGTATGGGCGCAGCCGTATCATTCCGTCCCGCTGGATAAACCGGCTGGCGGCACGACACCAAAAGGTGAAACTTACACCTACAGCGCCAATGACGCAAGTGTTGGCGATGTGGATGGTGACGGGCAATACGAGCTAATCCTGAAATGGGACCCATCTAACTCAAAAGACAACTCGCAGGATGGCTATACAGGTGACGTGCTGATTGACGCGTATAAACTGGACGGAACGAAGCTATGGCGGATCAATCTCGGCAAAAACATCAGAGCGGGCGCGCACTACACCCAGTTTATGGTGTATGACCTTGATGGTGACGGAAAAGCGGAAGTGGCGATGAAAACGGCGGACGGGACAAAAGATGGCACTGGAAAAGTGATTGGAAATGCCAATGCTGATTACAGAAATGAACAGGGGCGTGTGCTGTCAGGACCGGAATACCTTACTGTGTTCCAGGGGGCAACCGGGAAAGAACTTGTCACCGCAAATTTTGAACCGGCGCGCGGCAATGTATCGGATTGGGGAGACAGCTACGGCAACCGTGTTGACCGTTTTCTCGCCGGCATCGCCTACCTTGATGGACAGCGGCCGAGCCTGATCATGACCAGAGGGTATTATGCCAAAACCATGCTAGTCGCTTATAACTTCAGGGACGGAAAGCTGTCAAAGCTTTGGACGCTTGACTCCTCAAAGCCAGGAAATGAAGCGTTCGCAGGACAAGGGAATCACAACCTGAGCATTGCGGACGTTGACGGGGATGGAAAAGATGAGATTATTTTCGGCTCAATGGCTGTTGATCATGACGGCAAAGGCATGTACTCAACGGGCTTAGGCCATGGGGATGCCCTCCATGCCGGGGATCTTGATCCGAGCCGGCCGGGGCTTGAGGTGTTTCAGGTACATGAGGACAAAAACGCCAAATACGGCTTATCCTTCCGTGATGCGGCAACCGGAAAAATCCTTTGGGGCGTTTATGCCGGCAAGGATGTAGGCCGCGGAATGGCTGCTGATATCGACCCGCGTTATCCGGGGCAGGAAGTGTGGGCCAACGGTTCCCTTTACTCAGCGAAAGGGGCCAAAATCGGAAGCGGGGCTCCGTCCTCGACCAACTTCGGCATCTGGTGGGACGGCGACCTGCTGCGGGAACAGCTGGACAGCAACCGAATTGATAAGTGGGATTATCAAAACGGCGCATCGAAAAATGTGCTGACCGCATCAGGCGCAGCCGCAAACAACGGCACAAAAGCAACGCCGTCACTTCAGGCTGACCTGCTTGGTGACTGGCGTGAGGAAGTGGTGTGGAGAACGGAGGACAGCAGTGCGCTCCGCATTTATACGACGGCCATTCCGACTGAGCACAGGCTGTACACGCTGATGCATGATCCTGTGTACCGGCTTGGCATCGCCTGGCAAAATGTCGCCTATAACCAGCCGCCGCACACAAGCTTCTTTTTAGAAGACGGCATGGCGGAACAGCCAAAACCAAATATGTATACGCCTTAACTGAAAGGGGGAAGGAACGGGCTGCGTGCAGCCCGTTCCCATCAAATGAAACCAAAAAAGAGGCAAATGGAATACTTGACCAGAGGTTTGATTGCGGTACAGACAGAACAGGGCGTGTTTGTCAGCTGGCGTTTTCTCGGAACGGATCATGAGACGACGGCTTTTCACCTTTATCGGGATGGAAAGCGAATCACCCGCGATCCGATCGCTGACAGCACTAATTTTCTTGATCAAAACGGAACGGCAGACTCTGTTTATCAAGTGGCGGCTGTCAATAAAGGACGGGAAGAAAAGCTTTCCAAGGAAGCACGTGTTTGGCAGGAAAATGTTCTTGAGGTTCCGCTTGCCAAACCGGAAGGCGGTGTGACGCCGGACGGAAAGCCGTACACTTACAGCGCCAATGATGCCAGTGTCGGAGATGTAGATGGGGATGGAGAATATGAAATAATCCTGAAGTGGGATCCGTCCAATTCAAAAGACAACGCTCATGACGGTTATACCGGGGAGGTGCTCATAGATGCCTATAAACTGGACGGCACCTTTTTGTGGCGCATCAACCTCGGCAGAAACATCAGAGCGGGCGCTCATTATACGCAATTTATGGTGTATGACCTGGACGGTGACGGAAAAGCAGAAATCACTATGAAAACAGCTGACGGCACAACAGACGGGAAAGGACATATCATCGGTGATGAGCATGCCGATTTTAGGAACGAACAGGGCAGAATTCTGTCCGGACCGGAATATTTGACCGTGTTTAAAGGAGAAACCGGTGAGGCGCTCACCACTGTTGAATATGAACCGCCCCGCGGCAAGCTGGAGGATTGGGGAGACGGCTATGGAAACCGGATGGACCGTTTTCTCGCCGGAATCGCTTACTTGGATGTGGAGCGGCCGAGCCTTGTAATGGCACGCGGCTACTATACGAGAGCGGTGCTCGTGGCATACGATTTCAGAAACGGAAGGCTCAAAAAACGCTGGGTATTTGACTCCAACCAGCCGGGACATGAAGCGTACGCAGGACAGGGGAACCACAGCTTGAGCGTGGCAGATGTGGACGGAGACGGAAAGGATGAAATCATCTATGGCGCAATGGCGGTCGATCATGACGGAACCGGCCTGTACTCAACGGGGCTCGGACACGGAGACGCGATGCATGTAGGGGATCTGGACCCGTCACGAAAAGGGCTTGAGGTGTTCCAGGTGCATGAGGATGCCGCGAAGCCGTACGGACTGTCACTGCGGGATGCCGGAACCGGTGAGATATTATGGGGCGTCCACGCTGGAACTGATGTTGGCCGGGGCATGGCGGCTCATATTGATCCAAGCTACAAAGGGTCGCTCGTCTGGGGAATTGATCCGCCGGGCAATGATGGTATGTCGTATGGGCTTTTTACGAGCAAAGGAGAAAAAATCAGCGACAAAGCGCCCGCTTCAGCCAATTTCGCCATCTGGTGGGACGGAGATTTGGTCAGAGAACTGCTTGATCATGACTGGGACGGAACGATTGGCAGGCCAAAGATTGAAAAATGGGATGCTGAAAACAGCTGTCTGAAGACGATATTTCGGCCGGACGGCGTGCTGTCCAACAATGGCACGAAAGGAAATCCGGTTCTTCAGGCCAACCTGTTCGGGGACTGGCGGGAAGAAGTGATATGGAGAACGGAAGACAGCAGCGCACTCCGTATCTATACAACGACACATCTCACTCGCCACCGTTTTTACACGCTGATGCACGATCCGGTTTACAGGCTCGGCATCGCCTGGCAGAATACCGCCTACAACCAGCCGCCGCACACGAGCTTTTATCTCGGTACAGGGATGAAAAAGCCGCCGAAGCCCGAACTGTACATAGCGGGCAGTAAAGCTGAGGCATCACTGTAAGAGGACTAAGGGATAAGAAGCAGCCGTATAAAAAACGAGGAGGAATGAAAAAATGGCAAATCATATTTATCTTGCCGGCGATTCGACTGTTCAAACGTATGGAGACAGCACAAATCAAGGGGGCTGGGGGCAGTTTCTCGGCTCGCATCTGCCGGAGCATATTCTAGTAATCAACAGAGCGATTGGGGGAAGAAGCTCGAAAACATTTGTGGAAGAGGGCAGGCTTCAGGCGATCCTTGATGTGATCGAGCCGGATGATTGGCTGTTTGTGCAGATGGGCCATAATGACGCATCGAAAAATAAGCCGGAGCGCTACACCGAGCCCTATACTACCTATAAACAATATTTAAAACAGTACATCGCAGGCGCGCGGGAAAAAGGCGCCCATCCGCTTCTCATTACCCCTGTAGCGAGATTTCACTACGAAAACGGCGTGTTTTTGAACGATTTTCCTGATTATTGCATTGCCATGAAGCAGACGGCTGCTGAGGAGAATGTCCAGCTCATAGATCTGATGGAGAAAAGCCTTGCTTTCTTTACTGAGAAGGGCGAGGAAAAGGTGTACACCTATTTTATGGTGTCAGAAGGGATTAACGATTACACGCATTTTACAAAAAAAGGCGCAAATGAAATGGCGAAACTTGTGGCAAGAGGCATAAAGGAGCTCGGCCTGCCATTGATAGAATCGATCATCAAAGAAGGGTGAAGAATGTGAGGAGAAAACTATATCATGGGGCTTGCTATTATCCGGAATTATGGGATGAAGAGACGATTCAGCAGGACATTGACATCATGCGTGAAGTTGGCGTGAATGTTGTGCGGATTGGCGAATTTGCCTGGTCTGTCATGGAACCTGAAGAAGGAAAAATTGACATCGGTTTTTTCAAAGAAATCATCATCCGGCTGTATGATAGCGGCATCGAGACGATCATGTGCACGCCGACGCCTACCCCGCCGATTTGGCTGTCACACGGCTGGCCCGAACGCATGCATGTCAATGAAAAAAGAGAGATCATGGGGCATGGCTCCCGTCAGCACGCCTGTACGAACAACCCATACTTCCGAAAAAGAGCCGCCATCATCACGACAGCCATCGCCAAGGAGCTTGGCAGGCTCCCGGGGCTGATCGGCTGGCAGCTAGACAATGAGTTTAAATGCCATGTCGCAGAATGCATGTGTGAGACATGCTTGCGCTTATGGCATGACTGGCTCAGAAACCGCTATTGCGTGATTGAGCGGTTAAACGAAGCATGGGGAACCGGTGTGTGGAGCGAAACCTATCAGACGTTTGAGCAAGTGCCGCAGCCGGGGCCGGCCCCGTTTCTGCATCACGCCTCTTTAAGGACCATGTATCAGCTGTTTTCGATGGAGATGATCGCTTCGTTTGCGGATGAACAGGCCAAAATCATCCGCTGCTATTCAGATGCGCCGATCACGCATAACGGATCAGTCATGTTCAGCGTGGACAATGAGCGAATGTTTCAGAATCTCGATTTTGCCTCCTATGATACGTACGCTTCGCAGGAAAACGCCTCTGCCTTTTTATTGAACTGTGATTTATGGAGAAACCTGAAACAGGGGCGCCCATTTTGGATTTTGGAAACGAGTCCGTCGTATGCCGCCTCGCTTGAAAGCTCCGCTTACCCGCACGCCGACGGGTATTTGCAGGCCGAAGCCGTATCGTCCTACGCCTTAGGAAGCCAGGGGTTTTGCTACTGGCTGTGGAGGCAGCAGCGTTCAGGCAGCGAGATTTCCCACGGTTCGGTTCTCAGTGCCTGGGGCGAGCCCACCATCGGCTACCCAAATGTGCTGGCGGTTGAGCGGGCAAGAAAGGAAATCGAACCGATTATTCTATCGACTGAACCCGTTCAAGCCGAGGCAGCGATGACGTACTCTGACAGAGCAAAAGCATTTATCAAAACTGAGCCTCACCGGGGACTCCGGCACCGTTCGCTTGTGACGCATTTTTATGAACGCCTTCTCAATACGGGGATTCTCCGTGACCTCATTCCGGAAGGCGCTCCGCTGGACGGCTATCGTTTGCTGTTTACGCCATTTGTGCCGCATTTGTCTTCTGAATTTATCCAAAAGGCTTCGGCGTTCGCTGAAGCCGGCGGCATCTGGATCGCCGGGCCGCTGACAGGAGGGCGCACATGCGAGCATACGATTCATACCGATTGCGGACTTGGCGAACTTGAGAAAACGTCAGGGATCAAAACGCTGTTCACCTTTCCGATGAACGAGAACATGAATACAGGAAAAGCGTTTGGCATCACGGCGCCGCTCGGGCTGTGGAGCGCGGTGTTTGACACAGAGAGCGGAAACACCCTTGGCACGGTTGAATCGGGACCGGGAGCGGGCCACGCTTTTTTGACGGAACGAAATTACGGCGAGGGGAAAATCGTCATGCTGGGCTCGCTTCCAACCGGGAAAGACGGGGATGCGATGCTGGAGGCGCTTGTCAGGCATTACGCCGCTGAGGCAGCCATTTCTGTCCGCTCGGATGTGACAGCCGGCACGATCGTTGCCCCGCGCAAAGGCGATAACGGCCTCGTGTGGATCATCGTGAATATGGATGGAAAAGGCGGAAGCGTGACACTGCCGGAAGCGGGAACGGATCTGTTGAAAAAACGTTTGGAAAAGGCGGGGAGGCTGGCGGTGGGACCGCATGAATACCGTGTAATTCAGTTTGACAATCACAGCTGATTCTTTGCATCGAATCAGCTTTTTTCTATGGAGGGAGAGGACCGATGAAAAGGATCAAATGGTTATCAGAACAGCCAAAGGTGACAAGCGGTGTGACGTGGGGCGTGCCCTGGAAAAAAGCAGAATGTAAAAAAGGAGACCGTTTGGCGCTTCTGAATGAAAACGCGGAAATGCGATATGTGCAAAGCGAACCGTCGGCCTATTGGCCGGACGGGAGCATCAAGTGGACGAAGCACGCGGCGGTGTTTGGCGGTCGGGAGAACCAAAGCTTTACAGTACAAAAAGGAGAAGCACCGCAGCCGACAAAATCGATCAGCATTCACGAGTCAGCGCATGACATCCAAGTGGATACAGGAACGCTCGTCTGTACCATTCATAAAACAGGCTTTGATTTCATTCAATCGCTGCAGATCAACGGAAAGCCGATCGCCGCAGGCGGGAGGCTCGTTGCCATAAGAGAAACGAGAAAGGAGTCAGCGGCGGAAACGGTTCTTTTTCAAGAAACATCTGTCAGCCTTATCAAACAGGCGGCGATTGAGCAAAGCGGTCCTGTCAAAGCAGTGGTCAAAATCGAGGGAGTTCATGTGCTCCATAAAACGAATGAAGAATGGCTGCCGTTTGTCATCCGTTTGACGTTTTATGCCGGGCTGTCTGAGATCGGCCTTGTGCACACGCAGCTGATTGACAGGAGCGGTAAACAAGAATTCATTAAGGGGCTCGGCATCGAATTTGACCTTTTTTTGGAGGGAGAGCCGTACAACCGCCATTTTCGTTTTGCGGGAGAGAAAGGGATGTACAAAGAACCCGCCCAACTGTTTGGCACACGTAAATTCAATGAACGGTATCCGCTTTATGAAAAACAAATCAATGGCGAAACGCTGTCACCAGATGAAGAGCATAAGGAATGGTTTGCGCACGGAACACAGAATGCGGTATGGGACGATGTGAAGCTTGTTCAGGATTCAAGCGATCATTACAGCCTGTCAAAACGGACCGGAAAAGATTATGCGTGGGTCGGCATGCTGCATGGCAGCCGGGCGAAGGGGCTTTGCTATGCGGGCGGCGAAAATGGCGGTGTGGCTCTCGGCCTGCGGTATTTCTTTGAGAAATATCCGTCAGCTCTAGAAATCACAGGTCTTGCCGGCAGCAGTACAAAAATGACCGTCTGGCTTTGGTCCCCGGACGGCGAAGCGATGGATTTGCGGCATTATACAGGAAATACCCATGTGGCCAGCGCGTATGAAGGCTTTGATGAAATGCGCTCTGATCCGACCGGCATTGCGAACACGAATGAAATCAGCCTGGCGTGCTTTTCGCACATGCCGTCTGATGATGTCCTGAATGCGCTCGCTGACAAATGGCAGGCGCCGCCGCTCTTGGTATGCGAGCCGAACGTCTATTACGAATCAAAAGCGCTCGGGGTTTGGAGCATCATTGACACATCCCATCCGCTCAAAAAAGAGCTGGAGGAACAGCTTGACGCCGCCTTTCTGTTTTATAAAAAGGAAGTAGAGCAGCGCAAATGGTACGGATTTTGGCATTATGGCGATGTCATGCATACGTATGATCCAATTCGGCACATGTGGCGATATGATCTCGGCGGATACGCATGGCAAAACAATGAGCTCGTTCCGACCGTATGGCTGTGGCAGGCGTTTTTCCGCTCAGGCAGAGAGGATATCTTCCGAATGGCAGAAGCCATGACCCGCCACACGAGTGAAACGGACAGCTTTCATCTCGGTGAATACGCCGGGCTTGGCTCACGGCATAACGTTGTGCACTGGGGATGCGGCTGCAAGGAAGCGAGAATTAGCATGGCCGGGCTTTATAAATTCTATTATTATCTGACGGGTGATGAGCGGACGGGAGATCTTTTGACAGAAGTGAAGGACGCCGATTATGCCCTTGTCAAAACCGATCCGATGCGCGCTTTTTACGAGAAAGGCAAGCACCCGACTCACGTGAGAACGGGACCGGACTGGGCGGCGTTTTGCTCAAACTGGCTGGCGGAATGGGAGCGTACCGAAAATCCGGAATATCTCAAAAAAATCGAAACGGGCATCAACTGTCTAAAGCAGCTGCCGCTCCGCTTATTATCCGGCCCGACATTTGAATATGATCCGGCGACTTCGATGCTTCATCACATGGGAGACGGCATTGCGGGCGGATATCATATGATCATTGCCTTCGGCGCGCCGCAAGTGTGGATGGAGCTGGCTGAGCTTCTTGATGACCGGGAATGGGAGGAAATGCTGAGTGAATTCGGCGAATTTTACACCCTCAGTGATGAGGAAAAACGCAAAAAAAGCGGAGGCGCGCTTCATGACGGGCATTTTCACTGGCCAATGTTCGCAGCTGCCATGACAGCCTACGCCGCGAGAAAAAAACAAGATCCTCATCTCGCCGCCAAAGCGTGGAATCTTTTGCTAGATGATAAGCTCAGCCATACGCCGCTTCCGATCAAACCCGAGCGCATCGAGACATGGACGCAGCTGGAGGAGCTTCCATGGGTGACAACAAACACCGTCTCCCAATGGTGTTTAAACGTCATAGCAGCACTGGAACTGATCGGAGATTCTCTTCCGGCAAAAAAAGAAACGTCGGGCAAAAAAGGATAACAGCCGGAATTTCATAGGAGAAACGAAGCAAAAAATGAAGATTGCAAGAATTTATGTAAGCGCTTTATATTGAGAGGGGCAAAGGGGAAATGCAAAGTGAAAAAAAGGGGGACTTACGCATCATGAAAATAAAAATGCGAAAAAAATGGCTGGCTCTGCCGCTTGCTGCCATGATGATCGCCGGATGCAGCCATTCGGAAACATCCAGTTCAGCGGGCGGTTCGAAAGACACGATTAACATTATGGCGCCGCTCTTGTCGCCGGAAAGCCCGAGTGAAAAGAGCCCTTCATTAAAAGCGCTCGAAAAATACACAGGCAAAGAGATTAAAGTCACATGGGTGCCTGATTCATCCTACAACGACAAATTCAACATCGTCATGGCTTCAGGAGAGATGCCTCACGCGATTGTCATTAAAGATAAGTCAGCCGGCTTTATCAAGTCTGTCAAAGCAGGGGTATTTTGGGAGCTGTCCCCTTATTTAAAAGACTACAAGAATTTAAGTCAGGCAGATGAAAAGATTTTGAAGAACAGCTCGGTGAACGGCGAGGTGTACGGAGTCTACAGAACGAGGGACCTGATCAGGGCGTGTATGATCATCAGAACCGACTGGCTGAAAAATGTCGGTCTGGATATGCCGGAAACGCTTGATGATTTCTATGAAGTGCTGAAAGCCTTTAAGGAAAAAGATCCTGACGGAAACGGCAAGGATGATACGTACGGCATGGTCGTGCCGAAATGGATGGGACTCGGCAACGGAAGCCCATGGGATGTTCTGCAAATCTGGTTCGGCGCTCCGAACCGCTACGGTGTTGAAAACGGAAAGCTGATTCCGGATTTTACAACGAAGGAATACATGGAGGCGCTCACGTTTTTTAAAAAGCTCTATGATGAGGGATTGATCAATAAGGATTTTGCTGTCATGGATTCTGCGAAGTGGAATGATCCGGTTGTAAAAGGAAAAGCGGGTGTCATCGTTGATACAGGCTCAAGAGCGTCTCAAATCCAAAGCGCGATGGAGGAGGCGGATGAGTCGAACAAGGATATCATTGATATCGTCGGCTCGCTTGAGGGACCGAATGGCAAGCGCACCTTCCCGACATCTGGTTATTCAGGCATGATCACGATACCAAAATCAAGCGTCAAAACCGAAAAAGAGCTGAAAGAGGTGCTGTCCTTCCTCGATAAGATGAATGATAAGGAAGCGCAGATTCTCACGAACAACGGAGTGAAGGGCCGGAATTACGAGCTCAAGGACGGCGTATTCACCTCACTTGAAAAAAACAACAAATCTCTCCTGTATGAGCATGAAGGCTTGGCACAGTTCAGCATGTCGATTCCGAAAAGCGAGTATTACATCGAAGACCAGAAAACCAAGCTCTTCCAGCATCGCAAGGACATCATAACCGAAGGAGAAAAAATAGCCGTCTTTAACCCGGCTGAGTCGCTTGTATCTGATGTCTATACCCAAAAAGGAGCCCAGCTTGACAACATCATCCTCGACGCGAGAACACAATTTATCATTGGAGAAATTGATGAAAAAGGGTTCGCTGATGCAGTGGAGCTTTGGAAAAAAAGCGGCGGCAATGACCTGATGAAGGACTTGAACAAATTGTACCAATCGTCAAAATAAACCGATGCGCCTGCTACTCGGCGGGCGCGCCGGTACCACGAAAGGAGAACAGATATGGAAACAGTGCCGAAGAAGGGAGATTCACCTGTTCTCACTGCTGGAAAAGGCATCAGCTGGATGGCTGCGCTCAAACGGGACAAATGGCTTTATCTTCTTCTTATTCCAGGTCTGCTTTATTTTTTGATTTTCAAATACTTGCCGATGTGGGGCGTCCTGATCGCATTTAAAGACTATTCGCCATATCTCGGCTTCTGGAAAAGCGAATGGGTCGGCTTTGATTACTTCAAAGACTTTTTTATGAATCCGGATTTTTTCCGGCTGCTGCGCAACACCCTCATGCTGGCGAGCTTGGATCTTCTGTTTGCCTTTCCCGCGCCGCTCATTTTGGCATTGCTTTTGAATGAGGTGAGAAAGGCCGTGTATAAAAGATGTATCCAAACCTTTATTTACGTGCCCCATTTTGTATCCTGGACAATTGTGGTCAGCATCACCTTCGTTTTCTTTACTGTCGATACAGGTGTGATCAACAAAATGATCATGAGCCTGACAGGTGAGCAAATTTCTTTCTTGTCGGATGCAGACTGGTTCCGCCCGATGATTGTGATGCAAAGCATTTGGAAGGAGACAGGCTGGGGGACGATTCTATTTTTGGCCGCGCTGGCAACTGTTGACTAAGAGCAGTATGAAGCCGCCATCATGGACGGAGCGGGCCGGTTCAGGAGAATGTGGCATATTACACTGCCGGCAATCAGAAGCACCATTATCGTTTTGTTGATTTTAAGAATCGGTAGCTTTTTGAATCTCGGCTTTGAACAGGTGTATTTGATGACGAACTCGCTCAACCGCAGCGTGGCTGATATTTTTGACACGTACGTGTACATGATGGGGATTACCCAAGGCGCGTACAGCTACAGCACGGCGGTGGGGTTGTTTAAATCGCTTGTCGGAATCATCTTGATTTTCGGCGCCAATTACATTGCGAAAAAGTTTGACCAGGAAGGATTGTTTTAGAGGAGGGAGAGGTATGGCTGAAATTCACACGATGCATAACACCAAAGCCGGACGGGTGTTTGACGTCTGCAACATTCTGTTTCTCGGCGGTGTCGGCGCGATTACCATTTTGCCGTTTTTGTACATTATCGCTGGTTCCTTTGCGACAGAAGCGGAACTTGCCCAGCGGAGCTTCTTTATTTTTCCGAAAACCTTTACACTCGATGCTTACAAGTATGTGTTTTCGACACCGACGTTCATTCGAAGCATGGGCGTGTCCATCTTCATCACCGTGGTCGGGACGGCTGTGCAGCTGTTTTTCACCTTCACGATGGCATATCCGCTTGCGAAGCGGCATGTGAAGGGACGGAACCTGCTGTTGAATCTGGTAATTTTCTCGATGCTGTTTTCCGGCGGCATGATCCCAACGTACCTTGTCGTAAAATCACTCGGCCTTTTGGATACGTATTGGGCATTGATTCTGCCGATGGCAATTAATCCGTTCAACCTCATTATTATCAAAAACTTCTTTCAGCAGCTGCCGCGCGAGCTGGAGGAGTCGGCAAAAATTGACGGGTGTTCCGAAATCGGCGTCTTCTGGCGGATCGCCCTGCCGCTGTCAAAGCCGGTCATCGCGACCTTTGCGCTGTTTTATGCGGTCGGGATTTGGAATGATTTCTTCCACGCTCTCTTATATATCAATGACAGTGCAAAATGGCCGCTGCAAATGGTGCTTCGCCAAGTCACGATTTTATCGGATTTAACGGCGACCAATGGCGATACGTTGCAACATGCCGTTCCGCCTGAGCAAGGTATAAAGCTCGCCGTCATTGTCATTGCGACGCTGCCGATTTTGGCGGTCTATCCATTTTTACAAAAACACTTTGAAAAGGGTATGCTGATTGGCTCGGTGAAAGGCTGAGAAAGGGAGTGTTTATATGAGTACGTTACATCAGATTAAAATTGCCTATATCGGCGGGGGGTCTCAAGGCTGGGCCAGAAGCCTGATGAGTGATTTGGCGATTGATGAGCGAATGTCAGGCACGGTGGCGCTCTATGATCTTGATTTTGAGGCCGCCCAGAGAAACGAAGTGATCGGCAATTACAGTGGAAACGGCAGATGGAGATATGAGGCCGTTTCTACTTTGAAAAAAGCGCTATCTGGCGCGGATATCGTCATTATTTCCATTTTGCCGGGTTCTCTGGATGATATGGAAATTGATGTTCACTTGCCAGAGCGCTGCGGTATTTATCAGTCTGTAGGTGATACTGTCGGGCCGGGCGGAATCATCAGAGGCTTGCGTGCTGTCCCGATATTTGCGGAAATTGCCCGGGCAATAAGAGACTACGCACCAGAGTCCTGGGTCATTAATTATACAAACCCGATGTCTGTCTGTACTAGAACGCTGTATAAAGTATTTCCCGGAATCAAAGCGATTGGCTGCTGCCACGAGGTGTTCGGGACGCAAAAGCTATTGGCGGAAATGGTCACGGAAAGGCTAGGAATAGAGGCGCCGCGGCGTGAAGAGATCCGCATTAATGTGCTCGGCATTAACCATTTTACATGGATCACGG
Source organism: Bacillus stercoris (assembly GCF_029772985.1). Classification (NCBI taxonomy): domain Bacteria; kingdom Bacillati; phylum Bacillota; class Bacilli; order Caryophanales; family Bacillaceae; genus Bacillus; species Bacillus stercoris. The sequence goes on along the minus strand of NZ_CP121861.1, from coordinate 3,555,209 downwards.
AAGCCTCTTACCGCCATATTGACCTGCTGCCTATATTCCGTGAATTCAGCTCGCACTATGGGGAATCAGGATATGAGCTGGAGGGGGAAAGCTGGAGGGACAGCGTCTTTCATTCGGCACACCGTGTTGCGTTTGATTTATTTGAAACATATGGCGCGATCCCTGCTGCCGGTGACAGGCATCTGGCAGAGTTTCTTCCCGGCCCATATCTTAAACAGTTTGAGGTATGGAAATTCCATCTCACACCTATATCATTCAGAAAACAAGACAGAGCACTGAAACGAAAAGAAACAGAACGGTTCATTCTGCAACAACGGGGTGTTTCTGGGAAAGCTTCGGGAGAAGAAGGCGTGAACATCATAGCGGCCCTTCTCGGATTGGGTGAACTCGTCACGAATGTAAATATGCCGAATCAAGGCCAGGTTTCAAACCTTCCTATACAAGCCATTGTCGAAACAAACGCATTCATCACAAGGAACAGTGTCAAGCCGATTTTTTCCGGAGCGCTTCCAAAAGGTGTGGAAATGCTTGCGGCTAGGCATGTATCCAATCAGGAGGCAGTGGCGGAAGCCGGTTTAACAAAGGATACCGGCCTCGCGTTTCAAGCCTTCCTCAATGACCCGCTTGTCATGATTGACCGCAATGATGCAGAGCAGCTTTTCGATGACATGCATCAAAGCACCATACAAAGCTGAGGGGGAGCTTTGAGCTTCTTTCGCGGTTTAGAAAGGAAAGCATTGACCATACTGATAGTATTATCAAGAAGTAGGTGCTATCAATATGGGAAATTATTTAAGCGTTGCGGTAGAACTGGTCTGCGGTTTAGGCATTTTATTTATCATCTTAAAGCTTCTCGGGAAAACCCAATTTTCTCAAATTACGCCGTTTGACTTTATTTCTGCTTTAATTTTAGGAGAATTGGTCGGAAATGCCGTCTACGATCATGATATCAAAATCAAAGAAATCATTTTTGCTTCGCTGCTGTGGGGTGTGCTGATTTATGTTATTGAATTTATCACGCAAAAAATGAAATCATCGCGAAAGTTCTTGGAGGGTGAGCCGAATATCGTCATCCGCAAAGGAGAGCTTCAATATAAAGTAATGAAGAAAAATAAGATAGACATTAACCAGCTGCAAAGCCTTTTGAGGCAAGCGGGGTGCTTTTCGATCCAAGAAGTAGAATATGCGATTCTTGAAACAAACGGGATGGTCAGCGTGCTCCCCAAATCCGACTTTGACAAACCGATAAATAAGGATTTGCAGATTCCTTCGAAGTCTGTTTCTCTGCCGATCACTTTAATCTTAGATGGAGAGATTGTGCAAGATAATTTGAAGGAAGCAGGTGTGGATGAACAGTGGCTGAAGCAAGAATTGAAAAAGAAGAACATTGATAAGACGGAGGACGTGTTATTTGCGGAGTGGCACAAAAATAATCCGCTGTATACCGTAACCTACGAACAAAGCAGATCAACATGACTCTTTGAAAAAAAGCTTGCAGCGAGGCGCAAGCTTTTTATTGATTATATGTCCCTTGTTTGACAGCACGTACATGGTACATGCTCACTTCAGTGTTGATCAGATAGTCAGGCTTTGGTTTGCCTTTGTTTGCTTTATGGCCGGCGATATGCGCATCGCTTTTTTCCCATTGTTTCCAGTGAGCCTCTGATTCCCAGCGAATCATGACAACAACTTCTTCATCACCGCGGCGCACATTTTTCTCAAGCACTGTCACATCAATTAAACCTTCTTGTTTTTCAATGATTCCTTCAGCACTGAAACGTTCTATGACTTTATCTGCAAAGCCTTCTTTAACCGTCATTTTTCTCAACTGTACAAACATTTGTCTCACTCCAATCATTCTCACATATGAATAATTGTAAATGAAATTCATTCTCAATGTCAAAGAAAGCGCAGGGCGTAATCGAACCGCCGTGCGCCACAGTTTATGCTTTTAATAAAAACACATTTCCGTCTTCGTCCTTAAATTGAACGAAGGTGCCCCACTCCATTTGATTGGGCTCACCGAGAAATTCTACACCGTTTGTCTTCATTTTCTCGTATGTACCGAAAATGTCCTCACATTCAAACACGATAGAAGCCTTCATTTGCTCAGAGCCTTTCATCATGGCCTTCGGGTAAATGACTAAACGAGTCTGAGCACCTTTTGGCGCAACCTCCAGCCAGCTTGCTTCAGGTCCCATCGGGTGGTCGGCTGCAATATCAAAGCCTACCTTCTCAGTCCAAAATTGTTTCGCTTTCTGCTGGTCTTCAACATATACAGCTACAGTGCCAATTTGTTTGATCATAGGGAAACCTCCAAGTTGCAAAGATAATAATACTATAACCTGTTTACGGCCGAAGTAACATAAAAAAAATCAGCCGGGAAAACCGGCTGATTTTTGATTAAAATGAGCAGCTTACAACATCGATCTGATTTGTGTCTAAGGCGAAATAAACCCAGCGGCGCCGTGAATGATCCCAGTAAAAGCCGCCGACGGATCTTCTGCCAAGGATAATTGGGTAGAACCAAAATGAGCGGCCATTGGTTAACCAAACATAGGTAAACCGGAAAAGGCAAGGACGAATGGTGATTGGTTCAACTAACAAAACGGCTCCTTGAGAACTCTGCGGTTTTTTTGGTTTCGCTGGTATTTGGGAAGGAGGAGGTCCCTGTGGCGCACCGCCGAATCCCGGAACGGCACCGCCGCCAATGCCAGGGCCGGAGCCGCCGCCGAATCCCGGAACAGCGCCGCCGCCAATGCCAGGGCCGGAGCCGCCGCCGAATCCCGGAACAGCGCCGCTGCCAATGCCAGGCCATGGATATCGATATTCATATTCAAAAGCAGGCCAAGGCTCATAAAAATGTCCCGCAAACATATAAGGATCAACATAATACATGTGATAACGCCCTTTCTCATTGTAAACTGTACACTGCAGTTTATGCGGGCAGACTCTTATTGGTGCATTCGCCTATGGATATAAACTGGAATGCGTTCAGGGAGCAGATTCATTTGATTTTTCCCTAGTCTTATTCACAATTTCGATTTATCATTTTATAATGAAAGTGCTTCTATTACGAAAAAGGAGACAGACCGTGAATATCGATCAATTATTATATCAATATATCATAGACCACACTGCGGACATTACTGAGAAATGGTTCAGTTTACGCTGCCAGCTACAAGGAGAGCTGTATTCCGCCGACGATTTAAGTGCAGAAACGAAAACGCTTTTAACCGAGCAGCATACATTTACCAATATAACAATTGCAAGCGCGTTTCTAGAGGATCAAACCGATTTTCAAGAAAATATGGCGAAATGGGCGCAAACCGTTGCGAAAAACAGGGTAGAGCAGGATGTTCAGGTGCATGAGGTCGTAGAAGCCATATCCAATTCTAGAATCTCATTCTGGGACGCAGTCGTCACATTTATAAAAGAAAATCAGGAGATCGTCACAAATGAAGATGCAGACCGATGGAACCGCATTGTGAATCAGTCGTTCGATAAGCTGATTATTGAATTCTCCGAGCAGTACCAAAAATTCATGCTGATGAGGCTTACATCTCAGCAGGAACTGATCTCAGAGCTTGGCTGTCCGGTCATTTCCATTGCTGATGGAATCGGGATATTGCCGCTTATCGGCTCAGTTGATACAAAACGGGCACAGATCATTTTAGAAACAGTGCCGGTCCGCTGTGTCGAGAGAAAAATCACAAGCCTCGTTGTTGATCTTTCGGGTGTCCCGATTGTGGATACCATGGTGGCGCAGCAATTGTACAACCTGTCTAAAACGCTTTTCTTATTAGGCGTCAAAGCCGTATTTTCAGGGATTCGCCCGGATGTGGCCCAAACATCGATTCAATTGGGGCTTGATTTTAGTGATTATGAAACGTATGGCACGCTGAAGCAGGCATTAGAAAACATGGGTGTCCGCTGTATTGTTGAAGAATTGGAAGAAAACAAATAGGAAGTTTCCAGGCATATGATTGTCCGTCATCGGGTGATCATATGCCTTTTTGATTTGAAGAGAAATCACCATTGATTTATCAAAAAAAACATAATATTATAATTCTTATAAGAATACTGTGAATTAAAATCTATTCAACAGGGGGGAAGGTCTTTTGGTTTCAAAATCAACGATTGATCCAGAAGTGATTGAAAAAATCATCAGTTCGTTGGAAACGCTCGATTTCGGCACCGTTCAGATTACGGTTCATGATTCTCAGGTTACCCAAATTGAGAAAATAGAAAAGCATCGTTTTTCGCTGAAAAGGAAAGAATCGAAATGATAACGTAAAGGGCGTTTGTTTTCATTAAATTCTCCTTAAAACATATACATATTTCATCCAATTTTTATATAATAGACCTTTAAGATCATTTTTTAGGAGGATTTTTGACATGCAAGCTACGGTTCACGAGAGTAAGCAATCGATCATGCAACGCATTTTGACAGTCTTTGTCTTCACATTGCTGATCGCGACTGTCGGCCTTTTTATCGGCCAATTTGTTCCTGTCGCTTTGATGCTGCCGCTTTCTATTCTTGAAGTGGCGATGATTATTCTGGCCTTCTGGATGCGCAGAAGAAAAGCGGTCGGGTATGCGTTTGTATATACATTCGCGTTCGTTTCCGGCATTACCTTATTTCCGATCGTCAGCCATTACGCTTCCATTGCCGGCGCCTATGTCGTGCTTGAAGCCTTTGGTTCTACATTTGTCATTTTTGCCGTCTTAGGCACAATCGGCGCAAAAATGAAGAAGGATTTATCCTTCCTGTGGTCATTTCTGATGGTAGCGGTGCTCGCCCTCGTTGTGGTTGGCATTTTCAACATTTTCAGCCCGTTAAACTCAGCGGCGATGATGGCGTATTCCGTGATTGGAACCATCGTCTTTTCCCTTTACATTTTGTATGATTTGAACCAAATCAAGCACCGCCACATTACGGAAGACTTAATTCCCGTTATGGCATTATCGCTGTACCTTGACTTTATCAACTTATTCATCAACCTGCTCCGCTTCTTCGGCATTTTGAGCAGTGATGATTAATAAAAAAGCGCCTGTCATGAGATAGGCGTTTTTTGCCATACATCAAAAAGGCAGGTGGAGTATTGGTGAAAAAACAAATGGGCGCATATGTATCTTTGGCAGCAGCTATGGCGATCGTCGGCAGCTCTGTCGTTGTCGGCAAGCTGATGGTCGAACGGATTCCGGTCTTTCTTTCCTCAGGATTGCGTTTTTTGATCGCTTCTGTCGTATTGCTCACGCTGCTGTTTTGCATTGAAAAAGGGTTACCGGCTTTAACGAAAAAAGATGTGCTCGTCTTGCTGGTGCAATCATTTACAGGTGTGTTTTTGTTCAGTATTTGCCTGCTGTATGGGGTTCAATATACGACGGGAACGGAAAGCGGCATTTTGACAAGCACAACCCCGATGGTGATCGGTATTTTATCCTTTTTCCTGCTGAGAGAAAAAATAGAGAAAAAGACGCTGATTGGCATTTTGCTGGCGGTTTGCGGCGTAATGGCGATTCATCTGTTTGGGGCGGGGAGCCAAGATGGGGCGCCGCACGCCTTATTCGGGAACATGCTGATCATTGCTGCAGTCATTGGCGAAGCGTTGTTTACATTGATGGCCAAGCTGCTATCCCCGCATATTTCGGCTCTGGCGATTTCGACCTTCGTATCGCTCTTCGGCTTCCTGTTTTTTCTCCCGTTTGCTTTGTTTGAGGCCTCTTCATTTGATTACAGCGTGCCGACTGTTTTGGATTGGTCGTACGTGCTGTATTACGCGCTTTTTGTTACCGTTTTAGCATTTTACTTATGGTATAGCGGGGTGACGAAGGTGCCTGCGGGTGTATCGGGCATTTTCACATCCGTTCTTCCGGTCTCCGCTGTTATTTTGTCAGGCGTAATATTGAAGGAGCCGTTTGAGTTTGTGCATTTCATCGGCATTGCATGTGTCATCGGCGGCATATTTGTTACGGTCATAAAGAAAAAACAGCCGGATGCGTATCCGGTTGCAAAAGAAAAGACGCTGTAGCCTGTCCGGATCGGACGGGTTTTTTAGTCTTTAAACACGTTCAGCCTTTCAAAAAGATCACCAAGCATCTTTACGAACATATCTTTTTCCTCATCGCTGTAGTTTTCCATGACCGCGGAGATTTTGCTGAAATGGGCTGGCAAAAATTGCTCAAGGCGTGCTTTGCCTTCCGTTGTCATTTCAATGCTGATTTTTCGTTTATCCTCTGTGTGATACCTCCGGCTGACAAAAACGTCTCTCGCCAACCCGTCCAGCAGACCTGTAATCGTCGCTTTCGTGACGTTTGACTGCTTGGCGAGCTCTGTGGGACTTAACCTATGATCCCTGGCATCAAAGAGCAGCATCTGGCGATCGAGGATGCCATCGTCCTCGCCGAAGAGCCGGGAGCGGAAGAACTGATTGGGGAGTGCTATGCGGTGTTGAGGGAAGGGTATTAAATAGGAAAAGTCCAGAAAGTGATTTCTGGACTTTTTAGTCTTGCTCTGTTTTATTCCTTATCCGCTCAATCACCTCATGCAGCCCCTCAGGCTTATAAAACTCCACCGGTGAACTGCCCTTCTCAAACGAAATCGTCTCGGCTTCAATCAGCGCGACATAGCGCCCGTTTACTTTTGCGAGATGAATAGAATCGCCAAAATCCGCTAGCAATCCCTTAATCTCTGTTTCTCCGACTTTCATTTTCAGCTGGGCCTCTGGCGTGTGCTCGATGATTTGGGCGGAGGCTTCAATCACTTGATGGGTGTCGAGGCGCTCTTGGATCTCCCGCTTTTCGCTCGCTTCCCAAATCTCAATGTCGTGCTCGAACTGCTTGAGCTCTTCGCTATTGTCTTCAAATGTCTCGTAGACGTGCTCCTGCACCATGTTCATGACCTGGTTTTTCATGATTTCCGGCATCGATTCGCCGTACTCGACGAATTTCAGAAAGTCCTCAAAATAGCGGGCGTGCGAGGCCTGGTGGATTTTCAGCTCGCCTTCCTCGACCATTCCTTCCTCGGGCATGTACGGGTATTGGATGCTTTTCATGTTTTTTGTCGTGATCGCCATTTCGACTTTTTTAATGAGAGAAGACGCGTCAGAGATGCGGGCGACCTTCGGCTCAAAGTCACATTTCATAATGAAGACAAATGACTCGTCAAAGTATTTTCTCGGCACGGCTGAAGCGACGAGAAACACGCCGCCGCGGACTGCGCTTGTGTCGAGGTACGTGCGGACGAACTGCTCGCTCAGCTCATTGAAGTCTTCTTTTGTTGCCGCCAGACGCGCGCGGTTGAACATGTTGTAGTTTGGGTTGGAATCAAGCTCGTGGCCGGGCTCGACGATAAAATGGCCGATTTTCGTCGGCACCTGCTCAGACTGCGGATGACGTTCTGCTTTCCGTTTGACGATTTTTTTCAGTTCCCCGTCGAGAAAGTCCTTCAGCTCGCTTTCTTCAAATTCGCCCGTATCAAGGGTCTGAAAGTGCTTGAACTGTTTGTTCGCCTGCTCATCCTTGCCTTCCACCTGTATGACATAAAAGGATAAAAACCGAATTTCAAAATCCATATGTGAACTCACCTTATTCGTGTATTGTACAGCTTCTCAAGTATAGAAAAAACAGCGATCATGCGTCAATTGGAAGAACGGAATAATCATGACCATGAAAGGGAAATGTAGTCAAATAGAAGGCATTTCATACGGAAAGGAATGGTTCGATGAAGGAAACAAGCCCGATTCCTCAGCCGAAGACGTTTGGGCCGCTCGGCAATTTGCCTTTAATTGATAAAGACAAACCGACGCTTTCACTGATCAAGCTAGCGGAAGAACAGGGTCCGATTTTTCAAATCCATACACCCGCGGGCACGACGATTGTGGTGTCCGGCCATGAATTGGTGAAAGAGGTTTGTGATGAAGGACGGTTTGATAAAAGCATTGAAGGCGCCCTGGAGAAGGTTCGCGCGTTTTCCGGTGACGGATTGTTTACGAGCTGGACGCATGAGCCTAACTGGAGAAAAGCGCACAACATTCTGATGCCGACGTTCAGCCAGCGGGCCATGAAGGACTATCATGAGAAAATGGTCGATATCGCTGTTCAGCTCATTCAAAAATGGGCCAGGCTCAATCCGAATGAAGCTGTTGATGTCCCGGGAGATATGACCCGGCTGACGCTCGACACCATTGGGCTGTGCGGGTTTAACTACCGCTTTAACAGCTACTACAGAGAAACGCCCCACCCGTTTATCAACAGCATGGTGCGGGCGCTTGATGAAGCGATGCATCAAATGCAGCGGCTTGATTTCCAAGATAAGCTTATGGTCAGAACAAAGCGGCAATTCCACCATGATATTCAAACGATGTTTTCGTTAGTCGACAGCATTATTGCAGAGCGCAGGGCGAATGGAGACCAGGATGAAAAAGATTTGCTCGCCCGCATGCTGAATGTGGAAGATCCGGAAACGGGTGAAAAGCTCGACGACGAAAATATCCGCTTTCAAATCATTACGTTTTTGATTGCCGGGCATGAAACAACGAGCGGCCTGCTGTCCTTTGCGACCTACTTTTTATTGAAGCATCCTGACAAACTGAAAAAGGCGTATGAAGAGGTAGATCGGGTGCTGACAGATGCAGCGCCGACCTATAAACAAGTGCTCGAGCTGAAATACATACGGATGATTTTAAATGAATCACTGCGCTTATGGCCGACAGCTCCGGCTTTTAGCCTTTATCCAAAAGAAGACACAGTCATTGGCGGAAAGTTCCCGATCACGACGAAGGACAGAATTTCTGTGCTGATTCCGCAGCTTCATCGTGATCGAGACGCTTGGGGAAAGGACGCCGAGGAATTCCGGCCGGAACGGTTCGAACATCAGGACCAAGTGCCTCATCATGCGTACAAACCGTTCGGAAATGGGCAACGGGCCTGTATCGGCATGCAGTTTGCCCTTCATGAAGCCACACTTGTGCTGGGCATGATTTTAAAATATTTCACGCTGATTGATCATGAGAATTATGAGCTTGATATCAAACAAACCTTAACGCTCAAGCCCGGCGATTTTCGCATCAGGGTTCAAACCCGTCAGGAAGCCATTCATGCTGACATCCATGCAACAGAAAAGCCGGGGCCTGATAAGCAAAAAGAAGAAACGGAGACAAAGGACGCATCGGTCATCGGCCTTAACAACCGCCCGCTTCTCGTGCTGTACGGCTCTGATACCGGCACCGCAGAAGGCGTCGCCCGGGAGCTTGCAGATACAGCCAGTCTTCACGGCGTCAGGACCGAAGTGTCACCTCTGAACGATCAAATTGGCAAGCTGCCGACAGAGGGAGCGGTTGTCATTGTGACCTCGTCCTATAACGGAAAACCGCCAAGCAACGCGAGACAGTTTGTCCAGTGGCTCCAAGAAATCAAACCCGGTGAGCTTGAGGGCGTCCATTACGCGGTATTTGGCTGCGGCGACCACAATTGGGTGAGCACGTATCAAGACGTGCCGAGATTCATTGATGAACAGCTTGCAGAGAAAGGCGCGACTCGGTTTTCTGCGCGCGGGGAAGGTGATGTCAGCGGTGATTTCGAAGGGCAGCTTGATGAGTGGAAAAAGAGCATGTGGGCGGACGCCATCAAAGCATTCGGACTGGAGCTTAATGAAAACGCCAATAAGGAACGAAGCACGCTGAGCCTTCAGTTTGTCAGAGGGCTGGGAGAGTCTCCGCTTGCCCGATCGTATGAAGCGGCTCACGCATCCATCGCCGAAAATCGTGAGCTTCAGTCCGCGGACAGCGATCGAAGCACCCGCCATATCGAAATCGCATTGCCGCCGGATGTTGAATATCAAGAGGGCGACCACCTTGGCGTATTGCCAAAAAACAGTCCAACCAATGTCAGCCGGATTCTCCATAGATTCGGTCTGAAGGGAACAGACCAAGTGACATTGTCGGCAAGCGGCCGCAGTGCGGGGCATCTGCCATTGGGCCGTCCTGTCAGCCTGAATGATCTTCTCAGCTACAGCGTTGAGGTGCAGGAAGCAGCCACAAGAGCGCAAATACGTGAACTGGCCGCTTTTACAGTGTGTCCGCCGCATAAGCGCGAATTAGAAGAACTGACAGCAGAGGGTGTTTATCAGGAACAAATATTGAAAAAACGAATTTCCATGCTGGATCTGCTTGAAAAGTACGAAGCATGCGACATGCCGTTTGAACGATTTTTAGAGCTATTACGCCCGTTAAAACCGAGATATTATTCGATTTCAAGCTCTCCAAGAGTGAATCCGGGGCAAGCATCAATCACAGTCGGCGTTGTGCGCGGCCCGGCGTGGAGCGGCCGTGGCGAATACAGGGGTGTGGCATCAAATGATTTAGCTGAGCGTCAAGCCGGTGATGATGTCGTGATGTTTATCCGCACACCGGAATCCCGGTTTCAGCTTCCGAAAGACCCTGAAACTCCAATTATTATGGTTGGGCCAGGCACGGGAGTCGCGCCATTCCGTGGCTTCCTTCAAGCCCGCGATGTTTTAAAGCGGGAGGGGAAAACGCTCGGTGAGGCTCATCTCTATTTTGGATGCAGGAACGATCGGGATTTTATTTACCGAGATGAGCTTGAGCGATTTGAAAAAGACGGAATCGTCACTGTCCACACAGCCTTTTCCCGAAAAGAGGGCATGCAGAAAACATATGTCCAGCATCTCATGGCTGAACATGCAGAAACCTTAATATCGATTCTTGACCGCGGAGGCAGGCTTTATGTATGCGGTGACGGCAGCAAAATGGCCCCGGATGTGGAGGCGGCACTTCAAAAAGCGTATCAGTCTGTTCATGGAACCGGGGAACAAGAAGCGCAAAACTGGCTGAGACACCTGCAGGATACCGGCATGTACGCCAAAGATGTCTGGGCAGGGATATAGATAAAGAAGACTGGAGACATCCAGTCTTTTTTGTCCTTTCGAAAAAATGGTGATCACGTTAAACATTAGTGCATACAATAACTTCAGTCCGCCTTAAAGGGCGGGCTGTCTGCAAAACCTATTTTTCGTTTTTGCTAGTTTATGTTATTCTTATACTCGGTATCTATTTCTTTTTTCAAAGGCACACATGACAAAAGAAATCCTTTTTTTATTTCTGAGGAAAAAAGTGAAACGAAATGAAGGTTTCTTTCGTCCAGTGATTGGTTTCCAAATGGTTGTAATAAAAATGGTATGGTGCGAAACATAAATATTCCGGCTTGCCGCGGTGTATTTATTGTTGTGTGATGCCTTGATTTTGTTTGGAAAGAAGAAATGAGAAGGCAGGATATAAAGAGCAGGTAAATATGAGTGAAGAACTTAAAGTGTTTAAGAAAGTAGAGGTTGCCATGAAGAAACTTTTTTCTTACAAACTTAGCTTTTTTGTGCTGGCTGTTATACTGTTTTGGGCAAAAACGTATTTATCCTACAAGACTGAGTTTAATCTTGGGGTAAAAGGCACAACCCAGGAGATCCTCCTGATATTTAACCCATTCTCAAGCGCCGTCTTCTTTTTAGGACTGGCTTTGCTGGCGAAAGGGCGTAAATCAGCCATTATTATGCTGATTATCGATTTCTTGATGACATTTGTGTTATATGCAAATATTTTATTCTATCGTTTCTTTGACGATTTCTTGACGTTCCCGAACATTAAGCAGTCCGGAAACGTTGGAAACATGGGAGACGGTATTTTCAGTATCATGGCCGGTCATGATATTTTCTATTTCTTAGATATTATCATTTTGATTGCGGTATTGATCTGGAGACCTGAATTAAAAGAATACAAAATGAAAAAACGCTTTGCATCTTTAGTGATCCTTTCCGGGGTCGCACTGTTTTTCATCAACCTGCACTATGCGGAAAAAGACCGTCCGCAGCTGCTGACAAGAACGTTTGACCGCAATTATATCGTGAAATATTTAGGTCTTTACAACTACACCATTTATGACGGTGTACAGACGGCTCAAACAGAAACGCAAAGAGCCTATGCAAGCAGCGATGATCTAACAAGCGTCGAGAATTACACGACGTCTCATTATGCGAAACCGAACGCCGAGTACTTCGGCTCTGCCAAAGGCAAAAATATCATTAAAATTCACCTCGAAAGCTTCCAGTCATTCCTGATTGACTACAAGCTGAACGGTGAAGAGGTAACGCCTTTCTTAAATAAACTTGCGCACGGCGGAGAAGATGTGACGTATTTTGATAACTTCTTCCATCAGACAGGCCAGGGAAAAACATCTGACGCCGAGCTGACAATGGATAACTCGATCTTCGGCCTTCCAGAAGGCTCCGCGTTTGTGACGAAAGGCGAAAACACTTACCAGTCGCTTCCGGCGATTTTAGACCAGAAGGAAGGCTATACAAGCGCTGTCCTGCATGGTGATTACAAATCGTTCTGGAACCGTGACCAGATTTACAAACATATCGGATACGACAAGTTCTTCGACGCAAGCACGTATGATATGTCAGATGAAAATGTCATCAATATGGGACTGAAGGATAAGCCGTTCTTTACAGAATCGATTCCAAAGCTTGAGTCTCTTAAACAGCCGTTTTACGCGCATTTGATTACATTGACAAACCATTATCCGTTTAACCTGGATGAAAAAGACGCGTCCCTTAAAAAAGCGACAACCGGCGATAACACAGTAGACAGCTACTTCCAAACAGCGCGTTACCTTGACGAAGCGCTTGAGCAATTCTTCAAGGAGCTGAAGGAAGCCGGCCTGTATGACAACTCAGTCATTATGATTTATGGTGACCATAACGGTATTTCTGAAAACCATAACCGAGCGATGAAAGAGATTCTTGGAAAAGAGATCACAGATTATCAAAACGCACAGAACCAGCGTGTGCCGCTGATGATCCGCGTTCCTGGCAAAAAAGGCGGAGTGAACCATACGTATGGCGGCGAAATTGACGTCATGCCGACACTTCTGCACTTAGAAGGAATTGATTCTCAGAAATATATCAACTTTGGTACTGACTTATTCTCTAAAGACCACGACGATACAGTGGCATTCAGAAACGGAGACTTCGTAACGCCGAAGTACACATCAGTCGACAATGTCATTTACGATACGAAGACTGGTGAAAAATTGAAAGCGAATGAAGAAACGAAGAATCTGAAAACAAGAGTGAACCAGCAGCTGAGCCTTTCAGACAGTGTCCTGTACAAAGACTTGCTGAGGTTCCATAAACTAAATGATTTCACAGCCGTTGATCCGTCAGACTATCATTACGGCAAGGAAAAAGAAATCAAATAAGATGAAAAAGAGCCTTGAGCGGGCGCATTGCCTTCGCTCAAGGCTCTTTTTTTGGTTATATAACCAACTTGAAAAAATAGATTCCATTTGGTCACCAAGGCTGGCTTTCTCTCATATCATTACAGTAGATTTTGAAACCGGTATTGAAATCGGACAAATTATCGGGGAAATGCCTTGATAGATTGTAAAGATGTACCAGGTTTCGAACTCAATATTCATAGAGATGAGGGGTAGAGATGAAAGCGGTCATTCTCTGCGGCGGAAAAGGAACGAGAATGAGTGAAATCACGAATGACATTCCTAAACCGCTCGCCATGATAGGCGGCAAACCGATTCTATGGCATATTATGAAAATCTATCAGTACTACGGAGTAAACGAGTTTATTCTGCTTTTGGGCTATAAAGGCGAAAAAATCAAAGAATACTTTCTCGACTATGAATGGAAGCACAACAGCCTGACACTCGACAGCGCTACGGGAGAGGTACAGATGCTGGGGCAGCCTGAAACGTGGAAAATTACGTTTTTGGAGACTGGGGAAGATACGCTGACAGCCGGAAGAATCTTGCAGGCGAAAGACTATATCGGTGATGAAACATTTCTGCTCACCTATGGGGACGGGCTGGCCAATATCAATCTTTTCCATCTCATCAGCTATCATCAGACAAAAGGTGCTGCCGCGACTGTCACCGGCATTGACAAAGTCTCGCAGTTTGGCACCTTGAGGGTTGAGGACGGCATGGCGAAAACATTTTCTGAGAAGACATCAAGTGACGGAATCATCAATGGCGGATTCTTCGTTCTCAGTCCCAAGGTTTTCGATTATTTGCCGAAGGACGGGAACACAATGTTCGAAGATGAACCGCTGAAGAACCTTGCCAAAGACGGAGAGCTTGCCGTGTACCGCCATTATGGATTTTGGACGGCCATCGATACGTATAAAAATCTCTTAGAAGTCAACAAGATGTGGGATCAAGGACAACAAGTATGGAAGGTATGGTGAACCGATTTGAGTTTCTGGAAAAATAAAAACGTATTTGTTACGGGGTGTACAGGTCTTTTAGGAAGCTATTTGGTGAAAGAGCTGATCGAACAGGGCGCAAACGTGACGGGGCTTGTCAGGGATCATGTGCCCCAATCCAATCTGTATCAGGGAGACCATATCAAGAAAATGAACATCGTGCGGGGCTCTCTTGAAGATTTGGCTGTCATTGAACGCGCGCTTGGAGAGTACGAGATCGACACTGTCTTTCACCTCGCTGCACAAGCGATTGTCGGGGTGGCAAACCGCAACCCGATTTCTACCTTTGAAGCAAATATTCTCGGCACATGGAATATTCTCGAAGCCTGCCGCAAGCATCCGTTAATTAAGCGGGTCATTGTCGCTTCAAGTGATAAAGCTTACGGCGATCAAGAAAACCTTCCGTACGACGAAAACATGCCGCTGCAGGGCAAGCACCCGTACGACGTCTCAAAAAGCTGCGCAGATCTGATCAGCCACACCTATTTTCACACGTACGGGCTTCCGGTCTGTATTACGCGCTGCGGAAACTTATACGGCGGCGGGGATTTAAACTTCAACCGCATCATTCCTCAGACGATTCAGCTTGTGCTGAACGGGGAAGCGCCGGAAATCCGAAGCGATGGCACCTTTGTCCGGGACTACTTCTATATTGAAGATGCCGTTCAGGCTTATTTGCTTCTTGCAGAGAAAATGGAAGAAAACAATCTTGCCGGAGAGGCCTTTAACTTCAGCAATGAGATCCAACTGACCGTCCTTGAACTGGTAGAGAAAATTTTGAAGAAAATGAACAGTACACTGAAACCTAAGGTGCTGAATCAGGGAAGCAATGAAATCAAACATCAATATTTATCCGCGGAAAAAGCGAGAAAGCTGCTGAATTGGACACCGGCCTACACCATTGATGAAGGACTTGAAAAAACGATTGAGTGGTATACGGAATTCTTCAAAAAGTAATGTGAAACGAGGTGAACATGACTGTGACCAGCGCGTATTGCACCGTTTTATCAAAAGGAAGATTATATCAGGCAGTCGCCTTATTTAAGTCATTAGAGCGAGTAGACCAAGACAGTCCCATTTTTACGCTGTGCATGGACGAAGATACGCACCGCGTGTTACAGAAGCTGAAGATGAAGCAGCTGAACCTTGTGCCGGTGGCCGCTCTTGAAAATGAAATGCTTCTAAAGCTGAAGGAAACTAGAGATCAAAGTGAGTATTGCTGGACGATGAAGCCGATCTTTCTGCAAGCTGTGCTGAACAGCAATCCCGAGCTGAAGCGTGTGACGTACATTGACGGGGATCTCTTTTTCTACGCAGATCCATCGCCGATTTTTGAAAACCAGCCGGACTGCTCGGTGCTGCTTTCGCGGGGGGATATTGTCATTCCTTCTTTTGAGAAAGAACAGATTGACATGCTGCAGCGTCTTTTAGGCAGATATAATTCTGGGTTTATCAGCTTCAAGCATGATGATGCAGGCACTGACTGCTTGGAGTGGTGGAAGGAACGCTGTCTTGAGGAATGCAAAAATGCGCCTGGTGAAGGAAAATTCGGTGACCAAGGCTATTTGGATTATATGTCTGGGCTGTTTCCGAATGTTTGTGATATTACGACACCCGGCGTGAACATTGGTCATTGGAATTATGGGCAGCATACGTTTTCGTGGGAGGATGGCCGGATCGTGCTGGAGGATGGCAGCCCGCTGATTTTTTATCATTTCAGCGGATACCGAATCGTCAGCATCAATGAAATCAAGCAGATTCATGAAACAACCCGCACAGACCTGCCGTTTGTGCATGAACTGTATCAAGAGACACTGCCGCATATCATTGAGCACATCAAAACATTAGACCCTGAATTTAACGGTTTTGCTTCAAAAGATGACAACAAATAAATGAGTAAATACAGGAAGTGAAAATGAAGTGAAAGCAAGCGTTATTATTCCTGCATATAATTCGAAGGAGCGTCTTTACAACAGCCTTCTGTCATTAAACCAGCAGGAGTGCGATGAAGAATTCGAAGTCATTGTAGCGGACAATGGCTCTGAGGACGGGACGCTCTCGATGCTTGAGTCATTTCAAGCTGATTTTCCGCTGATCTTTACACGGATTAAAGAAAACAGGGGCATTGCGTACGGACGAAATCAGGCGCTGCGCAATGCCAGAGGAGATATCCTGATTTTCCATGACAGCGATATGCTTGCGGCAAAGGACCTTGTGGCAAAACATATTAAAGCCCATGAGAATGAAGAGAATCTCGTCGTGTGCGGGTTGTTTTGGAAACGGATCTACAGTTTTTATTATGAACGGTTTGAAGAAGAACATAAGGAACAGCTCGCAAAGCTCACAGATGAAATGCCGAAGAAAGACAAACAAAAGCTGCTGGAGGAAGCGGACATTAGAAACGGAAGCTTTCTTGATAAAAGCTTTGACCTTAATACCGACTTTATTGACGTGCTCAAGCAGATTTTAGATGAGTACGGAGATGATCTGGAAGGCTATCATATGCCATGGCGCTTTTTTATCACAAATAATTCCTCTGTGAAACGCAAGCATGTCGTTGATCTCGGTTTATTTGATGAGGGCATTGTGCGGTACGGGTTTGAGGATTATGATCTCGGCATCAGGCTTCATCAGGCCGGATTGACCTTCAGGCTTCGGCGCGATATTGTCAGTGTTCATCAGGAGCATCCAAGCAATTGTAAGTCTGTAGACGATATTCGGGCAAACATTGCCTATATGTGCGATAAATACAACAATATCCGCTCCTTAGACGTTCATCTCGCTTTTAACGGGCCGTTCCCGCCTGACATGACGAACAGAATCATGGCTGATATTCAAAAGCTGCTGGAATCACAGAAATATGATATGCTGCTGAATCTGTTTCTTGAGCTTCTGCATGTTGTTAAAGAGCGCAACATTGATCCGGACTGGCGAAAGAAATCCCCAAGGGTGACGGCGAAAAGCTTTGATTTACAAACTGTCCGCAAGCTTCTGCCAAAAGCGAAGAAAAAGCTAGGTGTGAACGATTTTGCCAACGCACTGTATGCGCTTGTCAACGATTTGCTGCACGTGGATCTTAGATCATTGGATGTGGTATAAGTGAGTACATTTCATTTTTCAACGATAGTGTCAAGGACACATATCTTTAAGCTCATGCCTATGATTCATTCTCTCCATGAGCATTGCGATGATTTTCATTTATATGTGCTGTGTGTCGACCAGAAAGCGTACGAATTGCTTCAGCACGTTCCATGGGAGCATGTCACCTTTGTGCAGCTGCATGAAATGGAAGACCCGGAGCTGCTGAAAGCGAAAAGCAACAGAACGTTTCATGAATATTGCTGGACGTTAAAGCCCGCCTTTTTGTTTCATGTGATGAGCAAGTGGGATAACGCTGAATACTTTGCCCATATGGATACGGATCTATTTTTCTTTTCTGATCCGGCACGTATTTTTGCAGAAAACCCAACAGCGTCTCTGTATTTGACTGATCATCGTAATTCGCCGCGCTTCACGTCCTACTACGACCGAACCGGACGCTTTAATACAGGCTTTGTCGGTGCCGGTAATACAAAGGAAGCATATGAAGCGGTATGGCAGTGGAGACAGGACTGTATTGCATTTTGTACGGTCGAAATGGATACGGAACGAAAGACATATGGTGATCAAAGATATGTGGAGAAATGGCCGGTGCAGTTTAAAGGTGTTCATGTTGTCAAATCAATAGGAGCCAATACAGCGCTTTGGAATATCGAAAACTATAAGGTCGGGCAAAAGGACGGCCGCGTGTATATAGATGAAACGCCGCTGATTTTCTATCATTTCTCAGGGTTTACACTGGTGACAGAAAAAGAGTTTAATCTTTGCTGGTACTACCGGATTGAAGACGAAGCGACAATTGAGATGATTTATATGCCGTATATATTAAATCTGAAAAAATGGATTGATGAAATACAGTCGGCGTTTCCGGACTTTGCGGATGGCTTTATCCCGAAGCACGCAGTGCCTGACACTCATTTTATCCAGCTGGATTAAAAAACCCCTGCCGCCTGGCAGGGGTTTTTTCAGCTATGCCATTCTCTCACCTTCTGGTCACTTGGCAATAGGAAGGCAAGGATGCCGAGGACAGGGAGAAAGGCAATGGCGATCATCGTCGGGGTCAGTCCCGCTGCATCAATCAGAGCGCCCAGCGCCACAGCGCCGATCGCGCCCATTCCGAAGGCAAGCCCGACGGTTAACCCAGACATTGTGCCGATTTTTCCAGGAACTAGTTCCTGTGCATAGACAACCGTTACGGAGAAGCTCGACATCAGAACCACGCCAATCAATGCGAGCACGCCATAGGCGAGAACCGGGCCGGCAAATGGCAGCAAAATCGCCAGCGGCGCCGAGCATAACAGCGAACCGAGGATAACGAAGCGTTTTCCAAAACGGTCTGCAAGCGGGCCGCCGAGAAACGTGCCGATCGCGCCAAACAGCAAGAAGACAAAAATATAGCTTTGTGCCTGCTGAATGCTTACGTGATATGTATCCATCGCGTAAAACGTGTAAAAGTTGCCGATCGCACTCGTATACCAGGAACGCGCAAAAATGAGAAATATAATAATAATAAGAGCAGATACAACAGATTTGGTGATGGCTGTGTTTTCAGCCGTTTTCTTTTGCTTGCCTGATTTCTGGGCGAGACTGCCAAGACGTGAGGCGTACCATTTTGCAATATACATGAGAAACATAACAGCAAGCGCGGCGACAAGCGTGAACCAAACAGCGCCGAATTGCCCGAGCGGCACAAGGATCAGCGCGGTGATCAGCGGCGCCATCGCTTGGCCTGAGTTTCCGCCCACTTGATAAATCGACTGGGCGAGTCCGCGTTTTGTGCCGGCGGCCATATATGCCACACGAGAGCCCTCCGGATGGAAAATGGCTGAGCCTAATCCAATGAAAAACACACAGCATAAGATCGTGATGAATGACGGGGCGAATGCAAGACCCAAAATGCCAAGCATGCTGGCGGTCAAACCGACTGGAAGCGCGTACGGCCGCGGCCGTTTATCGGTATACCAGCCGACGACAGGCTGCATCACGGATGACACCATGTTTAATGTGAAAGCGATGATGCCGAGCTGTGTAAACGTCAGGCTCATGGAGCGTTCCAAAATAGGAAACATGGCCGGAATCACGGCCTGCAGCGAATCGTTGAGCATATGGCAGATTCCGATAATAATCAAAATCGGATACACCGTGGTGCCGGGTTTTTGAACTGTTTTTTCTTTTAACGGGGCGGCGATAGCCAATTGAGTCTCCTCCTTACATATATAGCCAAAGCATACCATCATATTATTCATAAGGTGAAGAATTTATCAAGAGGAAAAAAGACTTTTATGAAAGAAACGCCGCCAGCCGATTAGCAGCTGACGGTATTTTCGATATTCAAAATGTGATATAGCTCTTCAAGCTTACGAATCTCATAGGTTGGGATGATCTCTGGCACATTCGGCTTCATCTCAGGGTTCATCCAGCAAGTATCAAGCCCGGCGAGCTGGCCGCCTTTAATGTCAGCAGTCAACGAATCCCCAATGATTAATGTGTGCTCTGCTGAAAATTGGGGAATCCGTTCAAACACGTAATCGAAATATTCTTTCATCGGCTTTTGGAAGCCTGTGTCTTCAGAAACGAAAATGTCCTTGAAGAACGGAAATAATCCTGAGTCACGGAGACGCTTGTATTGTGTGTTAGACACGCCGTTTGTCACGATGTACAAATCAAACTGATGCTGCAGATTTGAGATGAGAGCAAAAGCACCGTCTATCAGCTGATGTCCTTCTTCAAGAAAGCTGCGGTATTTTTGCTCAAGCAAAGCGCCGTCCGCCTCGTAACCGTACTCCTCGAGCAAAGCGGAAAAACGCGTATTCACGACTTCATCCCGTGTTATCTTTCCTTCTTCAAAGGCTCTCCAGAGACCTTGATTGATGGCTTTATATTGCGTCTTCATGTCACTTGTTAAAGGAATGTTTTGATCTTCAAACAGCAAACGCAGGGCCAAAGCTTCTGCCGCTTTAAAATCAAGGATGGTATCATCTACATCAAATAATAAAGTGCGGTATTGTTTCATCTGTGTGTCTTCCCTTCTCATATGTACTCAAAGTATAGCACATAAAAAAAGGAAAAAGCCGGCGGATGAGTGAGGCACCGCCGGCTGAAAAAGAGATTATTTGTTTAATAAACTGTGTTTTCTCGAATATAGGAAGTAAACCAGCGTTCCGACAGCGATCCAGATGACAAATGAAAGCCATGTGACGCCGGGAAGGCTGTACATGAACCAGAGGCAGATGCCTGCGCTGATAATCGGCACAACCGGAACAAATGGCACTCTGAAGGACGCTTTGATTTCAGGATGTTTCTTTCTTAACACAATGACAGCAATGGAAATGACCGTAAACGCGGCAAGTGTTCCCATGTTCACCAGATGAGCCAGCGTTCCGAGGTTAATAAACCCGGCGATTCCCGCTGCAACGATCCCTGTGAGCCATGTATTGCGAAACGGCGTTTTAAATGACGGATGCACCTTTGCGAACAAGCCAGGCAGAAGGCCGTCTCTGCTCATGGCAAATGTCAAGCGGACCTGAGCGTACAGCAAAGCGAGCATCACCGTCGTAATCCCGATAATCGCACCAACAGAAATAATTCCGGCGACAGTGTCCTGTCCGACGAATTTCAGCGCGAAGGACACCGGATCTCCGACATTCAATTTGGCATAAGGCATCATACCTGTCAGCACAAGCGATACCGCGATGTACAGAACCGTACAGACGGCTAGAGCTGAAATAATGCCGACGGGCATGTTTTTTTGTGGATTTTTCACTTCCTCTGAAGCGTTAGAAACCGCGTCAAACCCAAGGTACGCGAAGAAAACAGTGGCAGCGCTCAGAATGACGCCTTTCATCCCAAATGGCATAAAAGGTGACCAGTTGTCCGGTTTCACATAGCCGATGCCGACAATAATGAACAATAAAATGATCGCGATTTTCATCAGTACGATGACGTTGTTAAAGCGTGTGCTTTCCTTGACGCCTCTGCTGACAATCGCAGTGATGAGGAGAATGATCACTGCAGCCGGAAGATTAAATACGGCATCCGGCGAGCTTCCCGGCGCTCCTGTCAGTGCAGACGGAAGATGGAGATTAAAGCCGGCAAGCAGTGATTGAAAGTAGGAAGACCAGCCGGTGGCAACCGCCGACAGTGCAATGACATATTCAAGCATGAGATCCCATCCGATCAAAAAGGCGAGCAGCTCTCCAAGTGTCACGTATGAGTATGAGTACACGCTACCCGAAATCGGAATGGAAGACGAAAACTCAGCATAACAGAATGCAGCCAGCGCACAGGCGAGCCCTGCTAAAATAAACGATATGATGAGGGCGGGACCTGCACCGGTCGCTGCCACTGTTCCTGTTATGACAAAAATCCCTGTACCGATGACACAACCTATACCGAGCAAGGTTAAATCAAATGCGCTTAACGTACGGGCAAGGCTTTTTGACTTGCTCTGCGCACTCAATGTTTCAAGCGGTTTTTTTCTAAATAATGAACTCATCAAAAGTTCCTCCTGAAAATATTCAAAATATTCTAATCATTATATACAGTTCTTGTTGTATTATATTGTCGAAATTTGACGCAGTCAATAAAATATTTTTCCGCTTTAAACGATAGAAGCAAAACAGCGTTGTCGTATCATAGGATAGCAATTTTTACTAATCTAATATTCAATTTTATGCAGGATGAACCGATAGAAAAAATAGATTCGCCCATATTTTGATTTGCGGTTATAAAGGAGATGCTGACCATGTTTCAATATGAAGAGTTGAATAAACAGTATATCGGCGGGAAATGGCAGGAGGGCAGCAGCCCAAACGTATTGGAAAACAAAAATCCTTATACTCAAAAAACATTCACAACATTCCGTAAAGCGACTGCTGACGATGTAGATGAAGCGTACCGGGCAGCGGCGCTGGCGAAGAAAAAATGGGATGCGGTCAATCCGTTCGAAAAAAGATCCATTTTAGAAAAAGCTGTCACGTATATCGAAGAAAACGAAGAAGCCATCATTTATTTGATTATGGAAGAGCTTGGCGGAACAAGGCTCAAAGCAGCCTTTGAAATCGGTCTTGTCAAAAACATCATAAAAGAAGCGGCGACGTTCCCTGTCCGCATGGAAGGTAAAATTCTTCCGTCCACAATAGACGGAAAGGAAAACAGATTATATCGCGTGCCGGCAGGTGTTGTCGGTGTCATCAGTCCATTTAACTTCCCATTCTTTTTATCTATGAAATCAGTGGCGCCTGCACTCGGAGCCGGCAATGGCGTTGTGTTAAAGCCGCATGAGGAAACGCCGATATGCGGCGGAACGCTGATTGCGAAAATTTTTGAGAACGCGGGAATCCCAGAGGGTCTGCTGAATGTTGTTGTCACAGACATTGCTGAAATCGGAGACAGCTTCGTTGAGCATCCAGTGCCGCGGATTATCTCATTTACCGGTTCTACGAAAGTCGGCAGCTACATCGGGCAGCTTGCGATGAAGCATTTTAAAAAGCCGCTTCTTGAGCTTGGCGGGAATAGCGCCTTCATCGTGCTTGAGGATGCAGATATAGAATATGCGGTCAACGCTGCGGTGTTCAGCCGATTTACACATCAAGGACAAATTTGCATGTCAGCCAATCGCGTGCTTGTCCATTCATCTATTTATGATAAGTTTCTTGAGCTCTATCAGGCAAAAGTGGAATCGCTGAAAGTCGGCGACCCAATGGACCCTGATACGATTATCGGGCCATTAATCAACAGCAGACAGACGGACGGGCTGATGAAGTCTGTTGAGCAAGCAATTGAAGAAGGCGCTGTACCGTTGAAGCTTGGCGGATTTAACGGGACGATTGTGGAACCGACGATCTTAAAAGACGTCAAACCGTTCATGAGCATTGCCAAGGAAGAGCTGTTCGGGCCGGTCGTCTCCTTTATGAAGTTTGATTCAGAAGACGAAGCGGTGGATATCGCAAACGAAACGCCGTTTGGATTGAGCGGTGCCGTACATACGTCAAATCTTGAGCGCGGCGTGGCTTTTGCGAAACGCATTGAAACAGGCATGATTCACGTTAATGACACGACCATTAATGATGAACCGAATGTAGCCTTCGGCGGTGAAAAGCAATCAGGCCTCGGCCGTTTGAACGGTGAGTGGAGCCTTGAAGAATTTACAACGCTGAAATGGATCTCGGTACAGCACGAAAAACGCAGCTTCCCTTATTAATGAATAGGAGTGAATGGAATTGAGCATAAAAACGGAAAAAGAAACCGCAGATATTCTGGACGCATTTATCAAAGTAGCCCCTTATTTAAACAGCCTGGTTCAGGATGATATTACAATCGGCATTTATGATACCGAAAAGCTGCTCGTGAACATACCGGCCAAAACCTTTTCGCTGAACGTAAAAGCCGGTGATCCACTGCAGGAAGGGGATATCATCACAGATGCCATCCGCAGCAATCAGAAGAAAACGAGCATGGTTCCGAAAGAATTGTTCGGCTTCCCGTTGATCGCCCGTGCCATCCCGCTCCACGACGAGAATGGAAGAGTCATTGGAGGCGTTGGCCTCGGTACGAGCCTTGAGGAGTCATCAAAGCTGCATGATGTGGCAGAAAGCTTATCGGCTGTTGTTGAACAAACGGCCGCGGCCATTTCCGACATTTCTGAATCAATTAACGGGTTTTCAACTCAAATGTCAGGCATTTCCTCTCAGGCGAAAAAAGTAAGCGAAAGCGCTGGTGAAATCGCCGATATTTCAGTCACTGTTAAAGGCATCTCTGACCAAAGCAATCTGCTCGGCTTGAACGCCGCGATCGAAGCGGCAAGAGCAGGGGAGTCCGGAAAAGGCTTCTCTGTCGTTGCAGATGAGATCAGAAAGCTGGCGACGCATTCAAAAGAAAATGTCGGCCAAATTGACCAGATTACGAAAAAAATCCACAGCCTGCTAAAAGGGCTGGAGGAATCCATTGAGTCAATTAATCAGCATACAGACGGACAAGCCGCTGCCGTTGAACAAATTTCCGCCACGATGCAGGAGATTTCAGGAAGCGCGCAGCATCTTGCGAAAATGGCAGAAAAAGCGCTTGAGGAAGAGTAAGAGACCGGGGACAAACGTCCCGGGTCTTTTTCTTATCCCGCATTTCCATGAAATTCGTCTGACGTTTTACTAGTTTTATTCCAGCGGCTGATTTAAAATGTACACATGAACTTACGTGAGGATTGATAGGAACCATGAGCATATTAAAAGCGGAAAATCTTTATAAAACATACGGAGATAAAACATTATTTGACCATATCTCCTTTCATATTGAAGAGAATGAGAGAATCGGATTAATCGGGCCGAACGGAACAGGGAAATCAACGCTGCTGAAAGTGATTGCCGGCCTGGAATCTATCGAAGAAGGAGAAATCACGAAATCCGGAAGCGTGCACGTGGAATTTCTTCATCAAGACCCTGAGCTGCCCGCGGGGCAAACAGTACTGGAGCATATCTATTCCGGTGAATCGGCTGTGATGAAAACCTTGCGTGAATATGAAAAAGCGCTGCATGAATTGGGGAAAGATCCCGAAAATGAACAGCGCCAGAAACACCTGCTGGCAGCGCAGGCGAAAATGGACGCGAACAACGCATGGGATGCAAACACCCTGGCAAAAACCGTACTGACTAAGCTGGGTGTCAACGATGTAACAAAGCCGGTCAACGAGCTCTCAGGGGGCCAGAAAAAACGGGTAGCCATTGCCAAAAACTTAATTCAGCCCGCTGATCTGCTCATTTTGGACGAGCCGACAAACCATTTGGATAATGAAACGATTGAGTGGCTTGAAGGATATTTAAGCCAATATCTCGGCTCTGTTATGCTGGTCACGCACGATAGATATTTCTTAAACCGTGTCACGAACCGCATTTATGAGCTAGAACGAGGCAGCCTCTACACGTATAAAGGCAACTATGAAGTGTTTTTAGAAAAACGAGCGGAACGGGAAGCGCAGGCTGAGCAAAAGGAAACGAAGCGGCAAAACCTGCTGCGCCGTGAACTGGCTTGGCTCAGACGAGGAGCGAAAGCCCGATCCACAAAACAAAAGGCGAGAATTGACCGGGTAGAAGCGCTTAAAGAGCAGAAAGGCCCTCAGTCATCGGGTTTACTCGATTTTGCGATTGGCTCGCACCGTCTCGGCAAACAGGTCATTGAAGCGGAGAACGTCATGATCGCTTATGACGGCCGCATGCTCGTCGACGGCTTTAATGAACTTGTCATACCGGGTGAACGGATCGGAATCATCGGGCCGAACGGCATCGGGAAAACAACGCTGTTAAACACCCTTGCCGGCCGTCATACGCCGGACGGAGGCGATATTACGATCGGACAGACGGTCAGAATCGGCTACTATACCCAGGATCATAGTGAAATGAATGGTGAGTTAAAGGTCATTGACTATATAAAAGAAACGGCGGAGGTCGTAAAAACAGCGGATGGCGATATCATTACAGCTGAACAAATGCTGGAGCGTTTCCTCTTCCCGCGTTCAATGCAGCAGACGTATATCCGCAAGCTGTCCGGCGGGGAAAAACGCCGGTTATACTTGCTACAGGTTCTCATGCAGGAGCCGAATGTCCTGTTTCTCGATGAGCCGACGAACGACTTGGATACTGAAACATTAAGCGTTCTTGAGGATTACATCGACCAATTCCCTGGCGTTGTCATTACCGTATCCCATGACCGCTATTTCCTTGACCGCGTCGTCGACCGTTTGATTGTGTTTGAAGGAAATGGTGTTATTTCCCGCTTCCAAGGCTCCTACAGCGATTATATGGAAGAGTCAAAAGCGAAAAAAACAACTGAAAAATCGGCTGCTGAAGCAAAACCGGCTGAAGCCGAGCCAAAGAAAAAACGGAAAAAGCTTTCTTACAAAGACCAGCTGGAATGGGACGGCATCGAAGATAAAATTGCTCAGCTGGAAGAAAAACATGAACAGCTCGAAGCTGACATCGCCGCAGCAGGCAGTGATTTTGGCAAAATCCAAGAGCTGATGGCCGAGCAGGCAAAAACGGCGGAAGAGCTTGAGGCTGCGATGGACCGCTGGACAGAATTGTCCCTCATGATCGAAGAACTGGAAAGCTAAAAAGCGTGGCCGCAGCAGGCCGCGCTTTTTTTCACATAATGTACAAAAACGAATCGGCCTGCTTATGATAGGATGGAATTGTGTGTCAGCGGCACATGGAAAACTAACGGAGATGATGAAGTATGACATGGGTGATCGTGATGTTAATTCTCATGAGTCTGGTGAAAATCGTATTAACCTGTCTTCCTACAGGCGTCATAGAATGGCTGCTCAGCAAATTTGAAGTGCACGCCAAGCTTAGTGATGAAAATGCGAGCCTCTCTCTAGACGGAAAACGTCTTGAGGGTACAGAGAAGCAGAAAGTGATTGATCAATTTAACGAAGCTGTCTTCCTGGAGAAATATTATATTTACCCAGGTGACGAAGAGCGTTATTTATATCCGGAAAACGGCGGCACGCCGCTTGTGATAGATACGAAAAAAGGCAAACATGATGTGAGGCTGTTTGTATACCGCTACGACGACCATATCGACGTCGTAAAACAGTACAAGAAGAAAGTGATCGCGTATCAAGTGCTTTCTGAAAGCCTTCAAAAAGAGTCTCTGTCACTGGCGGGAAGTTTAGCTTAAACAGGAAAGTGAAAGACGGGTGCTTTATGCTGCTCGTCTTTTTTTATTGTTTTTTAAAAGTTAACGTTTACGTTAAGGTTCAAAAGGTGTATAATGGTAACAGAAACGGCGAAGGGGGATTTACCTTGGAATGGATGAAGATTGATCAAGTGGCCAAAAGAAGCGGACTGACAAAGCGGACCATCCGGTTTTATGAAGAAATCGGCTTGATTCCGGCGCCGAAACGGACAGACGGCGGCGTAAGGCTTTATTCAGAGGATGATATGGAGGAGCTTGAGAAAGTCATCAGCACAAAAGAGGTGCTCGGTTTTTCCCTTCAGGAGCTTCAGCATTTCATGGAAACCAGCCGCCAGCTAGAGTTAAACAAAGAGGGGTATTTGTTGTCACTGGATCCCAAAGAACGGAAAGAAAAACTGGAGGAAATTCAGGAAACCCTGAATCACCAGCTGAGTTTGATTGATGAGAAAATCCGCACATTCCAAAGCTTTAAAGAACGCCTGCAGGGCATGAAAGGCAAAGCGGAACGTGCCATTCAATCAATCGAATGAAAAGTTTGCCAAACGCTATTTTTGTAGCGTTTCTTTTACTGGAATAAAAATGGAGGTCAGGTCAAATGGATAAGACAAAACAAGTGAATCAGAAAACAGGTTTGCTCAGCCAGCCGAAAGCGGTATGGGCTGTCGCGTTTGCCTGTGTGATTTCTTTTATGGGAATCGGGCTGGTCGATCCAATTCTTCCGGCCATTGCCGCACAATTACATGCTTCACCTAGTGAAGTATCACTCTTGTTTACAAGTTATTTGCTTGTTACCGGATTTATGATGTTTTTCTCAGGAGCCATTTCCAGCCGCATCGGTGCGAAATGGACATTAATTCTCGGACTTATTTTTATTATTGTGTTTGCGGGGCTTGGCGGCAGCTCAAGTTCAATTGCTCAGCTAGTCGGCTATCGCGGCGGCTGGGGATTAGGTAATGCTTTATTTATCTCCACAGCGCTTGCGGTTATCGTCGGCGTGTCAGTCGGCGGCAGCGCCCAAGCGATTATTTTGTATGAGGCTGCGCTCGGTCTTGGGATTTCTGTCGGACCGCTTGCAGGCGGAGAGCTTGGAAGCATTTCATGGCGGGCACCGTTTTTCGGGGTATCTGTCCTGATGTTTATTGCGTTAATCGCGATTTCTTTCATGCTGCCGAGGCTGCCGAAACCGGCGAAACGCGTCGGTGTGTTTGATGCGATGAAGGCGCTCAAATATAAAGGGCTGCTGACGATGGCGGTATCTGCGTTCTTATACAACTTTGGATTTTTTATTTTGCTTGCCTATTCTCCGTTCGTACTGGATTTAGATGAACATGGTCTTGGGTATGTCTTCTTCGGCTGGGGCCTTCTGCTGGCGATTACGTCAGTCTTTACGGCGCCGCTCGTGCACAAAGCGCTGGGCACAGTGCGTTCGCTCGTCGTTCTCTTTATCGCCTTTGCGGCCATTCTCGTTATTATGGGGATCTGGACAGACCATCAGACTTTGATTATTACATGTATCGTTGTCGCTGGTGCTGTCCTCGGTATGGTGAATACGATCATGACAACCGCTGTGATGGGTTCTGCGCCGGTTGAACGCTCAATCGCGTCTTCAGCCTACAGCTCAGTCCGCTTCATCGGCGGCGCACTCGCTCCGTGGATTGCGGGAATGCTGTCTGAGCACTTCACCGCAAGCACACCATATACAGTCGGCGGGATCGTTGTTTTTGTCGGCATGCTTGTCCTTCTCATGGGACGTAAACATCTTGCCGGGATTAAGGCGGGGCATTAATAACGAAAGACACTGCGCATATGCAGTGTCTTTTTTTAATCGTGGAATCTTCCCATTACTACCGTATTGTAGTAATTTCCGTCAGAAAGCAATTTCTCCTTTTTTAAGATTTCTTTTCGTTTGTTTCCAGGACATTCAGTGAGATTTTTTTAACTCCGTTGATGGTTCATGCTGTAGAGGGGACGTTTGCCATGGATAAGGCAAAGCCTGATGAATATGATCAGAAGTGTTTACAGGTGCTCTTTCATTACATACACAGCGTCATGAAAAACAGCTTTTCGCCCGAGTGGTTTACCGCTTGGACAGATGAGGAGGATTTTGAGCTGTCTGCCAAAAGAGAGCTGACACTTGATGAATTCACATCTCCATTTTAAAAGACAGAGAGTCGTTCAGAATAAATGGCAGTAAAAAACCCGCCCTTCAGCAGGCGGGTTTTCTTCGGTTTAAAGCACTTTCGTCGTCCAAGACTCGCAGTTCCATGTTTCTGTCGCGATATCCATATAAAACTCTGGCTCGTGGGAAATAAGCAGAATCGAGCCTTTGTATTCTTTCAGCGCGCGCTTAAGCTCTTCCTTCGCATCGACATCCAAATGGTTTGTCGGCTCATCAAGCACCAGCAGGTTTGTTTCCGAATTGATCAGCTTGCACAATCTGACTTTGGCTTTTTCGCCTCCGCTTAATACGGAGACGCGGCTTTCGATATGCTTTGTCGTCAGCCCGCATTTTGCCAGTGCGGCACGGATTTCATACTGGGTATATGAAGGGAATTCGCTCCATACCTCTTCGATGCACGTATTGTTGTTTGTTTCCTTGACCTCTTGCTCGAAATAGCCGGTATAGATGTGCTCGCCGCGTTCAACCGAACCTTCGAGCGGCTGGATCTCGCCAAGCAAACTTTTCAGCAATGTCGTTTTTCCGATTCCGTTTGCGCCGTATAGGGCGATTTTTTGGCCGCGCTCCATGCGGAGGTTGAGCGGACGGGACAGCGGGGAATCGTAACCGATCACGAGATCCTTCGTTTCGAAAATCAGCTTGCCTGACGTTCTCGCCGGCTTGAAATGGAATTCCGGCTTTGGCTTTTCTGCCGCAAGCTCGATCATATCCATCTTATCGAGTTTCTTTTGGCGGGACATCGCCATGTTTCTCGTGCTGACACGCGCTTTGTTGCGGGCAACGAAATCCTTCAGCTCTGCGACTTCCTGCTGCTGCTTTTTGTAGGCCGCTTCAAGCTGCTGTTTCTTCACCTCGTAGACTTCCATAAACTGATGGTAGTCGCCGACATAGCGTGTCAGCTCTTGATTTTCAACGTGATAAATCAGGTTGATGACGCTATTTAAGAACGGAATATCGTGGGAAATCAGGATGAACGCGTTCTCGTATTCCTGAAGGTAGCGTTTCAGCCATTCAATATGCTGTTCATCAAGATAGTTGGTCGGCTCATCAAGAAGCAGAATTTCCGGCTTTTCAAGGAGAAGCTTAGCGAGAAGGACTTTTGTGCGCTGTCCGCCGCTCAAATCGGTGACATCGCGCTCTAAACCGATATCACTCAAGCCGAGGCCGCGAGCGATTTCTTCCACTTTGGAATCAATGACATAAAAATCATTGTTCGTCAGCGCGTCTTGAATCACGCCGACATCTTCAAGCAGCTTTTCAAGCTCGTCGGGATCAGCTTCGCCCATTTTGTTGTAAATCTCGTTCATTTCTTCTTCCATCGCAAATAAATAATGGAACGCGTCTTTCAGGACGTCACGAATGGATTTTCCTTTTTCCAGCACGGTATGCTGATCCAGATAGCCGACACGGACATTTTTTGACCACTCGACTTTTCCCTCATCAGGTTCAAGCTTTCCGGTAATAATATTCATGAAGGTTGATTTTCCTTCACCGTTTGCGCCGATCAGCCCGACGTGCTCGCCTTTTAACAGGCGGAAGGAAACGTTATTAAAAATGGCCCGGTTACCAAAGCCGTGGCTTAAATCCTTTACAGATAAAATACTCATGTTTACACCTCTATCGTTTATCAAACACGCACAATCGGCGTGTAATATTCACCCTTTTGATTATAAAGGAGGATTCGGAATGTTGAAAGGTATAGGAAAGAAAAAGAAAAATTGCGTTCCGGGCGAGGTTTTGAGATACTATGGAATAGATTTCAGGAATTGAGGAGAACAAAATGACGCAAACTTGGCCATTTTTACATAATGCACAATCATTTATACAAGAGAATTGGAAGGCTTCCGGCTTTCAAAAGCCAACTCCTGTACAGGAGCAGGCTGCCCAGCTGATCATGGACGGAAAGGATGTCATCGCGGAATCGCCGACAGGCACAGGGAAGACGCTGGCGTATGCGCTGCCGGTCTTGGAGCGGATCAAGCCGGACCAGAAGAATCCGCAGGCAGTCATTTTAGCGCCTTCGCGTGAGCTGGTCATGCAGATTTTTCAAGTGATTCAGGATTGGAAAGCGGGCTCAGAGCTGCGCGCGGCTTCCTTAATCGGCGGGGCGAATGTGAAGAAGCAGGTTGAAAAGCTGAAAAAACACCCGCATATCATCGTCGGCACGCCGGGCAGGGTATTTGAACTGATTAAAGCAAAAAAACTCAAAATGCATGAAGTGAAAACGATCGTGCTTGATGAAACGGATCAGCTCGTCCTGCCGGAGCATCGTGAAACGATTAAGCAAATCATTAAGACAACATTGAGAGACCGCCAGCTTCTTTGTTTCTCAGCCACCCTCAAAAAGGAAACAGAGGATGTGCTCCGCGAATTGGCTCAAGAGCCTGAGGTGTTGAAGGTGCAGCGAAGCAAGACGGAAGCTGGGAAAGTGAAGCATCAATATCTCATTTGCGACCAGCGTGACAAAGTAAAGCTGCTGCAAAAGCTGTCAAGGCTTGAAGGCATGCAGGCGCTCGTATTTGTGAGAGATATCGGCAACCTGAGTGTATATGCCGAAAAGCTGGCATATCACCACGTTGAACTCGGCGTTTTGCACAGCGAAGCGAAAAAAATGGAGCGGGCTAAAATCATTGCCGCATTCGAAGACGGAGAGTTCCCGCTTTTATTGGCGACTGACATTGCCGCACGCGGCTTAGACATTGAAAACCTGCCATACGTGATTCATGCTGATATTCCTGATGAAGATGGCTATGTCCACAGATCAGGACGAACAGGCCGGGCCGGAAAAGAAGGCAACGTGCTGAGCCTTGTGACAAAATTGGAGGAATCAAAGCTGAAAAAAACGGCGAAGAAGCTTGGTGTTGAGCTGAGTGAAGCTGTGTATGCAGGCGGAAAACTGAAGACGAAATAAAAAGGAGGGCGAAAAGCCCTTCTTTTTTGTTGTAAAATAATAGAAAAGGTTTCGCGCGGAGGTGGGAAGATGGCTTCAATAGACAGGTTTCAAGCAGTGAAAGAGCCAGAGCTTAAAATCCTTGAACACTGGTTTGAAAATGAGGCTACCAGGCGGAGAATGGATGGGATGCTGCCATTAGATGAGTGGTATGCACGAGTAAATAAAGATGAACACGATACCATCATCATGGCGTATGATGGGCAGCTGCCGGCAGGAATGGCCGTTATTGAGTTCGGGGAGGAGCGGACGTATATTGGATTGATCGTCAATCCTTTGTACCGGCTTCAAGGGTACGGAAAACGGATATTACAAAAGCTGCTGACCGAACCTGATTTTACTAAAGTGCGGGAATGGGTGGCATGCATCGAAGAAGACAATCGAATCAGTTTAGCCTGCTTTCAGGCAGCAGGGTTCATTTTGGAGGATACGAAACCAGATGAAGATGGTTTTCTTACGCTGATTTTTCGCAGCGGACCTCAATAAACACAAAAGGAGGGCAAAAAGCCCTCCCGTTTTTATCTTCAGCTCGGGTCGCTGACCTTGATCAGCTGTTTCCCTTTATTTTCTCCCTTAAATAAGCCGAGAAACGCGTCAGGAATATTTTCGAAGCCTTCTATGATGGTTTCCTCGTAATGGAGTTTACCAGCCTTCAGCCATTCGGCCAGCTGTTTTGCTCCCTCAGGAAAACGATCGGAGTAGTCGCTGACGATAAAGCCTTGCATCAGCGACTTGGTTTTAATTAGCTTTGATTGGACACGCGGGCCCATGTCATCTGCTTCGCTTTCTGCATTGTAGGAAGAAATGGCGCCGCACACCGGAATGCGGGCAAATTCATTGAGAAGATTCATGACCGCGTCTGAAATCGGTCCGCCGACATTGTCAAAATACACATCGACACCGTCAGGACAAGCGTCTTGAAGCGCTTTTTGGATATCATCCGCTGTTTTGTAATTGATGGCTTCGTCAAACTGAAGCTTCTGTTTTAAATAGTCGATTTTTTCATCAGAACCCGCGATACCGACAACTCGTGCGCCTTTGATTTTGGCAATTTGCCCGACTGTTGAACCGACGGCTCCCGCAGCTCCGGAGACAACCACGGTTTCTCCTTCCTTCGGGCGCCCGATGTCCAGCAATCCGAAGTATGCCGTCAAGCCGGTCATTCCCAAAATGCCTAGATAGGCAGAAGCGGGAGCGAGGCTTGTATCAATTTTTCGCAAGGCAGACTCGCTTACCGCGGAACATTCCTGCCAGCTGAGGTTTCCAATGACGATATCGCCTTTTTTCAGATGATTCCCGTCTGACACAACTTCAGCGATAACCCCGCCAGAGAGCGCTTCATTTAAAGCGAATGGCTCAACATATGATTTCGTATCCTGCATACGGCCGCGCATATAGGGGTCAACCGATATATATAGCGTTTTGACAAGCACTTCCCCTTGCTTCGGTTCAGGAACCGGAACGGTTTCAAAGCGAAAGTCTTCATGAACAGGAACACCTTGCGGACGTCTTGCTAATTGAATTTGCTGCTGAGATGCTGTCATTTTCATCCTCCTATCACTTGGTTGACACCACTGTAACATGGACAGGAGAGGAAATACAAAAGGTAAGCTGGCGAAATGAAAAGGAGAGGATCTACCTCTCCTTTTCATTTCGCCCGTAATTTCGGACATAGTCCCGTCGGCAGGCACATTGGCTTCTGGTCGATCGGGCTTCTCATGATGCAGCATTCCAATCCGAAGACTTCACGGAAAAATGGCTGGGTAAATACATCTTCCGGCGTTCCGGCATTATATATTTTTCCGTCCAGCACACTGATCAGATAGTCAGCATATTGAGCGGCTTGGTTTAAATCATGGAGCACCATGACAACGGTGCGGCCATGATCGCGGTTCAGCTTTTTCAGCAGCTCAAGCACTTCAATTTGATGTGAAATGTCTAAGTACGTGGTCGGCTCATCAAGCAAAAGCAAATCGGTTCCTTGCGCAAGTGCCATGGAAATCCAAGCTCTTTGTCTTTGGCCGCCTGAGAGGGCGTCCAGCGTCCGCTCCTTCAGCTCGATCATTCCCGTTGCGTTCAGCGCCCACTCTACCATGTCGTGATCCTCTTGCGTATGCTTGGATAACAGCTTTTTGTGAGGATGTCTGCCGAAATAGCATAATTCCTCTACCGTTAATCCTTCAGGAGCCTGAGGAGATTGTGGAAGAATGGCCAGTTTTTTTGCGACTTCTTTTGACGGCTGGCGGTGGATGTCTTTTCCTTCTAATAGCACTGTACCGCTTTTCGGGGCCATCAGCCTGGCGAGCGATTTGAGGATTGTTGATTTACCGCAGCCATTGGCGCCGATGAGCGCAGTGATTTTTCCTTCTTCTATCTTTAAGTCGACCCCGTCAATAATCACTGTACTGTCATATGAAAGAGTGAGCTGGTCTGCAGCCAGTTTTCCCATGGTATCCTCTCCCTACTGTTTCCTCGCTTCGAATTTCAATAAATATAAGAAATAAGGCGCGCCGATCACGGCTGTCAGTATTCCGGCAGGTATTTCAACCGGGGGCATGAGGCCGCGCCCTAGAGTATCTGCAATTAATAATATAATAGCACCAATCAATGCCGATGCAGGCAGTAAATATTTAGCTTTTTCTCCGGCAAGCCGTCTGGCAATATGCGGAGCAAGCAAGCCGATAAAACCGATTGAGCCGACGACGGCTACACAGCTTCCCGCCAGCGCAACCGCGGTGAAAATCAGGATGAATCTCAGCCGGTTTGCGTTTTCTCCGAGACCCTGCGCAAGCTCATCACCGAGTGACATAAGATCCAGCTTCGGTATGAGAATGCAGACGATCGGAAAAAGAATCAAAAGCCATGGCGCAAGCAGCTTGACTTCTTCCCAGTTTCTTCCCCAGAGGCTGCCTGTCAGCCAAATGAGTGCAGCATTCACGTCGCCCGGAAACTTGACCATCATATATTGCATTCCGGCGTGGCAGACCGCGCCTAAGGCAATGCCTGATAAAGCCAGTGAAGAGGGCTGAATGCTCTTTTTTCGGGCTATCATTAACAATAGTACAGCAATAATGGCTGCTCCGGCAAATGCGGAGAACGGAAGCACGTATACCGGCGACTCAGGAAAGATGAGAATCACAGCCATCGCCGCAAGTCCGGACCCTTTTGAAATGCCGACAACGTCCGGGGAAGCGAGCGGATTTCGGATCACGCCCTGTAAAATCGCTCCGGCAGCGGCGAGACCTGCACCGGCCAGAATCGCTAAGATAATGCGGGGAAGCCGATATTGCTGGATGATAAATTCAAAGGAATGATCCAGTCCCAGCAAATTCGTCACCACCGCCTCAGGTGAAATGTATAATGCACCGATTCCGATGCTGATGACGGACAGAACGATCAAAATCACGGCCAATATGAGTATCGCCAGCAAGGGGCGTTTTTGTTTTCTGGTTGTTTTCTTCATTTCAGGTGTCGCCCTTTCCTTGCCAAATATAAGAAAAACGGCGTTCCGATAATCGCGGTGACAATGCCGACCGGTGATTCATAAGGAAATGCAATCCATCTGGCCAGAACATCTGCGTACACCAGCAAAATGGCACCGAACAGTGCCGAAAACGGAAGCACGTATTGATAATGTTCTCCGATCAGCTTGCGGACAATATGCGGGACGAGCAGCCCGACAAAGCCAATCGGCCCGGCGACGGCTACGGAAGCGCCGGAAAGGATTAAAATAATCAAACTGATCAGAATCCGGATGCCGTTCATATTTTGTCCAAGCCCTTTTGCTGTTTCGTCTCCGAGACCGAGAACAGAAATAGAACCGGAAAATACGAGAGCAAGCCCGATGCCAATGACAGAAAACGGAGCGATGGTCAAGACGTCCTGCCAGTTGCTGCCGTCGATTGCGCCTGTCATCCAGTACAGAACATCCTCACCTGACTCATTTAAAATAATGATGGCCTGTGTCATGGAGGAGAGGAATAAGTGCACGGCCATTCCTGACAGCGCCAGTTTGACAGGTGTCATGCCGCCGGATGAGGCAATCATATACACAATCGCGCCGCCTGCCGCCGCACCCGCAAAAGCGAAAAGAACAGAAGAATAGGGCGATGCCGGCAGAATGACGAGAGAAGCAACGACAAAAAGCGATGCACCCGCATTCACACCGAAAATTTGGGGTGAAGCCAGAGGGTTTCTCGTCATAGCCTGCATTAGCGCCCCTGCTACAGCTAGGCTGGCGCCGACAAAAACGCCGATTAATGTGCGGGGAAGGCGAAGAGTAGAGATGATGAGCTGTTCCTTTGAACCGTCCCATACAAAAAGATATTTCAATGAATCTATGATGCCGATGTCTGAGGCTCCTACTGAAAGATTCAGCCCAAGCCCAAATATAAAAATGATCAGTGCAATGATGAACATCATCAGTCTTGATGATGAGCGCCGTTTGGCTGAATGATACAACAGTCTCACTTCCTTACTGCGTCTGGTTGCAAAAACGAAGAAGCAAGGATTTCCCCTCGCTTCTCATTTGTCCTATTTATTATACACTTTTTTAAGCACATCTTTGGCACTTGTTTCACTAGACTTGATGCCTCTGAATCTTGTCCAAGTGTCACGGTCCGCATCATAGACTTGTCCATTTTTCACCGCTTCGAGATTTTTCCAGAGCGGGTTCGTTTTCCATTCGTCTACAATGGTCTTGCCTTCGTTGGCTGAGATGAACAAAATATCTGGATCGATTTTGCTCAATTGCTCGAGGCTGACCTCTTGATAGGCGTTATCTGACTTCACAGCGTGTGTAAAGCCGAGCATTTTAAAGATTTCTCCGTCATAGGATGATGATGTATGAAGCTGGAAGGAATCCGCTCTTGCAACGCCGAGAACGATGTTGCGGTTTTCATCTTTCGGAAGCTCGGCTTTCAGGCCGTTGATGACTTTGTTGTGCTCGGCAAGCTTTTCTTTTCCTTCATCTTCTTTATTTAATGCTTTTGCAATGGTTGTAAAGCTGTCGATGGTTTCGTCATATGTCGCTTCACGGCTTTTTAATTCAATCGTCGGGGCGATTTGTTTCAGCTGTTTATAAATGTTTTTATGGCGCTCAGCGTCAGCGATGATTAAATCAGGCTTCAATGAACTGATGACCTCAAGATTCGGTTCGCTGCGTGTGCCTACAGATGTGTAATCAATGGAGCTGCCGACAAGCTTTTTAATCATATCTTTTTTGTTGTCATCGGCGATGCCCACCGGCGTCATGCCGAGATTGTGTACGGCATCCAAGAATGAAAGCTCAAGCACAACCACCCGCTTAGGTGTGCCGCTTATTGTCGTTTTTCCTTCTTCGTCATGGATCACTCTGGAATCCTTAGACTTGCTTCCGCTGCTTCCGTTGTTATTCTGGCTTGATGAACAGCCGGATACAATGAGGCAGGCGAGCAATAAAACACTCATGATGGCAATCAACTTGTTAGAATAGGTGCGCATGTCATTCTTCCTTTTTTTAGTTTTAGTAATGAGAATCATTATCACATGTAACACTATAATAGCATGGCTTATCATGTCAATATTTTTTTAGTAAAGAAAGCCGCTTTTTCACTGCTTTCTCATAAAAGCATCATCAGATACAAATAAGTGGTATGCAGCGTTACCGTGTCTTCGAGACAAAAACGCATGGGCATTGGCTTTAGAGGTTTCGAACATCTCAGCAGTGACATAAGGGAGGAGAGTGTTAAGATAACCGGACAATTTCGTTTCTATTTCGTCCGCAAGCGCAAACTCAATATCGCCGATATTCATAATAATCGAGAAAACAAAGTCGATATCGATATCAAAATGCTCCTCGGCAAAAACTGCAAGCTCGTGAATTCCTGGCGAACATCCGGCACGCTTATGGAAAATCTGTTTGACTAAATCACTTACAATCCAAGCATTGTATTGCTGTTCTGGTGAAAAATATTGCATTAGACATACCTCCTGCTCGTACGGATAAAGGCAGCAATTCATGGTCGTGTGCTCCGTGCAGCGGCTTCTCTTAGATTTTGACTTTTCTGAAAATAGGTCCCGATCCTATCACTTTACCATGGACGGAAAATAAATAGCTACTACCATTCTTCCTGTTTTTCTCTTCAATGTTCTGGAATCTGTTTCAGGTACAGACGAACGGGTATGAAAGAAATATAGAAAACAAGAAGGAGGAATATCGAAATGAAACCAGTTGTAAAAGAGTATACAAATGACGAACAGCTCATGAAGGATGTAGAGGAATTACAGCAAATGGGTGTGGCGAAAGAGGATGTATACGTCTTAGCTCACGACGATGACAGAACGGAACGCCTGGCAGACAACACGAATGCCAACACGATCGGAGCCAAAGAAACAGGTTTGAAGCATGCGGTAGGAAATATCTTCAATAAAAAAGGAGACGAGCTCCGCAATAAAATTCACGAAATCGGTTTTTCTGAAGATGAAGCCGCTCAATTTGAAAAACGCTTAGATGAAGGAAAAGTGCTTCTCTTTGTGACAGATAACGATAAAGTGAAAGCTTGGGCATAAAGCAGGGGAAAAAACCAAAGGGCCAATGGCGGCCTTTTGGTTTTTTTTTGCGGTCTTTGCGGCGGATCTTCTGCAGAATGCCGCAATAAGATAGCGGAACATTTTCGGTTCTGGATGTCCCTCAATTTGCTATTATATTTTTGTGAGAAATTGGAATAAAATCTCACAAAACAGAAAATGGGGGTACATAGTGAATGAAAAAAGTGATGTTAGCTACGGCTCTGTTTTTAGGGTTGACTCCAGCTGGCGCGAACGCAGCTGATTTAGGCCACCAGACGTTAGGATCCAATGATGGCTGGGGCGCCTACTCAACCGGTACGACAGGCGGATCAAAAGCGTCATCTTCGAATGTGTATACCGTCAGCAACAGAAACCAACTTGTCTCGGCATTGGGGAAGGATACCAATACAACACCAAAAATCATTTATATCAAGGGAACGATTGACATGAACGTAGATGACAATCTGAAGCCGCTTGGCCTAAATGACTATAAAGATCCGGAGTACGATTTGGACAAATATTTGAAAGCCTATGATCCTAGCACGTGGGGCAAAAAAGAGCCGTCGGGCACACAAGAAGAAGCGAGAGCACGCTCTCAGAAAAACCAAAAAGCACGGGTCATGGTGGATATTCCTGCAAACACGACAATTGTCGGTTCAGGGACTAACGCCAAAGTCGTGGGCGGAAATTTTCAAATCAAGAGTGATAACGTCATTATCCGCAACATTGAATTCCAGGATGCCTATGATTATTTTCCACAGTGGGATCCGACTGACGGAAGCTCAGGGAACTGGAACTCACAATACGACAACATTACGATAAACGGCGGCACGCACATCTGGATCGATCACTGTACGTTTAACGACGGCTCGCGTCCGGACAGCACATCACCGAAATATTATGGAAGAAAATATCAGCACCATGACGGCCAAACAGATGCTTCCAACGGTGCTAACTATATCACGATGTCTTACAACTATTATCACGATCATGATAAAAGCTCCATTTTCGGATCGAGTGACAGCAAAACCTCTGATGACGGCAAATTAAAAATTACGCTGCATCATAACCGCTATAAAAATATTGTCCAGCGCGCGCCGAGAGTCCGCTTCGGGCAAGTGCACGTATACAACAACTATTATGAAGGAAGCACAAGCTCTTCAAGTTATCCTTTCAGCTATGCATGG
Source organism: Bacillus stercoris (assembly GCF_029772985.1). Classification (NCBI taxonomy): domain Bacteria; kingdom Bacillati; phylum Bacillota; class Bacilli; order Caryophanales; family Bacillaceae; genus Bacillus; species Bacillus stercoris. The sequence continues at coordinate 3,515,264 of NZ_CP121861.1, read as the reverse complement.
GGAATCGGAAAGTCATCTAAAATCTATGCCCAAAACAATGCTATTGACGTACCGGGACTGTCAGCTGCTAAAACGATCAGCGTATTCAGCGGGGGAACGGCTTTATATGACTCAGGCACATTGCTGAACGGCGCACAGATCAACGCATCGGCTGCAAACGGGCTGAGCTCTTCTGTCGGCTGGACGCCGTCTCTGCATGGATCGATTGATGCTTCTGCTAATGTGAAATCGAATGTTATAAATCAAGCGGGTGCGGGTAAATTAAATTAAGAAAGTGAAAAACACAAAGGGTGCTAACCTTTGTGTTTTTTAATTAATTAAAATGTTTATTAACTTAGTTAAGGAGTAGAATGGAAAAGGGGATCGGAAAACAAGTATATAGGAGGAGACCTATTTATGGCTTCAGAAAAAGACGCAGGAAAACAGTCAGCAGTAAAGCTTGTTCCATTGCTTATTACTGTCGCTGTGGGACTAATCATCTGGTTTATTCCCGCTCCGTCCGGACTTGAACCTAAAGCTTGGCATTTGTTTGCGATTTTTGTCGCGACAATTATCGGCTTTATCTCCAAGCCCTTGCCAATGGGTGCAATTGCAATCTTTGCATTGGCGGTTACTGCACTAACTGGAACACTATCCATTGAGGATACATTAAGCGGATTCGGGAATAAGACCATTTGGCTTATCGTGATCGCATTCTTTATTTCCCGGGGATTTATCAAAACCGGGCTCGGTGCGAGAATTTCGTATGTATTCGTTCAGAAATTCGGGAAAAAAACCCTTGGACTTTCTTATTCACTGCTGTTCAGTGATTTAATACTTTCACCTGCCATTCCAAGTAATACGGCGCGTGCAGGAGGCATTATATTTCCTATTATCAGATCATTATCCGAAACATTCGGATCAAGCCCGGCAAATGGAACAGAGAGAAAAATCGGTGCATTCTTATTAAAAACCGGCTTTCAGGGGAACCTGATCACATCTGCTATGTTCCTGACAGCGATGGCGGCGAACCCGCTGATTGCCAAACTCGCCCATGATGTCGCAGGGGTGGACTTAACATGGACAAGCTGGGCAATTGCCGCGATTGTACCAGGACTTGTAAGCTTAATCATCACGCCGCTTGTGATTTACAAGCTGTATCCGCCGGAAATCAAAGAAACACCGGATGCGGCGAAAATCGCAACAGAAAAACTGAAAGAAATGGGACCGTTCAAAAAATCAGAGCTTTCCATGGTTATTGTCTTTCTTTTGGTGCTTGTGCTTTGGATCTTTGGCGGCAGCTTCAACATCGACGCAACCACAACCGCATTGATCGGTTTGGCCGTTCTCTTATTATCACAGGTTCTGACTTGGGATGATATCAAAAAGGAACAGGGCGCTTGGGATACGCTCACTTGGTTTGCGGCGCTTGTCATGCTGGCCAACTTCCTGAATGAATTAGGCATGGTGTCTTGGTTCAGTAACGCCATGAAATCCTCAGTATCAGGATTCTCTTGGATTGTAGCATTCTTAATCCTAATTGTTGTGTATTTCTATTCACACTATTTCTTTGCGAGTGCGACAGCACACATTAGTGCGATGTATTCTGCATTTTTGGCTGTCGTCGTGGCAGCGGGCGCACCGCCGCTTTTAGCAGCGCTGAGTCTCGCGTTCTTCAGCAACCTGTTTGGATCAACGACCCACTACGGTTCTGGAGCGGCCCCGGTCTTCTTCGGAGCAGGCTACATCCCGCAAGGCAAATGGTGGTCCATTGGATTTATCCTGTCGATTGTTCATATCATCGTATGGCTTGTGATCGGCGGATTATGGTGGAAAGTACTAGGAATATGGTAGAAAGAAAAAGGCAGACGAGGTCTGCCTTTTTTGTGTTGTCCCACATTACATCATAGTGGGATGAATCTTCTATAGCAATCGGCATATGAAAAGCCGATAGAAGGAAAACAACGAACTGAGAAAATAGACTGAAAACTATGATTAACCTGAGCAATCCATAATCAAGTGAGAAATATCTGGCGTTTTGCAGACTTTCTTTCTTTTGGGGACTAGCGGCATGTGGAGCTCACCGGGTTTTTAGACACAACAGAATATATAAAATATAAGCAAAAAAGGTGATGCAAGGACAATCACCTTTTTTTATTTTGCTTAGCGAAGCGAAAGACGAATGGCGTATTTCCTGCATATACTACCTGGAACTATTTAAAGATAGCGGGGAATGAAGTTGAGTGAATGATGTGATTGTAAATGGAGGATTTGAAACGGGCAATTTGACGGGATGGGTCTCTGCAAATGTGTCTGTAATCAATACTTTTGCCCACTCTGGAAGATATTCAGCGCAGTTTATCAGCAGCCAGCCGTATGCTTTTTTAGGCCAAATTATCCCTGTTATTTCTGGACAATCTCTTACATTCATCGTTTCACTTGGAAGAATGGGGAATAACCCAAGTCCCCAAGTAACGATACAAATTTTATTTGTTAACAGAGAAGGAGAAGAGATTGAAGGCGGACAGGAGATTATCATTACAGCCGGGAATTTGCCAAATCTCACTTTAAATACATGGAATGAAATCTATAGAACAATACAAACACCTGTAGATGCAGTAAGTGCTGTAGTTGTTATTAGTAAGGCTTCGTTTGGATCTGTATTGATTGATGATATTTCTTTAATAGATTCTGTTGGTGGGATTGGACCAACAGGCCCGATGGGTCCAACTGGAGAAACGGGAGTGACAGGAGCGACCGGATCAACGGGACCAACCGGAACGACTGGAACGACTGGAGCAACGGGATCAACAGGAGCGACCGGAGCAACGGGAGAAACAGGAGCGACAGGACTAACCGGATCAACGGGATCAACCGGATCAACGGGATCAACCGGATCAACGGGAGTAACTGGAGTAACTGGAGCGACCGGACCAACAGGTCCAACCGGAGAAACAGGGGCCACCGGATCAACAGGAACAGCCGGATCAACTGGAGCCACTGGAGCAACAGGAGAAACAGGATCAACGGGTCCAACAGGAGTAACAGGAGAGACAGGAGCTACTGGAGTAACCGGAGCGACAGGACCAACAGGAGTGACGGGAGCAACGGGAGCAACAGGATCAACAGGATCAACTGGAGCGACAGGATCAACCGGACCAACCGGAGCAACCGGAGCAACCGGAGCAACCGGAGCGACGGGATCAACAGGATCAACTGGAGTAACAGGATCCACGGGAGCGACGGGATCAACAGGACCAACAGGATCAACCGGTCCAACAGGATCAACCGGATCAACCGGAGCAACGGGAGAAACAGGGGCAACCGGAGCGACAGGACCAACGGGTCCAACAGGATCAACAGGAGCAACAGGATCAACAGGACCAACAGGAGCAACAGGAGCAACAGGATCAACTGGTGCAACCGGATCAACCGGATCAACAGGACCAACAGGATCAACTGGATCCACCGGAGCAACAGGAGCCACCGGAGCGACAGCACCAACAGGAGAAACTGGACCAACCGGAGCGACGGGACCAACAGGCCCAACAGGAGCGACCGGATCAACGGGTTCAACAGGTGCAACCGGATCAACCGGATCAACAGGACCAACAGGATCAACTGGATCCACCGGAGCAACAGGAGCCACCGGAGCGACAGCACCAACAGGAGAAACTGGACCAACCGGAGCGACGGGACCAACAGGCCCAACAGGAGCGACCGGATCAACGGGTTCAACAGGTGCGACGGGATCAACGGGATCAACGGGACCAACCGGATCAACAGGATCAACAGGATCAACAGGATCAACGGGAGCGACGGGATTAACAGGATCAACAGGACCAACAGGAGAAACCGGAGTGACGGGATCAACCGGAGCAACAGGATCAACCGGAGAAACCGGACCAACAGGTCCAACCGGAGCGACCGGATCAACGGGAGAAACAGGAGCAACAGGAGTGACAGGAGCAACAGGAGAAACCGGAGTGACGGGATCAACAGGACCAACAGGACCAACGGGTGCAACCGGATCAACAGGAGTGACCGGAGCGACGGGACCAACAGGAGCAACCGGATCAACGGGAGCGACCGGATCAACGGGAGCAACCGGAGCAACAGGAGTGACAGGACCAACAGGAGTGACAGGAGCAACCGGAGCAACAGGAGTGACCGGATCAACGGGTGCAACCGGATCAACAGGAGTGACCGGAGCGACGGGACCAACAGGAGCAACCGGAGCAACTGGGGCGACAGGATCAACGGGACCAACCGGAGCAACGGGAGAAACAGGAGTAACAGGAGTGACCGGAGCGACGGGATTAACAGGATCAACAGGACCAACAGGAGAAACCGGAGTGACGGGAGCAACGGGAGCGACGGGATTAACAGGATCAACAGGACCAACAGGAGAAACCGGAGTGATGGGAGCAACGGGAGCGACGGGATTAACAGGATCAACAGGACCAACAGGAGAAACCGGAGTGACGGGAGCAACAGGACCAACAGGACCAACGGGTGCAACCGGATCAACAGGAGTGACCGGAGCGACGGGACCAACCGGGGCAACAGGAGCGACGGGATTAACAGGATCAACCGGATCAACCGGAGAAACCGGACCAACAGGAGCAACGGGATCAACCGGAGCAACTGGAGCGACCGGATCAACTGGAGCGACCGGATCAACCGGAGCAACCGGATCAACCGGAGCAACTGGAGCCACTGGATCGACGGGAGCAACCGGAGAAACCGGATCAACAGGAGTAACCGGAGCAACTGGTGCAACCGGATCAACAGGACCAACAGGATCAACAGGACCAACAGGATCAACTGGATCCACCGGAGCAACCGGATCAACCGGAGCGACAGCACCAACAGGAGAAACTGGACCAACAGGTGCGACGGGACCAACAGGCCCAACGGAGCGACCGGATCAACGGGTTCAACAGGTGCGACGGGGATCAACGGGACCATCCGGAACGACGGGATCAACAGGATCAACAGGATCAACGGGAGCGACGGGATTAACAGGATCAACAGGACCAACAGGAGAAACCGGAGTGACGGGAGCAACTGGAGTGACGGGTCCAACAGGATCAACCGGAGAAACCGGACCAACAGGAGCCACCGGAGCAACGGGATCAACCGGATCAACGGGTGCAACAGGAGCAACGGGAGCGACAGGACCAACAGGACCAACGGGTGCGACCGGAGCGACGGGAGCAACCGGATCGACTGGAGCAACGGGAGAAACCGGATCGACTGGAGCAACGGGAGAAACAGGAGTGACCGGACCAACGGGAGCAACGGGAGAAACAGGAGTGACCGGACCAACGGGATCAACAGGGTCAACTGGAGTGACCGGACCAACGGGTCCAACAGGAGAAAGGGGAGCAACAGGAGAAACCGGACCAACGGGACCAACCGGAGCGACTGGAGAAACGGGATCAACGGGATCAACAGGAGTGACGGGATCAACAGGAGCAACGGGATCAACCGGAGCGACAGGATCAACAGGATCAACAGGAGCAACCGGATCAACAGGACCAACAGGACCAATAGGAGCAACTGGATCAACCGGATCAACAGGCCCAACCGGCCCAACCTCACAAGTTTTCTTTGACCAAACGGCAACACAGCTGCAATTATATCCTCCATTGAATTCGGAAGTAACAATACTCACATTTACTGTTCCTATAACAAGTGGTCAAAGAGTAAAGACTGACATATCAGCAGATGTTATTGCGAACACCACAGCGAATTATACGATTAGTGGTTCTACCAGACTAAGGAGAAATGGAACATTGCTAACAGAAGTTCCTTTCTTTAGATCGGGAACAGGCGCAGGGGCACAAAGTTTTGTAATTTCCACGACTTACGTTGATACTGCAACTAGTACGGGTAACAACGTATATACTATTAGTGTCATTATTACAGCACAGTCAAATGTAACAACAGTTTACGCAGATACTCGAGCAGCAAATGGTGTGAGGTATGTATAAACACAAAACGCATAAGGACTTAGGTCCTTATGCGTTTTCTAACTGTTAAGGTAAATATTCATCAATAAACCTTTCAAGATAATAAGAATACTGGTCAGAATCAAACTCATTGCCGCATGCATGTAAAACCCATGGCTCTTTCTGATGAGGGATGCCGACTGCATATCCTTTTTCTCTAAACTCAAAGCATTGAGAAGTATCGTATAAATGACACCCGTCAAAAATCTCTTTTCGCCATGGAACATCATACTGAGTCGCCAGCAATAAACCGTCTAATGCTTGAACTGTTTTCACAGTTTTATCAATTTCATCAAATGATAAATAGCTGTACGTACTGCGGTATTCAATGACTTTCCCGGCTTTTTTAGAAGCCTCCCACCAAATCCCGCTTTGCGGCACTTCTTCAGCTCCGATGACACCTATCATACCTAGGCCATCATTTTGCTGAAAGACATAAAGGAGATCATAAATAAAGGTTCGGTTGATGATAAATGTGTCCTGATGTAAATACACTTTATATTTTGAATCTGAGTCCTGCATGGCCTTCTGGTATCCTGAGGCCATACTGTCTGCGTTGCGTATATTGATCAATTCTACTTTCATATGCGGCGGTACAGAAAGAGATTGGATATGCCGCTGACAGAGATCATAAAGGGTGTCATCATTCACACATGTAATGAAGCTGATTGAGTGTTGATTTACATGCGGGTTCATCTTTTCTCTGCCTTTATGATATATTGATAGACTCTGGCTTCCTCCTCGAAATCTGTGTGATAAATCCCCATGCATGCTCTGACGTGAGCCAGTTTCCTGATCATTTTTTCATAATAGTGAGTCGTGAAGGGAATAGGCTCAATTAGGCTGATCTTGTAGCCTGTTTCATGAAACATCTTTTTCATTTCGTGCAGAGTGAAAAAACGGAAGTGAGTTTTATCAAGCAGCCCGGCCTGTGTATACGTCCATTTGCCGGACAGCAGACTTTCAAAAATCGAGATATGGCTGATATTTGGGATGCTTGCCAAAATGCTTCCTGTCTCTTTTACATAAGGCTTGAGGTTACGTAAAACTGCCCACGGGTCTTTTAAGTGTTCCAACACATCTCCGAATATGAGGTAATCAAATGTGTTTTTTTGAAAAGGCAGCTTCAGTGTTTCGATGTCTCCTGTTATCACTTCGTCAATGTGGCGCGCGGCTTTTTCGGCAGCGGGCGGATAGGATTCGATCCCGTAATAGGAGCAATTGATTTTTTCCTTAACAGCTGCGCCAAACAAACCTTCAGCGCACCCGACTTCAAGAATGGCTTTTGCATGCGGTTCTATTAAATTAAAAAGTCTCCAATTAATCCCTTTGTAATATTCGTTATCTTTTAGGTGATATTCTTTCATAGAATTAGCTTGTGGCTTTTTATTAATTTCCATGATCTTCACCCCCGGAGCCAGCCTGCATATTCAGGATATTTTCAAAGTATTTTTGATTTGCTAGCATTCTTGAATCGTGAGGACGGTATTGTAATGCAGATTCATTATGCTGATAGGCAAGCTGATGCTGGCCGAGTTTATCGTAGCAGACGGCTAATTGCAGGTGTGGAAGCCAGGTCGCACATGCGCGGTTTTGAAAAGCCAGACTTTCTGAGCCCCTATTTTCAATTGCCTTTTCATACCAGTAGACCGCGCTTTGAAAATCGTTTTTCTCAAAAAAAGAGTAGCCCAGCCTGCAGCATGTTTCCGCTCTGGGTGGTCCGTAGACGAGCGTGTGGAGCACCCAGCTTAGTTCTTTTTCCTTCAGTCCCAATGAATGATAGCAATCTGCTAATTTATTGCATGCTCTGATATTATCCTCGACCCATCCCTGCTTTGTTTGCAGGAACCGCAAATAGTATTCAATCGCTTTTTCTATTTTTCCGTGATCACATAATTCGTTTGCATAGTAAAATAAATCTCTTGGTGAAAAATCCTTTCCAGCAGAGACCATGTTCTCATAAATCCGGAGGTTACGGTCTGCGTCATGGCTAAGCGGCATGTGAGAAACGGCTGCTTCACTGTGGTGGAGATTGCCATATACCTCCAAGTACTCGTGGACCGCGCCGATCCACTTAAAGCCCTTTTCCCGTTTGACAAGCCGATACCTTCTTAAGCTGGATGTGACGTTATTTGCTTCGTCAAATGCCAGATGGTATTTCATTGAGACCGCGTCGATGTTCAGATCAAGCGTCCTTTTTAAATCCACTAACAGCTCTTGATCCTTCTTTGTAAATACGTCATCGGCGTCAAGCCATAAAATGTAGTCGGATGTCGCCTGCTGGAACGAAAAATTTCGGGCCGCCGCAAAATCGTCAATCCATTCAAAATCAAAAATTCGGTCTGTATAGCGGGCAACAATGTTTTTCGTCTGATCTGTTGAACCGGTATCCACAATGTTGATCTCATCCACAATCTCTTTGACAGAATCTAAGCAGCGGCTAATAACAGCTTCTTCATCCTTCACGATCATACACAGACTTATCGAAATCACATCGCGGCCTCCGTTTCATTTTGTTTTTTCTTGATGGCATGGACAAACATGCAGTCAATATGAGCATGTGTTGACAAGTGATCCACAGGCAGGCCAAACTGTCGGGCGAGAAATTTGAGTTCCTGTAAAAACAGCTGGATCTTCGGTTCAGGTACGGCGGAATGGGGAGTGATAAATTTTAGCTCATAAAGATGTTTTGGAAAAAGCGTGTTTACGTTTTGAGGTGTAATGAAGTGAGTGTGTAACGGTGTTCCGCATAATAATGAGTAAAGCGTGTCTGCATAAGCTGTGTTCGGGATGCTGCAAATCAACGAGCCAGAAGGCTTGAGGTAAACGGAAAGGGCCTCAATTGTTTGCCGGGGATGCGCCGAGCTGTTCAAAAGGTCTCCTATCAAAACTGCATCAAAAAAAGCCTTCGGATAAGGAAGTTCGCATGCTTTCGTATCAGCCGAAATGACTTGTTCATAATAGGCGCTTGCTATGCTCCGTAATATCGCATCCTCTTCAACGCCGTACAGTGTACAGGTTTGCCGATTCAGAAGCTCTGCACCAGCAGCTCCCGCCCCGCAGCCGATATGCAGGATGGAACGGGAAGCGGAGGGCACAAGCTCCTTTAGGTCTGGCTGAGGATCGATAAAAGCCGTTACATCCCGCTTCCATTTATCTATGAATGTTTGGCGGTTGACCTGATATAAATTGCTGATGCTTAAATCCGGATTGCCGGAAAATGTGGCATGCCCGTGATGATGCACAAACGAGTCAAGGGCGATTTTTAGCTGATATCCTGCTTGCAGGGCGCGCAGACATAAGTCATCGTCTTCAAATGAACCGCCTTCAAAACGTTCGTCAAAACCGCCGATTTTATCCAGGACTTCTTTTTTTGCTAGAAGGCAAAAACCGACCAGCCGTAAAGCGGCTTTTGATTCGCCTCGATGCTCGATTCCTTCTAAGCTGGTGTAATCAACCGGAATTTGCTGGGCGCCGCTGACATAATTGCTAACAGGCCCGACCATGCCGGTTTTTTCATCTTGATAAAGCAGCTTGATCATTGGCTCCAGCCACTGATTTGTTACGATAGTGTCATTGTTTAAAAAAAGAATATTGTCCCCTAAAGCATTTTCAAGACCCTGATTGCAGCCTTTCGCGAAACCTTCGTTTGCTTCGTTGAAAATTGTTTTAATCGAAGACATCTTTTTAAGATAGTCTCGTGTCCCGTCATGAGAGCCGTTATCTACAACAATGATCTCTATACTGTTATGATTCGTATGCTTCCATATGCTCTCCAAGCATTGTTTTGTCAAAGCCAATTGATTATAAGTCAGTACAATAATACTCGTTTTCACCCTAACCTCCGCCCTTCACCATATCATTCGGTTACTCTATGTATATCGAAATGTTGTGTTGGAATGATTTCTTCCTGAAAAAAGACAGAGGCGGCTTACTCATTGATTTTGAAAAATGAGAAAATTCCCTATAAAAATGGTATGATCTAGGTAGAAAGGACGGCTGGTGCTTGGTGAAAAAGCGGTTCCATTTTTCCCTGCAAACAAAAATAATGGGGCTGATTGCGGCTCTGCTGGTCTTTGTCATTGGTGTGTTGACCATTACGTTAGCCGTTCAGCATACACAGGAAGAACGGAGGCAGGCGGAGCAGCTGGCGGTTCAAACGGCGAGAACTATTTCCTATATGCCGCCGGCTAAAGAGCTCATTGAGAGAAAAGGCGGACATGCCGCTGAGACGCAAGACGTCATTGAACAAATGAAAGAACAGACTGGCGCGTATGCCATTTATATCTTGGACGAAAAAGGAGACATTCGCAGCGCCTCTGGAAAAAGCGGTCTAGAGAAGCTGGAGCGCAGCAGAGAGATTTTGTTTGGCGGCTCGCATGTTTCTGCAACAAAAGCGGATGGACGGAGAGTGATCAGAGGGAGCGCGCCGATTATGAAAGAGCAGAAGGGATACAGCCAAGTGATTGGCAGCGTGTCTGTTGATTTTCTGCAAACGGAGACAGAGCAAAGCATCAAAAAACATTTAAGAAATTTGAGCGTGATTGCCGTGCTTGTGCTGCTGCTCGGATTTGCTGGCGCCGCCGTGCTGGCCAAAAGCATCAGAAAGGATACGCTTGGGCTTGAACCGCATGAGATCGCGGCGCTATATCGTGAGAGGAACGCAATGCTTTTGGCGATTCGAGAAGGGATCATTGCCACCAATCGTGAAGGCGTCGTCACCATGATGAACGTGTCGGCGGCCGAGATGCTGAGGCTGCCCGAGCCTGTGATCCATCTTCCCATAGATGAGGTCATGCCGGGAGCCGGGCTGATGTCTGTGCTTGAACAAGGTGAAATACCGCCGAACCAAGAGGTAAGCGTCAACGATCAGGTGTTTATTATCAATACAAAAGTGATGAACCAAGGCGGGCAGGCGCATGGGATTGTTGTCAGCTTCAGGGAGAAAACAGAGCTGAAGAAGCTGATTGACACATTGACAGAGGTTCGTAAATATTCAGAGGATCTCAGAGCGCAGACTCATGAGTTTTCAAATAAGCTTTACGCGATTTTAGGGCTGCTTGAGCTTGGGGAATATGATGAAGCCATTGATTTGATTAAAGAGGAATACGCGATACAAAATGAGCAGCATGATCTTTTATTCCATAACATCCATTCGCAGCAGGTGCAGGCCATTTTGTTAGGGAAAATAAGCAAGGCATCGGAAAAGAAGGTCAAGCTGGTGATTGATGAAAACAGCTCACTCGCGCCTCTTCCTGCACATATCGGCTTGTCCCATCTTATTACGATTATCGGCAATTTAATTGATAACGCTTTCGAAGCTGTAGCGGAGCAACGCGTGAAGGAGGTTTTGTTTTTTATCACGGATATGGGCCGTGACATTGTCATCGAAGTATCAGACACAGGGACGGGTGTGCCGCCAGATAAGATGGAAGCTGTGTTTGAGAGAGGCTATTCTTCAAAGGGGATGAAGAGAGGCTACGGTCTGGCCAATGTGAAAGACTCAGTGCGTGAACTGGGCGGCTGGATCGAACTGGCGAATCAAAAAAACGGCGGGGCGGTTTTCACTGTGTTTATACCGAAGGAGAAACAAGGGGGGAATCCATTTGATTCACATCGCGATTGCGGAGGATGATTTTCGAGTTGCGCAAATCCATGAGAGATTGATTAAACAGCTTGATGGATTCAAGATTATCGGCAAAGCGGCCAACGCCAAAGAGACAATGGCGCTTTTGAAGGAACACAAGGCTGATTTGCTTCTGCTGGATATTTATATGCCGGACGAGCTTGGGACCGCATTGATTCCTGAAATACGAAGCCGATTTCCTGAAGTGGACATTATGATTATCACAGCGGCAACAGAAACCCGTCATTTGCAGGAAGCGCTAAGGGCGGGGATTGCCCACTATTTGATCAAACCCGTAACGGCTGACAAGTTCAGGCAGGTGCTGCTTCAGTATAAAGAAAAAAGGAAGCTGCTCATGTCTCAGCCGGAGGTCAGCCAATCCATGATCGACCATATTTTTGGGAACAGTGTGAAGACAGCTTTGCCGGCAGAGGATTTGCCGACTGGCATTAATTCGATTACACTGCGAAAAATTAAGGAAGCGCTTCAGGCTGCGTCAGAAGGATTGACAGCGGAGGAACTTGGGGAAAAAATGGGGGCGTCACGAACAACTGCCCGCCGTTATGCCGAGTACCTTGTGTCAAAGGAAGAAGCAAGAGCCGAGCTTGAATACGGGATTATCGGCAGGCCGGAGAGAAAATATTATTTGGCGGCGAAATAGATATGAAACAATCTATAATCCTGTTGATTTTTCTGTTGATCTTTATGCAGGGTGATATCAGGCAGGCGGCTGCGCCGCGCCTGCCGGACGGGCCGATAGAAATTGTCGTCCCCGCTGAGCCTTCCGGCGGCTGGGATGTCACAGCGCAGGCGATTCAATCGGTTTTGAGCAAGAAGCAGATTGTGAAGGGGGATGTTCAAATCGTCTATAAACCAGGCGGCGGGGGAGAGAAAGGCTGGAAATATGTCAACAATAGCAGCAAACAAACCATCAGCATGACGTCCAGCCTCATATTGAGCAATGATCTTCTCGGGCAAAGCAAATTAAAAATGGCCGATTTTACGCCGCTCGCCATTCTCTCCAAGGAATGGCAGACAGTTGCATTGCCAAAAGGATCAGCGTTAACAAACGGCAAGGATGTGCTAAATGAGATCAACATGCATCCCGGCAAGGTGAAAATCGGCTTTGCCCCGGGGTTTGGCAATGATGATCAGCTTTCGTTCGCCAGAGCGGCCGATATGTACGGCATTGACCCTTTTGACATTCAATTTTTACAGTATGACAGCAGTGAACAGCTCATTCAGGCGCTGATCAGACATGAGATAGAAGCAGCTTCCATGACCCTTTCTGAAGCGAAACCATATGAACGAAACGGCGATATTACGTTAGCCGCTGTAACATCTGATAAAAGACTTCCCGGTTTTCCAAAGGTACCGACGTGGAAGGAGCAGGGAATCCCGTTTGTTTTTTCTCATTGGAGAGGGATTTTGGGCCCGAAAAATATGTCTGAGGAAGAGATTTCTTACTGGGATCAAGCGCTCAAGAAGGTCACCTCCTCACCTGAATGGAGGCGGAAAATAAACGAACAGGACTGGGAAAGCTTTTATTTGAACAGCAGGGAAACGAAACGGTTTCTTGAACAGCAATCTGCTATTTATCAAAGCATAATGACAGGAAATTAAGATCCCGGCATCCCGGGATCTTTTTCATGCCGGAAAATGATCAAAAAGAACAAAACGGTTTTAAAAAATTAAAAATACAAAAAAACCAAATTATTTACTTGCGGTTGGTTTTCCCATACGATGGCAAAAAGGCAAGACAAAAGGGGAGTAAGGGATAAAAATGTAAGCGGATTCATTTAAGGGGGAATGGATGTGTTAGCAATCTTAGGCTTTCTCATGATGCTTGTGTTTATGGCATTGATCATGACAAAACGGCTTTCTGTTTTAACAGCATTGGTTTTAACGCCGATTGTGTTTGCGCTGATCGCCGGATTTGGATTTACTGAAGTTGGGGACATGATGATTTCGGGGATTCAGCAAGTCGCGCCGACAGCTGTCATGATTATGTTTGCGATCTTATATTTTGGAATTATGATTGATGCAGGACTGTTTGATCCGATGGTTGGCAAAATTTTAAGCATGGTCAAAGGGGACCCTTTAAAAATTGTTGTCGGGACAGCGGTTCTGACGATGCTCGTCGCATTGGACGGAGACGGTTCGACAACGTATATGATTACGACAAGCGCCATGCTTCCGCTCTATTTGCTGCTTGGTATTCGGCCAATTATCTTGGCGGGAATCGCGGGCGTCGGCATGGGAATCATGAACACGATTCCATGGGGTGGCGCGACGCCGCGGGCGGCTAGCGCGCTGGGGGTTGATCCGGCTGAGCTTACAGGGCCGATGATTCCTGTCATTGCAAGCGGGATGCTTTGCATGGTGGCGGTTGCGTATGTGCTTGGAAAAGCGGAACGAAAACGCCTTGGTGTGATTGAACTGAAACAGCCGGCAAATGCCAATGAACCGGCGGCTGCGGTTGAAGATGAGTGGAAACGGCCGAAGCTTTGGTGGTTCAATTTATTGTTGACGCTTTCTTTAATAGGATGTTTAGTATCGGGTAAAATCAGTTTAACCGTTCTGTTTGTCATTGCGTTCTGTATTGCACTGATTGTGAATTATCCCAATCTCGAGCATCAGAGACAGCGCATCGCGACGCATTCCAGCAACGTGCTGGCTATTGGTTCAATGATTTTTGCGGCCGGGGTGTTCACAGGGATTTTGACAGGCACGAAAATGGTTGATGAAATGGCGATCTCGCTCGTGTCCATGATACCGGAACAAATGGGTGGATTGATCCCGGCGATTGTGGCCTTAACAAGCGGCATTTTTACATTCTTGATGCCGAATGACGCGTATTTCTACGGGGTGCTGCCGATTTTATCAGAAACAGCAGTCGCATACGGCGTGGATAAAGTTGAAATTGCCAGAGCCTCTATTATCGGCCAGCCGATTCATATGCTGAGTCCGCTTGTGCCATCCACTCATTTGCTTGTCGGGCTTGTCGGGGTTTCTATTGACGACCACCAAAAATTCGCATTAAAATGGGCAGTTCTCGCAGTGATCGTCATGACGGCTTGCGCTCTATTGATCGGTGCGATCTCTATTTCCGTATGATAATTCAGGCGTAATGACACACACTAACGGCATACAACATTCCGGAGGTGTCATTATGAGTGATCCTTATATGCCGCTGACTTCGGTCAGAAGCGGAACGGGGTTCGAAGCGGCAAAAGGGGTGCACGGCTTGACTGTGCAAATTGCGAATGTCTATTTTATTCAGCTGCCTTCTGAACCTCACTCATTTGTTTTAATTGATGCCGGCATGCCCCAATCAGCCGGCATGATTGTCAATGAAGCCAAGCAAAGATTCGGTGAAGGTTTTCAGCTGAAGGCTGTTATCCTTACACACGGGCACTTTGACCATATTGGGGCAATCGAAGAGATCCTTGAGCATTGGGATGTACCTGTTTATGTCCATTCTCGGGAAATGCCCTATGTAACAGGTAAAGAGGATTATCCTCCGGCTCGTCCTGACAGCAAGAGCGGGCTGGTCGCCAAGCTGTCGCCGCTGTTTCCGCGGCATTCCATCGATATTTCCTCACAGGTACATGAACTGCCGGAAGACGGCTCAGTTCCATTTCTTGACGAGTGGATGTGGATCGCGACACCGGGACACACGCCGGGCCATATTTCGTTATTCCGCGATGACGGTCGCGTGCTTGTGGCAGGTGATGCTGTTATTACGGTGGAACAGGAGAAAATGGCTGACGTCTTGATTCAAAAACAGGAGCTTCACGGGCCGCCGGCTTATTTCACGCCTGACACAGAGACGGCCGCGGAGTCCATTCTAAAGCTGGCCGCTCTTGAACCGGAAGCGTTATTGACCGGGCACGGCATATCGATGACCGGCAAAAACTTTCGTCACGACTTAACTGAATTGGCAAACCGTTTATCGTCTATTTGACACCTGCACTACGCGGGTGTTTTTTATTGTTTTCCTAGAAGTTGCAGAAAAATCATTGTCTTGCCGCTTAAAAACGATACAATGAAAAGCATGAAGTGAAGTGAAGGGGAGAGTTTGTTGGAAGAAAAAGAAATACTCTGGAACGAAGCGAAAGCGTTTATTGCCGCATGCTATCAGGAATTGGGAAAGGAGGAGGAAGTGAAAGACCGTCTTGCTGACATTAAAAGTGAAATTGACCGGACCGGAAGCTATGTACATACGAAGGAAGAGCTGGAGCACGGAGCGAAAATGGCTTGGAGAAACAGCAACCGCTGCATCGGCAGGTTGTTCTGGAATTCGCTGAATGTCATCGACAGACGAGACGTCCGGACGAAGGAGGAAGTGCGTGACGCCCTCTTTCACCATATTGAAACCGCCACCAATAACGGGAAAATCAGGCCGACCATTACGATTTTTCCTCCGGAAGAGAAAGGTGAAAAGCAAGTCGAGATCTGGAATCATCAGCTGGTCCGGTATGCCGGATATGAGTCAGACGGAGAAAGAATCGGCGACCCGGCTTCCCGTTCCCTGACAGCAGCCTGCGAAGAGCTCGGCTGGCGCGGAGAGCGAACGGATTTTGACCTGCTGCCGATCATTTTTCGCATGAAAGGCGACGAGCAGCCGGTCTGGTATGAGCTGCCGCGCTCACTTGTGATCGAGGTTCCAATCACACATCCCGACATCGATGCGTTTTCTGACTTGGAGCTGAAGTGGTACGGCGTGCCTATCATTTCTGATATGAAGCTTGAGGTTGGCGGCATTCATTATAATGCCGCGCCGTTTAACGGCTGGTATATGGGCACGGAGATCGGAGCGAGAAACCTCGCAGATGAAAAGCGGTACGACAAGCTCAAAAAAGTAGCCTCCGTGATCGGCATCGCCGCTGATTACAATACGGATTTATGGAAGGATCAAGCGCTTGTTGAATTGAATAAGGCTGTGCTGCATTCGTATAAAAAGCAGGGGGTCAGCATCGTTGACCATCATACAGCCGCAAGCCAGTTTAAACGGTTTGAAGAACAGGAGGAAGAAGCGGGCAGAAAGCTGACGGGGGACTGGACGTGGCTGATTCCGCCGATTTCACCCGCCGCCACGCATATCTTCCACCGATCCTATGACAACTCAATCGTTAAGCCGAATTACTTTTATCAGGATAAGCCTTACGAGTAAACAATGGAAAATCGATGATGGCCTTCGAGTCTGCGGGATTCAGTGACAGAGATGTCGGTAACCTTTGAGAAAGGGCTTCCTTTCTTTACAGCCTCAAGAAACGATTGCAGGGCGTTTTCCGGCCCCTCTGCCAACATCTCAACACGCCCGTCATCACGGTTTTTGACCCAGCCGGCCAGTTTTCGCTTATCAGCTTCCATTTGAACAAAATAGCGAAAGCCCACACCCTGAACCCGGCCGTCTACAATGATTCGGTATTGAAGCATGTAAAAACCACCTTTTCTTTTTATGATAATCAATTATTTTACAGCCTGTAAAGGGGATGTGTTCGCATGAAACCAGAGCGCTATACAGTTCTTTCTCTTAATCTGGGAAAACCGCAGACGCTTGAATATGACGGAAAGAAGATCGAAACCGGCATCATGAAGCGGCCGGCTGATTCCGCCGTTATGCTGCACCGCGAGAATTTTGAAGGAGACGGACAGGCGGACATCGTCAACCATGGCGGACCTGATAAGGCTGTTTGCGTCTACCCGGCGGAGCATTATCCGTTTTGGGAAGAGTTCCTCTCAAGACCGCTGCCAAGCGCCGCATTTGGAGAAAATTTGACGGTCGCGGGCCTGACTGAGGAGACAGTTTGCATAGGGGATGTGTTCAAGCTTGATGAAGCTGTTGTTCAGGTCAGCCAGCCGCGCCAGCCGTGTGTAAAGCTGGCGAAAAAGTTTGGCGTAAAAGAAATGGTGCTGAAGGTTCAGCAAACAGGCTATACAGGGTATTATTTTCGCGTGCTGGAGGAGGGCAGGGTGTCACCAGGCGCCAAGCTTGAATTGCTATCCAGAGGAGAGAAAGGCATCTCCGTCCAGTTCGCCAACCGCATCAACTATCATGATGCAAAAAATCTCACCGCCATTGACCGGATTTTAAGTGAGGATGCCCTATCGAAAAGCTGGAGAGCGTCCTTTATGAAAAAAAAGGCCAGGCTGTTGTCGGTTGAATAGAAAAAAGCCGCGCATATCAACGTGCGCGGCTTTGCTATCTTTAAGATTGTTTTTTCTTTGTTTCAAGCAGGTTGGCAAGAAAATAGGTTTTATAGCTTTGAAGCTTTCTTCCCTCATGGTGCGTGATCCCCTGCTTTTTTAGTTCTGCCACATACCAGCCTTTACTGCCGTAATGCATGTTAGAAAACTCCTTTCCCTATCTGATTTCGAAACGATTGGCATTGTAACATCTATAAAAAGATGCTGAAAAGAGATGTGGGGAAAACTGAGCCTTTCGCACTAGATATGCGAATGTTCTTCTGTATGTATATGCGGAGTAAAAGCCGAATATGATTTAATGGCCGGTCAATTTGAGCATAACAACGCCAAATGTCATAATGGCGAAAACAATGCCGATATATGTGAGCATCCCGTTTTTTTTCTTTACACCGTAAACGGTTATTAAGATGCCTTCAATGAAAAAAATGATGCCGAAAATTATAAACCACATGCAGATAAAGGCTCCTTTCACAGACATAATAGTAGTGTAGCATATCTGGAAGAGCCGGGCTGTGACAATATCAAGAAAGCCGGGCGCATATATCGCCCGGCTCATGTTTTATTGTTTATCAACCAATTTGACCAGAAGCTGTGCCAAATGTGTTTTCTCATTTTCGTCCGCAATGCTCCAAAGCTCTTGCAGCAGCATTTCTTCACCGTTTTGCGGCTCTTCATGCTTTGCGAGGTAGTCTCCCAGGATGGCGGCGCTTTTCACCAGCTTGCCGTCATCCAATCCCAGCTTTTTGCCTCGATTGACTTGTTTTTTCAAGTAGTCTTTAAATTCCTCAAAGTCTTTTAAAATGTCTTCTTTTGTTGTGCCGTGCATCGCGTTCATTTCGTTTTCAATTTGGATTTTTTCTTGATCTCTGTTCATTGCAAGTCCTCCTCGTGCAGAATAATGTTGTTTTACCTGCAATTCGAGGAGGCTAAACCTGCCGGAAGTCCGGAATGTGTTTTACAGCTTCGTCAGGATAATCGGTTCGTCTTTTGTGATAACGATCGTGTGTTCAACTTGGGCAACCATGCTTTTATCCGGCGTCTTGAACGTCCAGCCGTCTCCAGCTTCAACAATCGTTTCCGCTTTCGTAGAAATAAACGGTTCAAGCGCGATCACTGTGCCGTTTTTGAAAAGCGCGTTATCAAACGGATCATAATAGTTCATGATGTGGTTCGGCGCTTCATGCAGGCTTCGGCCGATTCCGTGGCCGGTCAGTGTTTTGATAACGGTAAAGCCTTGAGAGCGTGCTTCATGATAAACGGCTCTTCCGATCTGGTTTTGGCGCTTGCCTGCTTTTGCCTGCTGAAGGCCCTTTTGAAAAGCGTCTTCCGCGCATTGGCAAAGCTTATGAAGGCGTTCTTCTCCATCACCGAGTACAAATGAGATGCCTGTGTCGGAATAGAACCCGCCAAATTCAGCAGAGATGTCGATGTTGACAAGGTCCCCTGCTTTTAAAATCTTGGAAGTGCTTGGTATGCCGTGAGCCACTTCATCATTTACGCTGATGCATGTCACACCTGGAAAATCGTATTCCTTCTCAGGAGCTGAAACGGCGCCATGCTCATCAAGCACAGCTTTTCCGATAAGGTCAAGGTCTTTTGTGCTCATGCCGGGCTCTGCTTTTCGCTTCATTTCTTCACGCGCAAGCGCGACGATTCTTCCGATTTTTTTCAGGCCTTCTAATTCTTGATCGTTTGTTACAATCATCTGTCATTCCCGCTTTCTTTTTAAATAATCTAGATTAAGCTTACCACAACTGTCTTAAAAATAGGAAACACACGGACCTGGGAAAAAAGAAATGCCTTGGGAAAATTGGTATAGATCACTAGATATCTTATATGGTATATTTGAAAAAAAAGGGTATGAGGGGGATGGGTATGCTTGCATTTTTACAAAAACTCGGGAAGTCATTTATGCTCCCGATTGCGGTTCTGCCTGCGGTTGGAATCATCCTTGCGCTTGGCAGAGAGGATGTATTTAATATCCCGTTTGTCTATCAAGCGGGGACGGCGGTTTTTGATCATCTGCCGCTTATTTTCGCGATTGGAATTGCCATCGGCATTTCGAAGGACAGCAATGGGGCCGCGGGTTTATCAGGAGCGATATCGTATCTGATGCTTGACGCGGCGACAAAGACAATTGACAAAACAAATAACATGGCGGTGTTTGGGGGAATTATTGCCGGTTTAATTGCCGGTTACACCTATAACCGCTTCAAGGATACAAAGCTGCCAGAATATCTTGGATTCTTCAGCGGAAGACGGCTTGTGCCGATTATAACTGCCATCATTACGATCATTTTAGCCGGCATATTCGGAGTCGTCTGGCCGCCGATTCAATCGTGTATAAACTCATTTGGAGAGTGGATGCTCGGGCTCGGTGGCATCGGGGCAGGCATATTTGGCCTTTTCAACAGGCTGTTAATTCCGCTTGGCCTTCACCATGTGCTGAACAATATTTTCTGGTTTCAATTCGGAGAATATAACGGAGTGACAGGGGATCTGGCGCGCTTTTTCGCGAAAGATCCGACAGCGGGCACATATATGACCGGATTCTTCCCAATCATGATGTTCGGTCTTCCGGCGGCATGTCTGGCTATGGTTGTGACTGCGAAGCCGTCAAAACGGAAAGCGACGGCTGGAATGATGATTGGGTTTGCTTTAACGGCGTTTATCACAGGGATTACGGAGCCGATTGAGTTTGCATTTATGTTTTTATCTCCGCTTTTATACGCTGTTCACGCGATCTTAACAGGGTTATCTTTATTTATCGTCAACTGGCTAGGCATCCGCTCAGGCTTCTCTTTTTCAGCCGGAGCTATCGATTATGTGCTCAGCTACGGAATCGCAGAAAAACCGCTGCTTCTGCTTTTTGTAGGTATATGCTATGCGGCAGTATACTTTATCGTGTTTTATGTACTGATTAAGGCTTTGAATTTAAAAACGCCGGGACGGGAAGATGATGATGTGGATGAAGTGCTGGATGAAAATACGGTTCAGGATGTAAATGAAAACATCATGCTGAAAGGGCTCGGCGGAAAAGAAAATCTTCAAACCATTGATCATTGCGCCACAAGGCTGCGACTGACTGTGAAGGATACCGCTTTGGTGGATGAAGCGCTTTTGAAGAAAGCAGGCGCAAAAGGGGTTGTCAAATCTGGCGGGCAATCGGTTCAAGTCATTATTGGGCCGAATGTGGAATTTGCAGCTGAGGAATTGAGAGCTGCTGTCAAATAAAAAAGCGGAGAGGGCAACCTCTCCGCTTTTTCTTATTTATCTTCGTTATCCTTTGACGTTTCGGAAGAATCTTCGTCATGTTTTGTGTAATCATAATCAGAAGGGTTTACCTTCTTAAAACCTTTCGGCTCGTAGAACCGCAGCAGGTCTCCGTTTATGATTTTATCGGACATTTCAAGTTCCTTCTTGACGAGTGAGTCTTCTGACTTGTCGACTTCGGATTCATCGAGTTCTTTGCCGGTTTTCGTATCGTAATACTTACCGGATATTTTCGTGTACTTCGGTGAAATAAAGTCTCCGTTTCGGAACGGAATCACTTCACGGTGTTCTTTCGATAAAATATCAGACCCGGACATCAGATAGTCTTTCGTATCCACTCCGAGCAGATGCAGAATGGTAGGAGCCACGTCGACGTCTCCGGCATATTTATGAACCTTCTCGCCCTTCACGCCGGCAGCGTGGATAAAGAGCGGCACCCGTTGAAGCTGGGCATTGTCGTAATCAGTGATTTCATCTTTGCCAAGCACTTTCGCCATCGCTTTATTGTGGTTTTCAGAGATGCCGTAGTGGTCTCCGTACATCACAATAACCGATTTATCATATAACCCGTCTTTTTTCAGATCATTGAAGAATTGTTCAATGGACTGATCAAGGTAATGGGCTGACTGGAAGTAGTTATCGACGACAGAGTCACCAAAGTCTCCAGCCGGGAAGTCTGTATCCCCCTCATCCATTCCGAATGGGAAGTGGTTGGACAGGGTAATGAACTTCGTATAGAACGGCTGCGGCAGGCTTTCCAGCAGCGGCATTGATTCTTTGAAGAACGGTTTGTCTTTCATGCCGTAGTTTTTCGTGTTTTCTTCGTTCATGTCATAGTAGGCAGAATCAAAGAATTTATCAATGCCTTCCGCTTTGTACATTTCGTTACGGTTCCAGAACGTCTGCGTGTTCCCGTGGAACGCGGCAGATGTGTAATTCTTAGACTTCAGAATCGCCGGAACGGATTGCAGCGTGTTTTGCGCTTTGTTTACGAAAACTGAACCTTGAGCCAGCGGGTACAGAGAGTTTTCCATCATAAATTCAGCATCAGATGTTTTACCTTGTCCCGTTTGGTGGAAAAAGTTATCAAAGTAGAACGTTTCGTTATCATGTGCCAGTTTATTTAAGAACGGTGTCACTTCTTTGCCGTCAATTTTGTAGTCGATGATAAATGACTGCAAAGATTCAAGTGAAACGTAAATGACGTTTTTTCCTTCCGCTTTGCCGAAATACACGTTATTCGGCACATCGTAATTGGCTTTCATATAGTTTTCTACGTCCGTCACGTCGCTGGAATCGGCAAGCGCGCGCTGGCTGTTGGACTTGATATTCTGTACAGCGTCATAAATTGTGAAATTGTATGTTCCCAAGTATTTCACAAGATAGTTCCGGTCGAATGATCTTGTCAGCAATTCAGGACGGTCTGATTCCGCAACTGCCAGGTTGATCAAGAACACAAGAATCGAAGACGCTAAAATAATTCGGAACGATTTTTTGCTTGACGTTTCGGCAGGCTTGTTCACTTTGATCGCCAAGATGATCAGGATGATCGTGTCGATAAAGTAAAAGGCGTCAGTCGGTCTCATCAGCGAAAATGCGCTGTCACCGAGTTGGCCGCCGTTTGTTTTAGCCTGCATAATGACCGGAATTGTAATAAAATCATTGAAAAATCTGTAGTACACAATGTTTGCGTACAGTAAAAAAGACATTAAAAAATGAATCACTATAATGGCTGTCCGCTGTAATTTTTTCTTGAACAAGAGTCCAAAGCCAAGAAAGAACAAGCTTGAGCTAAGAGGATTCACAAAAAGCAATATTTTTTGTATCGTGTTGTCTATTCCTAAGTTGAAGTTCAGGACATAACCGACATACGTTTTGATCCATAACAGGACGACCGCGATGAAGAAGAAGGCCAGTCCTCTTTCTTTTATAAATGTTTTCATTGTTACACTCCTTTTTTCCGATCCAGTTCGAGCGAAACGATAGAAAAAACGAACGTATCCAATATAACACGAATCAGCAGATTAGAAAAGTGAAAATCGTATGATGGAGAAAGTGGCGAAAAACGCCGTCGAATCAACGTTTCGCTTTGAAATGACCAAATGTAAAACAAGGTATCTTTCTAGAAATAAAGGAATAAAATGGTATAATGATCATTATATGATAAAATAAACGGAATAGATGAAAAGAGGTGGAAGGATGGATTTTTCCCATATTGTGTCTGAAGATAAAATTAAGCGCGCCATCAAAGACGGAGACTTTCAAAACCTCCCGGGAATGGGAAAGCCGCTGCCGAAAGATGACGCGGCGCATTTGCCGGAATCGTTGCGCATGGGCTACCGTATTATGAAAAATGCGGGAATGGCTGAGGACGAGGGCGCGCTCAAAAAAGAGCTTATGACCATCGACCATTTAATCGAAAAGTGCTATGACGAAAAAGAACGAGAGCAATTAATCAGAACAAAATCTGAAAAGCAATTGCTGCTTGATAAGCTTGTTGACAAAAAAGACATGTTTTCAAAGCCAGCATCCGCTTTTTATAAGAATAAAGTATATGACCGGCTTGGACGAAACAGACCTTCTTCCAGCTGATTTGTCTTGTCTGCAGGATGGCGATTGAGAGAAGCCATCCTTTTTATATTCCAAGTTCTATGTCTAAAGGTTTATGTTTTTCCATCTATGGGAAATGACCCATAAACGAAAAAAGGGTGATGGGATGGAACGACTATTAGAGTGGATAGAGCATATATCTGATTGGCTGTGGGGCCCGCCGCTAATCATCCTGCTGACGGGGACGGGGTTGTATTTCACTATTTTGCTGAAAGGTTTTCAATTTCGCTATCCTTTATACATTTTCAAACAGACAATCGGCAGTGTAGGAAAAAAGCCGAAGGGAGAGGGGACGGTCACACCGCTCCAGGCATTGACCTCGGCCCTCAGTTCAACGATCGGTGCGGCGAACATTGTCGGTGTGCCTGCCGCTATTATGTTTGGAGGGCCCGGAGCGGTTTTTTGGATGTGGCTTATTGCCTTATTTGCCATGGCGATTAAGTTTTCTGAGAGTGTTCTTGCTGTTCATTACAGGGAAAAAAATGAGCAGGGTGAATTCGTCGGGGGACCGATGTATTACATAACAAAAGGGCTGCGCATGAAATGGCTCGGCGTATTCTTCTCTGTTGCGCTGATTGTGGAGCTGATCCCGAGCATTATGGTTCAGGGAAATTCGGTTTCAGTCTCGCTTGCCGAGACGTTTTCTTTCAATAAAATATACGCAGGAATCGGAATTGCATTTTTGATTGGGTTAGTGGTGATAGGCGGGGTAAAGCGGATCGGAAAAGTAACAGAGTTTGTCGTGCCTCTTATGGCAGGGGCATACGCGGGAGCCGGTCTCCTGATTGTTCTCATGAATCTATCATCAGTGCCGGCGTTTTTCTCTCTCATCTTTTCAAACGCGTTTACCTCTTCTTCAGCAGTTGGAGGGTTCGCTGGTGCTGCTCTGGCTGAAACCGTTCGCTGGGGATTTGCCCGCGGGCTGTATTCTAATGAAGCCGGAATGGGCACAGCCCCGATTGCACACGCGGCAGCTATGACTGATCACCCTGTGCGGCAAGGGTTTTGGTCTGTGATCGGCATTGTCATTGACACCTTGATCATCTGTACGACTACCGCTTTTATCGTCCTTGCATCCGGTGTATGGACAGGGAAGAACGCCTCAAATGACCCGGCAGCACTGACAACGGCCGCATTTCAGCACTATTTCGGTTCTGGAGGAGGATACTTCGTTTCGGTTTCCCTGGTCTTCTTTGTCGTATCAACCATTATGGTTGTCATTTTTTACGGCGTAAAGCAAGCTGAATTTCTGTTCGGGCGGCTGGCAGGACATGTGATTAAATTCGTTTATTTAGCGGCTATTATCATAGGTGCCGCAGGCGGAGCAAAAGCCATTTGGGGCGTATTGGACTTAGCATTGGTTTTTATTGTTGTCCCGAATGTGATTGCGCTCTTGTTATTGAGCAGAAAGGTAAAAGCGCTGTACACCGAATTCTTTACATCTGAACAGTACTACCTGAAAGATATAAGAAAAACGAAACAAAAGCCTGTTTATCCAACAAAAGAAGCTAAAAATTCCTAGTTTTTTGCTTTTGCGCCGAACAATGCTTTGCTTTTTATGATCAAATAAATGAGTAAAGGCAGCAAAAGAGAAATCACTACATTAATGATTGGTTTGATTCTGTTAAAGTCGATTAGCTGATTTGTATTTAAAAAAAACCAAAAGCCGCATACGACTGAGAACATGCCGGTTGGTGTATACATGGCTTTCGGGTCGATTTTTGAGTGTAAAAACGAAAGGCCGTATACCACGATATATAGGGAACCTGCTATCTTCACCATAATGACCGGAATCCAAAAAGCCGCGATGATCAGGTCTGAGCGATCCAGAAAATCCGTAATGCGGATCTGCCTGATGACCATATAAGCAGGATCAAAGAAAGTAGATGTCAGGTTGGGACCAAAGACAGAAATTGAAGAAAATAACATCACGGCCAGCAATAAAGCGCCCAGCAGTATCGCGAAAATGGTGTATTTTAGCGGGACGCTCCGGTTTGAGAAGAGAAGCGGAAGGATAATCAATTCCCCCATTGTCCCAAACGCGTAATAGCCTGATTGAAGGTATGGGATTAGACCTTCAAAAACAGGTGTCAAGTTTTGAAGCTCAATTTGTGTGGCCAGCGTAAATGGAAGGAACAAGACCAGGATGCCGAATGGAAATAGGAATATCTGCGCCATTCTGGTCAATGTTTCTTTTCCCTCTCTGGCAATACAGATCGCCACAAAGATAATAACACCGCCAAGAACAGCCATTGGTGTTCTCGGGAGAAATAAAATGTTAATCAAATTGATGAAAAAACGTATATCATGAGCATTGATTAACAGGAAATACAAAGAAAACAGTAAAATGATAATCCGGCCTGCGATTGGTGAGGAATCGCTCAGCAGCTCATAGATATTTTTATCCTGATGCTTTTTCATCAGCCTATGCATGAGCCAGAGTGCCGGAATCACGATGACAACGCCGAGGATGTAGCTGTGCCAGGCATTTTGTTTTGCTGATTCGATCATGAGAATCGGAGCATGCTTTAATCCGACCGCTAACGTATAAAGAGCTCCGAAAAATAATCCTTGGTATGCAGAGGTCTTGTCCATAAAGCACATCCTTTCTGTCATGTTCAAAACGGAATATATTTAAACAGGTGCCCCAGCCGCGGAAGCAGGGGATTCACTCTCATATAAATCCATAGAAAAGCACTTCCTGCAATCAGCAGGCTGAAGGCCCATTTTGTTAGATTGTTAGCGGAACGAAAATTCTTCCACTCATATGCGTATATGGCAATGCACACAATCAATGTCTGTACGATATAGCTGATCATGCTGACGCACCTCCATTAATGGCTGATCGTTTTGTATAGGACACCGCCCTGCTCAATCGTCACAATTGGGACGACGTGAACCTCCATATCCTTATATACCTCTTCCCATTCCTTTTTCAGCAGATTCTTCGTGGTTGCCGTGCTTCTGATGGTTCTGTCTTGAAAGCCGGCCGGGTCCGCCTTTAGCTTTTGCAAACGATGAACGGTGCTGATCACGTCCTTCTTTATGGTTCTGTTTAATGCTTTTTGAATGATGTAATACTGGTCATTTTCTCTCGTCTCATAGGTTGATTGGTTTTCCATAATAATTCCTTTGGCTCTGATCTCGATTGTCATTGACAGCTTTCCGTTTTTTTCAGCGGCATGAAAGGATGCATTGGACTTTTGAAGCTGAATGGATGCTTGTCCCATTTGATTCGGCAGGTCTACTATGAATTCTGGCTGGCGGGCTTGATTCAGCAACATCAGGGCTGCTGTCATGTGTTCATCTTTGAAAATATCCATCAATCTGTCCTTTTTAAAGATCGCAAGCCCGTCAATTTTCAAATTAGATTTGCCTTTCCCTCCAGGTTTTGTTTTAGATGCAGAGATGACCGGTGCATACGGATCACTGCCTATTTCTACTAGATCAGACATGAATCTGCTTAAGAAAACGGGGCGGCTCGTTGCGATAATGGCCAGCTCACGAATCATTTCCGCCGGAAACTGTTCAAGCTGGACATCGGTATTTAAAATGTCCCGCGCTTCTCCCCGGCTGACTAAAATGAGCGCCGTTAATCTGTTCTGCGGATTTCGGGTTAAAATATCAAAGACTGGGGCAACGCCGTCTCTCGCCATATCCTCTCCAATAATGACTGTACGTCTGTGGGACGTATTGATTGTCCGTGACAAGGAGGTTTGCAGCTTGTTGTTCGCTTCTCTGATCGTAGTGCCGGAAGCTGAATCAACATACCATGTTTTTGAACCGGCAGTTCCGCCGCCGCCCCCTGTTTGTCCGCCTAATTGACCGACCAAGGGAATCTGCATGGCCACTCGATACTGATCTTTTTTCTTATCAATGGCTGAGCTGACAACAAATGCAATGTCATTGATTTCTGTCCGGTCCCAGCACCCCGCTAGAAGGATACAAATGAGAAGCGGCACAACACACTTATATATTGTTTTCTTCATCTTTTGGGTCCTCTCTTTTCGCTCCCTTCTGTCCGTTGCCGCGCGAATACGTGCCCGGCCTTCTGGTCATCGTCCACCAAGGCGCCCTGACAAAAATATCTTTTACTTCATCTCGTTTAAACGGAGAAATCCCGGATAAATAAGGAATGCCGAAAGATTGCAGCTTGCATAAATGGAGCACTAAGATAATCGTGCCAAGCATAATGCCGAAAATCCCGAAAATACTCGCCAAAAACATAAGCGGGAAACGAAGCATCCTGATGGAGATAGCTAAGTTAAACCGCGGAATTGTGAATGACGCGATCCCTGTTAACGATACGATGATCACCATGGGGGCAGACACAATTCCCGCTTCAACAGCTGCTGTCCCAATGACTAGGGCCCCGAGAATACTGACGGTCTGGCCGATGGTTTTCGGCAGGCGCACTCCCGCCTCACGGAGAGCCTCAAAAGAAATTTCCATAATCAATGCTTCTATGATGGCGGGGAAAGGAATCGGTTCACGCGCGGAGGCCACACTGAACATTAAGTTTGTCGGCATTAAGTCCTGGTGGTATGTAATAACGGCAACATAAATAGCCGGCAAATATAAAGCAACGAATAAAAACATATAGCGAAGCCAGCGGATTAAGTTAGACATCAAATAACGCTCATAGTAATCTTCACTGGCCTGCATAAGCTGCCAAAACGTAATCGGGCCTGTTAAGACAAAGGGCGTATTATCCGTGAAAATGGCAAATCGGCCTTCGAGAAGCTGGGCGGCGACGGTGTCCGGCCTTTCTGTGTATTGCAGCTGGGGGAATGGCGAGTACGTGTCGTCTTCGATAAACTCTTCAATATATCCGCTTTCTAAGACAGCATCAATCTTTATCTTTTTGATTCTTTTTTTTACTTTGTCAATGACCTTTGGATCGGCAAGCCCGTCAATATAGGCCAAGACAACATCTGTTTTGGTTTTCGTGCCGATTTTAAACGAGATCATTTTAAGCTGAAACGTTTTGACGCGAAAGCGCACAAGAGCGGTATTGACCCTGAGGCTTTCAGTGAAGCCCTCTCTTGACCCTCTGATGGTCGATTCTGTTATCGGCTCTTCAATGCTTCTTCTTTGTCCGCCTTTTATATTTAAGATCAGGCCTTTTGAGTGCCCGTCGGCAAATAAAACCGCGTTCCCCTCAATGATGGATGCAGCCACTTTGCTCATACTCGTTTCTATTGCAACACTTGAAATGGATAGAGTATTTTGCAGCGCCTCTTCATGTTCATCTATTTGATCCGTCAAATGCATTAAGAAAGGGCGGAGGGCGTGATCCTGAATATGTTCAGATTTTACAATTCCTTCGATATAAATAATAAATCCGCACAGCCCGTTTCCAAAGTCAAATTGTCTAAATACGATGTCTGAGCAGCCTTCTGTTAATAAGGTCAGATTATCGAGGTTTTCCTTCAAATTGGGAGAGATCGGTCTGTCCTGATTGTCTTCAAGCTCTTTGATGAGCTGAAGCGCTTTGTCGCGTTTATTCATAGAGGCTCACCCTGCTTTTTAATGTCATATTCAATAAGTGCTTGTGACTTTTAGGGTAACCTTGTCTGTTTCATATATTCCAGACTAGGATGAAAGCGCTATAAAAAAGTGTTGACTACCTGTATATACAGGATTACAATATGATTATAAGTTGTATATACAAGTTATAAAAACGGATACGGAGGGGTTGGCATGGGGGAACTGAACAAATCGGCACGTCAGATTGTCGAAGCAGTCGGCGGTGCTGAAAATATTGCAGCGGCAACTCATTGTGTTACACGTTTGCGTTTTGCTTTAATAGATGAAAGCAAGGTTGACCAAGAGATGCTTGATCATATTGATGTGGTAAAGGGATCATTCTCGACAAACGGACAGTTTCAGGTCGTAATCGGCCAGGGAACTGTCAACAAAGTATATGCTGAACTGGTCAAGGAAACGGGAATTGGCGAGTCAACAAAGGATGAAGTGAAGAAGGCCTCAGAAAAAAATATGAATCCTTTGCAGCGTGCTGTGAAAACGCTTGCAGATATTTTTATTCCAATATTGCCTGCGATTGTCACGGCGGGTCTTTTAATGGGGATCAATAACATTTTAACGGCGGAAGGCATTTTCTTCAGCACAAAATCGATTGTGCAGGTCTATCCGCAGTGGGCAGATCTTGCTAATATGATTAACCTGATTGCAGGCACGGCCTTTACGTTCCTGCCTGCGTTAATCGGATGGTCTGCCGTCAAACGGTTCGGCGGCAATCCGCTTCTTGGCATTGTGCTCGGGGTTATGCTCGTGCATCCTGATTTGCTGAATGCGTGGGGATATGGCGCCGCAGAACAAAGCGGAAAGATCCCGGTATGGAATTTATTCGGCCTAGAGGTGCAGAAAATTGGCTATCAGGGCCAGGTGCTCCCCATTTTGCTTGCTTCTTATATGCTGGCGAAAATTGAGATGTTTTTAACAAAACGCACACCTGAGGGCATACAGCTTCTCGTTGTCGCGCCGATTACGCTTCTCGTAACAGGATTTGCCTCTTTTATTTTGATCGGTCCGGTTACATTTGCGATCGGGAATGTGCTGACTTCAGGGCTTATCTCGGTGTTCGGTTCTTTTGCCGCACTTGGCGGTTTGTTATATGGCGGCTTCTACTCAGCGCTCGTGATTACCGGTATGCATCACACGTTTCTTGCCGTTGACCTGCAGCTCATCGGATCAAAGCTCGGCGGCACCTTTTTATGGCCGATGCTGGCGCTTTCTAATATCGCCCAAGGTTCGGCCGCGCTGGCCATGATGTTTATCGTGAAGGATGAGAAACAAAAAGGCCTCTCCCTCACGTCAGGGATTTCTGCTTATCTTGGCATTACAGAGCCTGCCATCTTCGGGGTGAATTTGCGATACAGATTCCCATTTATCATCGCAATGGTCAGCTCTGGGCTGGCCGGAATGTATATTTCTTCTCAAGGTGTGCTGGCCAGCTCCGTCGGTGTGGGCGGCGTGCCGGGGATTTTCTCAATCATGAGCCAGTACTGGGGCGCATTTGCAATCGGGATGGCCATTGTATTGATCGTACCGTTTGCCGGAACGTATGCGTATGCAAGATTTAAACATAAATAACCAATGGGGAGCGGGACGTGTTTAGCGTTCCCTTTTCCCGTTTATCATTTAAAAATCGGTGGTGGAAACAGATGAAAACAGAACTAACGCCATGGTGGAAAAAAGCTGTGGTCTATCAAATTTATCCGAAAAGCTTTAACGATACGACAGGAAACGGTGTAGGTGATCTGAACGGCATCATCGAAAAGCTCGATTACTTAAAAACACTCCAGGTGGATGTGCTTTGGCTGACGCCGGTTTATGATTCTCCGCAGCATGATAATGGATATGATATTCGTGATTATTACTCGATTTATCCTGAATACGGAACGATGGAGGATTTTGAAAGGTTACTATCCGAAGCACATAAAAGAGACTTGAAAGTCGTCATGGACCTTGTCGTCAATCATACGTCAACAGAGCACAAATGGTTCCGCGAGGCGATTTCTTCAATCGACAGCCCATACCGTGATTTTTATATATGGAAAAGCCCGCGGGAAAACGGTTCTCACCCGACGAACTGGGAATCGAAATTCGGCGGCCCGGCATGGGAGCTTGATGAAGCATCGGGCCAATACTATTTGCATCTGTTTGATGTGACGCAGGCTGATTTGAATTGGGAAAATGAAGAGGTCAGAAAGCATGTCTATGACATGATGCATTTTTGGTTTGAAAAGGGGATAGACGGCTTCAGGCTTGATGTCATCAACCTGATTTCTAAAGACCAGCGCTTTCCGGATGCGCAAGCCGGAGAAGACGGCCGTGCCTATTACACTGACGGGCCGCGGGTGCACGAATATCTGCATGAAATGAACGAAAAGGTGTTTGCACATTATGACAGCATGACGGTCGGTGAGATGTCTTCAACGACGGTAGACCATTGCATCCGATACACGAATCCTGCCAATAAGGAACTAGACATGACGTTCAGCTTCCATCATCTCAAGGTTGACTATCCAAACGGCGAAAAATGGGCCTTGGCGCCGTTTGACTTTTTAAAGCTGAAGGAGATCCTATCCGATTGGCAAACGGGGATGCACGCAGGAGGGGGATGGAACGCTCTGTTCTGGTGCAATCATGATCAGCCGCGCGTTGTATCAAGATATGGAGATGATGGCGCGTATAGAGTGAAATCGGCGAAAATGCTTGCTACGGCCATTCATATGATACAGGGCACGCCTTATATTTATCAGGGTGAGGAGCTAGGGATGACAAATCCGAAGTTTACTGACATCAGCTCCTATCGGGATGTCGAATCGCTGAACATGTATCACGCCTTGAAGGACAAAGGAATGGCTGATCAAGAGATCACAGCGATTTTACAGGCGAAATCCCGTGACAATTCCAGAACCCCCGTTCAGTGGGATGCTACGGAGAATGGCGGTTTTACAACGGGCACACCATGGATACCGGTTGCCGGCAATTATCGGGAAATCAATGCTGAAGCGGCGCTGAGGGATCAAAATTCGGTGTTTTACCATTATCAAAAATTGATTCGGATTCGCAAAATGTATGACATTGTGACAGAGGGAACGTATGAGTTAATCGCAAAGGATGATCCGAGCATTTTTGCGTATCTCAGACACGGCAGCAATGAAAAGCTGCTCGTGATCAATAATTTTTACGGGACAGAGGCAGCCTTTACACTGCCGGACTCTTTAGCGCCTGACGAATGGAAGGCAGAGGTGCTGCTGACGAACGATGATGTAAGGGAAGGGCTTCAGAACATGACGCTTCGCCCGTATGAGTCCATTGTTTATCGTTTAACGAAACCGTGTTAAACTAAGCTGGGTGGTCCATAATGAAGGTGAATAAATTCATCACAATTTATAAAGACATCGCACAGCAAATCGAAGGCGGCCGATGGAAAGCGGAGGAGATTCTTCCGTCTGAACATGAGTTGACCGCACAGTACGGTACATCAAGAGAAACGGTCCGAAAGGCGCTTCATATGCTCGCGCAAAACGGTTATATCCAGAAAATCAGGGGAAAAGGCTCCATCGTGCTCAACCGTGAAAAAATGCAGTTTCCCGTTTCGGGTCTTGTCAGCTTCAAGGAGCTCGCGCAAACGCTTGGCAAAGAAACGAAAACAACTGTACACAAATTCGGGCTGGAGCCTCCGTCAGAGCTGATCCAGAAGCAGCTCCGGGCCAATCCGGATGACGACATCTGGGAAGTCATCAGGTCTAGAAAGATTGACGGGGAACATGTGATTTTGGACAAGGATTACTTTTTCAGAAAGCATGTCCCTCACCTGACGAAAGAAATTTGTGAAAACTCCATATATGAATATATAGAAGGAGAACTCGGTCTTTCGATCAGTTACGCCCAAAAAGAAATTGTCGCCGAGCCG
Source organism: Bacillus stercoris (assembly GCF_029772985.1). NCBI lineage: Bacteria > Bacillati > Bacillota > Bacilli > Caryophanales > Bacillaceae > Bacillus > Bacillus stercoris. Next base: position 3,482,098 of record NZ_CP121861.1, on the reverse strand, counting down.
TGTACGGACGAGGATAGAGAGCTGCTCGATTTACGCGGCTATGACCATATGGTCGTGGTGAGAAACTACGTCTTTTTGGAGGATACCAGTTTGTTTCAATATACGGAAAGCAGACACCGTCTCGACAAATTCCGGTTTGTCGATTTTGCGCGGCGGGGAAAGTGAAAGAGGCGCCTGCCTGTGGCAGCGCGCTTTTTTGTTTGGTATCAAAATTGATACTATCCAACAAAAATGTGCGTACTTTTACTTTTTATCATAATGGCTACAATAGAGATGAGAGTAACCTAAAGGAGAGGTGTTTAACATGGCAGATCTAAAGAAACAAATTTTGGATGCATACCATTTCAGACATGCGACAAAGGAATTTGATCCGAATAAAAAAGTGTCAGACAGCGATTTTGAATTTATTTTAGAAACAGGAAGACTGTCTCCAAGCTCACTCGGTCTTGAGCCTTGGAAATTTGTCGTCGTCCAAAATCCGGAATTCCGCGAGAAGCTTCGCGAATACACATGGGGCGCGCAAAAGCAGCTGCCGACCGCAAGCCATTTCGTCCTGATTCTCGCACGTACAGCGAAGGATATGAAATATAATGCAGACTACATCAAACGTCATTTAAAAGAAGTAAAACAAATGCCTCAAGACGTGTACGAAGGCTATCTAAGCAAAACAGAAGAATTCCAGAAAAACGATTTGCATTTGCTTGAAAGTGACAGAACATTGTTTGACTGGGCATCAAAACAAACCTATATCGCGCTTGGCAACATGATGACTGCCGCTGCGCAAATTGGTGTTGATTCCTGCCCGATCGAAGGTTTCCAGTATGATCACATTCACCGCATTCTTGAAGAAGAAGGGCTTCTGGAAAACGGAAGCTTTGATATTTCTGTGATGGTGGCATTCGGCTACCGAGTGAGAGACCCTCGTCCGAAAACAAGATCTGCTGTTGAAGATGTTGTGAAGTGGGTTTAAATAAAGAAAGCTGCTCGCATAGCGAGCAGCTCTTTTTTTATGCCTGATTCGCTCTATTCTGTTTTCTTCTTTGATGTAAGTACAATGCCGTGCCGAGTGCACTGATCAGAAATCCGGCCAACAGGATCGAGTACATGGATGTGGCTGTGTCCGGAAGCAGGCCGCCAGCCGGACCGTCTGTTCCTGACCCGCCCGAACCGTTAGTCGGTTGAGTGCCAGGAGGCGTATCATTTCCGCCGTTCCCGTCAGTCGGCTGTTTTCCGCCTGGTTTGTCGGAGCCGCCGCCATGATTGCCGTCATCCCCGCCTGTCGGTTGATCTGACGGGAATGCCGGCGGTTTGTTGTTCGAACCGGAATTTAAGATCGTGTATTCGCTGAAGTGGTTTGTATATCCTGTCACCATATCATCGTCAACTGATCCGTGATCTGTCTTTGTGAAAGCTTTCTTTTTTCTGTCGACGTGATAAATGGCAGGATTATGGGCTTCTTCAATATCAAACATGCGAAGCGAAAGCTGAACGGGCTCCTTGAAGGATTTTATCTCTTTTCCTTTTTGCTTTACTGTAAAGTCATATACATCTGCCAATGACACATCCAACTCTCCCGTCGACTTGATTCCGATTGCAGTGTCTGCGGTTTTAAGGTTCGCCATCGGCATCTTCATGCTGTACCAGTAATTGAACACCGTCAATGAAGGATCTGACTCTCTTTCTTTCAAAAGTTTGACCTGATCTTTCTTCACTTTAAGATTGATAGGCTTCTCTTGTGATCCTTCATGTGTTCCATAATAGACAAACGGCGTGTTGGCATTTTTAGCGTAAATCGCAAATTTGTCTTCATCAAGTGTCCAGCTGCCGTCCTTCTGCTTTGTCGGCAGGAATACTTCTTTGATCCGTCCTTCAACTTTAGGAGAGACCTTGTTTCCTAGTTTTTTCAGCTGTTCAGTGAAAATCTCATAATCAACGTAGCCAAGGTCTTCACCATGGGAGGCTTCTGTAAAGACAGAATATCCGTCTCCGCCGGCGCCGACAAAATTATTTGTTGCCACGCGGTAGGTATCATCCGTATTTATAGCAACTTTGTCTCCGTTAGGCAATTCAATTTTCACGTCTAACACACGGTGTCCAGGTTCATTGTTTAATGTAAAGGTATATTCGATTCCGGCTACCTGAGGGAAAGCGCCGCCGCCATTTTCCACATTGCTTAGGCCTTGTTCAAGTGCTTCTTTAATTTGTTTTCCGGTTAAATCGGCCACGTAAAGCGTATTGCCGAACGGCATCACGTTGAGCACCTCGCCGAGTGTGATATCCCCTTTGTCAATGCCGGCTCTGATGCCGCCGCCATTTGTTATCGCTATTCTGGCGCCGGCTGCTTCTTTCGCTTTTGCCAGCATACCGTCCGCGATGAAGTTTCCGAGATTCGTTTCTTTCGTACGCACATGCTCACGCTGGCCGTCAAGCGCCACATCCGTATAGCCGACTTTTTCATTTTTTACGTCTTCTAATTCACTCTTGAACTGATCGAGCTCTTGTTTTGCTTCTGCGTTTTCTTCTGTATGTTCATCAATTGGCAGCACGCTCAGATTTGATTTGTCTGTTTGCACAACGCCATTTTTATCAAACGCGACATCAACGCGCCCTAAGAATTGGCCGTATTCTTTTGCCTGCGCCACGATCGTCGGTTCTTCGTTGTCCACGACCTCCATTTTGTCTACGAGGGTGTGAGTGTGTCCGCCGATGATCAAGTCAATGCCTTTTACTTTTTTGGCGAGCTCAAGGTCTCGGTTATGCCCGATATGGGTTAATGCAATAATTTTATTTACTTTTTCTTCTTCCTGAATCGCTTTGACAGTATTTTGTGCTGTTTCAAAGGCATCATTGAATACGATGCTTTTGCCCGGACTTGAGGTGGTGGCCGTATCTTCCGTTGTCAGTCCGAATACGGCGACTTTCTCCCCGTCAACGTCTAACAAAATGTAAGGGTGGATGCCGGCCTCTTTCTTTTCACCTGCCGTAAAGGTTTGCGGCTTTTTGACAAATGATTTCAGTTTGGGCTCATTTGACACATCTACGTTTGCGCTGACAATCGGAAATTCCGGCGCTTCAAAGTGATAGCGGTTCGCTGGATCAACGGTTGCGCTGTTTCCGCTTAGAAAATCAGAAAGCACTGTCGGGCCTTTGTCAAATTCATGGTTTCCGAAGGTCATGGCGTCATAGCCCATCATATTCATCATTTTCAAATCGGCCAAACCGTTCCATTTTGTGAAATACAGATCACCGGAAAACACATCTCCCGCATCAAGGAGAATGTTGTGGTTTGTTTCGCTGCGCACTTCGTTAATTTTCGTCATTCGTCTCGCTGCGTCATCGAGATGGGCGTGCGTGTCATTCGTGTGCATGACAGTCAGATCCCACAGTCCGTCTTTAGGTGGATCTGGATTTGAATCATCATCGAATTGCAGCTTATACACACCATAGCCTTCATTCGCAGACTTGCCTACATAAGCGACGTCGTCTGCTTTATCGGCAAATGGCTTGGCCAAAAGCGAGGATTCAAACGTCACATTCGCACCGGAAACAGGCGCGATTGACCAGTTGTTGTCTGCTTTTGGATTGACTGTTTTTTGTTCAATAATGTAATCCATCAGCACCTGCCTGTTTTCAACAGCAGAGCCGTGGACAATTTTATCGCTCGTCAGATGAGGGAACCCGCCGCCTCCGGACGCACGATAATTATTGGTGACCACGAGAAATTCCTGGCTTGGGCTGATCGGCTTGCCTTCATAGGAAAGGTTGATGATCCGTGATGAATCCGCATTGATCACTTTTCCGTTCTCATTGTATTTAGCCGGTTTTGTCACATCGACTTGATATGTGACGCCGTCAATCACATCAAAATTATATGAGCGGAAATTCTCGTTCAGCAAGGCCTGAACGCCGCCTTTAGACGGATCAATTTGATTGAATTGGCCTGCTGACATCTCCAGCCAGTCCTTCACTTCGCTGCCTGTCAGCTTGACGATTTGGACAGTATTATCATAAAGATACAAGTCACCGACATTTTTAATCGCAAGATCTCCGGCCGGAATGTTTGTGTAGTAATTGGCTCCGTTTCTGCCGCCTGCTTTAAACGGCGCTCCGGCGGATAAAATCGGCAGGTCCTTGTACTCGGTATCCTTCATTTCTTTTTCGGCGTACCATTTTTGCGCGTCAGTCACGATTTGAATGGAAGGATCATCTTTGACCTGGGCAAAGAAGCTGTTAATATCGGCTTCGGTTTTGCCGACTGGCTTTCGAACATACTCCAGTGTGTTTTGGTGTGTTTGCTGAATGGTGTTTGTAACGGTTTCGTTTCTGGATGTGACGGTGCCGGCAATAGATTCAATACTGCCTTTGGAATCTGCAACTTTCCATGAGCCGTCCGCCTTTTCAAGTTTGAGGTCAATCACGCCTAAGTATTTGCCCCAGCTGCTTGGCATGACGACAGGAATGCCGTTAATCGTTCCTTTTTCCACATCGAATTGAGCAGCACCTGCATACTCCGCGGAAGGAAAGAGCCCGTGCTGATGGCCCGAGATAATCGCGTCAATGCCTTTCGTTTTAGTGGCAAGGTCAAACACGGCGTTTTCTGCGCCTGATGATTGCGCCTGCTTTTCAATGCCGGTGTGGGCGAGGGCAATAATGACATCTGCGCCTTCCGCCTTCATTTTCGGGATTGTTTCATTGGCGGATTCTACGATATCCTGCACCTGAACCTGCCCCTCAAGATTCTTTTTGTCCCAAGTCATGATTTGCGGGGGGACAAAGCCTATGTAGCCGACTTTTACTTTCTGTTTATTGCCGTTTCCGTCAGTGACCGTTTTCTCTTTTATCACATACGGCGTATAACGGTTTTCGCCGCTAGATGTTTTGACGTTGGCATTGACAATCGGGAAATCGGCTCCTTTGATTGTGCCGTCGAGAAAGTCAAGTCCGTAGTTGAATTCGTGATTGCCAAGCGTCCCGGCGTCGTATTTCAGCGCATTCATGACGCTGATAATCGGATGGGTTTTCGCGCCGGAGATAATGTCGTCTTTTTGATATTTCACCGCGTATTCACCCAGCGGATTTCCTTGAATCAAGTCGCCGTTATCGACAAGCAGGGTGTTAGGGTTTTGCTCGCGGTGCTTTTGGATCATCTGCGCCGTTCTTGCCAGCCCGAAATCCGTCGTTTCTTTGTCGCTGTAGTAATCATAATCCATCATATTGGCATGAATATCAGTCGTGGCCAAAATACTCAGATGCACCTGAGGAGCCGCGCTTTCTTCTGCATGAATGGGTGGTGTTGGGAGGATTAGGCTAAGTATCATAATTGGGGGCAAAAGAATACGGAGAATGTTTCCGACGTGTGTTCGTCTTTTCTGTATTCTCACCAGTTCTCCACCTTTCAACGAAATTTGTGTTACAGCTCCTATTGTAAGAATATTTTGTAACTATTTGTAGGTGTTTCTTTATGATTATTGTAAAAGGGAGAAAAATGAGTACTATGTAGCAGCTTCAAACGACAAATGCTGGGTATTTATGCTTATCGTTTGTCCATATTCGCAAAATGTTTATTTTAGTGTGGCTGGGGTAGAGTGTTTTATGTAGACATCTAAAGCGGGAGGTTATGAACCATGGGGAAAAAAATTGCAGTTGTTTTGACAGATTACTTTGAGGATAGCGAGTACACTGAGCCTGCGAAAGCTTTTAAAGAAGCGGGACATGAACTGACTGTCATCGAAACTGAAAAAGGAAAAACAGTAAAAGGCAAGCAGGGGAAAGCGGAAGTGACAGTTGACGCTTCCATTGACGACGTAAACCCTTCAGACTTTGATGCGCTTTTGATTCCTGGAGGATTTTCGCCAGACCAGCTTCGCGCTGACGATCGTTTCGTCCAATTTACAAAAGCGTTTATGACTGACAAAAAATCGGTATTCGCCATTTGCCACGGCCCGCAGCTTTTAATCAATGCGAAAGCGCTCGACGGCCGAAAAGCAACAGGCTATACGTCCATTCGTGTTGACATGGAAAACGCCGGTGCCGACGTTGTGGACAAGGAAGTGGTTGTTTGCCAGGATCAACTGGTTACAAGCCGAACACCGGACGACATTCCGGCATTTAACCGCGAATCTTTGGCACTGCTTGAGAAATAAGAAAAACGGACGCCCGCGGGCGTCCGTTTTTTTGTTGCTTAGGCTTGACCGCCTGTCAGCTTCTTGTACCTGTAATACAAGAAAGCCGCTGCAGCCGTTCCGATGACCGCAATGCCGAAGTCGAACATGAAAATATGGGCGATGCCTCCCGCTTTTGCGATAAGGCCTGTTGCAATCGGAAGCAGAATCGATGCAAGGCTTGAAGCGGTCGCTACAATTCCGGTAACGGTTCCTTTTCGCTTCCAGAACAGCTCTGTCATTAACGTAATGGTCATTTGAAACACACCTGCAGTAGAAAAGCCTAAGAAAAAGGCCGTGATGTCCAGCACGACTCGGGTATGAACCGTCAGCATAACTGCGAGCGTACATAAAGTAATAATAGGATATAAGAGCGTTATGAAGACAGGTTTGACCCATCTGTTCAGCAAAACGGCTAATAATAAAACAGATGCCAGAGACCCTATACTATAATAGCTCAGCAATTGTACGGATGCTGATTCAGCTAACCCGGCTGCCTTTTGCGCGTAGCTCGGGAGCCAGATTTGAGAAACCGTAAATAAAGCCGTGGATGTAAAACCGATGATAATCAGTGCGGTGCCTTCTTTTTGAAAAACAGGTTCAGACAAGAAAACGGAAGATTCCTGTTGGCCGCTATCAGTTGGTTTCTTATGTTTTTTAGGAAACGAAAGCGTTGATAAATAAATAATATTCAGGAGGTAGACCGCTGCCGGCAGATAAAAAGCAAATCCGTAAAACATGCTGTGGTCTGCTAAAAATGTGATCAAAAGCGGCAAAAGGGCTGCCCCGACAGACATAAAGGCTTTGACCAAGACATTCGCCGAACCGGAAGCAGCCGGGAAGAGTTCGGTCAGGGCGGGATATGTTCCTGCGTCCATCGCTGAATTTGCAACTCCCGCTAATAAGGCGAACACAAACGCCAGCTCATAGCTCGGTGATAAAGGAATACCGACTAAAAAGACGGCCATAATTCCCGCAGAAGCGACAACAAGCGGCTTTCTGCCGATTCTATCAGATAAAACTCCGGAAATGCCGTATGTCAGCAGTTTGCCGAACCCGATAGCGGCAATGACATAACTGATGCCGGTCGGATCGGTATTCCATTGTTTTGTTAAAGAGGGCATATTGGATGCGAGAATGATATTGACCATCCCCAGAAAGAAGTAGTTGATATACATTCCGGATGCTGTTTTGATAGATGTCGTTTGCATGCTTGTACTCCTTCAGATCTTATTCGAACACTTTACTGTTTTGGTTTGAGGCAATGATAAAAAAGACTCGCCGAGTTTCCGGCCAGTCTCCATTATTTGCGAAGCGAGGCTAGTTCCTGAGCAATTGCCTGCATTTCACTTGGGCTGAATGATTCTTTTTTCATCACCATGCGGTGAAGGTACGTGAGGTCTTCGATCTTCTCATCACTGAAATCCTCCGCTTTGATCACGCCGACGTTCAGCATGTTCAGCTTTTGGGAAATCTCTTCAATCATTTGAGTTAATGTCTCTGTATTTGGGCTGGACAAATGATTCCATCCTTTCTTTACGCAATATAGGTATGTTTTATTCTAACAGAATTCCTTCAGAAAAAAACCCTATTCTAAAAGCAGGCTGTTTATTCCAAAAAAGTGAAGACATCAGTTGAAAAGGAAATGAACATCCTACTAAGATATTCATGAAGGTTTCTTTTTAGAGAAATAGGGGCAAAGAATAGGGAGGTTGCACAACATGATAAGTGTGTTATTTGTTTGTTTAGGAAACATTTGCCGGTCTCCGATGGCGGAAGCGATTTTTCGGGACTTGGCAGCCAAAAAAGGATTAGCGGGGAAAATCAAGACGGACTCAGCCGGTATTGGCGGCTGGCACATCGGCAACCCCCCGCATGAGGGAACGCAGGAGATATTGCGAAGAGAAGGAATCAGCTTTGATGGCATGCTGGCGCGTCAAGTCAGCGAACAGGATCTGGCCGATTTTGATTACATCATTGCAATGGATGCAGAAAATATCGGAAGTCTCAGAAGCATGGCGGGATTTAAAAACACCTCGCATATCAAAAGGCTTTTGGACTATGTTGAAGATTCAGATCTGGCCGACATTCCTGATCCTTACTACACGGGGAATTTTGAAGAGGTTTGCCAATTAATCAAATCGGGCTGTGAGCATCTGCTTGCGTCGATTCAACAAGAAAAACAATTGTGAGTGAAAGGAGAATTTGCATGAACAACGAACGTTTAATGCTGAAAGGGATATTTCTCGGAGCTGCGGCAGGCGCGGCGTTATCACTGCTCCATAAGCCGACAAGACAGGCGTGCGGCATGAGATGGCTGACATGCAAGCATAAACTTTCACTGTATAAAAGCAATCCGGAGCTGTTAAAAAACACTGTCATCACAAAAGTGGATGAGGCCAAAAAGCTCGCCCAAACGCTTTCAAAGGAAGTCGACTTTGTGAATCAGCAGGTGAAAGAGCTGAAGAAAACAACACCGCAAGTGATGGAACTTGTGCAAGAAACGAAAGAGCATTTTTCAAAAAAATGATCAAACATGCGAGGTGAGGCGACATGAGTTTTTTAAAAGAGCTTTTCAGCAGGTACACCCTTCACGAAGGACAAAGCAAATCAGCGGAGCTGGCGTATTTTTTTCTATTGTCACTGTTTCCGTTTTTGATTTTTATGCTGACGCTCACCGCGTATCTTCCGCTTTCTACCGATGATGTTTTAGGAGTCATAGAACAATATGCTCCCGCCAGTGCGATGTCTCTCGTTGAATCCATTACCCATCAAACCTTAAATAATCGAAATGGCGGTTTGCTGTCCTTCGGGATTATCGCCGCATTATGGTCAGCGTCTAATGGAATGAACGCGATCGTCCGGTCGTTAAACCACGCGTATGATGTGGAAGAAAACCGCTCTTTTATCATTGTTCGTCTAACCTCGATTTTTTTGACGATTGCCATGGTATTTACGATTTTAGTGGCTTTGCTTCTGCCGGTATTTGGCCGGGAGATTGGAAGGCTCGCTTCTGACTTTGTCGGGGCGTCGGATCTGTTTTTATCCGTCTGGGCCGCCATTCGCTGGGGTGTAAGCCCTCTTGTGCTTTTGATTGTTTTTTCCGCGCTGTATGTGATTGCACCGAACAAAAAGCTGTCTCTCCGGTTTGTCATGCCGGGTGCGGTCTTTGCGACCCTCGGCTGGATCATTGTCAGCACATTGTTTTCGTTTTACGTCAGCACGTTTGCGAACTATAGCGCCACTTACGGGAGCATCGGGGGAATCATCGTTCTGATGATTTGGTTTTACTTGAGCGGTATTTTAATTATCCTAGGCGGAGAAATCAACGCTCTTTTACATAAACGTAAAAAGCTTCCTGATGAAAATCCCTACCATTAGCGCATCCTATAAACGAACTTCGGTTCAAAAAGAAGTCGGGGGGATATCGTGATGACCAAGCATACGAAAAAAGGCGGAAGCCATAACAAACAAAATTCAAAAAGCAAATCGAGCCATAGAACAAGCGGAAGCGCCAACGGACAAAACGGCTACCATTAGCATCAAAGCCTCCTGACATCATGTCGGGAGGCTTTTTGATTAAGAAGATGAAGAATAGGTTTCAGCCGGTGACCAGCTTTTCGGTTTGCCCAGCACAAGGGCCAGCCACACAGCGCTAAGCGTGAGAGTAATGAAGTAGAACAAGTTTGCGCTTTCAAATGTCTGCATATACCAGCCGCCGGCAACCGGGCCGAGGATGCTGCCGAGACTGAATGTAATGCCGCAAAGCAGGTTTCCCGCCGGCAGGAGATGAGGCGGAAGAAGATCTGTCATATAGCTGATGCCAAGTGTAAAGGTTGATCCAACTGCCATTCCTGCAATAAAAAAGCAGCCGCCGATCACGTAAGGCGAAGGAAATACACCGGCGATGAAAAAGCAAAGAGCCCCAGTCAGTAAAATCACCAGCAGCACATTCCGTCTGCCGTATTTATCGCTGAGGATGCCGAGAGGAAACTGAAAGATAATGCTTCCAATCGCAAATGCGGGAAGGATGATCGCTACTGCGTCTACTGATATCCCCAAACGGAGCGCGTAAACGGGAAAGCTTCCGTTCAGCGCCGTCTCCAGAAACCCGTAGCCAAATGTAGGCATAAAGGCAACCCATCCAAACAGCATGGCCTGATAAAACCGCCTGAAACTATTGTCAGATTTGGTTTCATGAGGACTGGTTTGCGGGTATGCATTTTGTAGAAAGAAAACAAAAAGCCACGCAAACAGACTGATGCAGCCGGACACGATAAAAGGAAGCGACGGGCTCAGCTTGACAAGCGGCACCATGAACGGACCCGCGGCAAATCCAAGGCCAAAGGAAAGCCCGTAAATAGACAGTTTTTTTCCGCGATTTTGTTTTGATGACATGGAGGTTACCCACGTTTGCGTAGAAAAGTGAAGCATATGGTCGCCGATTCCAATAAACAGGCGAAGCAGGAACCAGACCCAAACTGACTGAAGCCAAATAAATCCGAATAAGCTTAAAATGACAATGCTTCCGCCCATGACGATCAGCGGCTTGAATCCGAGTTTTCTGAGCGGCGCTTCCATAAACGGCGAAGCCAAAAGCACGCCGATATACAGTCCGGTCGCATGCAGGCCGTTGACAGCAGCGGATTCTCCATTTGTTTCAAAAATGATTGAAATGACAGGCAGCAGCATGCCTTGTGAAAACCCGGAAATGGAAACGAGCAAGACAAGGATAAAGAAATGAAATCGTGACATCGTGTCAGTTCTCCTTATGTGGAATCTATGTTGATCGTACAATGTTTTCCAAAAGCAGGCAACCTGAAAAAAGCCTATATCACGCTATACATTTGCCCTCGTGTAATCATGAAGGTTTTTGTGAAGAATAAAAATAAAACAAGTCATAAAAAAGGAGCTATTTCACCATGAATCGTATCTTTTTTATTTTAGTGGCGGCCGGTGTTCCGCTTTCTGTGATTGGCAGTTTGATGCATTGGCCTTCCGCGGTTCTATTTGCCGTTTATTGCGTGACGATTATCGCGCTTGCAAGCTATATGGGGAGGGCGACAGAATCACTGTCCATCATTGCAGGACCGCGAATAGGCGGTTTGTTGAACGCCACCTTCGGAAATGCGGTTGAACTGATTATTTCCCTTTTTGCATTAAAGGAAGGCCTGACAGGAATCGTGCTTGCCTCATTAACCGGTTCAGTGCTGGGAAACCTGCTGCTGGTCGCGGGCCTATCGTTTTTTGTCGGCGGTTTAAAATATAAGCGCCAAGAGTTTAATATTCATGATGCGCGCCATAATTCGGGGCTTTTGATTTTTGCCGTCATTGTCGCCTTCGTGATTCCCGAAGTATTTTCTATTGGAATGGGAGACGCGAGCAAGCTCAATTTAAGCATCGGCATCAGCATTATCATGATTCTGTTATATGTCGCGGCGCTGTATTTTAAACTCGTCACGCACCGCGGAGTTTATCAGCCAAACAATGCCGCCCAGCATGAAGAGGAGGAACAGCCGGAATGGTCAGGGAAGGTTGCGACGATTGTGTTGTTTGCGGCAACGATTGTCGTGGCATACATATCCGAAAACCTTGTCCACACATTCCACTCGGTGGCTGAGCAGTTCGGCTGGAGCGAGCTGTTTATCGGGGTCATCATCGTGGCGATTGTAGGAAATGCGGCAGAGCACGCGTCAGCGATTATTATGGCCTTCAAAAATAAAATGGACGTAGCGGTTGAAATCGCAGTCGGCTCTACGCTGCAGATCGCTATGTTTGTCGCACCGGTTCTCGTCATCTGTTCTATCTTTTTCCCGACAAGCATGCCGCTTGTCTTTACATTGCCGGAGCTCGTCGCGATGGTATCAGCGGTTCTCTTGATGATCGCTATTTCGAACGACGGGGATTCCAACTGGTTTGAAGGGGCGACACTGCTTGCCGCATATGTCATTATGGCGATCGGCTTTTTCCTTCTTTAACCTGAAAAAATGTTGGATAACAACAAAGCGGGATGAAAAGACTAAGGGAAAATGCCATAGAAAGAGTGATATGATGAAAAAGCTATTTCATTCCACACTTATCGTGTTGTTATTCTTTAGTTTTTTCGGCGTTCAGCCCATCCACGCGAAAAAGCAATTTAAGGTTCCTAATTCTGTCGCAAGCATTTCAAAGGAAAACACGTATCCGAATGCTTCACAGGATCAGCCAATGCTTCAGCCGAGCAAGCTGGCAAAGGAATTGCTCGATCATTCTGAGGTGAAGATTGAAAATCCGCATCTCATCAAAATGCTGAATGAATCCAACATATCCGGCACACCGCTTGCAGTAGGGTACCGGGCGACAATATTTCTCGGGAAATGGGCGCTCGGCTATGAATCAAATGAAACAGTCGCAAACTGGGAATATAAAAAAATCAATACAAACCGTGCAGATAACCGCGGCGGGAAGGAAACGGCTGAAATGCATTATGCCCAGGAACAGCAGTACAAAGTGAAGGGCGGCCTGACAGCTAAAGTTCCGAATGCTGAAGATGTCAAAAGCATGATGATGCAAAAAGCGATGAAGAAAACGAACCTTCCGCTAGCATTTGAGACGGTCATCGGGGCTGGCACAAAACGGGATCAGATTTATAAAGTCGCTCCTAAAAAAATCGGTTATCTACATGCATATGCACCGGCTGTGAATGAAAAAGGAAAAGTGACTTATGGAGAAGTGTACTTAGTGCTGAAAGGAAATAAACGAAAACTCGTCGTGAAAAATGTCACGTCACAGGGAATCGGCGCATGGATTCCGGTTCAAGATCATGTCACGTTTGGCTTTCAGCTTTCCTCACTGCTCAGATAAATAAAAAACTGATTCCGACTCGGAATCAGTTTTTTTGTTTATTGGGTTCTCTCAATTCGGACCGCTTCCTCAAGCATTTGCACATTGTTTTGGTACAGCTGGCGAACGAGTATTCGTCTTGCTGCAAGGCTGGCGCTGAAATAATCATCATCCTTCACCATGCCTTTCACCGTAAATTCGACGCCGCGATTGATTTTATTCAAAGCGGTGATGCCGTGGACTTGAAACGGTTCTGCCGGATTGCCGAATTCATCTCGCTTCAATGAATCACGAAGCTCTTCATTCAGCATGTCACATGCCTCTTCCAACACGCTGTACACGCGGTCTGGATCTTCTTTAAAGCTGATGAGAAAGGATTCGATAATCCGCATAAAATGGATATTATAGTTCTCTATCTGCCTGACCTCGCCGTTGCTGATGGTGAGCAGTTTGCCGCTCCATTCCCGGATTTGCAGCGAGCGAAGGCCGATCTCCTCCACTGTCCCGTTAAACAAGTTGTTGACGGTGACATAATCGCCTTTGTGCAGCTGGCGTTCATATATTAAGAAGACGCCGGCCAGCACATCTTTGATCAGAGATTGGGCGCCAAAACCGATCACGATACCTGCAACGCCCGCTCCGGCTAATATCTTGCCGAAATCATGCACAAATAAAGAAATAACGTAAAAAATAAAACCAATCGTCGCCGTATATTGGGTGACAGAACGGACAAGGCTTTCAATCGTTTTTTCCTTTTTTTCTTCAATAAAGTCCGTCCGTTTAAAAAACAGCTGTACCAGCCGGTTGATGATAAAGACACCAATCCAAAGGATAACGGCAACGAGGAGAATATCGACGATTTTATTCTGGAAAATCTCTGTAAGTGTTTCTTCCATCCGCATCTAACTCCTGGCTTGACGTTTTGTGAAATCTGTATCCTGATAATAAGTGTTTTTGACAAGAACATTCGGTCCGAGGCACCGGACATTCGGGCAGTGGCAACTCAGTTCTTTCGCAAGCTTGGTCTCTCTCCATTTTTCATAGGCGGAAGGGAGGCTGTCCGTCTGAATATTGCCAAGCGGCGGAGTATCGCCGAAATCGGTCACGATAATGTTTCCGTCGAAAATGTTTACATTCAGGCGAGAACGGCCGTCAGGGTCATTTCGCACGGTAACGTTTTTCGCCGCGCGAAGCCGGCGAAGCAGCTTTTGGTCGTCTTTGTCCGGACTGCAGGCATAAAACGGCAGCGTTCCGAACAGCATCCACGTATTTTCATCACGAATATCCAGCAAGCGGTGAATGGCCTGTCTCATCTCTTTCAGGCTGAGGGATTCAAGAGCGCTTGCGAAATCGCTTGGATACATTGGGTGGACCTCATGACGCTGACATTTCATATCTTCTGTGATTTGGCGGTGAATATGCTCAATATGCGGAAGAGTTCGTTTGTTCAGCATCGTTTCCGCAGATACCATTACTCCGGCATCCACGAGCGTGCGGCTGTTTTCGATCATTTTTTCAAAATAGCGCGCGCGCTGTTCGAAGGTCGGTTTTCTGTCCATCATGGCGAAGCCGATTTCAGCAAAATCTTCAACTGTACCCCAGTTATGAGAAATATGTAGCACATCGAGATACGGAATGATCCATTCGTACCGCTCGATGTCGAGGGTCAGGTTTGAATTAATTTGCGTCCGCACACCCCGTTCATGGGCGTATTTCAATAAAGGAACGACATATTCCTTTACTGATTTCAACGAAAGCATCGGCTCTCCGCCTGTAATGCTGATGGAGCGCAGGCGAGGGATTTCCTCCAGCCGTTTTAACAGAAGATCTATTGGCAGAGCATTCGGGTCTTTAGGCTGCAATGTATAGCCTACAGCACAATGCTCGCATCTCATATTGCAAAGTGTCGTCGTTGTGAATTCAACGTTTGTCAGCTGCATGTCTCCGTATTGGTCAACATCCATATAGGCTTCCCAAGGATCAAACTCAGGCGTAATCGGACGCAGCTTCGTGTTTTGTGTCATGACTATCTAACTCCTTTATAAATGGGCATACTAACGCTGCCAACAGTTAATTTTAGACCTGATTTGCCAAGATCGCAAGTAGCGCGGCGATTGAAAAACCGCAAAAAATGAGCTACCATAATAAAAAATGAATGGAGGAACAGCATGGGGAACGCCGTAAACAATAAAGATCAGCAGATTGATTATTTAAAGAACAGACTTGACATGTTTATGAACGTCATCGATTCATTAGACCCTGAAGCAACCGACGTTGAAGATATAGATAGGCTCATCAGCATGCTTGATGACCTGGAAGCCAAATACGAACGTTTTAAAAAAGATTGGGAATAAAACCGCGCGCCGCGCGGTTTTTTCTATTGGCATAAAGCAACAGTATAAAACAAAGCCCCTATCTGTAAAATAAGAAAAAATGCAGAAGGAGCGCTGGCCATGAAGTGGATGTGTTCAATATGCTGCGCCGCCGTATTGCTTGCCGGAGGTGCAGCACAGGCGGAAGCGGTGCCGAATGAGCCGATTAATTGGGGCTTTAAACGAAGTGTCAATCATCAGCCGCCAGATGCCGGGAAGCAGCTGAACCGCTTAATTGAAAAATATGATGCGTTTTATTTAGGGAATACAAAGGAAAAAACGATTTACTTAACGTTTGATAACGGGTATGAAAATGGCTATACGCCAAAAGTGCTTGATGTCTTAAAAAAACATCGCGTAACAGGAACGTTTTTTGTCACCGGGCATTTCGTAAAGGACCAGCCTCAGCTGATTAAACGAATGTCAGATGAGGGCCATATTATCGGCAACCATTCCTTTCACCATCCGGATTTAACGACAAAAACAGCTGATCAGATTCAGGATGAGCTTGATTCAGTCAACGAAGAGGTTTATAAAATTACGGGAAAGCAGGACAACCTGTACTTGCGCCCGCCGCGCGGCGTGTTTAGTGAGTACGTACTGAAAGAAACGAAACGCCTCGGCTATCAAACCGTTTTCTGGTCGGTCGCTTTTGTTGATTGGAAAATCAATAACCAGAAGGGAAAGAAATATGCCTACGATCATATGATCAAGCAGGCGCACCCAGGAGCTATATACCTGCTTCACACTGTATCAAGGGACAATGCTGAAGCACTGGATGATGCGATCACAGACCTGAAAAAACAAGGCTACACTTTTAAAAGCATTGATGATCTGATGTTTGAGAAAGAAATGAAGATGCCGTCCTTGTAATGAAAAAAGCCTCTCCTGAAACGGAGAGGCTTTTCTTTATTTTAAACATTTAATCAATGCGGCCCAATCCAGATCTCCGAAACCTTGTTCAATCCCGCTTTCAAAATGGCTCTTGGCCAGCTCGGCAAGAGGAAGATTTGCAGAAACCTGTTTTGCGGCGGCGAGTGCCAGGTTGGTATCCTTCAGCCCTAATGACATTTTGAAACCGGCCGGCTCAAATTTCTGCTCGGCCATGATGGTTCCGTAATTTTGGTAGACAGGGGAGCCGAAAAGCGCGCTGGCAATTTCTAAAAATTGTTTTTGTTCTAAGCCGTACTTCTCCATCATTAAGAAAGATTCAGATAACGCCTCCAGCATAGACACGAGTAAGAAATTGATGCTGATTTTCGCTGCATTTGCTGTCTTGCTTTCTTCGCCGACGTCAAATACCTGCTGGCTGAGGCTGTCGAGCAGAGGCTTGGCGGTTTGCTTCGCTTCCGCCGGTCCTGCTGTTATGATGCGAAGCGCGGCTTTGGCTGCGGCATCCGGTCTGCC
The DNA here is from genome assembly GCF_029772985.1 of Bacillus stercoris. Lineage (NCBI taxonomy): Bacteria > Bacillati > Bacillota > Bacilli > Caryophanales > Bacillaceae > Bacillus > Bacillus stercoris. The sequence goes on along the minus strand of NZ_CP121861.1, from coordinate 3,465,336 downwards.
AAGGACGGGAGCGGCGAGAAAGGATTGTCCTTTCTCTGCATGAGCCGCTGCGAGCTTCTCTGAGAATTCAACACTGATCGTGCTCATCGAGATGTGAATGCCATCCTTTGCTAATCCTTCAAGCAGCCCGTCTTCTCCAAATGTCACGGCGCTGACAGAATCATCATCTGCAAGCATTGTCATGACAATATCAGCGGACTTCGCCGCCAGCCGCGGCGTATCAGCTGCCTGTGCGCCTGCTGTGACAAGTTCCTCCGTTTTTTGTTTCGTCCGGTTATATACAGTCAATTCGTAGCCTGCTTGAAGAACATTTTGGGCAATGGGCTGTCCCATATTGCCGAGTCCGATGACAGCAATTTTCAATCTGATCACTCCCTGAATATTTTTTCCATTATAAACAATATAAACAGAATATGCATAGCAATCGGCTTACAACAAAAAAGAACAGCTTCCCGCTGTCCTCATTTAAAAATATTGAACCATCCTTTATGTACAAACCAAATCAGCATCCCGATTACAAGCGCGGCCATCAGGCCAAGTACAGCAAAATATCCGTATTTCCAATGCAGCTCCGGCATGAAGTCGAAATTCATACCGTATACACCGGCAATAAAGGTGAGCGGGATGAAAATGGTCGACACGATCGTCAGTGTCATCATAATCGCATTCATCCGGTTTGAGTTTAGCGTCACGTAGCTGTCACGCAAGTCGGACGTCATGTCCCGGTTGGATTCCACAATTTCAGACAACTTTAACAAATGATCGTAAATGTCACTGAAATAGGCTTTCGTTTCCCGCTGCTCTTTCACATGGTCAAGGCTTAAAATCCGATAGAGCAAATCACGCATCGGGATAATTGTCCGTCTTAAATGCAATAGGTCTGTTCTGAGTTCAAACACCTCGTTCATCAGCGTTCCATACGTTTTGTGGGGGCGGCTTTCTTCAATTTCATTCAGCCGGTCCTCAATTTTATACACGAGGGGAAAATATTCATCGACAAGCTGATCCATGATCATATAAGAAATATGCCCAGGCCCTTTTTTCAATATGTCCGGTGAAGCATACAAACGCTCCCGGACTTTGGCGATACCGGGCGTTTCGTGTAAATGAAAGGTAACGATAAATTGTTCGCCCTGAAAAATATCGACTTCCTCCGTCTCTAGTGTTTCCTTATTCAGCGCATGAATCACGTAAAAACGATAGCCGTCATAATGGTCAAGCTTCGGCCGCTGCATGTGCTGGAAGCAATCCTCAATGGCAAGCGGATGAAAATGAAAAAAATCTCTCAATAACGCCGTTTCCGTATCTTCCGGGCCGTAAAAATCAACCCAGTACCATGCAATATCAGGCTGTTCCACTCGTTCAATCGGTATATTTTTCAGCAGCTGATGCTCTGTTGTGATTGCGGTAATGTTGATCATAAACAACCCTCCACCTGCCATTATATCATGCGGTCTTTATGAGAAAAGTATACGCTACTCTCTGCCTGTTTCCAGCGGCATGTTATACTGAACAAAAACGGAAAAAGGGTGGATCACATGTGGAAGGAAAAAGTATCTGTCACGCCGCCGTATCATTTTGACCGCGTATTGGACAGGCTGTCTTTAGACCCCCTCAATGCTGTCGATCGAGAGGCGAGAGAAGTCCGCGTGCCGATCAGAAATCATGCGGGAGACGTATGTATTGTAAAAGTACAGGCGTTAGGCTATGCTGACGAGCCTGAGTTTCACGTTAGCGGGGAAACGGATCAGGATGAGATGATGAAGGAAATCAAGCGGATTTTTCAATGGGAACATCATTTGCAGCACGTTCTGGATCATTTTTCAAAAACGAGTCTGTCCGCCATTTTTGAAGAGCATGCCGGGACACCGCTTGTTCTGGACTACAGTGTGTACAACTGCATGATGAAATGCATCATCCACCAGCAGCTCAATCTGTCCTTCGCTTACACGCTAACAGAACGGTTTGTTCATGCATTTGGCGAGCAGAAGGATGGCGTGTGGTGCTATCCAAAGCCGGAAACGATTGCAAAACTCGATTATCAGGATCTGCGTGATCTGCAATTCAGCATGAGAAAAGCGGAATACACCATTGATACATCAAGGATGATCGCAGAAGGCACACTCAGCTTGTCAGAACTGACGCATATGGCGGATGAAGACATTATGAAAAAACTGATCAAAATCAGGGGCATCGGCCCGTGGACCGTGCAAAACGTCCTCATGTTCGGACTTGGCCGTCCCAATTTATTCCCGCTTGCCGATATCGGCCTCCAGAATGCCATCAAACGCCATTTTCAGCTGGACGATAAGCCGGCAAAGGATGTCATGCTGGCGATGAGCAAGGAGTGGGAGCCTTATTTAAGCTATGCGTCTTTATATTTGTGGAGGAGTATTGAATAGAAAAACGGCTGCCTTTTCGGCAGCCGCTGAGATTAATCTAGCTTCACTGTCATACTTTGGCCTGATGAGCCGTTTTTAACAGGTGAAAACGTAATTTTTAATTGGTGAAGATCTTCCGCTTTTCCGCTGTATACAGCTCCTATCACACCTTCGTTTTCTGTGTGCGGTGAGAAAACATGATCATTGTCTTTTAGAATATTATTATCGGCAATATTCAGCTTTTGTCCGTCGTCTGTTTCTACAGATTCGATACCTTGCCAATCAATTTGTGCGTCCGGTATTCTCGGCTTTATATGTGATTTGAATATATCGAAGCAGCTCAGACATTTTTTGATGTGTCATTCTTTTTTCAGATGGAAAGGGCTGATATTTGTACGCGATAGTAATTTGACTTGATCGACAGTACTCATTAAGGGCTTCAGAGCTGCTTGTTTCTGGACCTCAGCAATTTTTTCTAGCGTGACCATTTCTCCATTGTCCTCGGTAGATGTTTCTCCGGGCTTAGAGAGGATTTTTTTCCGCTGTCTTGGCTTGAATCGTCTGGTTAATTGTCGGTATCCAGCGGCTGATCGCTTTCCTGAATTAGCTGGTTGTCCAAATCAATAAATCGAATGGTCGGTTCGCTGCCGTCATAATAAGACGAATGCTTATACAAATCGCGAAGAAACTGATCAAAGAAAATTGCAGAGAGACCGTTTTCCATCGATTTCCCGTCTGAGTTGTTAAAAGTGATGACAACTGTATTGTTTTTTATTTCCACTTTTTTAACCACTTTTTCTCCATTGGAATTGGTTTCAGTCATTTTTTCAAACGCGCCGTTCAGATCCTTTTTGGAAATGTGGATTTTTTTCCAATCTTCTTTGGTGATGCTGTTAAAGTCCTTTTTTAGCAAATCTAGATTTTTGCTTTCATCTTCTGATGCTTTTTCTGTTTTTGCAGAGCTTGCGCTGCTGCTGTTTCCGCATCCTGCCGCACTGAGTAATAATCCCAATGCGCAGACGGCGGTTAGAAATTTCTTCATTTTATCCCTCTTTTATGTAATAGTCATAAACTGTATCGGTTGACTTGCTAGATTATTGAGCATAAATGGAAATGTTTTTGAAAAATATGAAGGAATACTGGGAAGCGTGTTATACTAGTTAGATGTGAAAAAACATTTCACTTTCTGCCATCCGCAGAAAGCTTCATATAGAAACGGAGAGAAAAACGTGAACCAACAAAAGAAACAGGCGCCCGTCGAACTGAAGGTCGGACAAACCTTTCCGCTGACGATTAAGCGTCTCGGCATTAACGGAGAAGGTGTCGGCTATTTTAAGAAAAAAGTCGTTTTCGTGCCCGGCGCGCTTCCTGGTGAAGAGGTTGTGGTGCAGGCCACAAAGGTCCAGCCTAAGTTTTCGGAGGGCCGCATTAAGAAAATCCGCAAAGCGTCTGAGCACCGGGTGGCACCGCCTTGCCCAGTGTACGAACAATGCGGCGGCTGTCAGCTCCAGCACCTTGCATACAGTCAGCAGCTTCGGGAAAAACGCGACATCGTCATTCAGTCTCTTGAACGCCATACGAAGTTTAAAGTAGAGAACATGGAAATCAAAGAAACGATTGGCATGGACAATCCGTGGAATTACCGCAACAAAAGCCAATTCCAGATCGGGCGCTCGCAAAGCGGCAGCATCATCGCCGGCTTATACGGCCTTGATTCTCATGACATCGTTCCGATTAAAGATTGTATCGTTCAGCATCCGGCAACCAACAAAACAACAGGCATCGTCCGCCGCATTTTAGAGGACTTCAATGTGTCTGTTTATAATGAAAGAAAACGAAAAGGCGACGTTCGCACGATCGTGACGAGAGTCGGCTTTGAAACAGGCGAAGTACAGGTCGTGCTTGTAACCGCAAAAGAAACGCTTCCGCACAAGGAAGAAATCGTCAAAGCGATTCAAAAGCGATTGCCAGAGGTCAAATCCATTATTCAGAATGTAAACGGGGAGAAAACCTCAGTGATTTTCGGTGAGAAAACGAAACCGCTCGCAGGAAAAATAGTGATTCAAGAGGTGCTCGGCGATGTATCCTTTGAATTGAGCGCCCGCGCTTTCTTCCAGCTCAATCCCGAACAGACCGTCAAGCTGTATGACGAAGTGAAAAAAGCGGCGCAGCTGACCGGAAAAGAAAAAGTCGTAGATGCGTATTGCGGCGTCGGCACTATCGGCATGTGGGTGGCGGACGGAGCGAAGGAAGTCCGCGGCATGGATGTCATCAAGGAATCAATTGACGATGCCAAGAAAAATGCCAAAAAACACGGCATGGCAAATGCCACATACGTAACAGGAACAGCCGAGCACTGGCTCCCGAAATGGACGAAAGAAGGCTTCCGCCCGGACGTCGTCATCGTAGACCCGCCAAGAACCGGCTGTGACAGCACGTTCCTGGACACGATCAAAAAAGTCAAACCGAAACGCTTCGTCTACGTTTCCTGTAATCCATCCACGCTTGCGAAGGATTTGCAGGCGCTGTCGAAGGACTATCGCGTGGACTATATTCAGCCTGTCGATATGTTCCCGCAGACGGCTCATGTGGAAGCAGTGGCGAGGCTTGTATTAAAATCGTCTCATTAAGTCCTAATCAGATCTGGATTTCGGTAGTATGAACAATTCCGATTTCCGGGTCTTTTTCATGTGCAGCCCTAGTTCTGACTGTCTTTCTCAATTCACTAGTGACTTACTTAGCGATCTCTATCTTCTTTATCTTTTTTTTGATAAGAAAGTAGATAAACTTAAATGAATTACGTTCATATCAACGCCCATAAAAGTCTTGTGTATTATCTTCATCATAATTTGATTCTTCAGCGTGAGAGCTTATAGGCTGACTGGATACAATTACAAATATGAAAACCATCGAAATTCTTCATTTTTTATACTCTATTTCCTTTATGCATTTTATTAAATAATAAGATTGTATATAATTTGTCCCCCTTCTAAAAAATAAAATATAAGCAAAACATTAAATATATATTTTTCTAATTAGCAGTAATTATCCCGAAAAAATTAGCTTAAGTATGATTGAATTACATGAGTAGAATAATGTAAAACAAAAGATGTATTTTCATAATTTGTAAAATCATATATTGACTTGCAGTTAGTATGTGTGAAATATTGTTTATAGAAATGTAAGGAAAGGTATGGCGTTAAATGGATAAAGTATACAAAAAACGACCGTTATATAAAAGAAGTTGGTTTCAAACGTTGTTGGCATTTTTAGTTTTGCAGCTTTATTTTAATGTTGTAGAATTAACGGGATGGGGTCCTAATTATAGAGAAATGAATGGGTTCCCAGCAAACATAGTTGAACTGGATTTCTTTCAAACATATCTTTCATTCTATGATAATCCATGGTTTAATATTATTACTGTTTTCTTGGGAGTTTTCACTATTATACAAATAATCACAGGGATAACAAAGGATATTCGAAATTAAAGCAATAACTTCTGATGCCTTATTAATGATGAAAGAAATGAACACTTTCTTATTAATCTTATGAGTGAAGACTGCGACACTTAGTCAGCAGTCTATTTTATTGGTTCTGGATCAGGATTACCGTCCTCACCCTCAAGCGGTAAGTTAAAGCTTTTTCATTCTCTCGAGTACTCAGATATACCACCCCCAACTCAATTTACTTAATCAGGTTATCTCTTGAAATTAGTTTTTCCACAAATGATATTGAGATACGGATATGGTGTAGCGTTAAATATCTTATCTTCAATAACAGGACAATTATTTTGCTTTTGTAATAGGGAGAACTCATATGATATTCTATTTAGGTTGGAATACTTTTTATCCAAAAAGTTCAAAAGTAAGGCCACTAAGAAAGATGAAGGTCAGCGGTAATATTAATAAACCACAATATAGATATAAAAAATAGGTGTAGATAATCATCACACTTTTTTCTCTCTCGAACCGATTATAAGGTTCAGAAGTTGATGAACTATATGGGGATAAGTATAGCGATACTCCATTACGTTAACCCAATTAAGGTGTTCTATCTTATCTATTCTAGTTTCAGTTTGTTTCACTTTTTATCGATTAAAAGTGAAATGTTCAACATTTCCTATAGTTTGATAAGAAATGCTTTCGCATGCTATAAGTGTAAAAAGAAGCATGGTCAGTTTTTAATTTTGGGATAAAGGTTTGACTGTATCCCATCATGAAAGGATTTGAATGTATGATGACAGATAATTTCTGGCGTGAATTACCACGGCCATTTTTTGTATTGGCACCAATGGAAGATGTGACAGATGTTGTTTTCCGGCATGTAGTAAGTGAAGCAGGCAGACCGGATGTGTTTTTTACAGAGTTTACAAACTCAGAGAGCTATTGCCACCCGGATGGGAAGGATAGCGTACGCGGCCGTTTGACTTTTACAGAGGATGAACAGCCAATGGTAGCACATATATGGGGAGATAAGCCTGAAAACTTTCGTAAAATGAGTATTGGCATGGCAGAGTTAGGATTTAAAGGCCTAGATATCAATATGGGCTGTCCTGTGCCTAATGTGACACAGAACGGTAAGGGAAGCGGTCTTATCCGCCGGCCGGAAGTTGCAGCAGAGTTAATACAAGCAGCAAAAGCAGGGGGATTGCCTGTAAGCGTAAAGACAAGACTTGGTTTCACGGATGTAGACGAATGGCGCGAGTGGCTGACACACATTTTGAAACAGGATATTGCCAATCTTTCTATTCATTTGCGTACAAGAGCAGAAATGAGCAAAGTGGATGCGCATTGGGAGCTCATCCCAGAGATTAAGAAACTTCGTGACGAGGTGGCACCAGATACTCTTCTTACTATTAATGGAGATATTCCTGACCGTCAAACTGGCTTGAAACTTGCTGAACAATACGGCGTCGATGGCATTATGATAGGACGCGGTATTTTTACAAATCCTTTCGCTTTTGAAAAGGAGCCGAAAGAGCATAGCAGCAAGGAATTGCTTGATCTCTTAAGGCTGCATCTGGATCTCCATGATAAGTATTCAGCATTAGAAGCACGTCCGTACAAACCTCTTCCTCGCTTTTTCAAGATTTACCTTCGCGGGTTCCGAGGAGCAAGTGAATTAAGAAACCAATGTATGAACACAAAGTCAACAGATGAAGTGCGTGCATTGCTCGACGAATTTGAGAGAAAGTATCTTGATGGGATAGAGTAACAGCAGTGCTTGATTCAAAAAAGGCTAACAAAATAAAGGGATTTTCACACCATTCTTGACTAAAATAAACCTGGATGTTCGGTAAAATAAACAATTCCGATTTCCGGGTCTTTTTTGTACGCAGCTTTTACTCAGCCTGTCTTTTCTCGCATGTATTGTTTAGTCATGCAGGAATAAGAAAATAATGGTACATTTAGTGGAGATATCTCATAAAGGGGGAGAGAAAACATGAAACGGCTATGCATCATCCCCTGTGGCAAGAAAAAAATCTGGGATGTCCAGTCTGATGCCGGACCGGTAAGAGCGGCGGACGCTTATCTCAGCCCGTTTCATCAGGCGTGCGAGCGGTATGCGAAAGCATTTTTCGATGAGTGGGTGATTTTGTCGGCGAAGCACGGCTTTCTTCGCCCTGATGATATCGTATCGAAAAATTACGATGTCACTTTTGGCACCGGTCATCCGGAAATCATGACAGCGGAGGAGCTGGGCCGCCAATTTTACGAAAAGGGCTTTTCTGATATTGAAGAGCTAGTCATGCTTGGCGGGAAAAAATATCGAAACATTCTCAACGCCGTCATCGGAGAGCATCAGCATATCAGCTGGCCGCTGACATCATACAAAGGCATTGGCTATATGCTTCAAGCATTGAACCGGGCTGTTGAAGAAAAGCATGAACTGATTGATTTTCTTTCAAAAGCGGCTAATCAATCAAACGATGCAGAGGAACTAGGAAGTTAACATCATTTCCAAGGAAATAAATACGTCGATCATTGTCAAAGGCCGGGTGATGCCCGGTCTATTTTTGTATGCTGTAAAACGAGACAAATGGATCAGTTTGAGACAAAACGAGACACCCGTCTCAAACTGTCTCCAGTGTAAAAATGAAAAGGCTGATTTGACGGGCTTCAAATACTGGCACACTTCTTGCTTTTATAATCGTGAACCCTAAATAGAAGGAGGCGCACAAAATGGAATTGTTAAAACGTGAAGGCTTGTCATTAACTGAGGAAAAAGCGCTGTGGATGTACCAAAAGATGCTGGAGATCAGGGGCTTTGAAGACAAAGTGCATGACCTGTTCGCCCAGGGAGTGCTTCCCGGATTCGTTCATTTATATGCCGGTGAGGAAGCCGTGGCTGTTGGGGTGTGCGCTCATTTACATGATGGCGACAGCATTACAAGCACACACAGGGGACATGGACATTGTATCGCCAAAGGCTGTGATCTGGATGGCATGATGGCGGAAATTTTCGGGAAAGCGACCGGATTGTGCAAAGGCAAGGGCGGTTCTATGCACATTGCGGATCTTAATAAAGGCATGTTAGGGGCAAATGGAATCGTCGGAGGCGGATTTACGCTCGCGTGCGGATCAGCGCTCACGGCTAAATATAAACAGACTAAAAATGTAAGCGTTTGCTTTTTTGGAGACGGGGCAAATAACCAAGGCACCTTCCACGAAGGGCTGAATCTAGCGGCTGTATGGAACCTTCCTGTCGTGTTTGTTGCTGAAAACAACGGCTATGGGGAAGCTACCCCATTTGAGTACGCATCAGCCTGTGATTCAATCGCCGATCGGGCGGCTGCTTATAACATGCCGGGGGTGACAGTTGACGGGAAAGATATTTTAGCAGTTTATCAGGCAGCCGAGGAAGCGATAGAAAGAGCAAGAAACGGCGGAGGCCCGTCTTTGATTGAATGTATGACCTACAGAAACTACGGCCATTTCGAAGGGGATGCCCAGACCTATAAAACGAAGGATGAAAGAGTTGAGCACCTTGAAGAAAAAGATGCCATTCAAGGCTTTAAAAACTACCTTTTAAAAGAAACAGATGCTAATAAACTGTCAGACATTGAACAGCGTGTCAGCGAATCGATTGAAAAAGCCGTCTCGTTCAGCGAAGACAGCCCATATCCAAAAGATTCGGAGCTGCTGACAGATGTGTACGTGTCATATGAAAAAGGAGGAATGTAAGAGATGGCAAGAGTCATAAGCATGTCAGACGCGATCAATGAAGCAATGAAGCTTGCGATGAGAAGAGACGAAAATGTGCTTTTAATCGGTGAGGATGTTGCCGGGGGAGCGGCTGTCGATCATTTGCAGGATGATGAAGCATGGGGCGGTGTATTAGGGGTTACAAAAGGGCTCGTACAGGAATTCGGGCGCACAAGAGTGCTGGACACACCGATTTCTGAAGCGGGCTACATGGGTGCGGCTATGGCTGCGGCATCAACCGGGCTGAGACCGATTGCGGAATTAATGTTTAATGACTTTATCGGCACGTGCTTTGACCAGGTGATCAACCAAGGGGCGAAATTCCGCTATATGTTCGGCGGTAAAGCGCAAGTGCCGATTACCGTCCGCACCACATACGGAGCGGGATTTCGGGCCGCTGCCCAGCATTCACAAGCGCTGTATGGCCTTTTCACGAGCATCCCGGGACTGAAGACGGTTGTTCCATCCAGTCCGTATGATGCCAAAGGTCTGCTGCTTGCAGCAATAGAAGACAATGATCCGGTGTTCTTCTTTGAAGACAAGACGTCCTACAACATGAAGGGCGAGGTGCCGGAAGATTATTATACAATTCCGCTCGGAAAGGCCGACATCAAACGCGAAGGCAATGATGTCACGCTCTTTGCAGTCGGCAAGCAGGTCAATACCGCGCTTGAAGCAGCTGCACAGCTTTCAGAGAGAGGCATCGAAGCTGAGGTGCTTGATCCCCGCAGTCTGTCTCCTCTTGATGAGGATGCGATTTTCACATCGTTGGAAAAAACAAACCGGCTGATCATCATTGATGAAGCCAATCCGCGATGCAGCATTGCCACGGATATTGCAGCGATTGTCGCAGACAAAGGCTTTGATTTGCTTGATGCGCCGATTAAACGGATTACAGCACCGCATACACCAGTGCCGTTTTCACCGGTGCTTGAAGATCAATATTTGCCGACACCAGATAAAATTGTCAGCGTCACGCTTGAATTGCTTGGCGAGCCGGCAATGAACTAAAGGGGGGACACAAATGGCAGTAAAAGTAGTGATGCCAAAATTAGGAATGGCGATGAAACAAGGGGAAGTATCCATATGGAATAAAAAAGTAGGCGACCCGGTTGAAAAGGGAGAAAGCATTGCCAGCATTCAATCGGAGAAAATTGAAATGGAGATCGAGGCGCCTGAAAAAGGAACCCTGATCGACATCAAAGTGAAAGAGGGAGAAGAGGTTCCGCCCGGCACTGCAATCTGCTACATCGGGGATGCCAATGAGTCGGTGCAGGAAGAGGCAAGCAGGCCTGCTGCTGAAGACAGCGTGCCGCAAGCCGTCCAGCCCGTCAAACAAGAAAACAAACCCGCAGCCTCCAAAAAAGATCGATTGAAAATATCTCCAGTTGCGAGAAAAATAGCGGAAAAAGCGGGGTTAGACCTGAAACAGCTGAAAGGCACCGGACCAGGCGGAAGAATCGTGAAGGATGACGTGACAAAGGCGCTGGCTGAACAGAAAAAAGCTCAGGCAAAACCTGTTTCTGATCAGAAAGCGCAGGAAACCCCGGTGACAGGCATGAGAAAAGTCATCGCTGCCCGAATGCAGGAAAGCTTGGCAAACAGCGCGCAGCTGACGATTACGATGAAGGCTGATATCACTAAGCTTGCCACTCTTCAAAAACAGCTTTCACCAGCTGCGGAAGAACGGTACGGCACAAAACTGACAATCACTCATTTTGTTTCAAGAGCCGCCGTTCTCGCACTGCAAGCTCACCCAGTGCTGAACAGCTCTTATCAAAATGAGCGCATCATCACACATCCTCATGTGCACCTTGGTATGGCTGTAGCCTTGGAAAATGGCTTAGTGGTGCCTGTCATCCGTCATGCTGAAAAGCAATCGCTGATTGAACTGGCTCAATCCATCTCAGAAAATGCCAAAAAAGCACGCGAGGGACGTGCGGGAAGCGAAGAACTGCAAGGCTCAACCTTCTCCATTACAAACCTTGGCGCTTTTGGAGTTGAGCATTTCACACCGATATTAAATCCGCCTGAAGCAGGCATTCTCGGTATCGGAGCAAGCTATGACACACCGGTGTACCAAGGGGAGGAGATCGTCAGAAGCACGCTCCTGCCGCTCAGCCTGACATTTGATCACAGAGCGTGTGACGGCGCTCCAGCAGCTGCATTCCTGAAGGCGATTAAAACATATTTGGAAGAACCCGCGGCATTAATTTTATAGGAAAAGCAGGTGAAAACGACATGACACTAGCCATTATCGGCGGCGGACCTGCAGGCTATGCGGCTGCGGTCTCCGCGGCACAGCAGGGCAGAAACGTGCTGCTCATTGACAAAGGCAAGCTTGGGGGGACCTGCCTGAATGAAGGCTGCATCCCCACGAAGTCTTTGCTAGAAAGCGCAAATGTTCTTGATAAAATCAAGCATGCCGGCAGCTTTGGAATCGAACTCCCCGCAGGTGCAATATCAGTCGATTGGAGTAAAATGCAAAACCGCAAACAGCAGGTTGTCAGACAGCTTGTTCAAGGCGTTCAGTACCTAATGAAGAAAAATCAAATACAGGTTGTAAAGGGAACAGCCTCCTTTCTTTCTGAAAGAAAGCTTTTGATCGAAGGACAAAACGGAAAAGAAATCAGAGAGGCAGACCAAGTATTGATTGCCTCAGGATCAGAGCCAATCGAGCTGCCGTTCGCTCCTTTTGACGGCGAATGGATCATCGACAGCAAAGACGCGCTTTCTCTTTCCGAGATTCCGTCTTCACTTGTCATTGTCGGCGGCGGTGTCATCGGGTGTGAGTATGCAGGGCTGTTTGCCAGATTGGGATCGAAGGTGACCATCATTGAAACAGCGGGACAGCTGGTCCCTGCTGAAGATGAAGATATCGCCCGTCTCTTTCAAGAAAAGCTTGAGGAAGACGGTGTTGAAGTGCATATTTCATCCAAGTTAGAGCGGGTGGATCAAACAGCGAAAACGGCTATATGGAAAAGCGGCCAGCGTGAGTTTAAAACGAAGGCCGATTATATACTGGTGGCGATCGGCAGAAAACCCCGTCTTGACGGATTACAGCTGGAGCAGGCGGGAGTTGATTTTTCTCCAACAGGCATTCCTGTGAATGGACACATGCAGACGAACGTGCCTCATATTTACGCGTGCGGAGATGCAATAGGAGGCATCCAGCTGGCGCATGCCGCATTCCATGAGGGCATCATCGCTGCTTCTCATGCTTCTGGAAGGGATGTCAAAATCAATGAGAAACATGTGCCGCGCTGCATCTACACGTCCCCGGAAATCGCGTGTATCGGAATGACAGAACGACAGGCAAGAAGCGTATACGGGGATGTGAAGATTGGCGAATTTCCTTTTTCTGCAAACGGAAAGGCGCTCATTAAACAGCAAGCGGAAGGAAAGGTCAAAATCATAGCTGAACCGGAATTCGGCGAAATTGTAGGTGTTTCGATGATTGGTCCGGATGTAACCGAGCTCATCGGCCAGGCGGCAGCGATCATGAATGGTGAGATGACGGCAGATATGGCGGAGCATTTTATCGCCGCCCATCCCACTTTATCGGAAACATTGCACGAGGCGCTGCTAAGCACGATCGGGCTTGCAGTACATGCATAATAAGAGGAAAAGCAGGCGCATGGATATAAGGCGCCTGCTTTTTTATTGTTGAAAGCGCTTTATTTTTCCCCTACAATAGATGAAAACGGCGTGTAAGGGAGGAGCGATCAAGGAAATGAATTCGGTCCCAAACGATTTGCAAACCTGGAAACGTTTTGTGAAAGACGGTGTGCTTGACGAAGCGCGAATAAGAAAACGGATCGCCGAGTCATGGCATCGCTGCAAAAAAGCTGAGGTCAATCCTTATTTAGAAAAAGGCCCGAGGGTTTTACAGCAAACGGAGCTGGATCAGCAGTCAAAAAAGCATTCATTCTTCCTGACGACCGCAAAGCCTTACCTCGAAAAACTGCTGCCTGCCATAAAAGAAATGGAAATGATGGCGCTGTTAATTGATTCAGATGGTGTTGTACTGGCATTGGACGGCCATCCCCGCGCGCTCTATGAAGCCAAACGCATCAATTTCGTCGAAGGGGCATGCTGGACAGAAACGGCTGTCGGAACAAATGCGATTGGCACGGCGCTCCACATCAGCGAGCCGGTTGCAATACAAGGATCAGAGCATTACTCTATCGCTTCCCATCTTTGGAACTGTTCAGCCGCTCCGATTCACCATGAGGATGGCAGCCTTGCGGGTGTAATTGACATATCATGCCCGGCGGCAGGCGCGCATCCTCATATGCTTGGTATTGCCACGGCGATTGCCTATGCCGCTGAACGGGAACTCGCAGCTAAAAGCCGTGAGAAAGAGCTGGAGCTGATCAGCCGTTTTGGGGAGAGAGCTGCATCCAGTGTGCCGATGGTGCTCTGTAATACCAAGCAGCACATCATCAGTGCGAGCATGCCGATTCGAACCTCAATGCCGGATTGGCAGGGCCGGCATCTGTACGAGTTGAAGGAGCGGGGCTATTCAATCGAAAAAGCTGTCACCATAGGAGATGGCGGCACTTGTTTTTATCTTTCGGAACAAAAGAAAAAGAAGGCGTTTCGATTCAATGGAGTGATCGGGCAAAGCGGCCGATCGCAAGCGATGCTGATGCACCTTGAACGAGCAGCTGCGACGGATGCAACGGTCTGTTTGTCGGGTGAAACGGGTACGGGGAAGGAGGTCGCGGCTCGCGCGCTTCATGAGAACAGTGAGAGACGGCACGGTCCGTTTGTTGCTGTCAATTGCGGAGCGATTCCGTCTGATTTGATTGAAAGCGAACTGTTCGGCTATGCGGAAGGCGCTTTTACGGGAGCGAAGCGAAATGGCTATAAAGGCGCCTTTCAAAAAGCGAATCAAGGCACCTTATTTTTAGATGAGATCGGAGAAATCTCCCACTCGATGCAGGTTGCGCTTTTACGCGTGCTTCAGGAACGCAAGATTACGCCAATCGGCGGGGCAAAAGAAATTCCGGTTGATATCAGAGTCATTGCCGCCACACATTGTGATTTACGCGAGCTTGCCGAAAGCGGAAAAATCAGAGAGGACTTGTTTTACCGCCTTCATGTCTATCCAATTGAACTTCCTCCATTGCGCGATCGCCCCGAGGATATTCCGGACCTCTTCGAGTACTACAAACAGAAGAATCATTGGCCAGGCGAACTTCCTTCTGATTTTTGTGAGGTGCTGAAGCATTGGAAGTGGCCGGGAAATATCCGTGAGCTATTTAATGTGTTTGAACGTCTTTCCATCAGATTTCCGGACGGCCGGCTTGGGGATGAGCCGCTTTCCGCTTTACTGGAAGCCGCTGGACTGCCGGTCAGCACTGCAGAAAAACAGCCCGCTGCTGCCGGCGTGTTCAAACTTCGTGAGCAAATCCAAAAGGATATGATGATCAAAGCGCTTGAATCTGCAAAAGGAAACGTCTCTCAAGCCGCCAAAATCAGCGGGATCCCGCGAAGCACTTTCTACAAACGCCTGAAAAAATTCAATTTGTCCGCTGAATCATAAAGCATACTTCCTTCAGGAAATGGAAACATTATGTATTGAAGGAGGGTGTTACGATGAATATACAAAGGGCGAAAGAAATTGTAGAATCTCCCGATATGAAAAAAGTAACGTACAACGGTGTTCCTATTTACATTCAGCACGTGAATGAAGAAAACGGAACAGCAAGAATTTATCCGCTTGACGAACCGCAAGATGAGCATGAAGTGCAGCTGACAAGCTTAAAAGAGGATTAAACAAAAATGGCCCGCTTCATAAGCAGGCCATTTTGTTATCCGCGCGGCGCAAATAAGATGACGCAGACACCGATGAGACAAATGCATGCGCCGATCCAATCATACAGATCAGGTGTTTTCCGGTCAACAAGCCATCCCCACAGGACCGCAAGCACGATGAATACCCCGCCATAAGCGGCGTATACACGGCCGAAGGAAGGGAAGGACTGGAATGTCGGAAGAATGCCGTAGACAATCAAGATCAATGCTCCGGCGATCCCATAGCCGACTGGCTTTGCCTCTCTCAGCCATAGCCAAATCAGATATCCGCCGCCTATTTCGGCAAGCCCCGCCGTGAGAAATAAAAGAATGGTAATCGGCATCACGTGCACTCCTCAAGTTGCTTTTCTCTTTCATTATAAAGGAGGAGAGCTGTTAAAGCTTTGGATGATTTTCAAATTCCTTTAAATACGCACTGCGCTGAATCTCCGTAAATTGGCTGATCCAGTTGCTTTTCGCCTCTTCATTCAGATGAGGGAGGATATAGCGTTCCACCGCTTCAAAAAACAATGGATTCGCGATAATGTTCCAAGTAGGGATGCGAACGACTTTTCCGTCTGTTTTCTCGATGATAATATCTTCAAAAAAGATCCCTTTCAAGCTGTAATGATGCCGTCCCATATAAATCCGTTTTACCTCAGAAAACATCACGCTGCGCTTTCTAGAGAAAATCTCGCCATCAGGCCCTGTTTTTACGCTGAAAATGACATTTCCCCGGCTTGTGAACGCTGGAAAAGCCATAAAAAATGTGATCAATCCATAAACGATCGCCATTAATCCGCCGCCCAAATAAAGCAGGGCATACTTAGATTCAAATGTAAGAGCTTCAGACACCAGCCATACTCCTACAATAAAAGCGCCTCCTGTAGCGAGGAACAGCCATATTCTAAAAAACAGTCTGCTTTTGACCTTAATTACTTCATTGTTTTTCAATTGCTATTCTCCTTTATCGCTCTTTAGCAAAAAAGTATTCCTTTTATCACATCTTTATTTGCTGTTACGATAGAAAATTCATTTTGAGTAATGCCTGTTACCAGCCAAGTATGACGGCTGCCAGGCAGGACGAAAGCCATATCAGCCACTCCCGGCGAGTTGTCTTTGTCATAAACCAGCCGCATCAGCGTATCCATTTTTCCTTTTCGCAAAGCCAGATCATTTACAAAACGGGTCACGTCCTCTTGGTGATCATGCTTATCTAGAAATTCCTTCAGATATGCGGGAGTGTCTGAAGCGCCCTCCAGAAGCCATTCGAATTCAGTTGACGTCAGGGTGATCATTGATTCTTTATGATCTTCTGCATCTATTACATTTAAAAACTCGTATGTTTTAGAGAGTACTCCATTAGTTGAATCCATTTTTTTGATTCTATGTACCTGTTCATCAAACAGCAATTCATGAGAGTAAGTGCCAAACTTCGAAACATGGCAGGATATATTCTGTTCTTTGGCTTGTTCATCAAATTTGGATAGCTTCACTGTATAGTCCGCATCGTTTAACACATGGATAAACGGACAGTATTCGTCCTTTAACCGATATTGATGATTCCGATATTCCGCCGCCTCCTTGGCTAAGAGTGAGCGGCACGCAGCTTCAAATAAGGAGCCGAGCTGTTCATCTTCTATTTCGGGAAAATAAGCTTGTTTTAAGGCCATTCCCTGTTCAAAAAACCCTTCGCTGTAAAAACAAAACAAGAGTTCTTCTATGCTAATTGTAAACTGCTTCATTGTTTATTCTCCTATCCAAATGAAAATTTCCCTTTAAGGAAATGGGTTGCGCCGTGTATAAGCGAATCCGCTGTTTTCTTTGCTTTTTCTATTCCTTTTTTCGCGCTGTCTATCCCTTTATGTATCGATTTATTCGCCGCATCTATGCCATCATTCACTGATTTGACGACTTTGCCGGCTGATTCCAGCCCTTTTTTGGCTGTATCAACGACAGCATGGATCGGCTCTTTCAGCTTTATTGCTGCTTTTTCAGCATAGACTGATGTGAATTTTGCGATTTTTTCCCCAACAAATCCGCCTACCGCCGAACCGATTGTGCCTCCGACTACGGTGCCGACAGGACCTAACACACTTCCTACGGCACCGCCTACAACAGCACCAGCTGTCGCACCGCCCGCAATAAAAATAGTGTTATTCACAGCATTCCCGACGGCCTTGGCGTTTTCACGCTTGAGAACTTCCGGTTTGTCCTGGTATTTCGCGTAATTTTCAGCTATTTTCAAGCCCGCTCCGAACGTTTCGGTCGCACCGGTAATCAGTGTGGCGGTAATGGCATTTCCTTTCGCGAATTTCAATCCTGTTTTTCCGACATCCTTCAAAGTTGAGCGTACGCCGGCCTCATTAAGAAATCCTTTTGTGTAGCTTCTGACGCTGTTTGAAAAATCGACCGTGTCCTGAGGGAAGTATTTTGTAAACTTTTTATGTACCAAATCTGAAAATGGCCGGTTTGTCTTTTTTAACAAATATTTAGGGTTCAAAAGCACTCTTGCCGCTTTTTGATAACGGGAGCTGTCAACGGCCCTGGAAATATCCAATAGAAGTTTTGAGTGCTGGGCGGTATGCAAGCCGCTTGGCTGTTTCACAAATTTCGTAAGCCCTAATCCGTAATATTTTCCCTGTGTCAGCATAAGGGCGGTTAAGCTTGTCATCGTACCGTATTTGTCGTAGGCATTGTAGAGCTTTCGCAAAATATCATCTTGCTCCACAAATTTATCGCCCGTTTTTCTGATGAAAATCTCATTGTCACTCAGCTTGGTGACGAGCGCTTTTCCTGAGCTCCACGCATCGCCCACTCCGGAAAAACAGCTGCTGTAGCGGGGATCGCATTGCAAAATCATCTGCCCCAGCTCCACATGCAGATCCTTATATTTGTTTTCCATATCAGTCAATTCAGTGACTACATCATTTGCAAACTGTTCGAGCTTATCCGGATCAACTGCAATATTTCCTGACACACCGTTCACCTCCCGAGTTTAAGTCTTTCCTCTCTTGCTTTACGTTCCAGTTCTTCCATTCTGGCAATTTCAGCTTTTCGTTCTTCCATTCTGGCAATTTCAGCTTTTCGTTCTTCTATTTTGACAGCGGCTGCCTTCAGCTCCTGGCTTGTTTCAAGCAGCTCCTGTTCAAATTGGTCGTAGGCGGCTTTCGTTTCCTCGAAATCCTGGTCAAACGAATCTCTTGCTTTTCCCTGCCAAGCATCTCCCATTGCAGATAACCGGGATTCAAGCAGCATTTTGGAGCTTCTGACCTCTTCTGCGGCCGCACTGTACTTGTTTGCCAGCTCAATGACTTTATATGAGTCCAACTTTTGTCCCCTGCCTTTTCTAAATTCACGCACAATTGGATGTTTTATATAAATGATTATAAATAATTCGGCATGTATCCGAATCGTACAAAAGAACCTTTTCATAAGAACTGGAAGGGCGTATATTCACTTAAAATTCACAGTTGATGAGACTTTAAGATTACAAAAAAGGAAAAAAAACCAAATCTTACGGACGGAAGGTAAATGAGAAATTTCCCGCTCTATGGGAAAAAACACTAAAATTGATCAAATGACCTAAGTGCGCCAAACGTGTTACGGGACGGGCTCTCTCATGGTATAAATGAAATTGTAAACGTTATCAAGGAGGTCGTCATATGAAGAAAAAATCATTCTCAATTGTAATAGCGGGCGGAGGAAGCACCTTCACTCCAGGGATCGTACTCATGCTCTTGGACCATTTGGAGGAGTTTCCGATCAGAAAGCTGAAGCTGTATGATAATGATAAAGAGAGACAGGATCGCATTGCAGGCGCCTGTGACGTTTTTATCAGAGAAAAAGCGCCGGATATTGAATTTGCAGCGACGACTGACCCGGAAGAAGCTTTTACAGATGTCGATTTTGTTATGGCGCACATCCGGGTGGGGAAATACGCGATGCGCGCGCTGGATGAACAAATTCCGTTGAAGTACGGAGTTGTCGGCCAGGAGACATGCGGGCCGGGCGGGATCGCGTACGGGATGCGTTCGATCGGCGGTGTGCTTGAAATATTAGATTACATGGAAAAATACTCGCCTGATGCGTGGATGCTCAATTATTCCAACCCTGCGGCCATTGTAGCTGAAGCTACGAGACGCCTTAGACCGAATTCTAAAATTCTCAATATCTGTGATATGCCGGTTGGAATCGAAGACCGGATGGCGCAAATTCTTGGCTTGTCCTCAAGAAAAGAAATGAAGGTCCGCTATTACGGATTAAATCATTTCGGCTGGTGGACATCGATTCAGGATCAAGAGGGCAACGATTTAATGCCGAAGCTGAAGGAGCATGTATCTCAATACGGTTATATTCCGAAAACAGAAGCTGAAGCTGTGGAGGCAAGCTGGAATGACACGTTCGCCAAAGCGCGTGACGTGCAGGCTGCAGATCCTGACACACTGCCGAATACGTATTTGCAATATTATTTGTTCCCAGATGATATGGTGAAAAAATCAAATCCGAATCATACGCGGGCGAATGAAGTCATGGAAGGGCGCGAAGCTTTTATTTTCAGCCAATGTGACATGATCACACGTGAACAGTCCTCGGAAAACAGCGAAATTAAAATCGATGACCACGCATCGTATATCGTTGATCTTGCCCGGGCGATTGCCTACAACACAGGTGAAAGAATGCTGTTGATTGTTGAAAATAACGGTGCAATTGCGAACTTTGACCCGACTGCGATGGTTGAGGTGCCATGCATCGTCGGCTCAAATGGACCTGAACCGATTACCGTTGGCACCATTCCGCAATTCCAGAAAGGGCTCATGGAGCAGCAGGTATCCGTTGAGAAGCTGACTGTTGAAGCGTGGGCGGAGAAATCGTTCCAAAAGCTGTGGCAGGCGCTGATCCTGTCAAAAACAGTGCCGAACGCGCGTGTGGCAAGACTCATTCTTGAGGATTTAGTGGAGGCCAACAAAGACTTCTGGCCTGAGCTTGATCAAAGCCCAATCCGCATATCATAAATGAAATTCCCCCATTTTCGAATCTGTAATTGTATATAATAGAAAGAAAATGGGGGGATCTGATATGCAGCTCGAAGAACTGATCAATCAGCACTACAGCAAATTGAATGACAACGATTTTCATATTTTAAAATATATATTGAATCATAAGCACACATGCTATCACCTTGGAATCGACGCGCTGGCCAAAGCTTGCAGTGTATCGCGTTCCTCAATTTTGCGACTTGCCCAAAAGCTCGGTTTCAGCGGCTACAGTGAATTTCGCGTCTTTTTAAAGTGGGAAGATCAGCCGGAAGAAGGCGAGAGTATGAGTTTTGAAAAGCTGCTTGATGATATTGAAGCAAATTTGAAGTTCTTACGGACAAAGGACATGACGGACATGTGCCAGCTGATTGATGAAGCGGACCGCATTTTCGTCTATGGTTCTGGAAATGCGCAAAAGATATGCGCCCGCGACCTGCAAAGAATGTTTATTCCGCGCCATCGCTATCTTATTTTGATTGAAGACACGAATGAATTTAATCTGATGCGCGGGGATTTTAAAGTGAACGATATGTTTATCATCATTTCTCTTTCCGGAGAAACACCGGAGCTGATTCCTCAGGCAAGAATGCTTTCTGCAAAGGGCATTCCCTTTATTTCCATTACGAATTTAAAAAACAATGTCCTCGCCCAGCTGACTCCGCATAATCTTTATGCGACAAGCAAACCTGTGACATTAAGCGATAAAACGGAAATTGTCGCTTTTGCACCGTTTTTTCTCGTTGGCGAAGCATTGTTCCGCGCATATGTTGATTACAAAGAGGCAGAAAAAAATGACAATGAGTAGCAGGGGGTTTTGGTATGATGCAAAAAATTCAGCGCTTTGGAAGCGCGATGTTTGTGCCTGTTTTATTATTCGCGTTCGCCGGCATTATCGTCGGTATCAGCACGCTCTTTAAAAATAAAACCCTCATGGGATCGCTCGCCGATCCTGACGGTTTTTGGTATCAGTGCTGGTATATCATTGAGCAGGGCGGCTGGACTGTCTTTAACCAAATGCCGCTCTTATTCGCCATCGGCATCCCGGTTGCTTTGGCGAAGAAAGCTCAGGCACGCGCTTGTTTGGAAGCGCTTACTGTTTACCTAACCTTCAATTATTTTGTCAGCTCGATATTGACGGTATGGGGAGGAGCATTTGGCGTCGACATGAATCAAGAGGTCGGCGGAACGAGCGGATTAACGATGATTGCGGGCATAAAAACGCTCGATACCAACATTATCGGAGCCATCTTTATTTCTTCGATTGTCGTCTTTTTGCATAACCGCTATTTTGATAAAAAACTGCCCGATTTTCTCGGCATCTTTCAGGGTTCAACGTATATCGTGATGATTTCCTTCTTTATTATGATCCCGATTGCCCTGGCAGTGTCTTATATATGGCCGATGGTTCAATCTGGAATTGGCTCGCTTCAAAGCTTCCTGGTTGCTTCCGGGGCGGTGGGCGTTTGGATATACACGTTTTTGGAACGGATTTTAATACCGACCGGCCTTCATCACTTTATTTACACGCCGTTTATTTACGGCCCGGCTGTAGCGGAAGGCGGGATCGTCACGTATTGGGCGCAGCATCTCGGCGAATATTCGCAAAGCGCCAAACCGCTGAAGGAGCTTTTCCCGCAAGGCGGATTCGCGCTTCACGGAAACTCGAAAATCTTCGGTATTCCGGGTATCGCTCTTGCTTTTTATGTGACAGCCAAAAAGGAAAAGAAAAAACTCGTTGCAGGGCTGCTGATTCCTGTCACACTGACAGCGATTGTCGCCGGGATTACAGAGCCGATTGAATTTACTTTCTTATTCATTGCACCATTCTTATTTGCGGTACACGCCGTGCTTGCCGCCACAATGTCGACAGTTATGTATATGGCCGGCGTCGTCGGAAACATGGGGGGCGGACTGATCGAAGCGGTGACCTTGAACTGGATTCCGCTCTTT
This sequence comes from Bacillus stercoris, assembly GCF_029772985.1. Classification (NCBI taxonomy): domain Bacteria; kingdom Bacillati; phylum Bacillota; class Bacilli; order Caryophanales; family Bacillaceae; genus Bacillus; species Bacillus stercoris. The sequence goes on along the minus strand of NZ_CP121861.1, from coordinate 3,442,959 downwards.
GGCAGCCACGGTATGACATATGTGTACCAAATTTTGATCGGGCTCTCGTTTACAGCTATTTATTTTTTCGTCTTCAGATTTTTAATCCTCAAATTCAATATTGCTACACCAGGACGGGAAAAGGATGAACAGCAGGAAACAAAGCTGTATTCGAAAAAGGAATACAGAGAACGAAAAAACAAGGATGAAACGGCGGCCTCCGCTGCAGAAACGGCGGATGACACTGCTTTTCTGTATATTGAAGCGCTGGGCGGAAAAGACAACGTCACTGAAGTCACAAACTGCGCAACCCGTCTCAGAGTCAGTGTTAAGGACGAAACAAAGGTTGAACCCGACAGCGTATTCCGCGCGCTTGGCGCACATGGCATCGTCAGGAATGGGAAGGCGTTTCAGGTGATTATCGGATTGAGCGTGCCGCAGATGCGGGAGCGTGTGGAAAAAATATTGAATCAATAAAGACAGCCCTCCTTTTCGGGAGGGTTTTCGTTTGCCGTCAAAAAGACCGCCATAGTAAAGTAAAGAAAGAGACAATCGAGTAAAAAGGGGTTTGGAGGCTTTTACATGCAAAAGGCTTTGTCGTTTTTAAAACCATATTCATTGCTTGCGGGAATTGCGCTGATTCTTATGCTGACGGAGCTTGCGGTTGAACTGATGCAGCCTTTATTGATTGCGAAAATCATCGACGATGGGATATTGAAGCAAGATCTGCGTCATGTATGGACATGGGGCGCGGTCATGATCGGACTGACCGTGTTATCCTTTGCGGCGGGGATGTTGAATTCCTTTTATGCCGCCCATGTCAGTCAAAGCTTTTCCTATGATACGAGAAAAGGGCTTTTTCAAAAAATCCAGTCCTTCTCCTATTCCACATTTGGACAGTTTTCATCCTCTTCTTATATTACAAGGCTGACAAACGACGTCACACAGGTTCAAAATATGATTTTTATGAGTTTGCGGTTTATGCTGCGGGCTCCTTTAATGATTGCAGGCGGCATTGTGCTGTCGCTTGCCGTTAATGCGAAGCTCGGCTTTTTTCTGCTTGTGGCCATTCCGATCCTGATCTTGTTTTTGCTATGGGTATTAAAGAAAGGCGGGGCGCTGTTCCGCTCAGTGCAAAAACGGCTGGATCAAGTGAACACCATCATGCAGGAAAACTTAACCGCAATCAAGCTGATCAAAGCGCTGCTTCGCGGCAGCCACGAGGTCAAAAAATTTATAAAAGCCAACACAAGACTGATGGAAAAAACGGTTTCTGCCTTTCAGCTTGTGGAATTCACGATGCCTGTATTGATGCTTTTGATGAATCTCTGCATCCTGTTGATTTTGTGGGCGGGGGCCTACAGTATCACGAGCGGAAGCACTCAGGTCGGCGATGTTGTTGCGATTATCAACTATGCCACACGAATTACGGGCGCGCTTTCGATGTTTCCGTTTTTGATTATGATTTTCACCCGGGCGAAGGCTTCAGGAGATAGAATCGGCGAGGTGCTTGAAACAGAAGGCGACGAGCGGGAGGAGGGCATCATATCTGATCGTTTGGCGGGACGGATTGAGTTTCAGCATGTATCCTTCCGCTATCCTGAAATGGACAGGGAAGCGCTCAGAAATGTCTCATTTTCCGCAAAACCAAGAGAAACAATCGCGATTCTCGGTGCGACGGGCTCGGGCAAGTCCACGCTTTTTCAGCTCATTCCGAGGCTTTATCAGCCGGATGCAGGCCGCATTTACATAGATGAAAAGCCGGTTCAAGATTTTCCGGCTGAAGGGCTGCGCAGGCAAATTGGATATGTACCGCAGGAGGTTCTCTTGTTTTCAGGCACAATCAAAGAAAATATCGCTTGGGGCAAAGATAATGCTTCACTAGATGAAATAATGGATGCGGCCAAACACGCGCAAATTCATGAAACGATTTTGAAGCTCCCAAATGGATATGACACAGTTTTGGGGCAAAGAGGCGTCAACCTGTCCGGCGGTCAGAAACAGCGGATTTCCATTGCTAGGGCGCTGATCCGAAAGCCGGCCATCCTTCTTTTGGATGACAGCACAAGCGCGCTTGACCTGCAAACAGAGGCGAAGCTGCTTGAGGCAATCAGCACATACGAGTGCACAACATTGATCATTACGCAAAAAATGACCACAGCAATGAAAGCTGATCAGGTTTTGCTGCTTGAGGACGGCGAACTGATTGAAAAAGGCACTCACAGTGAGCTGCTTTCTGAATCTCAGTTATACAAGCGCATTTACGAGTCACAATTCGGAAGGGAGGGGAGCGAGTTATGCTAAAAGACATCCGCAAGCCTTTCCAATATCCCAAACTGCCAATTGACAAAAAAGAAAGCGCGAAAAAGCGGGCGAAAGCAAAGGATACAAAGGGTACACTGAGACGAATCTGGTCTTACTTGGCTGAACGAAAAGGACTTCTCGTACTTGTCATGCTGATGGTTGTCATCAGCGCGATATTCGGGCTCCTTGGCCCCTTTGTGATCGGAAAGGCCATTGACCATTTTATCGTTGGGAAAACGGTCAATGGCTTGATTCCTGTTTTGCTTCTTCTGCTCGCTATCTATATCATTCAGTCCCTGTCGCTCTGGTTTCAAAACTACTGGATGATTACGATCTCGCAGGGCACGGTTTTCAGAATGAGAAGCGAATTGTTCACCCATCTGCATGAGCTGCCGATTCCGTTTTTTGATAAACAGCGGCACGGCGAGCTGATGAGCCGGGTGACGAATGACATCGAAAATGTCAGTTCTACCTTAAATACGTCAGTCATTCAAATTTTGTCAAGCGTGATCACCTTTGTCGGGACCGTTGCGGTGATGCTGTACATGAGCCCGCTCCTTACATTGATTACGCTGACCATTATTCCGGTGATGGCAGCGAGCCTGAAATGGATCACCAACCGAACGGGAAAGCTGTTTAAAGAACAGCAGAAAAATCTTGGTGATCTGAATGGGTATATTGAGGAATCTGTTTCCGGCGCAAAGGTCATTAAAGCCTATTCGCGTGAGAAGCAGATTACTGCTGAATTTCTCGAAAAAAACGCTGCCCTCAAGACGTCGGGTTTTTGGGCGCAGACGATTTCAGGGTTTATCCCGAAAGTCATGAATTCTTTGAATAACTTAAGCTTTACAATGATTGCGGCAATTGGCGGTCTGTTCGCGCTGAAAGGCTGGATCTCGATCGGCTCAATCGTCGTCTTTGCCGAGTATTCAAGACAATTTACACGTCCTTTAAACGATCTGGCCAACCAGTTTAATACGATGCTGTCCGCAATTGCCGGTGCTGAACGGGTATTTGACGTGCTTGATGAAAAAGAAGAGCGCGAGGATGAAAAGAACGCCGTGCATCAGCCTATCCAAACAGGAAGCATTGAATTCCGGGATGTGTCCTTCGGTTACGATAAAGGGCGACATACACTGAAGCATTTACAGTTTACCGTGCCTGCCGGGCAGTCCATCGCGTTTGTCGGGCCGACGGGGGCGGGAAAAACGACCGTCACCAACCTACTCGCCCGTTTTTACGAGCCTGACGAAGGAAGAATTTTAATCGACGGTACAGATATTAAAACCCTTACTAGAGCAAGCCTGAGAAAAAACATGGGATTTGTTCTTCAGGATTCGTTTTTGTTTCAAGGAACGATCAGAGAAAATATTCGATACGGCAGGCTTGATGCTTCTGATCAGGAAGTAGAAGCAGCTGCAAAAACAGCAAATGCCCATAGTTTTATTGAAAGGCTGCCAAAAGGGTACGACACCGTGCTGACGCAAAACGGCTCGGGCATCAGTCAAGGACAGAAACAGTTGATTTCTATAGCGCGGGCGGTGCTTGCCGATCCGGTTCTTCTCATTTTGGATGAAGCAACAAGCAACATTGATACCGTAACGGAAGTCAACATTCAAGAAGCGCTTGCCCGTTTAATGGAAGGAAGAACAAGCGTCATCATTGCCCACAGGCTGAACACCATTCAAAGAGCGGATCAGATTGTGGTGCTGAAAGACGGCGAAATGATTGAAAAGGGCAGCCATGATGATCTGATCCGGCAAAAAGGATTTTACAGCAACTTATATGAAAGCCAATTTGAGAAATAGACCTTTGTCCTGCACAGAGGTCTTTTTTGTTACAGTTTTATAGTACTTTTATGTCATTTTCGTAAAATGTAACAAAATTACTTGACGTAAACAAGTTATGTATATATACTAGCTTACATTAAGTAAGTGATAATATTTATCAAGGAGGATCAAATGAATAAATCATTTGAAATTGGCACATTACTTTTAAGGGTCATTACAGGTATTATCTTTTTTGTTCACGGTTTATCAAAGTTTCAGGGAATGGAGGGCACCATCCAATTTTTCGGCAGCATAGGCCTTCCAAGCTTTATGGCGTATGTCATCGCAGCGATTGAACTCATTGGCGGAGTGCTTGTCTTCTTCGGATTGGCTACACGTATTGTCGGTGTACTGTTCACGCTTACACTGATCGGCGCCATCATCACAGTTAAGCTGAAAGCGCCATTCATGGGCAATGCAGAATTTGATTACCTTCTGCTTTTGACATCCACCCACCTGGCGCTTACGGGAAGCCGATTCCTGGCGCTGGACCCATTAGTGTTTAAAGGAAAAAAGAACACAAACGTATCAGCATAAGAAAAGAGGCATACAGCATGACCAGCATTCATGCGGATACACACATTGGCTATGCCAAACTCACAATCCGCAGTTTGGAGCGTTCCCTTCAGTTCTACTGTAACGTCATCGGTTTTCAAGTCTTAAAAAAGACGGATCACCGAGCTGAATTAACGGCTGACGGGAAACGCATCCTGCTTATTCTTGAAGAAAATCCAAGCGCCGTCGTCTTGCCTGAACGGTCTGTAACAGGCCTTTATCACTTTGCGATTCTTCTTCCGGACAGGAAGGAACTTGGGATCGCGCTCGCCCGCCTGATTGAACACGGTATTGCGATCGGGCATGGGGATCATGCTGTGAGTGAAGCGCTCTATCTGTCTGATCCTGATGGCAACGGGATTGAAATGTATGCTGACCGCCCCCGCAGCACGTGGCAGCGTGACCGGGAAGGGAACTACGTCATGACGACAACCGCTGTTGACATTGGGGGCCTATTGGAAGAGGCAGGAGATGAACGGAAAACAGCGCTTCCCAACGATACAATCATCGGACACATTCATCTGCATGTCAGTGATTTGAACGAAGCAAAAGCGTTTTATACAGATGTACTGGGCTTTGACATTGTCGGAAACTATGCGGGCATGTCCGCTCTTTTTGTTTCAGCCGGAGGCTACCACCATCATATCGGCTTAAACATTTGGGCGGGAAGAAACGCGCCGCCCAAACCGACAAATGCCAGCGGACTAGACTATTACACGGTTGTTCTGCCTCATCAAGAGGAACTGGATCAAGTGGCTGACCGAGTCAAACGCGCCGGATATTCGATCGAAGAAATGGAAAACTGCTTCCGCGTGAAAGATCCTGTTTCCGGGGCCCATATTCTATTTGTGATTTGACTGCAATCCCCTTGCCGAAAAAACGGCAGGGGGATTTTTTATTTTCCAGAAACTCCTGTCAAAAATGCCCTGAGGCAGGTATGATAAGAAGGGAATTGGGTACCGGGAGTGATGAGCGTGAAGGCTCTTTTTTTTACGAGAATGTTCACCTTGATGGTGAGTTGTTTAATGTATTTGTCCATTGTCAAAGAGGATAACTGGTTTGGATATGTATTTATCGCAGCAGGTGCTGCCATGTATGCAGCCAATCATGTTTTGCTGACAAAAGAGACAAATGCCATCTGGTTCTGCCTGATTGATATTGCAATCGGCTTTTCGTTCGGATTTATCTTTCCAGGCACAGGTTTGTTCATTATTATGCTTTGTCCGGTTGCGGTCGCCTTTTTTCTGCGGGGGTTTCCTAAAAGAACAGCATGGTCTGTCTTATGTCTTTGTTCTATTTTGTTTTTGATCGTCCTCATCCGTACATATGCGATGTTCGGCAATGAATTTGTCATTGATCATTTGACCAGCATGACATTCGTTGTCTTCTGCGGTGTTGTGGGTAAATTAATCCGCAAGCTGTTGGATGCGCAGGAAACGGCAAAACAGCAGTACCGGGAACTGACAGAATCCCACTTGGCGCTGTCTGCTGCCCACGAGGAGCTGCATTTATATGCGAAGCAGGTTGAAGAGCTGACCGCCATTTATGAGCGGAACAGAATGGCAAGGGAAATTCATGATACAGTCGGACACAAAATGACGGCGCTCCTCGTTCAGCTTCAGCTTTTGCGTGAATGGCAAAAAAGAGACAGCCAAAAAGCGGATGAGACAGTCGGTGTCTGTGAAACGCTCGCTCGTGAAGCGCTTGATGATGTCCGCTTATCAGTACGCACCCTGCAAACGGAAAACGATCCTTCGCTAATCGAATCGCTGAAACAGCTGACAGAAGACTTTTACAAAAATGCAGGAGTCACAACCGAATTTGCGGTTAGCGGTGATCCTGCAATCATCCCGCTGTCTCTTCATCCGACCCTGATCAGAACGGTGCAGGAAGCACTGACCAATGCCAAACGGCACGGCGGCGCCACAGCCTGTTCGATAAAGCTTGCCTGCACAACGGACAGCGTAAGTCTTGTCATTAAGGATGACGGCAAAGGAAATCCAGAAGCGGCACTTGGCTTTGGTCTCTTGAATATGAAAAAGCGGGCAGCGGAGCATGGCGGAATGATCTGCTTTGAGAGCGAACGGGATCAAGGGTTTACTGTAATCGCCGAATTTTCACTGGCTAATAAAAAATGGAGCTTCGGGCCCGCGCAGCAAAAGGAGAATTTATCATGATTAAGATCATCATTACCGACGATCAGGATATCGTCAGAGAAGGGCTGGCATCCCTGCTTCAGCTCCGAGAAGAGCTCGATGTGATCGCAACGGCGCGAAACGGACAGGAAGCCTTCGAAAAGGCGAAAGAGCTGGAGCCGGATATCGTGTTAATGGACATCCGCATGCCAATCTCCAATGGTGTCGAAGGAACAAAATTGATTACAAGCTCTTTGCCTGGCGTAAAGGTTTTGATGCTGACAACCTTCAAGGACTCAGAGCTGATTGCTGAAGCGCTTGAAGAAGGAGCGAGCGGATACCTGCTGAAGGACATGTCGGCAGATACGATTGTAAAAGCGGTCATGACTGTTCATTCTGGCGGAATGGTGCTTCCTCCGGAACTGACTGCTCAAATGCTGAATGAATGGAAGCGTGAAAAACAGCTGAAAGGAATAAGCGAGATAGAAAAACCTAAGGAGCTGCTCGACTTGACCGAGCGCGAGATCGAGGTTCTGGCTCAGCTGGGGTACGGGCTGAATAACAAAGAAATTGCCGAAAAGCTTTACATTACAGAAGGCACAGTCAAAAATCATGTTTCAAATATCATCAGCAAGCTGGCTGTCAGGGACAGAACCCAAGCCGCCATTTACTCGGTCAGATATGGTGTATCTGTCTTTTGACATATGACGTTTTGCATATGCATTTCTCTAAAAAGGCCTTTTACAGGCCTTTTTTTCATGCCTTACATTCTATCCGGCGCTACATGCCGCACGCCTTTCTTTTTTCTACAATGGCAATGGGAGTAAAAAAGGAGTGAAACAACGTGCTGCAAGCAGAAAACATCAAAAAGGCATATGGAAAAAAAACAATTGTGAAAGGCATTTCATTTTCCCTCCAAAAGGGGGAGTCATTCGGACTGCTCGGGCCAAACGGTGCGGGAAAATCCACAACCATCTCGATGATTTCCGGCCTTGTGCCGCATGACAGCGGAAACATCACAGTCGGCGGCTGTGTCATCGGAAAAGAAACAGCCAAAGCGAAACAAAAAATCGGTGTTGTCCCGCAGGAAATTGCTTTATATCCGACGCTCACGGCTCATGAGAATCTTATGTTTTGGGGGAAAATGTACGGACTTACGCACGGTGAGGCTAAAAAAAGATCGGCAGAGGTCCTCGAATACGTCGGCCTGACTGAGCGTGCCAAAGATAAAATTGAAACATTCTCCGGAGGGATGAAGCGAAGAATCAACATCGGTGCGGCTTTAATGCATAAGCCCGAGCTGCTGATTATGGATGAACCGACTGTCGGTATTGACCCTCAGTCAAGAAATCATATTTTAGAAACGGTGAAACAGCTCAACGAATCGGGCATGACGGTGATCTATACGAGTCATTACATGGAAGAGGTTGAGTTTTTATGCGATCGGATCGGAATTATTGATCAGGGCGAAATGATTGCGATCGGTACAAAAAATGATTTGTGCAGCCGTCTTGGAGGCGATACCATCATTCAGCTCACAGTCAGCGGGATCGATGAAGCGTTTCTTTTTGCAATCCGTTCTTTGGCCCATGTGAATGATGTGACAGTACATGATTCAGAGCTCAAAATTGACATTGCTGCGGCCCATCATGAGAAAGTCGTCACAAGCCTGCTTGCTGAAGCCGCTGCCCATCATATAAACCTGCTGTCTCTTCAGGTGCAGGAACCAAATCTGGAGCGCCTGTTTCTGAATTTGACCGGCCGCACGTTGCGGGATTAAGGGGGAACGGCTATGAAAAAAAGCATATGGATCGCATGGAAAGATGTCAAAATCAGAATCACGGACAGAAAAGGGTTTATGATGCTTATCCTAATGCCGCTGATCCTAACCTGTATTTTAGGAGCGGCGCTCAGATCAGTTGTTGACGGAGGCAGCGGTATTGATGAGATCAAAGTCGGCTACGTTCAACCAGATCAGTCAGATGCAGCGAACATGTTTACAAAAGATGTGCTCAAAAAAATGAAATCGATAAAGGCCACACAAGCAAACAGCGAAGATAAGATGAAGAAACTGCTTGATGAAAAGAAAATCGATGTAGGTATTGTCATTCCGAAACATTGGGAATCCGGCAAAACCTCAGCTGTAGTTTATGCCGCTCCTGATCAAACATTAAAAAGTTCCATCATCGAAACAGCTGCCAGCTCTTTTATAGACCAATATAAAGCGGTAAAAGAAGCCGCATCAGCTTCAATGGATTACGTCAGCAAAACGGCAGCTGTACAGCAAGGAAAACTTGACCCTGCACAGTTTGCAGAAAAGCTGACAAAGACGCTTGAAAGAGAAACGGGCGACAAGCTTACTATTGCGGAAAAATCTGTCGGCAGCAAGGCAGTTACCAGTTTTCAATACTATTCGGCTGCAATGTTTTGCATGTTTATGCTGTTTCATATGACAGTCGGGGCGAAATCATTTTTACAGGAAAAGGATACTGAGACGCTTGCCAGAATGCTGATGACGCCCGCGCAAAAATCTGTCATTCTCTTCGGAAAGTGGCTTGGGACATATCTGTTTGCCATCATACAATTTTTCATATTTCTGATCGTCACAATCAATGTTTTTGGTGTGGACTGGGGCGGCAATCTGCTGTGTGTGAGTGTTCTCGGGCTTTCTTACGCCGCTGCTGTATCCGGCATTTCAATGCTGCTTGCGTCCTTCCTCAGCGATATGAAATCTGCGGATGCGATCGGCGGCTTCGGTATTCAATTGCTTGCAGTTCTCGGCGGGTCCATGCTGCCGCTGTACCAATTTCCGGACGTCTTGCAGACTGTATCTAAAGCTGTGCCAAATCGCTGGGCGCTTGACGGCTTTCTTTCTTTAATGGAAGGGGGAGGCTGGGCTGACCTTCAAAAGCCTGTGCTTCTTTTTGCGGGGATTGGGCTTTGCTCACTTGTAATTGGTATCAGACGGCTTCATACAAGATAAGGAGGTACACCAGGGTGAAAAAAATCATAGCCATTTGCGGCATTGAGCTTTCTCTCATTTTTAAGAAGCCGCAGAACTATTTAATCATGTTTGCTGCCCCGCTTTTGCTTACCTTTGTATTTGGGAGTATGCTCAGCGGAAATGATGATAAAGTGCGGCTTGCAATCGTTGATCAGGACGACACGATTCTCTCACAGCATTATACTCGGCAGCTGAAGGCGCACGATAATATGTATACATTCGAAAGCATGTCTGAAAACAAAGCGTCAGAAAAGCTGAAACAAAAGAAAATTGTCGGGATCATCGTCATTTCCCGCTCGTTCCAGACACAGCTGGAAAAAGGCAAACATCCTGAGCTGATTTTCCGTCACGGCCCCGAGCTGTCGGAAGCGCCGATGGTCAAACAATATGCAGAAAGCACATTGGCAACGCTCAATATTCAGGTTACCGCGGCGAAAACGGCAGCTCAGACAGCGGGAGAGAGCTGGAAGGCGGCGTATAAAACAGTTTTCGCCAAAAAACATGAAGATTCAGCTCCGGCTGTAAAACGACAGACGCTCAGCGATAAAAAAGAGGGTGCGGAAGCGAGTGACACAGCCTCCAGAGCAGCAGGCTTTTCCATCCTATTTGTCATGCTGACCATGATGGGAGCGGCTGGAACCATTTTAGAAGCAAGAAAAAACGGCGTCTGGTCCAGATTGCTTACAGCCTCAGTCAGCCGAGTGGAAATCGGTGCTGGATATGTGCTGTCCTTCTTTGTCATTGGCTGGATTCAATTTGGCATATTGCTTCTCGCAACCCATTGGCTGTTTGGCATCAACTGGGGGAATCCGGCTGCGGTTATGGTGTTGGTCTCGCTTTTTCTGCTGACCGTTGTCGGCATTGGATTGATGATTGCGGCCAATGTCAGAACGCCAGAACAGCAGCTCGCGTTTGGCAACTTGTTCGTCATTGCAACGTGTATGGTGAGCGGAATGTATTGGCCGATCGACATTGAACCGAAATTCATGCAATCCATCGCTGAATTTCTTCCTCAAAAGTGGGCAATGAGCGGGCTGACTGAGATTATCGCTAACGGTGCCCGCGTCACAGATATTCTCGGGATCTGCGGCATTTTGCTTGCATTTGCGGCAATCACTTTCGCAGCGGGGCTGAAAGCGCTCCGAGCTTAAAAAAATCATCTGTCCGAGGGACAGATGATTTTTGCAATTATTTTGTTTCTTTTTCTGGCAGTTGCAGTCTCCGTTCTAAATGCAGTTTCACGGATGGCCAGTCCCTGTCGATAATGCTGTAAAATACTGAATTGCGGAATGTTCTGTCTTTTCTGATCATTTGATTTCGCAATATGCCTTCTTTCACTGCTCCCAACCGCTCTATTGCTTTTTGCGATCTAATATTCCGCTCATCCGTTTTGAATTGCACCCGAATCGTGTTCAACCGTTCAAAGCAATACTGTAACAGCAAATATTTGCATTCGGTGTTGACCGAGGTGCCCCACACTGAAGGGTGAAACCACGTCCAGCCAATCTCAAGGCTCCTTGAAGCGGATGACATATACAAAAATCGCGTCGTGCCGACGATTTTCCCACTTTCACGATGAATAATCACAAAGGGAAATTCTGTTCCGTATTCTTTCGTTTGCAGGGCTTCCTCGACAAAAGCTTCCATATCATGCAGCGTTGTAATGGTTTTCGGTAAATAGGCCCAAATGTTTTCATCTTTTGCAGCCTCATATAAACCTTGAATATGGCTCTTATCCATCGGTACCACTCGGATCAGTTCCCCTGTTAATTCACGCAATGTCACATTCATTGTCCGTCCCCCGCATTAAGTATTGGAGCGGCCTGAGGCCGCTCCCGGTTAATCCTTATCGATCATAGCTAAAATCGATTCCAGCCAAGAAACGTAATTTTTCTCCCGCTCCAGCGCTTTCGTCAGCACGAGGTAGTGGCCGAAGTCCGGTGAAGAAAACGACATCGGCTCTGCTGAAGCCATAAGCTTTTCATAGCTTTCCTGCAGGTCAGACAGCTTGGCCTTGCGTTTTAGAAGCTGGTCTGTAAACAATTCTGAAGCCTCCTGCCGCGATAGAGAAGAAATAAAGTATGCCTTCAGCATAAATTCATCCTTCACCGTCTCCGGTATCGGCTGATGGCGGATCAGCCAGTCATGCAGTTCCTGCTTTCCGCTGTCTGTCAGGGTGTACATCTTTTTCTCCAGCTTTGTGCCCTGAATCGTTGTCCGGAACGTGATAAATCCTTCATCCGTCAGCTTTTTGAGCTCAGGATAAATCTGGCTATGCTTGGCGCTCCAAAATTGTCCAAGCTCCTCTTTAAAATAACTCGTAATGTCGTATCCACTCAATTCGCCTTTTCGCAAAAGCCCTAATATGGCGTATTTTAATACTCTCATGCTATCCTCCGTGTCTATGGCTGTTTCGCAAAACAGATGAGCCGGTGCTCAACTGTGATTCTAACTGCCTATTCCCCTTATTATAGAAAAGGGAGGAAGGGAACACAACCGGGCCACTTGGGAAATGAAAATAAAAGGTATGTCAGACGTATCCGATTCATCTCCATCGATGATATAAAAGAGATTTACATTTAATTTTAGAAAAATATAAACGATATTGTTTTTTTATGTATAATGGGGAATCCTCTCATAATATGAGCCGCAATATCTATATCTCCATAAAACAACCTGCTGTCTCCGTTACAGCGGGTTTTTTCGTCTGAGAAAGCCATAGGGTTCTTATGACCTTAGTCTATCATGCATACGTCATTATATGACATCAGGCACTTTTTCAAATAGAACAGACATGTTAAGGTACAACCATCGATTTCTGTCAAATTGAAATAAAAGGAGCGCTGTCATGCAAATTAAAGAAATTTTTATGATCCGCTGCATTTCGTGCTTAAGTGTCGTCCTGCTCCATATCATTTCAATGGTCCTGATGCTTCAGGCAGAAGCTCTTGCAGATATTTCTCACATTGTTGATTCTTTCCGTACCCTCCTGATGTTCAGCACGCCCGCTTTTATTTTCATCTCTGAATTTTTACTGGCGCGTTCTTATCCTGACGGGGTGCCGGGCGGTTTTTTAAAGAAGCGGGGAAAAGTGATTTTTGTTCCTTTTTTATTTATCGCGGCCATTGATGCCCTGCTGATGACCAGTGCGATGGGGGGAGAGATAACCTTTCTCGCGTTTGTGCAAAAGTATCTGGCGAATGTATTCCTAGGAAACTTTATCGGGTACTTCATTCTCGTCATCTTTCAGTTTTACATTCTGCATATGATGTTTCATGAGTATTTGAAAAAAGCATCTCCGAAATGGGTGTTGTCTATCTCATTTGTGGTGACAGCCGCTTATTTAAGCTATTTCTCCGCAGTCAGCCCGGCTCCTGCTTCTGAAGAGGGCGGGTCATTTCCGTTTTTCTGGGTTCCGTTCGCAGGCTGGCTTTTCTACTTTTGTCTAGCCTACTATTGCGGAAAAGAGTACAAGCGTTTCTTAGCGCTGCTGAACCAATACCGCTGGGTCGTATACGGTTGCGCAATTGCTTCTGGTGCGCTGGTTGTCACTGTTTCTTATGTCGGCGAAATCGGCATGATCAGCTCGAAGCGGCCTGATATCATGCTGTATTCAACAAGCATGATTTTCCTGTGCTTTCACTTGTTTTCTAAAATGAAGCATGTGCCGAAAATCATGATGTTTATCAGTAACTATTCCTTTTCGATTTATCTGCTTCATGCCTATTTTATGATGATAGGCTACGTGTTGCTTTTGAATATGCCCGAAATTCCCGCCGTACCGGCTGTTTTCCTGCTGTTTGCCGTGTGTACAGCCGGGCCGATTCTGACCTCGTGGGCGCTGAATAAGTTCAAATACGGGTATTTATTTGTGGGGAAGGTTTATCAGCCAAAACAGAAGAAGGTAATAGTCGAAGTGCGTGATCACGCAGGGTAAAAAATAAGCGGCAGGGGGCTCCTGCCGCTTGTTGTATATTTTTTTACTGTAAGACTGTTCTAAATCATACAGCATACACAATCTTTTTCTTGTAAAATAAAGGAGAAGAGTGAAAAGAAGGGGGAACATGCATGACAACAGACAACCTAAGCTACCCAATAGGAGAATACAAGCCGAGGGAATCCATATCGAAGGAGCAAAAAGATGAATGGATACAAGCCCTTGAAAAAGTGCCTGCCCAACTGAAGCAAGCCGTAGAAGGCATGACGGACAGCCAGCTTGACACACCGTACCGGGACGGTGGATGGACCGTTCGGCAAGTTGTTCATCATCTGGCTGACAGTCATATGAACAGCTATATTCGTTTTAAATTAAGCTTGACGGAAGAGACGCCGGCTATCCGTCCGTATGATGAAAAAGCATGGTCGGAGTTAAAAGACTCGAAAACGGCAGATCCGAGCGGTTCACTCGCCCTTTTGCAGGAGCTTCACGGAAGATGGACGGCTCTGCTCCGCACTCTGACGGATCAGCAATTTCAGCGCGGGTTTTATCACCCTGATACAAAGGAGGTTATTACTCTGGAGAACGCGCTCGGCCTGTATGTCTGGCACTCACATCACCATATCGCTCATATTACAGAGCTTTCCAAACGGATGGGGTGGTCTTAACGCTTTTGCCGGCGGAAAGCTGGAATACTGATAGCAGCAATCACTAGCAGTGAGATCACAGCAGCCGCTGCATATAAATGGTCATAGCCGCTGGCGACACTCGCATGAATGGCATCGCTTATCGCGGCTTTGACTTCAGGAACGGGAATGCGTTCAACTTGTTCTTGTAAAGTAGAAACATCAGAACTGTCGATCTCCGGAATCATCTGCCTCGCCTTTTCTGAATGCCCGCTGTCCGATAAGCGGCTCTTGATTTCATCACCGATTTGGTCAAACCCGGCCGTGATAAAACCTGCGTAAAGAGTAGGCGCCAAGGTCAGTCCAATTTGCCTTACTAATGAAAGCGTGCCAAGTGCTGTGCCTTTATTTGTTTTAGCCGCTTCTGATACAAGGACGTTCAGCGGAGCGCCTAACAGAAAGCCAAAGCCGATCCCAGCCACCACACTTGCGATCACAAACTCCCATTTTTCCGTCACCCAGAGCGGAAATAAAGCAAACCCCGCACATGAAATGATTCCCGAAAGAATAACGGTTTTTACAGGACCTTTTTTGTCGGTAAGCGCTCCGCCAAGCCAAGCGCCGATTCCGGAAGCCAACGCTAGAGGTGTCATCCAATAGCCTGCTTTTGCGGCAGGGACTCCTAAATACTGCTCGACATATGCCGGGATAAAAATGACTGCCGCCAAGAGTCCCCCGGATAACAAACCGATGATAAGCGTGCGCTGAAACATGTTGTTTCGCAGCAGAGAATACGCCAAAATCGGATCGCCCCCGCGCATTTCAACTCTCTTTTCATACGTGATAAGCGCTGCAAAACAAAGAATGCCAAAAATAATACATCCATAAACCCCCGGATGTCCCAAGCTGTTTAAGAGATTTGCCCCGTCAAGGTTCGTCATGCCGTACATCACGGCTAAAATCGACAGGGACAGAAGAAAGATGCCAGCCGTATCGAGGCGTTTAGCCTCAGGCGCTTTTGTTTCCGCAATAAAACATGCGCCGAAAACAATCAATAGCACGGCAATCGGCAAATTAATCAAAAACAGCCAATGCCAAGACCCGGTCCAATCAAGCAGAAAGCTCCCGATATTGGGCCCGAGCACAGCGGCCATGCCGTTCATTGCGCCAAGCAGCCCAAGCGCCTTTCCTTGTTTTTCCTTTGGAAGCGTAGCGAGAATGTGCGAGCTGCCGATGATGAAAATCCCGCCGCCGCCAAGCGCCTGAATCAGCCGCGATATCAGAAAGAGCGGGAAGCTTTGGCTCAAAGCAACAAGCAAAGAACCAAGTCCGAACAGGCAAACCTCAATGAGAAAGAGTTTTTTTCTGCCGTAGCGGTCGGAAAGCTTTCCGACGATTGGCACACTGACGCTAAGACCAAGCGTATAAAGGGTGATGCCCCATGATCCCCAGGAAGGAGAAACGGCAAACGACTCGTTTATCGTTGTTAAAGCAGCCGAAATAATTCCGTTATCTAAAGCAGCCATAAACACGCCAATCGTAAACAGGCTGATTGCCCACTTTTGGCTTTTCTGCTTTGTTAATGCTTCAGACATATTCATCAACTCCTCTTTAGTTCACTCTAAATATATTATTAATTTTAAATGAACTAAATGTCAAATAAAAAAAGCCTGTTTCCGCAGTTTGCGGATGACAGACTTGCAGATCTATTCTTTTTTCGCTTTCTCTAATGCTCTTGAAAGGATAGACAACCCTTCGGAAAC
Source organism: Bacillus stercoris (assembly GCF_029772985.1). Taxonomy (NCBI): domain Bacteria; kingdom Bacillati; phylum Bacillota; class Bacilli; order Caryophanales; family Bacillaceae; genus Bacillus; species Bacillus stercoris. Next base: position 3,426,827 of record NZ_CP121861.1, on the reverse strand, counting down.
AGCCTGCTTTTCTTCAGGGGACAGCAGCTCCAATGAACGCTTCAATTTCAGGTGGCCTTTTTCATACAAACCCCGAAAAATATTTTTCGCATTCTCTGTCAACTGAACAACCACTGAGCGGCGGTCCTCTTCAGAATGTGAGCGTTTGACAAATCCTGATTTTTCAAGCCGGTCAAGCAGCCCTGTTGTATTAGACAGGGAAGCCCCCATTTTTTCAGCGATGTCACTCACTTTCAGTGTTCCATGGTTGTTTAATAGCATCAGCACTTTCATTTGCGGCATGCTCATATCCAGCTTCATCCATTCGGACACATCACCGAGCCCGGCAGAAGTTAAGACTTTCATATAGAGCACCCATATTTCCCGCTCCTCCGATGAAAGAATGTTTTCGTTTAGTACCGTTGTATCGTGTAAATTATATTCCATTTCATCACTTCCTCATCATTCATTCCTCTTATCATATTACTCGATTTCTACTCCTGAAAGAAAGTGAGCAGAAACTGCATGCGGGACTTTGTCCGAGAAATAACGGTAGTGTATAATGAGTTGGAGATTATTGGGGGAGAGATTCGAACTAGAATATGATTGGAGAGACCATTGCTGATTAAAAAGAATGCTTTATCAATATTAAAAATCGTTTTTCCTATTGCTGTTTTGCTATTTGTTATTTATCAATCGAAAAAAGAACTGACAAATCTGTCTTTCAAACGTACGCTCATGGTCATCAACGGGCTGGAACGAACAGACTTATTCATACTTGTGTTTGTCGGCTTGCTGGCTGTAGCGGCCATGTCTCTGTATGATTACGTCCTGAAATACTCACTGCGCCTATCGATCACAAACGGAAAAGTATTCAGGGTTTCCTGGATCGCCAATTCATTTAATAATGTGCTGGGATTCGGCGGTTTAGCCGGAGTCGGGTTAAGAATGATGTTTTATAAGGAGCATACGAAAGACCATAAGGCTCTCGTGAAAGGAATCGCCTGGCTCACATCATCTATGCTGCTCGGATTATCTGTTTTCAGCATTTTCGTCGTTGCACGAGTGCTGCCAGTGGATGAAGTCATTCATGAAAAGCCTTGGCTGTGGGCGGTCGTTATCGGTTTTGCGCTGATATTGCCGCTATCCTTGGCAGTGTCCAAAATAAAAGACCGCAAAGCTGGGGACGAAGAAAATGCGGATAAAGTGAAAAATCCGATTTTCGCATATATTGGAGCTTCCGTTGTTGAATGGCTCATGGCCGGGATCGTCATCTATTTTGCTTTGTTCGCTATGGGCGTTCATGCTGATATCAGGTATGTGTTCGGAGTGTTCGTCATTGCGGCGATCGGCGGGATGATCAGCCTCGTGCCGGGCGGCTTTGGTTCGTTTGACCTTTTGTTTTTGCTGGGGATGGAGCAGCTTGGCTATCATCAGGAGGCCATCGTTACTTCTATTGTGTTGTACAGGCTCGCCTATTCATTTATCCCATTCATTTTGGGACTATTCTTTGCCGCAGGCGACCTGACGGAAAATACAATGAAACGGCTCGAAACGAACCCGCGCATCGCACCGGCAATTGAGACGACAAACGTTCTGCTTGTTGTTCAGCGTGCGGTATTAGTGAGAATTCTGCAAGGCTCGCTTTCGCTTATTGTGTTCGTAGCAGGCCTGATTATCCTGGCCTCAGTTTCCTTGCCGATTGACAGGCTGACGGTTATACCGCACATTCCGCGCCCGGCTCTTTTGCTGTTTAACGGTCTGTCTTTAAGCTCAGCGCTCATTCTGCTGATATTGCCGATCGAGCTTTATAAACGGACAAAACGCTCCTATACGATGGCCATTACAGCGCTTGTCGGCGGGTTTGTGTTCAGCTTTTTAAAAGGACTTAACATCAGTGCGATATTCATACTGCCGATGATTATCGTATTGCTTGTGCTATTGAAAAAACAATTTGTCCGCGAACAGGCATCTTATACACTGGGACAATTGATTTTCGCTGTAGCGCTGTTTACTGTGGCACTCTTTAACTACAATCTGATTGCGGGCTTTATTTGGGACCGGATGAAGAAGGTGCTGCGTCATGAATATTTCGTACACAGCACCTCGCATATTACACATGCAACCATCATGGCGATCATCATTGTGCCGCTGTTCTTCTTTATATTTACAGTGGTCTATCATAAGAGAACGCGACCGATCGGAGAGAAAGCTGACCCTGAGCGTCTTGCTGCGTTTCTCAATGAAAAAGGCGGCAACGCGCTAAGCCATCTCGGCTTTCTTGGAGATAAGCGGTTTTATTTTTCAAGTGACGGGAATGCGTTGCTTCTGTTTGGGAAAATCGCCAGAAGGCTGGTCGTGCTCGGCGACCCGTCTGGCCAAAGAGAATCATTCCCGCTCGTGCTGGAAGAGTTTCTGAACGAAGCGCATCAGAAGGGATTCAGTGTTTTGTTCTATCAAATTGAACGAGAGGACATGGCGCTGTATCACGATTTTGGCTACAACTTCTTTAAATTGGGCGAGGAAGCATATGTAGATTTACATACATTTACCTTGACTGGGAAGAAAAAAGCCGGCCTTCGGGCAATCAATAACCGCTTTGAGCGGGAGGAGTATACTTTCCATGTGGATCATCCCCCATTTTCTGATGCGTTTCTGGAGGAGCTGAAACAAATCTCAGACGAATGGCTAGGTTCGAAAAAAGAGAAGGGATTCTCGCTCGGATTTTTTGATCCTGCCTATTTACAGAAAGCGCCGATCGCCTATATGAAAAATGCAGAAGGAGAGATCGTTGCATTCGCAAATGTCATGCCGATGTACCAGGAAGGAGAGATATCGGTTGATCTGATGCGCTATCGCGGCGACGCTCCAAATGGCATTATGGACGCATTGTTCATCCGCATGTTTTTATGGGCAAAGGAAGAGGGCTGCACGTCATTTAATATGGGGATGGCACCCTTGTCCAATGTCGGCACTGCCTTTACATCCTTCTGGTCAGAAAGGTTTGCTGCTGTCATTTTTAACAATGTCAGATACATGTACAGCTTCAGCGGCCTAAGGGCCTTTAAAGAAAAGTACAAACCGGAGTGGCGCGGGAAATACCTGGCGTATCGGAAAAACAGATCTCTTTCTGTCACCATGTTCCTCGTTACACGTCTGATTGGCAAAAGCAAAAGAGACTCCGTCTAACAAGACGGAGTCTCAGCGTGTCGGCAAACCCTCGCATTCGTTGTCAGGACTCCGCTTCGGTGCTCCAATGTGAAGTGGATCAACGGCTAAATTCTCAGGCGTCCTGCCTAAAACGCCGTCGTCATCACATCCTGTGAATGCCCGCTCCTATGCTTGTCCTTCCTAGACTTCAAGGGTTTTCAATCACGCTGAAAAGATGACAAAATCCTAAAATGAAAACCATTTTAGGATTTTGTCAACAATCTGAGACTCCGTCTAACAAGACGGAGTCTTTTTTTATTTCGTTTTTAAGAAATAGGTTTCAATATCATCAAGCAGGTAGTTTGCGGCTTTAATTCCGCCTGCGGTTGTCCATACGACGTCATCGACTTCATGTGCGTTACCTGACTTCACGGCCTTTAGGTTTTTCCATAATGAACTGCTTGTCCACTGATTGGCCCATTTTTCATTTTCCTTTGCATTATCGGCTTTATATGTGAAATAAAACAGCACATCGGCATCCATATCAGGAATGGACTCTTTACTGTCTGTTGAGAACGTAAATTGGTCCTTTTGTTTTTTGAACAATTCTACTTGTTTTTCAGGGCGTTTGAAGCCAAGTTGGTCTAAAATAATTCCTGAGAATGAATCAGTATAATAGATTCTTGATTCACCGGATAAAAAGCGTACGACAGAAACTGTTTTGTTGATCTGGTCGCCAAGCTTTTCTTTTAAATCGGCAGCGCGTTTATCAAAATCGGCAATGGCTTTCTTGCCTTTATCCGCCTTGTTCACCGCGTTGGCATATAAAGTCAGGTTATCCTTCCAATTCCCGGCCAAGGATTCAGCAAAAACAGTCGGTGCAATCGCATTTAGCTGATCATAAATTTTTTCCTGGCGCACTTTGTTTCCAATAATCAAATCAGGCTTTAATTCTGCGATGGCTTCCACATTCGGTTCTGTTTCAAGGCCGACGTTTTGAACACCTTTCATGTCATCCTTCAGATAGTCATACCACGGGTCGCCCTTCCATGACTTCACGGCGCCAACCGGCTTGATGCCAAGCGCTAAGAGCGCCTCTGTGCCTTCGTTTGTTAAAACAACAATCCGTTTTGGATTTGCGGGAATGTTGTCTGATGTTCCCATTGCATGTTTAACCGTTCTGGTTTTGCTGTTTGACTCCTCGCTGTTGCTTGAACTTTCTGAACTATTACAGGCAGAAAGTACGACAAGGGTCATTAAAAATACGAATAGCATGCTGATATGCTTTTTCATCTTTTTCCTCCCGATATTGAAATTCATTATCATTTAGATCATAATAAGCAGTGGTGAGAGTGTCAATCCCTAATTGAGGATTATTCTCAAAAACAAACAATACATAGTAAATCTGGGAGAATGAGATCATGATCTGCAAAAAGGCATCTTCAAAATGGATTACGTTATTATGTCTGATTTTCATTTTACTGGCAGCTGTCTGCGCAAGTGTTGTGTACGGTTATACAGGTACGTCATGGGGACAGGTCTATCAAGCGTTTCATTCCTTCAACGGTACAAATGAGCATGTCATCATCAAGGACGTCAGGCTTCCGCGTGCTTTGGTTGCCACAGTCGTCGGCGCCTCGCTTGCAGCCGCGGGAGCACTCATGCAGGCGCTCACAAAAAATCCGCTTGCGTCACCGGGAATTTTCGGAATAAACGCCGGTGCCGGCTTTTTTATTGTGGCCGGATCGTTTTTTCTGCATATTCAATCACCTCAGGCACTAGTATGGAGCTCGTTTCTCGGGGCAGCATTTACCGCTGCGATCGTCTACGCAGCAGGCTCGCTTGGGAGAGAAGGGCTGACACCAATCAAATTGACGCTGGCGGGCGCTGCCATGGCAGCCATGTTTTCTTCTCTGACGCAAGGCTTGCTGTCAGTCAACGAACTTGAGCTTGCCCAGGTGCTATTTTGGCTGACTGGCTCTGTGCAGGGCAGGAGTCTGGATCTGCTGATGACGATGTTTCCATATGCAGCGGCAGCGCTGGTAATCTGCTTTTTTCTTGGCCAAAAAATAAATCTCCTTGTGATGGGAGAAGATGTGGCAAAAGGACTCGGCCAAAAAACGGGCCTGCTGAAATTCGTGATGGCGCTTTGTGTTGTCTTGCTAGCAGGATCTGCTGTCGCCATTGCCGGGCCGATTTCCTTTATCGGCATCATTATTCCGCATTTTTCTAGGTTCGTCGTCGGTAATGATTATCGCTGGGTTCTGCCGTTTTCCGCTGTTTTGGGTGCCATTTTGCTTGTTTCTGCGGACATCGGTGCGCGATATATCATTATGCCTCAGGAAGTTCCTGTCGGGGTCATGACCGCCATCATCGGAATGCCTGTGTTTGTGTACATCGCAAGAAGGGGGGCAAAGCTATGAAACTTCGTTTTGGCGTTACTGCGGCTGAAAAGAAAGCGTGGATCGTCTTTTTAGTTTTACTGGGATTAACAGCTGCTGTCCTCATCATAAGCGCCGGTCTTGGACAAAGGTTTATTCCTCCCTGGGATGTAGCAAAAACATTCTTTGGCGCAGGTTCCAAGCTGGATGAACTGATGATCATGTCGTTCCGCATGCCAAGAATTTTGACGGCTTTATGCGCCGGCGTTTGTTTGGCAGCGGCAGGCGCGATATTGCAGGGACTCGTCAGAAACCCTCTCGCATCTCCGGATATTATCGGAATAACGGGAGGAGCGGCGGTAGCTGTCGTGCTTTTAATGATGTTCTTCTCAGACCGCAGCAGTTCACTGACGATCAGCCTGTCATGGCTTCCAGCGGCCGCATTTATCGGCGCCTCAGCTGTCGGTCTCATCGTCTATTTACTTGCATATAAAAATGGCGCCTCCACATTTCGGCTGGTGCTTATCGGAATCGGATTTTCTATGTCGGCGCAGGCGATGACGACTCTGCTGATGATCAAAGGTCCGATTTACCGGGCATCACAAGCCAATGTATATATCACTGGGTCAGTTTATGGGTCAAACTGGGAGCATGTAAAAATAGCTCTTATCTTATCTGTCATTCTCCTATTCATTTGTTGGATCGCGCTGAAAAATATGAATATACAGGTGCTGGGTGAAGATATTGCGGCGGGTGCGGGAAGCGCTGTGCAGCGAAATCGTTTTTTCTTGCTCCTTTTGAGTACGGCTCTTACGGGTTGTGCAGTTTCAGTTGCCGGCACAATCGGTTTTGTCGGGCTGATGGCGCCCCATATTGCAAGACGGCTTGTCGGCTCATCTTATGGGGCGCTGCTTCCGGCGTCGGCACTTATTGGGGCTCTGCTCGTCTTAACAGCTGATATTGTCGGCAGAACCTTATTTGCTCCGGTGGAAGTGCCAGCCGGCGTCTTTACAGCGGCTATCGGCGCCCCTTATTTTATTTATTTGCTCTATAAAACAAGAAACTCTTGATCGTTACGCCCATTTTCTTGAAGAAGAAAATGGTTTTTTTTATTAATAACTGAAGATTCGTAATTATTTTTGCTATACTGACAGAGACATTGATAAAGAAAGGGCGGCAGATGAATGAAAGAAGCAGAGGTATTAAAATATGAAGCATTTACAAGCAGTCCCGGAAAAGGAAACCCCGCAGGCGTCGTATTGCAGGGAGACGATTTTACTGAAAACGAGATGCAGATCATAGCCGAGCGTGCCGGGTATTCAGAAACCTCCTTTATCCGAAAAAGCGAGTCGGCCGATCTTGAACTCCGTTACTTTACCCCTGGACACGAAATGAATTTGTGCGGTCATGCTACAGTTGCTTCTCTCTACGCATTATGTGAGAAAGGAATGCTGGAGAGCGGTAAAACGTACAGCATCCAAACGAAAGCCGGAATCCTGCCTGTGAACATTTCTGAAAAAGATGGCCGCATTCACATTACGCTTGAACAGGCCTCCCCGCAATTCAAACCATTTACAGGCGATCGGGAAAAACTTGCGCACGCACTGGGAATCACCGAAGAAGATTTTCATGAAGATCTTCCGATTGTATTTGGCAGCACTGGCATATGGACAGCCATCGTACCGCTTAAATCATTAGAGGCTTCTAAAAAGATGGTGCCAGATAACAAACAATTTCCGGAAGTGTTAGTTGATCTGCCAAAAGCTTCAGTCCATCCGTTTACCTTTGAAACCGTTCATCCTGACAGCGACCTGCACGGACGCCACTTTTCATCCCCGTATTCGGGAACGATTGAAGACCCAGTGACCGGCACTGCGTCAGGCGTGATGGGGGCTTATATGAAACATTATGGCAATGCCGAGCAGCATAAATTTATCATTGAACAAGGGCAGGAAATCGGAAAGGACGGAAAAGTCGAAATCGAAATGAACGAAGCGGACGGCCATGTGAAAGTGAAGATGACAGGAACGGCCGTTTACTCAGAAACGCGTGTTTTTAACATCTAATACGGATGATGGTTTACAACAAGATGCACTTTCCGTTATCATTATGAAATGATAATCATTTTCAATTGGATAGGAAGGTGAAACGGTATGCCTCAAACCGAACAAATACATCAGCACACAGAACTGCGAGACATCATACGCAGCAGAAGATCGATTCGAAAGTTTAAACAAGGGCCAGTACCTGCAGAAGTCATTCTTGACATGCTTGAAACGGCAAAATATGCGCCAAATCACAGAGTAACAGAGCCATGGAGATTTATTTACGTTTCCAGTGAGACAGGTAAAGCGAACCTCATCAATACATTTGCAGCGTTCTCTAAGAAATCCAAGCCGGATATGACAGAGGAAAAGCTTCAAAATTTCAAAAACACACTTGGGCGCGTTCCGGGTTTTCTGCTCGTCGTATTTCAGGAAGATGAAAACGAAAGAGCGCGAGACGATGATTTTGCGGCAACAAGCTCATTGATTCAAAACCTTCAGCTTCTTGCTTGGGAAAAAGGAATCGGCATGGTTTGGAAAAGCGGAAAAATCCTATACGACAAAGAAGTCCATCAGGCCTTTGGTTTACAGGATAATGAACGATTCGCCGCCATCATACAAACCGGTTATCCTGACGAGTCGCCGGAAGTGAAAAAACGCACACCGATCCGCGACCGGTTCACTGAAATGTAAAAAACCCCTTGTCTCAAACGGAGACAAGGGTTTTTTATTAACGAGATTTCTTTTTCGCTCTGTTGTCGGCTGCTTTCGCACGCTCTTGCGCTTCGCGGTCATTTGCATCAGCAAGCTCGCTTGAATATTCTTCGTAAACGCCGTCAGTTTCCCTTTTTAATGCATCGGGAACTTGTGGAAGCTTTTGTTTGTTTTTATCACGGTTTTTGTGGATATGATTTCTGCCCATATCAAATTCCCCCTAAAAAGTGATATCAAACAAAGATAGTATTTGGTTTTAAGGGGCTATGTATTCCTACTTCCGCTTAGCAGCTTTTTCCGCTTTTTTAAATTCGCCTGAATAAAGAACTTCCTGCATTTTCTTCAGGTTGGCGCCTTGCTGGTGCTTCTCCCTCTTTTTTTCCATAAAAAGGACCTCCTTCAACCATGTTATTCTTAAGGTTGACGCTTCCTGCTGTTTTTATACAGTCTTTCGGTCCGTTATCAGCTGTAAGAGTGCGAAGGCAAGATCCGAATATGTAAAACGAAATCCAGAGGTGATCGCTTTTTTAGGAAGAGCGCGCTGACCTTTCACAATCAAAAGGCTCATCTCACCCAACGCTTTTGATAAAAAGAATTCCGGGACGGGGAGCCAGTGCGGGCGGTGCTTCACCTGTGCAATCGTTTTGCCGAATTGTTTCATTTCCACAGGATTGGGCGCGGTGACATTCATTGGGCCAGAGATGCCGGCGTTTTCCACCGCATATCGGATCATCTGGGCTGCGTCTTCGACATGAATCCATGACAGCCACTGTCTGCCTGTTCCGATCGTTCCGCCGGCCAGAAACTTATAGGGGAGAACCATAAGCGGTAGAGCGCCTTTTTCTCCAAGCATCACGCCAAATCTCGCATAAACCGTCCTGATGCCCATCGCCTCAATATTCTGTCCTTCCTTTTCCCACAGGTGCGCAGTATGGCTGAGAAAATCCTCATCTGACGTTGCAGAATCCTCTGTAAAGGTTTTCTCAAGGCTTGTGCCGTAAATACCCACAGCACTGGCTTGGATCAATGTCTTCGGCTTCTCCTTCTGTTTACGAATAAGCCGCTGCACTTCACGCGTCGCATTGATACGGCTGGAGAGAATGTCCTGCTTCGTTTTTTCTGTCCAGCGGCCAAAAATCGATTTTCCCGCAAGGTTTATCCAGACATCAATATGAGGAAGTTCCTGCTCCGGGGCGGCTCCTTCCGTCAGCCATTGGACATATGTCATATTTTTTTGTTCAGTTTCCCGTGCGTTTCTTGATAAAATATAAACATGGTGTCCCTGGCGGGTAAGAACGCCTGTCAGATGCCGACCGAGAAAACCGGTTCCGCCCGTCATTGCGATATTCATCAACATCTCTCCTCATCGTTCTAATAAATATACTTTACCTCATTTTAATAAAAGGAAACACGTTTCAGGCCTGAGAAGGGAGATTAAGATGCCGTTTATTACAAAAATATCAGCGCAAAAAAAGAATACGGAACGCTTCAATATTTTTCTGGATGATAAATACGCCTTCAGCGTGGACGCGGATGTGCTTGTGAAATATGAGCTCAAGAAGGGAAAAGAACTTGATGATCTTGACATCATTGAGATTCAATACGGCGATGAAGTGAAGAAAGGCTTCAACCGCGCGCTTGAATTTTTATCCTATCGAATGCGGTCAACGAAAGAGGTCGAGGACCACTTGAAGAAAAAAGAAACCTCGCCACCCGTCATTGCGGAGGTCATCCATAAGCTCAACGATTACAAGTACTTAAACGACCAGGAATTTGCCGCAGCCTATGTCAGCACCCACAAAAAAACAAACGGAAAAGGACCTGATGTTTTGTTCAGAGAGCTGAGAGCGAAGGGAATTGATGACGATACAATTAAGGAGGCGCTAAGTTCTTTTTCCTTTGAAGATCAGACAAGAGAAGCGGTCAAGCATGTTGAAAAGCTTCTCAAAAAAGATAAAAAGCTTTCGACAAAAGAACTCAAACAGCGCGCCCAGATGCAGCTTCAGCGCAAAGGCTTCTCATTTGATGTCATCAATGCGGCGCTAGAGCAGATTGAATATGAAAATGATGAAGACACAGAGAAAGAAGCGCTGCGCATTCAAGCAGAAAAAGCGCTTAGAAAATACCGCTATGACGGCTCCTATGAAAGCGCCATGAAGGTCAAACAATTTTTATTCCGCAAAGGATTCTCACTCGATTTAATCGAACAATTTCTGCACGAAGAGGAGTAGCTGAAAAAATGGAGAAACGATACAGTCAAATGACACCGCACGAACTCAATACTGAAATCGCATTACTTTCTGAAAAAGCAAGAAAAGCCGAACAGCATGGAATTATAAACGAACTGGCAGTGCTCGAACGGAAAATTACGATGGCAAAAGCATATTTGCTGAACCCGGAAGATTACTCACCGGGAGAAACGTACCGTGTTGAAGACACTGAGGACGAGTTTACCATCAGTTATTTAAATGGCGTTTTCGCATGGGGATACAGAACCTCTTCTCCTCAGCAAGAGGAAGCGCTGCCAATCTCAGTTTTGAAAGAAAAAGAATAAAGCGTAACAGGGAGGCTGATCATCAGCCTCTTTTTTTTGTGCAGCACATTTACACGAGGTCTTAAAGAAAAAATCATTGAATTCACTTTAAAAATCTTTTAGTATGGAACTCGTTGTTTTTTAATATCAAAGGAGGCGATGACGTTGAGTATCAAAAGCCCATCTGTAAAATTTATTATATTTGTTCTTATGATTTGTACATTTTCAATCGGCTATACAGAATACGCGGTGATGGGTATTTTGACGTCGATTGCCAATGACTTTCATATACAGGTTTCATCTGCAGGGCTTCTTGTCACGGCTTACGCGGCAAGCGTCTGTTTGACAGGACCGCTCGTCACCATCATTTCTGTCAAGCTCCCGAGAAAGCCTGTGCTTCTTGGGCTGATGGCGATTTTTATCCTTTCAAACCTGATGAGCGCACTGGCACCGAATTTTGCGGTACTGGCCGTCTCAAGAATTTTATCTGCGTCCATTCACGGCGCATTCTTCGCGATTGCCATGGTCTTCGCCAGTGAAATGGTTCCGCCTGAAAAGCGCGCTGCAGCCGCTGCTTCAATGAACGGCGGACTGACAGTAGCTCTAATGCTTGGTGTTCCATTCGGTTCTTATCTCGGAGATGTCCTGAATTGGAGAGCGGTGTTTTCCATCATTACGGCACTTGGAGTCATCGGATTTTTAGGCCTTATGGCTGCCGTGCCAAACAGAAAACCAAAAGTGATCCCCATGCTTATGAATGAGTGGGGGGTTTTTAAGCACAAACAAGTGCTGTTTTCCTTCGCGATTACCATTTTAGGCTATTCCGGTGTCTTTATCGCCTACACCTTTATCGAACCGATCTTGAGACATTCAGCCGGATTCAGCACGGTTGGCATTACAGGCGCTCTCTTTGCGTATGGTTTGGGAGGCGTTGCAGGGAATTTCTTTGCGGGAAAAGTGCCACTGCCTCTGTTGACTCGGACGATGATCGGCGTAATGATCGGTTTAATTGGTGTTCTGGCTGTATTTCCGTACATCGCCATTTACCCGGCTGCAGCCATTGTGGCCACGTTCCTATTCGGGGCATGCGCATTCGGCACGCCGCCTCTGCTGCAAACAAAGGTCATTTCATCATCTGAGGGCGGCACAACCATTGCCGCAGCTGTCAGCGTATCAGCATTTAACCTTGCCAATGCCCTTGGTGCATGGATCGGCGGAATGATTTTAAGCGGAACTGGCTCTTATTCCTGGCTGTTTGCAGGCGGCGCGCTTATGACCGCATGCGGACTTGTGCTTTCTACCTTCGCACACTTATCAGAAAAGAAGAGCGTCTACGAATATCAAGTCAATAAAGGGTAAAAACAGCTGCAGTGTATGCAGCTGTTCTTCTTTACCGTTTGCCAGAGGCTCTCATTCTTTCTTGAGGATGCTGATTGATCGATCCATCAGCACGCTTTGAAGCATAGTCGTCCTTTGCTCTCGGTTCACCCTGAAATTTGTTTTCGTTTTCGTAAGGAAATCCTTTTTCTTTATTCCGGACCATGTCATATCCCCCTAGGTTCGAGATCAAAAAGTTGCGTCTTTCCAGATGAAGACGTAAGGTTAGTATATGGAGAACACCACGTAATAAAGCGTTATTTTTTTCCTGAAGAAAGGAGACTGCACATATGAATATGTACATTGAGAAACTGACGAATCTGCTTCTGGAAAAGAACGATATGATCAGCTATATACAGGCGAAGACATGGGTGGAATTGCTATGGAGCGATTTCGAAGCAACCTATGCAAAAGCCGGACACGCCTATCAGGGTGAAAAAATGACTGAAAAAATCGTCACACAATGGATCGAAAACTACGGAGGCCAGCTCCACCTTTTTCAAAGCTCCCGTAACGACGTGAATGATTACTTACATCAAAGCAGAGGCCTTTTGCATTAAAAACCTGCCGTTAGCGACCGGCAGGTTTTTTCATTTTTTTTTACATAAAACATGTTTCGCCAGCCTGTCAATCAGGGAATACCACTTATATCTTGTCAAATGCGAGGAGGAGCTTTAAATGAAAAAGAAACAAGTAATGCTCGCTTTAACAGCTGCCATAGGAATGGGCTTGACAGCACTTCACTCCGCTCCCGCAGCAAAAGCTGCGCCCCTTCACGACATATCTGTCAGCATGCCATCATCCGATACTTACATCATAAAAGCAGGAAAACTGAATGTCCGGACTGCGCCAAATCATGAAGGTGATATTCTCGGCACTGTATCATCAGAACAAAAGGTAACAGTCGATGGGTTCGTAAATGCCGATTGGGCTCAAATTCATTTCAAAGGGAAGAAAGCATATATTTCAACTCACTTTTTAATGAAAACCGCAAGCCAAGCGAAAACAACGAAACAGACAGCCTTCTATACACCGACACCCGAAAACGGAAAAGCTAAGCAGCTCTCATCTGGAACAGAGGTGACAATACTCGGGTGGGGATTCAGTGAAAACGGAGGATTTGACTTCACTTGGGCGTTCGTGGATTATGGCGGTGTTATAGGCTATATTCACACAAAGGATTTACAAATGCGATAAAAGGCAGGCCGAGGCTTGTCTTTTTGTCTATGCGTGAAACATTTCTTCTTTCTGCACGTAACAATGAGAAAGGAGATGATAATATGGCTGGTTTAGTCAGCGGAGGGCTTATGATCATTGCGGGCATACTGATCAAACAGTTTCCTCCCAAATCCATCAACAGTGTGTACGGATACAGAACAAGACGCTCAATGTCAGATCAAAGATTATGGAATGAAGCGAACCGTTACAGTGCATCATTAATGATCCTGTCAGGCTTGGTGATTGCGGGAATGGGATTTTTGCTGGGATCAAGCTTGATCATTCTTCAGCTAATCCTGCTGATTGCCGCTTGTGTCATCATATTTATGCTAACGGAAAAAAGACTGAAAACCATGATGCACAGTCAAGGAGGAGATAGAAGTGGACGGAGTTAAATGCCAGTTTGTCAATACAAACGGAATCACGCTCCATGTGGCAAGCGCAGGACCGGAAGACGGCCCGTTACTTGTCCTGCTTCATGGATTTCCTGAGTTTTGGTACGGCTGGAAAAATCAAATCAAACCGCTTGCTGATGCGGGTTACCGGGTCATTGCTCCTGATCAGCGGGGCTACAATCTCAGTGACAAACCGGAAGGAATTGATTCGTACCGGATTGATACATTAAGAGATGATATCATCGGACTTATTACGCAATTCACTGATGAAAAAGCAATTGTCATCGGGCATGACTGGGGAGGGGCTGTCGCATGGCATTTGGCTTCCACACGCCCGGAATATCTTGAAAAACTGATCGCGATCAACATCCCGCACCCGCACGTCATGAAAACCGTAACGCCGCTTTATCCGCCGCAGTGGCTGAAAAGCTCGTATATCGCATTCTTTCAACTGCCAGACATACCGGAGGCATCACTAAGGGAAAATGATTATGAAACATTAGACAAAGCGATTGGATTATCGGCCCGTCCGGAGATTTTTTCGTCCGATGATGTCAGCAGGTACAAAGAAGCGTGGAAACAGCCGGGTGCACTGACAGCTATGCTGAACTGGTACAGAGCCCTCAGAAAAGGAAGCCTTGCAGAGAAACCGCCTTACGAAACAGCACCTTACCGGATGATCTGGGGAATGGAAGACCGCTTTTTGAGCAGAAAGCTTGCGAAAGAGACGGAAAAGCAATGCCCGAATGGACATCTCATCTTTGTAGATGAAGCATCCCATTGGATTAACCACGAAAAACCAGCCATCGTCAATCAGCTGATTTTGGAATATCTTAAGAACCAATAAGAAAAATTTTCTCTCCATCCGTCTGTCATAATGGCAGACTTTTTCTGTGCGATTTTTTCATAGTCTGTTTTAAACATGACAAAATAACATTAAAAATCATGAATGTCACCATAAAATTGTAACAAAAAATAGGTTTAAACGACTTTAAAAAAAGGAATAGCCTTACTGAAGATTTGTGTAAAACTCCCCTAAGGCAATACTTAAAAAGAATAATAAAAAGAAGGTGCCTTAATGAAGCAAGGATTAATCTCGATTATTATCCCGTCTTACAATGAAGGGTATAATGTCAAACTCATTCATGAATCTTTAAAAAAGGAATTTAAAAACATTCATTATGACTATGAAATATTCTTCATAAATGACGGAAGCGTTGATGACACACTTCAGCAGATCAAAGACTTGGCAGTGACGTGCAGCCGGGTGAAATATATATCTTTTTCTAGGAATTTTGGAAAAGAAGCCGCGATTTTGGCGGGCTTTGAGCATGTTCAGGGCGAGGCGGTAATTGTAATGGATGCCGATCTGCAGCATCCGACATATTTGCTGAAGGAATTTATCAAAGGCTACGAAGAAGGGTATGACCAGGTGATTGCCCAAAGGAACAGAAAAGGGGACGGGTTTGTCCGCTCACTCTTATCATCAATGTATTACAAGTTCATTAATAAAGCGGTGGAAGTCGATTTGCGTGATGGTGTGGGTGACTTCAGATTGTTAAGCCGCCAAGCTGTAAATGCTCTTTTGAAGCTGAGCGAAGGAAACCGCTTCTCAAAAGGCCTTTTTTGCTGGATCGGCTTTGATCAGAAAATTGTGTTTTATGAAAATGTCGAACGGAAAAACGGCACATCCAAATGGTCGTTCAGCAGTCTGTTTAATTACGGCATGGACGGCGTCGTTTCATTTAATCATAAGCCGCTGAGATTATGTTTTTACACCGGCATTTTCATCTTGCTGCTTTCCATCATTTATATCATTGCCACATTCGTTAAAATTCTGACTAACGGTATTTCTGTGCCTGGGTATTTTACAATTATCTCAGCTGTGTTATTTCTTGGCGGAGTACAGCTGTTAAGCCTCGGGATTATAGGCGAATATATCGGCCGAATTTATTATGAAACAAAAAAACGCCCGCATTATTTGATCAAAGAAGCGAATATCCCAAACAAAGACCTGCCTGAAACGAACGAATTAAAAAGCGTGCGGCGTCTGACAAAAATGCACTGAAATCACCAAGCGTCATTGGCAGTGCTTTTTTTGCGTGTCTATCATCTTAAAAGCAAGACTGGAGAATGTATATGAAAAGAAAACATGTCATGATCTATGCGGCCAGTCTGCTGGTGTCCGTTCTGGCACACGCTTTTTTTGTGAAAGAATGGGCGGAAGGCAGATATATGACAGGTCCGGGTGACGGGCTTGCGCAAATGATCGTATTTAAAAAATTATTATTTGACCAATATACACACGGGAATTTTTTCTACAATTATTCATTCGGACTTGGCGGCGGCACATTCAGTCAGCTCGGCTATTATTTTTCTGCTTCTTTTCTATTTCTAGCTGTGTCCGCCGTTGTCTGGCTGCTTCAAGCCCTCCAGTTTATCGGAGAAGCGGGTACGCTTTTTTGGGCAGAGTCAGCTGTTTTTATCAGTATTTTCAAATTGAGCTTGATCATCTTTACGTCCGCTTCTGTTTTTCACTATCTTCTCAAGCATAGAGCGGCATCGTTTACGGGAGCCGTGTTATACGGCGTCTCGATTATTTATTTCCGTCACGAAGCGTATTGGGAATTTTTTACTGATACAATGGTTTGGCTTCCGCTGCTTGTGCTTGGCGCAGAAAAAATCATTAGAGAGCGGCGTCCGGCGTGGTTTATTGTTGCGTGTTCGCTGACGTTCATCAACAATTTTTACTTTGCATACATAAACCTTATATTCATCGGAATCTACGTGCTGTTCAGATGGCTGATCAGACTGGAACAGGATGAAGTGAAAAGATGGGTTCAATGCAGATTGTTTCTGGTTTCGGGCCTTATTTCTTTTGGCATCAGTGCGGCGGTGTTTGTGCCGGTGGTATACGGTTATTTAAACAACCTGCGCCCTCCATACAGCCAGAAAATAGAGTGGCTCAATTTCGATGATAATATCTTATTTTCGAGCCGGATCATCATTGTGCCGGCCGCTTTTCTGCTGTTTTTGTTTATGATGTCTTTTTACAAAAACCGTGTGTTTCGCCTGTTTGCCGGATTGAGCCTGCTGTTTATTCTTTTTCATTTCAGTCCGTATGCGGCAAGCGTCTTTAACGGCTTTTCCGCCCCGCAAAACCGGTTTGAATATGTTTTGGCCTTTACCATTGCGGGAGCAGCGGCGGCTGGTTTGTCACAGCTGTCTGAACTGAAACGGAAAGAACTGCTCCCGGCCATAGCTATCGTCCTGCTTCTTTACTTGTATCATATCCAAAGGTATAAGCTCGATATATGGAAGCCTGCGAATGAAAGCATTCTATTGCTCTTACTCATGACAATCGCAGCCTTGTTTGCTGCAGCTTTTGCGAAAAAACAGGCAAAAGTGGCTGTGTACGGTATCATCATTCTTTCTTCGCTGTTTGTCGCCAACTCCTATCAAAAATACGCACTCTCAGAAGGCGGCGATCTGGATAGTGTGACAAGAGAATATCTTACAAGTGAGGAATACAGAGGGCAAGAATCATCTGAGCTCATCAGACGTTTACAAAAGGAAGACAATGACCCGCTCATGAGAATCGACTGGATGAACGGTGTCCGCAATAATACGCCAATCATTTACGGATTTAATGGCTTCAGCGCCTATTCCAGCATTTTAAATAAAGATCTGCTGGCCTTCTATTGGAATGATTTAAGCATCGATATGGGCAGGGAAAGCGTCAGCCGTTATGCGTCATTGGGAGACAGGACGAATTTATACAGCCTGCTTTATGGCAAATATTATATGACGGAAAAAACAAACGCAGCCAGCGTCCCGTACGGCTTCAAAAAGCATTTAGAAACAGAGCATTATGCGGTTTATGAGAATGAGTACATGCTTCCATTCGTCAAAACAGCGGATGCCATATACAGTGAAAGTGAGCTGGACCAATTGCCCGCTCTTGCGAAAGAACAGGCGATGCTGAAAGGAATCATATTAAAAGATCCATCTGGAAAAACCGAGCAGACACCAAAACCGGCCAATTTGATCACCAAGTCGGACATTACCGCAAAACAAGCTCATTATCAAAACGGACTGCTCACCGTAACTGGAGAAAACGGAGGAGAGCTGCTCATCACTCCGAAACAGCCATCATCCGCTCCGGGAGACTACTATGTCAGCTTTTATTTGAAAAGCAAAGCAAAAGACAAAGGATTTACATTAAAGGTAAATGATTATGTCACAACAAGGAAATCGAACAAATCGATCTATAAAACCGGTGTAAATGATATTACGGTCAGAGTGCCTAAATCAGGCCATATCTCAATCCATCTTCCGAAAGGAACCTATGAGCTGAGAAATATAGCGCTCTATGAAGAGAATTATGAAACGCTGAAAAACGCTGTATTGCAACATAAAACAGAGAAAGCAGAGAAACTGAATTGGAACAAAAATCAACTGACCTTTACATATCATCTGTCAAAAGACCAGTACATCATGCTCCCGATCCCATATGAAAAAGGCTGGGAGCTGAAGATCAACGGACACACACAGAAGATCGAAAAAGCGGATTATGCTTTTATAGGCTTCAAGGCGCAAAAGGGAGACAATCACATTGAGCTGACTTACTATCCGCCATACTTCAACATATCGGCGATCATATCTCTCGTCAGTCTGCTGCTTGCTGTTTTATATATAAGACGTAAAAAGCCCGGCTCTATATAGAGCCGAGCTTTAATTTTTTCTGAAGTTTTTCTTCGCTGAATATCCATCCCGTATAGGACGAACGAATCGTAAGATCATGGCCGATATGAACAATTGCCACAAAAGGATAATGGCCTTTACTCCGATAACGCAGGTCGATAAATCTCACCTCATAATGATCTTTAAACGTATCCACTTCCCACCGGTAAACCGGAGAAAAGGACAGAAACGCCGCGATGTTATCATCCTGCTTTGCCGCATGCATTACATCGGTTTCAGGAACAGGCACTCGATTAAATGTATCCAGAATCACGACGTGTCCTTCCATGCTTCTTCCTACATAGAAAGCATGTGCTGTTGTCACTGCGATTCGCCATTGCCTGAATTTCATCGTTGGAGAAATAATAATGCTTTCAATCTCATCATGAATCATCTCATGAAGCTTTCGTTTAATTCTCAGCTGCATGATCAGGCGCACCAAATAATAGCCTGCCAATATGATATATAAGCTGAGAAACGTGATGCCGGGACTGCCGCCTACATACCAAATCGCAATAGCTGCCAGATGGCTGATAAAAATAAACGGATCAAACGTATTAATCAGCCCAAGCGCAACCCATTTTTTCGAAAACGGACGAATGGCTTGTGTCCCATAGGCGTTGAATATATCGACGAAGACATGCAAAACAACGGCCAGCAGCGTCCACAGCCACAGGTGCAGAAAATTGGCCTGAGGATAAAATAAATACAGAATCGCCGGGATGATGACAGACCAAAACAAAACGGCGGGAATTGAATGGGTAAATCCTCTGTGATTCCTTATATAAACAGCATTGTTTTTAAGCTTTAACACAGTATCAATATCCGGAGCCTGAGAGCCCGCAAGCGTTGCGATCATAACAGCGTGAGCCATTGCCGGATCTGATGCGACAACAGGATCAAGCGTCGCAATACCGCCCAGTGCGATGCCCATAACGACATGTGTGCCCGTATCCATAGGTGACCTCCTTGCAGGATGACCTGCACATTCACTTTGTAAGAAATTCCCCATTTTCATATACCCAATTTTTAAACTGATTCAATCGTTCTCATATGTTTCCGCTTTTTCTTTACTACTATTTAATGTAACATATTATCGTACTGTGCCCTTAGTGTACAACAAAAAACAGTCTAAAGAAAAGCGGGGCGCGAAAGACTGGGGAGAAACACATATGAACGTACTTGAAGACAAATTAAAACAAAAAGACATACAGCAATTTCGCGATGATTTAATCACATGGTTTGAAAGAGAGCAGCGCGTTCTGCCGTGGAGAGAGGACCAAGATCCGTATAAAGTGTGGGTGTCTGAAGTCATGCTGCAGCAAACGAGAGTAGAGACTGTGATTCCTTACTTTCTGCGATTTGTGGAACAATTCCCGACAGTGGAAGCGCTCGCTGATGCGGATGAAGAAAAGGTGCTGAAAGCATGGGAAGGACTCGGCTATTATTCGCGAGTCAGAAACCTGCAAAGCGCAGTAAAAGAAGTAAAACAGGAATACGGCGGCATTGTCCCTTCAAACGAGAAAGAATTTGGCGGGTTAAAAGGCGTCGGCCCTTATACAAAGGGAGCGGTGCTCAGTATAGCCTACAATAAACCCATTCCCGCGGTTGACGGAAATGTGATGCGTGTCATGTCCAGAATTCTTTCTATTTGGGATGATATTGCCAAACCAAAAACAAGAACGATCTTTGAAGACGCTATACGAGCTTTTATTTCCAAAGAAAAACCTTCTGAATTTAATCAGGGCTTGATGGAGCTTGGAGCCTTGATCTGTACGCCAAAATCACCTTCATGCCTGCTATGCCCGGTTCAGCAGCATTGCTCAGCATTTGAAGAAGGCACTGAACGGGAGCTTCCGGTCAAAAGCAAAAAGAAAAAGCCCGGGATCAAAACAATGGCCGCGATCGTACTGACCGACGAAGACGGACAAGTGTATATCCACAAACGGCCGTCTAAAGGTTTGCTCGCCAACTTATGGGAATTCCCTAATCTTGAAACCCAAAAAGGGATCAAAACTGAGCGTGAACAGCTCATAGCATTTCTAGAAAACGAATATGGGATACAAGCTGATATCAGTGATCTGCAAGGTGTAGTCGAGCACGTTTTCACCCACCTGGTATGGAATATTTCTGTGTTTTTCGGTAAAGTAAAACAAGTGTCGGATACCGCCGAGCTGAAAAAAGTAACGAAAGAAGAGCTCGAACAATTTGCGTTCCCGGTGTCACATCAAAAAATCTGGAAAATGGCAGGGGAAGCAGCCTCATACTCGGCTGCTCCGTAAACCATTCTTAATCGTAAGAAACGCGCGTGCCGTGGCTGTAGTCCGCTTCATTGCGCTTCATTCCGCCGCGCGCTTCAATTTCTTGCGTTAATTCCCGGTATTTTGATTGGCCTTCTTCGTTCAAGTAAGGCATAATTTGCTGAAAGGCATGATGAAAATAAGCGAGTTCACTGTTCTTCCAATCTTTTTTGGAAACCATGCTCAATTCGCTCATATCACGTCCGACATACATAACAGAAGTCCCCCTTTAAAGTTCTTGCCATTATTGTTTGTGGAAATAAAAGAACTATACGCTACAAGGAGATGAGGAAAAATGGAACAAAATAAATGTGCACTCGTAACAGGAAGCAGCCGCGGTGTCGGAAAAGCGGCCGCGATCAGACTTGCTGAGAACGGCTATAACATCGTCATTAACTATGCCCGCAGCAAAAAAGCAGCACTAGAAACAGCGGAAGAAATCGAAAAGCTTGGTGTTAAAGTGCTTGTCGTAAAAGCAAACGTAGGACAGCCTGCAAAAATCAAAGAAATGTTTCAGCAAATTGATGAAACGTTCGGCAGACTTGATGTTTTTGTCAATAATGCCGCTTCAGGCGTTCTGAGACCTGTCATGGAACTAGAAGAAACGCACTGGGACTGGACGATGAACATTAATGCGAAAGCATTGCTTTTCTGCGCTCAGGAAGCTGCCAAGCTAATGGAGAAGAACGGAGGCGGGCACATTGTCAGCATCAGTTCATTAGGCTCAATCCGCTACCTTGAAAACTACACCACGGTTGGTGTATCAAAAGCAGCGTTAGAGGCTTTAACACGTTATCTTGCGGTTGAGCTTTCACCAAAACAAATTATCGTCAATGCTGTTTCAGGCGGAGCGATCGACACAGATGCGCTGAAACACTTCCCGAATAGAGAAGATTTGCTTGAGGATGCGCGCCAAAACACACCGGCGGGCCGCATGGTCGAAATTAAAGACATGGTTGATACCGTTGAGTTTCTAGTGTCTTCCAAGGCTGACATGATCCGCGGACAGACTATTATCGTTGACGGCGGACGCTCACTGCTCGTTTAAAAATTTTTAAAAAAGAGGAATAGCTATACGATCACCTGCACATTCTAATGACCGTGGAGGTGATAACAATGGCTAACTCAAATAATTTCAGCAAAACAAACGCTCAACAAGTTAGAAAACAAAACCAACAATCAGCTGCTGGTCAAGGTCAATTCGGCACTGAATTTGCTAGCGAAACAAACGCTCAGCAAGTTAGAAAACAAAACCAGCAATCAGCTGGCCAACAAGGTCAATTCGGCACTGAATTCGCTAGTGAAACTGACACACAGCAGGTAAGACAACAAAACCAATCTGCTGAACAAAACAAACAACAAAACAGCTAATCACTGAAACAGAAAAAAGCACTTCATCTTCGGGTGGAAGTGCTTTTTTCTGTTTAAAAAACGACAAAACTTGTGGAAGGTCTACAGAATGAGTCAAAGGGTTTGCTTTATGGAGATCGAAATGATTAAAGGAGGAAACGTTTATACTTTCACCAGGCTGAAGGAGGAACCGATGACGGAATTTGAAAAGCTGGTAAGTGAACAGATGAAAACGATGGATAAGCTTCTCGATCTCCAATCAGAGCTCGACCGCTGCAAACAAATTGAAGCGGAACTCAGGCATTTGGAAAGGGATGCAAGGCTGCGGGGGATTCAGGCTGAAATTGCGGTAAAACGGAAACACCTTGCCGATATACAAGATATGTTTCAAAAGCAGACAGAGCAGGTCATTCGTTCTTATCGCAGCTCAGAAAAGCCGTCTTCCTTTGTGTAGTGCAGGAATGTGCCATTCCCCGGCCGGAATGGCTCTTTTATTTTCATTTTTCAAATTGTAACGTTATAATAGGTAAAAGACGTTGTCGGTAAGCAAATTTGGACATACTAACTGTAGGGCTTTATAGAAAGTAGGGGAGAAATATGGGCTATCCCAAGGAAGGAGAAACCATTCAAATTCACAGCTATAAGCACAACGGGCTGATTCATAGAATTTGGAATGAGACAACAATCTTAAAAAGTACAGAAATGTGTGTCATCGGGGCCAATGACCGGACGATGGTAACCGAATCAGACGGCCGGACATGGATAACCAGAGAGCCCGCAATCTGTTATTTTCACGCAAGACAATGGTTTAATGTCATCGGGATGCTGAGGGAAGACGGGGTTCATTATTATTGCAACATCAGTTCTCCGTTTGCCTATGATGGCGAAGCAATTAAATATATCGATTATGACTTAGATGTTAAGGTTTTCCCTGACATGACCTACAATATTCTCGATGAAGACGAATATGATGATCACCGGAAAGCCATGAATTATCCAAAAGAAATCGACAGTATATTAAGAGACTACTTAAACACGCTGCTCCATTGGATTCACCAGCGTCAGGGACCGTTTGCGCCCGAGTTTGTTGATATGTGGTATGAACGGTATTTGCGCTATACAAAATAATGGTTACGTAAAAACCTGTTGCGGGGTACAACAGGTTTTTCACATGGGCTCACACACATCATGATCAAGAGAGAGGGGGAATCAACGTGGGGGTTATGAAACGCTACATGCAATTCGTCAAACCTTATAAGAAGCAAATTTTCGTTACAGTGTTAATCGGGATCGTAAAATTCTCCATTCCGCTTGCTCTCCCATTGCTTCTGAAGTACGTAGTTGACGACATTATTCAAGGAGGCGGCACGGCTAGTGACAAAACAACGTCATTGTTCACGATTATGGCGATCATGTTCGCCTTATTTTTAATTTTGCGCCCGCCTGTTGAATATTATCGGCAATATTTTGCCCAGTGGACGGCCAGCAAGGTGCTTTATGACATAAGAGCCAAGCTGTTTGACCATATACAGAAACTCAGCCTTCGTTTTTATGCGAATACAAGAACAGGGGAAGTCATTTCCCGAGTGATCAATGATGTGGAACAAACAAAGGATTTTGTCATCACAGGCCTGATGAATATATGGCTAGATATGCTGACGATTTTGATCGTGATCTCTATCATGCTGACGCTGGACATAAAATTAACACTGATCTCTATCGTTTTATTCCCATTATACGGCATATCAGTGAAGTATTTTTACGGCCGTTTACGAAAGCTGACAAGGGAGCGCTCACAGGCGCTAGCTCAAGTACAGGGGCATTTGCACGAGCGCATTCAAGGCATGCCGGTCATCAGGAGCTTTGCAATAGAAGACCATGAACAGGCTCAATTTAATGAGAAAAATGGTCATTTCTTAGATAAGGCCATCAGCCACACGAATTGGAATGCCAAAACCTTTGCGGTCGTTAATACCATTACAGATTTGGCGCCGCTCATCGTCATTGCGTGCGCCGGCTATTTTGTCATTAATGGACCGCTGACAGTCGGAACAATGGTCGCGTTTGTCGGATATATTGACAGAATGTACAACCCAGTTAGAAGACTGATCAATTCCTCTACAACCTTGACACAGTCAATCGCATCAATGGACAGGGTGTTTGAATTTATCGACGAGCCCTATGAACTCACTGATAAACCAAATGCGATAAAGGCCGATCAGATTCGCGGAGGAGTGGAGTTTCAAAACGTTTCGTTTCAATATGAAAAGGAAAAAGAAAACATTCTCCATGATGTCTCTTTAAAAGTAAATAGAGGGGAAACTGTAGCTCTCGTCGGCATGAGCGGAGGAGGAAAATCAACGCTCGTCAGCCTGATCCCGAGGTTTTATGATGTTTCAAGCGGCAGACTGCTGATTGATGGGACGGATATTCGCGATTATGAAGCAAGAAGCCTTCGCAACCAGGTTGGCATGGTGCTGCAGGATACCTTTTTATTCAGTGAAACGATTCGGGAGAATATCGCAATCGGCAAACCTGATGCCACTCTTGAAGAAATTATTGAAGCCGCCAAAGCTGCAAATGCCCATGAATTTATCATGGGTTTTCCAGAAGGATATGAGACCCGGGTGGGGGAACGAGGCGTTAAGCTTTCAGGCGGACAAAAGCAGCGGATCTCAATTGCGCGCGTATTTCTAAAAAATCCGCCGCTCCTTATTTTAGATGAAGCGACATCCGCTCTTGATCTGGAAAGTGAGCATTATATTCAAGAAGCGATGGACAAACTGGCGAAGGACAGAACAACTTTTGTTGTCGCCCACCGTTTATCGACGATCACACATGCGGATAAGATTGTCGTCATGGAAAACGGCACAATCATTGAAACCGGAACCCATGATGAACTCATGGACTATGACAGCCAGTACAAGCACTTATTTACCATTCAAAATTTGAACTAAAACATCAATCTTATATCCTTTTAACGAAGGATATAAGATTTTTTTTTATAAAAAAACCCGGCTGTTTAACCGGGTTACTCTTCTGTTTCTATTTCGCAGTCTTTCGGATGATACGTTTGAAAACTTGTGATGAGTGTTTCTAAATGTTCGAGCTGCTCGCGGTACTCTACGGCGCTTGCCATAATATTGAGCATGTTGTAATCAATAAGCTCCTCATCCGTATTTTGCTGATTTTTTAAAAAGGACTTTGTTAAAAGCTGCTTATATCGAATGCCTTCTTCATCCGCGTCATCATGCGGCTTGATTTTGCCGACAAACCTCATTAAAATCAGTTCATGCCAGTAAAGCAGGTAATCAAGCTCTTCAGTCAGTGTTTCCTGAAACTCTTCCGGCATATGATAGATCTCGTTTTCCAGACGATGCAGCTTCTTCAATGTATCAAGCGCCCGGTTTGCAGTAATAATGGCCTGTCTGAACAGGACAAGCTTTCTTGATTTCACATAAGTCGTTTTCTTAAAGTAACTTCTTTCTTCTTTATATAGAAGATATGTCTGATCAAGCTTGATCATTTTTTCTTTCAGTTTTTCAATATCCTCTTTCAAAATCGAATGCTCTGTCGACTGCCGCATGGACAATCTGATCCACTTCATAATTTCTTCGGTGTTTTCGACGGTATTATGAATCAGCTTTGTTTCGTACTTAGGAGGCAAAAACACAAGGTTGACGATAAAGGAAGAAAGCACCCCTAAGATGACTGTGCTTGTTCTGATCAGCGCGAACATTAAAAAGTCGTCACCGGCAGATTCTAATATCGCAATGACTGTTACAAGAGCAATTGAAATTGTATGTTCAATTTTAAGTTTCAGCATGATTGTAATGACAATAACTGCTGTTAACCCGATCATAATCGGGCTGGGTCCGAAAATTAGGCCGAACACTGTGGCAATCACAGCTCCGATGATATTTGCCTGAACCTGGTCAATAATAATGAGAAAAGAGCGGTAAATCGACGGCTGAATCGCAAATATCGCTGCAATTCCAGCGAAAATCGGCGCGGGAAGCCCGATCCACGAAGCCAAATAAAGGGCAAGTGTAATCGCAATCCCGGTTTTGAAAATGCGGGCACCAAGTTTCATTGGTTTGTGCGTGCATTCCTTTCTATAGTAAATTGTGTGACATAGCAAATGGGCTAATCCTTAAAATTCCCGGTTAGTTTATTTGCTAAACAATTAAGTAATATACAGGGATCGATACAAATATTCAAGCTATTTTTCTAGAAAAAGACCAAAATCTTACACGTTATTTGAATCCATAAAAAAACAGGAGCTCAATGCTCCTGTCCAAGGTGTCAATTTCTAGTTTTTAAGATGTTTAAAAGCATCCTCGACCGCCTCAAGCGTGTCTTTAATATCCTGCTCTGTATGTGCTGTCGTGATAAACCAGGCTTCATACTTAGAAGGTGCTAAATTAACTCCGCGTTCCAGCATCAGTTTGAAAAACGCAGCGAATGTTTCTCCGTCACTACGTTCAGCCTGCTCATAATTTTCGACTTTCTCATCAGAGAAATAAACCGTGAGTGCGCCTTTTAAGCGATTGACAGTAATTGTGATGCCGTGTGTTTCTGCGTGCTGTAAAATGCCTTCCTCCAGCATTGCGCCAAGGTGATCAAGCTTTTCATACACGCCTTCCTCTTTGAGCACTTCCAGACAAGCAATGCCTGATAGGATGGAAGCGGGGTTCCCTGCCATTGTTCCTGCCTGATAAGCAGGCCCTAGCGGAGCTACCTGCTCCATGATTTCTTTTTTGCCGCCATAGGCGCCAATCGGAAGTCCGCCGCCGATAATTTTTCCGAGCGCTGTTAAATCCGGTTTCACCTGTAAGAGATCCTGCGCGCCGCCATACATAAAGCGGAAAGCCGTAATGACTTCATCGTAAATAACGAGAGCGCCTGCATTGTGCGTCAATTCATTTACTTTTTCTAAGAAACCTTCTTTTGGCTCAACGATACCGAAGTTGCCGACAATCGGTTCAACGAGAACTGCCGCGATTTCACTGCCCCATTTATCAAGAGCCTCTTTATAGCTGTCGATATCATTAAATGGAACAGTGATCACTTCGTTTGCAATGCTTTTTGGTACACCGGCTGAGTCCGGAGTGCCGAGAGTGGACGGGCCGGAGCCTGCAGCGACAAGCACAAGGTCCGAATGCCCGTGATAGCAGCCTGCAAATTTAATGATTTTTGTCCGGCCTGTATATGCGCGGGCCACGCGAATGGTCGTCATAACGGCTTCTGTTCCCGAATTGACGAATCTTACTTTGTCCATAGCGGGAATAGCTTCTTTGAGCATCTTTGCAAATGTAACTTCATGTTTCGTCGGTGTTCCATACAATACACCGTTCTCTGCCGCTTTTTTAATCGCTTCTGTAATATGCGGGTGGGCATGTCCTGTAATAATCGGACCATACGCCGCTAAATAATCGATGTATTTGTTGCCGTCCACATCCCAAAAATAAGCGCCGCTTGCTTTCTCCATTGCAACGGGAGAACCGCCGCCGACTGCTTTATATGATCTAGACGGGCTGTTTACACCGCCGACAATGTGCTCTAATGCCTCATTGTGAAGTTCAATTGATTTTGTATGCAAGAATAAAAACCTCCTATATCTCCATGCGTCCTTTCTATTGTAGCATGCTTCCGAACAAGAACAATGGCTTTGGGCTTCAGATGCAGCTGAGATGGTTGTAATCTGGACAAGAATTGGATACGCTTAATAAAAAAACATCCGGAGGTAACGTAATGACTATAGAAATCGGACAAAAAGCGCCTGAGCTTGAGTTAAAAGGCGATCATGGGGAAACAGTAAAATTATCGGATTATAAAGGAAAGTATATTGTGCTTTATTTTTATCCAAAGGACATGACACCGGGGTGTACAACGGAAGCCTGTGATTTTCGGGACAATCACGAAAGCTTCAGTGAACTGGATGCCGTCATTATCGGTGTCAGCCCGGACAGCCAGGAAAAACACGGAAAATTTAAAGAGAAGCATGATCTTCCATTTCTGCTTCTTGTTGATGATGAGCATAAGCTGGCGGAAGCGTTTGATGTGTGGAAGCTGAAGAAAAACTTCGGAAAAGAATATATGGGAATCGAGCGCTCCACTTTTTTAATTGATAAAGAAGGCCGTCTCGTTAAAGAATGGAGAAAGGTAAAAGTGAAAGACCATGTAGCCGAAGCGCTTCAAACCCTCAAGGATATGTCGGAAAAGTAAATTCGTCTTTCAGCCTCAAATGATATGCTTACTTTTACCCTGATATCAATTGACAAATTATCGTAGAAAGAGTTACACTAATTATAAACATTACAATGTAAGAATTTTTTTTAGAAGAGAGGTGCATGACGGATGGCTGCACATGAACTAAAAGAAGCCTTAGAAACGTTGAAGGAAACCGGAGTTCGCATTACTCCTCAACGTCATGCGATTCTGGAATATCTCGTTAACTCTATGGCTCATCCAACAGCGGACGATATATATAAAGCTCTGGAAGGGAAATTTCCTAACATGAGCGTAGCGACGGTATATAACAATTTGCGTGTGTTCCGAGAATCAGGTTTGGTAAAAGAGCTCACATACGGTGATGCTTCCAGCAGATTCGATTTTGTCACATCCGATCACTATCACGCGATTTGTGAAAACTGCGGGAAAATTGTGGACTTCCATTACCCGGGCCTTGACGAAGTTGAGCAGCTTGCTGCCCACGTCACGGGCTTCAAGGTAAGCCACCACCGTTTAGAAATTTACGGCGTCTGCCAAGAGTGTTCGAAAAAAGAAAATCATTAAAAATAAGCTGACCGCACGAAACGGTCAGCTTATTTTATTTCGACATTTTCTTTTTATTATAAGACTCATCAAATTCTTTTCCTTCTAATCCCTTATCTAAAGTCAGCGGCTCTCGGCAATGCATGCACATATCGACTCTTCCTAAAACCTTTGTCTCTTTATCACAGCCTGGACAAATGACGCGAACCGCTTTAGTCGAAAGCATTCCAATCCAAAAGTAAACAACCGTGCTGAGACCGATCGATAAAAGCCCAAGTATCATAAACAAACTAGAAAGCAAAACTGACTCTTTGAAAAAGATCCCGATGTACATAATGATAAACCCAACGAAAACCAAACTTAACGCGAATGTTCTGATTTTATTAATTTTGCTGGAGTATTTCGCCATGTCCATCCCCCTCTGATTTAACTATAGCACAAACCCGATGGGATTTTCTTCATGTTTTCGGTTGAACTGGAATTTACTTATGGAGACTTGCTGTGAAATTGTTTATAATAGTTCAATGTGTTTAGAAAAAAGGAATTTCGTTTTAACCATAGAATTGAATCAAATAGAGAATAAAAAAATTTGAACAATTGCATTGGAGGAATAGTGATGGAAAATCTTCTCCGCCCAATTTACCAAGAAAGAGCAAGTCACCCCAATACATTAGCTGTCATTATGATTGAGAGAAGAAACAAAACATCTTCCTTAACAGATAACTTTGACGCAGCTTTGCTGGTGATTGTAAAGGATGCTGATGAGCCAGTTTTTATAAAGCACTATGAATTCGATCATCAAACAGCTTCTTTGCATGTGGTAACAGATTCTCAGATTCAAGAATGGATTTTGCTTGGAACAAATAGAAGAATCATAGATTGGATTGTAAATGGCAGAATCTTGTTTGACCGTAATGAATACGTTGCTGAACTGATTGACAGGCTGAATACATTTCCGTTTGCCGAACGTAAACTGAAGATCGGACTTGAATACGGCAAATTAATCAGAAGGTATGTTGAAGGAAAAGCTTTTTTTGAAGCCAATCAATTTTTAGATGCCTACAACGCAGTTGTTCATGCGTTGCATCATTTAGCACGTATTGAAGTAATCGACAGAGGATTTCATCCCGAAACCACGGTGTGGAGCCAAGTGCGCCAGATGGAGCCCCAAGTGTACAAATTATATTCCGAGCTGATTGAAAGTCACGAGAGCTTGGAAAAAAGACTAGAATTATTATTCTTAGCAAATGATTTTCTTATCCATTCTAAAGCAGAGATCGGTTCGGCGCATCTTTTCGAAGTCATGAAAGAAAAAGACATTTGGCAATTCGGTGAGCTTCTTCAACATCATGACCTAAAGCACTTTACACAGGATCTTGGCGTTATGCTTGATTACTTGACAGAAAAGGGACTTATCAACGTCAGCCAAATAGAAACGAAAGGACAGGCTGTCTATCACCGAGGATATTCTTTTAAAAAAGGTGTTGACTCTGTTTCTTGACCGTGTTATATTATTAAACGTCGCTGATGCGCTTCTGAGAAAATAAGCTCACAGCGGCGGGGAAATAAATCAAAAAAACATTTGACAATAGAAAGTCAAAATGTTATATTGATAAAGTCGCTTCACCAAGAAGTGAAAATGATCTTTGAAAACTAAACAAGACAAAACGTACCTGTTAATTCATTTTTATAAATCGCACAGCGATGTGCGTAGTCAGTCAAACTAGGGCCTGCATGACGCAGGTCACACAGGTGTCGCCGCAGGATGCGGTGAACTTAACCTGTGATCCATTTATCGGAGAGTTTGATCCTGGCTCAGGACGAACGCTGGCGGCGTGCCTAATACATGCAAGTCGAGCGGACAGATGGGAGCTTGCTCCCTGATGTTAGCGGCGGACGGGTGAGTAACACGTGGGTAACCTGCCTGTAAGACTGGGATAACTCCGGGAAACCGGGGCTAATACCGGATGCTTGTTTGAACCGCATGGTTCAAACATAAAAGGTGGCTTCGGCTACCACTTACAGATGGACCCGCGGCGCATTAGCTAGTTGGTGAGGTAACGGCTCACCAAGGCGACGATGCGTAGCCGACCTGAGAGGGTGATCGGCCACACTGGGACTGAGACACGGCCCAGACTCCTACGGGAGGCAGCAGTAGGGAATCTTCCGCAATGGACGAAAGTCTGACGGAGCAACGCCGCGTGAGTGATGAAGGTTTTCGGATCGTAAAGCTCTGTTGTTAGGGAAGAACAAGTACCGTTCGAATAGGGCGGTACCTTGACGGTACCTAACCAGAAAGCCACGGCTAACTACGTGCCAGCAGCCGCGGTAATACGTAGGTGGCAAGCGTTGTCCGGAATTATTGGGCGTAAAGGGCTCGCAGGCGGTTTCTTAAGTCTGATGTGAAAGCCCCCGGCTCAACCGGGGAGGGTCATTGGAAACTGGGGAACTTGAGTGCAGAAGAGGAGAGTGGAATTCCACGTGTAGCGGTGAAATGCGTAGAGATGTGGAGGAACACCAGTGGCGAAGGCGACTCTCTGGTCTGTAACTGACGCTGAGGAGCGAAAGCGTGGGGAGCGAACAGGATTAGATACCCTGGTAGTCCACGCCGTAAACGATGAGTGCTAAGTGTTAGGGGGTTTCCGCCCCTTAGTGCTGCAGCTAACGCATTAAGCACTCCGCCTGGGGAGTACGGTCGCAAGACTGAAACTCAAAGGAATTGACGGGGGCCCGCACAAGCGGTGGAGCATGTGGTTTAATTCGAAGCAACGCGAAGAACCTTACCAGGTCTTGACATCCTCTGACAATCCTAGAGATAGGACGTCCCCTTCGGGGGCAGAGTGACAGGTGGTGCATGGTTGTCGT